>NZ_LSJY01000077.1 GCF_001556865.1 Sphingobium sp. CCH11-B1 | reverse complement strand
GCAGCGATCTGAGTGAAGGGCGTCGGCGGAATGACGCTGCCGGCAACGACAGCATGGGCTTCTCCAACGCCCCACCGCTCGCCGGGCTGCGCTGCATTCTCGTCGCGTGAATAGAAGCCTTTGGCGCTGTCCTGGGAGACCAGTTCAGCGATACGATGGTTGCCGAAACGGCCTCCTGCAGCTTCGCCCAGTGCAAGCCGTAAGTCGTTGCGTACCGCCGTGTCGCGCAAGAACCGCCGCTCCACTTCAGCCAGGTTATCGAATGACTTGCGGGACAGAACCAGCGTCACCGGGACGCCGCGGGCTGAGGCAGACGAGAAAAACGATCGCATTTTGATTGACGACAGTTCGGCAAGGTCGAAGGCGTCAGGCAGGAATACCGTTACGCGATCCCCGCTACGGGCACGCAGCAAAATTGTGTTTGCGGTATCATTGACAGCTTTCGCGTCCGCAACCGCCCGGTCCTCCTCGGGCAACTCGGCATTCGCGTCGAGGAAGGCACGAACAGCGATCAACGCCGCTTTACGGTCCAGACGGCCTTGCTGTTTGTAGAGATCTGCGGCCAGCACACAGGCCGAGCACCCCATTTCGCATTCCTTGGGACAATCGAGAACATGAGAAGCCCGTTCAAACACATGATAGATGTCGTCTAGTAACCTCGGCGCATATCCGGCACCGCCAGAGGCTTCGTCAAACAGGTAAACCGAAGGCGTCTTGCGGCCCAACTGGCCATCTCTTCCCGCAACTGAAATTCCCAGCTCGCGTGGCTCAATGCCAAGCCAGCGGGCGAGACTTTCACGCAGAGCGGCACCGAGTGCCCAAGCTGCGCCGTCGGTTTCGAGCCCCGGCAACTGGACTTCGACCACGTCGGTCAGAACCTCGTGCCCCAAAGCCAGGGCACGCGTGATCGCGTACCCTTGATCGTTGCCCGGACAACGATCAATCGCCTTCTTGTCGCGTGGCGTAAGCGGCCAGTGATCCTTAAGCGCGTCTGCGCCGGCTTCGCCGGCTCGTCCGCACTCGAGGCAAATCTCGTAGCCCTTGTCGTTAGGGCCGCGCGAATGGTGGTAGATGTAGCCATCGTGCGAAGCACGGATGCGACCGCTGGTTGGCTGCAGCAAGGGTTGCCACAAGGCGTCGCCCACGCTGACCTTTGGTGACTTGGGCTCGATGTAGACAGCCTGATCGGTGTCCGCATGGGGCTGCGCGTTCCAATCGACCCTGAAGCCAGCCGGCTCGAGGAATTGTTCCGTTTTGACGCTCGAATCGCCGCAATGATTGCAACGCTCGGGCATTTGGTGATCGGAACCGGCCCCGCCGCATTGATCGCACCACCAGGCCCAGCGCAAGTTCTGTGGCTCGCGCTGCCCGCTATCAATCGGGCTCAACCAATTGAGCGTTACGCCGGCCGACTTCCAGACGAGGCCATCAACCACAACCTCAGCACCCGGAGCATATTCTCGGATGGCAATGTCAGCATTGCGAGTCGGGCATTCATAGCGCCGATCCCGGGTTCCCTCCTCGTCGGAGCGAAGACGCTCCTGCGCCTTCTGGGTTTCTGCACACAAGGTATCGAAGGGGACAACGGCTGTAGGGAACCCACTTCCCGGGATCAGGGAGCGGTTGGCCAGCTCTTTGAGCAGGAACTCTTTGCACAAGCGCCGAGCCTGGAACTCGATTGCCTTCTTTGCTGGCCCATCAAGCGCATCGGCATCGTCCTTCATGCGCTGCCAGGTCCGTTGGAAGTTTGCAGTTTCCTGTTCGAACATCACGGCCGTGTGCTCTCGAATCTCAGTGTCGAATTCGAGACCCGTGCCCTTCAGCAAGCGTCCAAGGCCAGCGTCCGTCGTCGCAGCGGTAGTCGGCAGTCGGACCCATTCACAGAAGGCCCCCACGGGCGGCAGCCCTTCGAAGGGTCGAAGATCGGCCCTGCAGCCGAAGAAATCGCCCGTCTTGGTCCGCGCGAACTCGCCGTCTACCTCCCGGAACCATTGGGCGAGCAGATAGGCGTTCGCGTGGCGCTGGGCGATACGGTCGGAATCTAGAGACACGCGGGGAGAAGCGAGCTTGCGGCTTAGGTAGCCCGCAGGATCGGAGAAGGTTTCCAGATCGAGCGGGGTGTTGCGTGCAATCGTCAGGCTCGCCGAAAACCCTTGGCCCCGTCGACCGGCTCGCCCGGCGCGTTGATTGTAATTGGCAATCGAGGGCGGAACATTGGTCATCAGGACCGCCTCAATCGAGCCAATATCGACGCCCATTTCCATCGTTGTCGAACAGGCAAGGAGGTTGATGTCGCCTTGCTTGAACTGCTCCTCGAAATCCCGCAGCCGGTGCGGAGGCTGCTGCGCGCTATGTTCTTCGGCGCGCAGATAGGGCGTCGCTCGCGCCGCCTGGTCGTGAATATCGGTCCATAGACGCTGGCTGCGAAGAGACCGCACCATTTCGTTTTCAGCCAGCCAGTCGGCAAGACTTTCCTTGGCTTCGACATTGAGCGGACGGGTATGCGGCAGCTTCGGGAGTTCAACTGCCGTCACCATTTTGCCGTCGAAACGGCCAGTTCCAGTCGTGACTAGGTTTGGCGAACGGCCGAACACGAGCCGGGGCAACACTCGCCGCGTAAGCGGGCATTGCCAGGCTTTGGTCACGGCCTCGATCTCTGCAGTCTTCTCCAGGCGCAAGCTGAATGTCCCGCCGACACCGGAGATAAGCGGCGTCATGTGCTCCCAAGCTGTGCGAAGGAGTTGATTGATTTCGTGGCGATCCCGGGCTGCGGATAGGTCAAGGTTGAGGGCCGTAGCCAAAAGGAGAACGGAGTCTGGTTGGCGGCCTTTGGAATTGACCGAGGGCCAAATGAGATCTCGCTTCGCTCCGGGCGGCTGGTCGGGACCAATGACGTTCCTCGGCCGGGCCCTACCGGGCATCCAACGAGCGTCCGCGTCATCGACGTCCAGCGCGAACTGACCTCGCAAATAGTCGACCATGAAGTAGAGGAAGTCGTGCCAGTCCTCGATCCCATACCCTTTTGCAGCAACAGCCTCGGGCAGCTTTTCCTTGCCGATCCGTTCGATGTCCGGGAAGCGCAGGCGTGCAAGGCCCAGCGTTTCCATGGCATTGGCGTTGCGTGGTCGGCGGGCAAGTTCACGGAGTAGCATGAAGCGGGCCAGCGCTTCACGATTGTCATGATAGCGCTCGCTGCGATCAAGGTCCCAGACCTTGGCCATCATGCCGATGGTCGGCTCGGAGGCCAGAGCCGATATCAGGTCCTTCCACGCAATGCCGGCCGCGCCGCCACCGTTAAGTTCGGCATCAATTTTTGCGATGTCGTCTTTGAACGATGGCATTTCATCTACCAAGCTCGCGAGCTTGGCGCGCTTCTGGATTAGCTCCTGCCGTTTCTCCTCGGGCAGGTCGCTGCCTTGAGCCGCCTTCTGCACCGCATGGTAGATGAACCCGCGTACAAATCCGCGCTCGCCGTTGGTCTCGATGTTGGCGGCAAACCGGGCCGTGCCCTGTCGGCTATCGGAGAAGCTGATCAGCTGACGACCATCGAAAGGCAAAGCATGCTCTGCCTGGTGCGGTGACACCCCCTCCAGGAGGATGGGCGCCGCATTCTGGGTCAGGAACGGTGTGCCGAAACGGAATGACAGCATCGCGGGCCGTCCATGGCGCTTGTTGCTGAGGCAGGCCGGGCAACGCCCCTCGTTCAACTGCGTCAGCGAGAATTGGCTCGTGTTGTCGGTCAATTCGCCACTGATGACGTCAAATCCAACAGGCGTCGACTGGGATTGCGCGTTGATAGCGATCAGGCGCGGATGCCCGATGCCCTCCGTCTGCCGCTCTTCCTCGTCGTCTTCGTCATGGTCACGATCGCGATAACTATTTTCGCGAAACTCATCGGTGTCTTGATCGCTGCGCCGCGGCAAGACCCTGTCCCCCAGATCGTCCGCAGGCAGGAACGGCTCGCCACAATCCGGGCAACTCTGGATCTCGAACACCAGCGACTGGCAGTGTGGGCAACTGTCCTTCTGATCAAACAGGACCTGGCCGAATGGCCAGCCGTCCGGATGTGTGCCCCCGGTGCAGCCCGGATTAATGCAGGTCCACAGGCCAGGAATGGCTCGTGTAAAGCTGTGCGCGCGCATCGGCAGCACCGGCCTGATCTCTTTGGCATTGTGCGCAGACAGGTCGAGCAGGACCTTCTCTGCAGACGTCGTCACGGATGACAGAGATGAGATGGTCTGCGGCTTCTTTTCGAGCATCTCGGCCACCACGCGGGCCGCGGGATCGTCGGATGCAGTCAGGACCTTCGAAAGATCCACCGGTTGCGGCTTGCCGATTACGACATGCGTGCGCTCAAGCGGGACGCCAGCGATATCGGAGAGGAAGCGCTGCAGTGAAGCGACTGCCTCCGCGTCATCTGCCGATCCTATGGTGGCCGACGTTGCCACAAATCGGACCTGATCGGGCGTCACATCGAACGCATTCATGACGCGCCGAAGCAGCAACGACAGCTCCGCAGCGGCTGAACCGATGTAGCTATGCGCTTCGTCGATCACGATCCAGCGCAGCTTGCCCCTGGACGCATCGAGTATCTTACGGTCCTCACGCCGGATCGTCATGTATTCCAGCATCGTCTGGTTCGTGACGAGGATGGGTGGCGGGTTCGCGCGGAGCGTTTCGCGGTAAAGAACCTGATGCGGGACATCGTGCTCGGCTTTGTCGCGGTTTGATTTCCGCGCTGTTCCCATCAGCCCGTTGTAGAGGGCGAAGCGTACATCACCGGTGAGCGGTTTGGTCCAGGCCGTTAGACGCTTTTCCTGGCTCGCGATCAGGGCATTGAGCGGATACAGCATGAGGGCTCGCACACCGGTCAGCTGACCTTCTGCTTCAGATGCGCGGACCAGATCATCAAGCAGCGGAACGAGGAAGCACTCGGTTTTGCCAGAACCTGTCCCACTAGAGACCAACACAGATTGCGGGTCTGCATTGCGAAGAAGCTCCCAGGTCCTCAGCTGGTGGGCGTAGGCAGGATAATCGAACCGCAACTCCGCATCGGGCGTTTTCGTGATTGCGTCGATCGTGCGCGGATGAAGCAGTGAAGTGAGTTCGTCAGGGCGGTTGCCCGACGAAACATAACCGGGTGCTGCCTGAAAGAGCTGTTCCGAGAGCAAGGCACCCTTGGAGGCATCGGTGCTGGCGAGGTTGTGCCGGAGGAAAGCGTTCAGGCCCTCATGCCTGATGCCAGCACGAGACACGACCGCTTCTGCGAGGCCAGCCTGCAAGCGCCGATGGACATCCATCGGCGACATACGGGTAGGCTGGGACACATCATCAGCGGTCATTCTTGAGCTCCGTTAGGGCGTAGCCGTAGGCCTTGGCAAAGTATGCAGGATGACGTCGCTCGACGTCTTTCACCGTGAGAATTTGTCCCTTGTCGAGCGTGATCCGACCCATAGCCGCCAAAGCTGCCACAAACGGCGCATCAAAGACCCGCATGAGGGATTCGAGGAAATTTTCCTTTGGGAGCAACTCGCGGAATGCGGGACGGAATGGGTTGAAACCGCCAGCGTCCGTGCTGATGCCTTCGCTGGTATGGTCGGTGAAATGACAGCGGACTTCCTCCCAGGACGCCGACGAAAAATCGCGACAAATCAGCGGGGCCAACTGCGGTGCGCGCGCTGCGATTTCATTCTGGCGCTCCGTGAGCCTCGTTAACGCCCATTGGGGATCGTCCAGCCGGGTAACGAGATAGTGTCCCTGGGCCTGGAAAGCAGCATCCCATACGCCGTAAGGCAAAAGGACCCAGCTCGAACAAAGCCCGTCGAACAATTCGAGAATGGTCGACAGGTGCTGTTCTTCACAGCGGTACAGCAGCAGGGGAGCAAGTGCACCGGCATGTACCAGCTTGCTGAAGATCTCGAATGTCTGTGGTGGGAGACCGTTGAGCGACAAGGCCAGCTGCATGACGACCTGGATCGTCTGACTGGCATCTGCCGTCGTCGGATCGTGAGCTATTTCGGTAACGAGGGACTGCAGGTTCTCTTGCGCCTGGAGAAATGGCTGGGCCATGGCCCGGCCAAGCCGATGCTGCGGAACTTCGGGATCCGGGTCACCTGAGACAAATTTGGGTCGAGTGAGGACACGGGAGCCCTCGCGGAGATAGACGAGCCAATCACCTTTGAGACGCGGCAAGTGAAAGAGCTGGCCACCAAGGCCACTCTGCAGACCTTCGTAGCTGCCAAATTCGAGCTCTTTCTCGGGAGCCCCAAGTGAGCGGCCAAATACCCTAACATCCTCACCGACTATCGCGGTTTTCGGGCGCAAGCCTCCGCTTGTCTCCCGTTCGAGACTGTTACCAAATTCCGTTACATACCAGTGGTCATTGCTCCCGTTATGAAAATCGAGCCTGACCTGAGCGTCGATGCCAAGGGGGCGCATGAGAGCTGCAATGTCCGTGCGCAATGCGGACAGGCCAAGTTCCCGGTCAATTCGCCAGTTGGCCTCCAATGCAGCGTCAGCATGATGGGCAACGTCCCCCATCAAGATCGAAGTCGAGGGGACGCGTGCCACCGCGTCACGAAGATCGGCCAGGCCAAGAACTGCGTCGCGCGGGAGGAGATCTCCGTCCCAGGTTGTGAGCCATTCCTTCGATTGGAGCGGAACTTTAAGATCAAACGCAGGAGTTTGACTGGCAGCCAGTCGTAAGGTCAACAAGGCCCGGCGAGGTGGATCAATCCGGATCCGCCAGCTGTGCTTCGAACTCGGTGCTTCGTCGCCAAGCACAGCTGCCCCATCCCAACCGCTCAGCTCGATATCGGAATGGGTCCCGTTGCTCCGCTGTGTCAGCTCAAAGTCAGCGGGCAGAACGAAGGCTGTTAGCCGATCGCGCACATGGCCTGTTGTTCCATCGAGCCAAGCGAATTCACACAACCCCGGTCCTGCAGAGGCCAGGTCTTCAAACCAGCTACGTTGGCCCGCCATCCGCCAACGAACCTCTCCCCGGGATGCAACCCGGTGTGAAAGACCATCTGACACCTGCGCATGGAGCGGGTGCTTGAAGAGCTGTTCGCCGTCAGGCGGCTGCACCCCGGAAACTGTATTGGCCACGATCGAGAGCCGATCTTTGCGATCCGCGCTTTGCCCGGTTCGGACAAGGAAGCTGTCGCCGTTGCTCTTCTGAGCTATGATTGTGCCCGCACATCGATAAAGACAGCGCCCTGGAGCGAAGGCAAAATCTTCGACCTCGATCTCGGCGTTGCCGTCTTTTCCTCGAACTGACCAGTCCTGAGGAACATCGATAAGAACAGGCTCCGCTTTGTAGGCGCCGGAGCCTTGGCCGATGAGCGCAAAGGCTGTGTGCTGGGCATTTGTGCTGCGCTGTTCAAATACACGCAGCCCACCGCTCACGGGCTTCCCTCCAGGCAGCATGAAGCTGCGTGCCAGCCGATCTCCGCGCGCGTGAAATTCGGCCGCAACTGGAAGGTCGAATGGAAACTCGATTGCCGCTTCGCTCCGCATCGGTCTTGCGATCCAGCGGTTCGCGTCGTCGTGCTCGAGGTAAGCAAGTCTGCCGGAGATGCGGTCTGCCAGACCATCGGAGGGCTGGAGGAATACGCGAAAGTGATTGCCGGGCGAGAGCAGCTGATCCTTATCGTCCCATCGTCCCTCGAGATGGAAATCGAGGCACTCAAGCCAATCTTCGCCATTTTGGGAAATCAGTCGGCCAACGCGAATGCTGCCGCTGCTGGAGAGTTTTTTTGCTTCCAGCAGCGTATCGATCAGACCCGCAGCCGCCCCGTCCAGGGTCATCGGCAATTCATCGCGCCAGTCCTCGTAGGCCTGGTCCAGGCGCGCCGAGTAAGGACGACCATCGGAGGGCACCTCCTTATCAGCGAAGGCCCGCAACTCCACAATTTTGAGCGCCAGCTCGCCGCAGATCGCGTGCATTTCCTGGCTGCGCCAGATTGTCGGCAATAGGTATTCGTTGCGCTCGCAGGTGGCAACTGCGGTGCCAATGTCCTGCGCATCTGAGCCCAAAAGCTCGCCAACAGCCCGTTCGAGGAACTTTCTTGGCCAGCTTGCTCCGCCCGCCATCGCGGCGGCCGGAAATCCACCATGGCGTGCCAGGTTGGAGAGCCGCTGATTCCCATGGGCAGTAATCAACGGTTCGACGCCCCAGGCGCGAAACCCGTGATCGGCCAGATCACGCCATTCGCCTTGCGAGAGCCGCAACCCTAGAACGTCCTCAATGTCAGACCAGCGTTGGACACCGCCCTGATACGATCGCCGAAACCAGTCTGCGGCCCACAGAACAAAGGCAGGTGCAAGCGAGAGACGTTGCCAATCAGACGGGAGGCCGGATGATAGCTTCTTCTCCATGCGCTCGAACAATCCGGACGCAAGCTTGTAGCGGTAAAGCGGCAGACCGGTTGGCCGAGGCAAGCCCAGTTCGGCGCTTGCTTTGCCCAATGGGTGAGGACCCGTGTCTGCAGCCCTGGCCCGCTGGATCGCCCGGATCACAAGCAGACGCGAACCACCTGTCGCCTGAATTTCGTCCGCAAGCGTGCGCAGCCGAGCGGGGTCGTTGCGTGCAGCCTCGATTTCAGCCTTGAAATCGCGTTCCTGCATTGCTGAATCGCCCCCTGTAACTGCATTGCCGCCCGTAACGGGCGTTACCCGCCGTGCGCTAACCATCAATGAACATTACTTTATAATCAACGATGGAAGACGATACTTTCAGTGCATCAATGTCGAACTCGGCGAAGCTCTATCGTAGAAAGCATTGACTACACAGGACCAGCGGGCGCTCATGACCCCGTCGATACCTCGGCCCAAATCCCAGATGACAGAGTCCCCGTCAGCGAGTCGGGCTTTGACGAAACGATCATGCAGGTCTCCGACGGATCGGCGTGACTTTTGCGCCAGGTGCAACTGCACAGATGCCAGCATGCGGTTCCACCGTTCTTCGAGGTCTCTTCGCTGATCGTTTGTGCTTTCCGGTTCCCGCGTCTGAACCGAGTCCGCATCGAAGGTCACAACATGGACGGCTGCGATTTGTGAAGCGAGCTGACCAAAGCGACTGATGAAATTGACGAGCCGCCCCCGCGCTTGCCCATCAGCGCAGCAGTAGGGGTCCTGGATTTCAAGCAATGCGATATTCGCATCGCGGGCGTATTGCTCAAAGATGGTCCAGTCTCGCTGCCCATGTTGTTCGAAGACCACCCGCTGAACGTAGGAAGCCCGCGCTTCTGCCGCTTCAACAGGTGTTCGTAAGGAGAGAATGGGGCGCCGACCCGACTGCCTGTCCAACTTCGCTGCCGCGACCACTTCGGGTTTACCCGTTGATCGCGTGCTTTCGTCCTCTGTCGGACTGGAAGTCGCCGTAACCTCAGGGCCGGGCGGCGAGGACTCGCTTGCTGAGACATTGAGCCATTCATCACTAACCTGCGGCTCTGTCGGAGCGGGTCGCTCAATGCTGTAACTGGGCCGCTCCTGGGTGGATTGGGGCTCCGTTTCAGGGGGGGTAACAGATTGATCCTGCTGCTCGGCCCGCTTCCCATCGAGCACGTCAGCAAGCAAGTCCTCAACATCCCGCTCGCTCTCGGGCGGCATGAGCAGGCCACGACTCAATGAGCGCTTGCGCTCCATCAGCGCATCGAGACGTTGGTCGAAGCTCGAAGGACCGATCGCCTCATCCGGATGGATAGCCATCGGAATGTGTATCGTGACCGGTCGTGTCTGGCCGATCCGGTAGGCGCGGTCGGTAGCCTGATCCTCGACAGCTGGGTTCCACCAGCGTGAGAGGTGGATCACGTTATTAGCGGCAGTAATCGTGAGCCCAACGCCCCCTGCCTTGGGAGACAGGATGAGGACGTCAAAGGCAGATGGCGAACTCTGGAATGCGTTCACCATCTCCTGGCGCTTATGGCCAGCCACTTTGCCGCTGATGCACATCGGCCTGTGCTTGAGATCGAAGCGCTCCTGGATGGCCATGGCCAAAAACGCCTGCATCTCGAGATCTTCGCAAAACAGCAGTGCCTTCTCGCCGCGCTGCTTAACCTCCTCGAGAATCTCAAACGTCTTCTTCAGGCGCGCCGACTGGGCAACGTAGGCGTTGATATCGGTGACGCCTCGCGGCACCGAAGGGTGGAGCGATGTCCCGCGCAGCATGTGCAGCACTTTGAGCATCGCGCCCTGCTCGCCGCTTTCACGTAACGCGCGAGCTCTTGCGAGTACCAGGTCATAGGCCTGCGCTTGGGCAGGCGGCATCTCCACCGCGTATTTGCGCGCCGTCTTTTCCGGCAGACCGGTGAGGATTTCGTCCTTCATGCGCCTGAGCATGAACGGAGGCAGCTCGTCATCCCGCTCGACCAACCGCCGCTGGAGGTCTTCAAGGCCCGTCAGATCGTTCGCTGGGTAGCTGCTTTCGAATTCCCGGCTCGATCCGAGGAAGCCTGGGTAAACCGTATCGGCAATCGACCAGAGATCCTGAAGCCGGTTCTCGACTGGTGTGCCGGTCATAGCAATTTGCAGGCGGCCATTGAGCGCCTTGGCTGCCCGGGTCATTTGGCTAGCCGGGTTCTTAAGCTTCTGGATTTCGTCGTATACGATCGCGTCAAACGGAGTGCGCGCGAAGCTCATATGATAATCGCGCATCGTTTCGTAAGTCGTGAGAACGATCCCTGCGTCTTCCCACTCGCCGGAATCGAGCCGTGAAGTACCGCCACGAATGTCGCTTCCGGCCTCTAGCCGATAGCTGCGCAAGTTTGTTCCAAAGGCTTCAATCACAGGGCCGATGAGGCCAGCCTCTACGTGTTGAGCCAGTTCTGCTTGCCAGTTCTTCAGCAGGCCAGTTGGTGCAACGATCAGCACTGGTTTGGGGTGGGCCGAGTTAGACCGCCGCCATAGCAGGAACATGAGTGCCTGGAATGTCTTGCCCAGGCCCATATCGTCAGCGAGCAGGACGCCAGGCATCCTGCGTTCCCATGCTTCAGTCAGCCAGGCAAAAGCGTCGCATTGGTGAGGCTTTGGCTCGGACTTCAGGCCTTGCGGAAAGGCAGGAACCTGAAATGGCTCCGGTGCGGACTTCGGCCGAGGTAAACGTGCATAATCGAGTTGCTCGAAATTCTCCCCGACCTGGAGAAAAAAGATGTCGACCGATTCACGCTCATGCTCAGATTGCGCCGGGTCTCCTGCTTCTGCTGCGATCTGTCGCTCAAGATCGGCAATACCTCGCGTTGCCTGAAGGGTGGCCGGGGTGGCGGGAATGCTCTCGTCGCGCCAGGCGACGGTTTCGTCTCCCGCCTTGATCGCAGTCTCAAGGTCGCCGGCGAGAACCTCAGCGTCGCCGGGAGCCAAGGCAATGTGCCGTGCATCGGGAGGGTCACCAATCCTCAGTCCGAAGCTTTCGGGCAGCCAGCTGTTGGGCTTCGGCTTGATCCAAGGCAGGACCGGTTTTTGCCAGACCTCGATCCCGCTGACACGCTCCGAAAACTGTTGCGTCTCGATGAAGAGGCGGTCCGCTGCTGCGTCGTCGCCGGTAGCATCGAGTTGGAGCTCTTCGCGCAATACCCGCTGCGGAGAGCGTAGGAACTCCCGTTTTTCCTGCGAGCTGCCGCCCTGCTTGGCACGGACGATATCGAGCGCTTTACCCAGCAGGGGGTCGAGAAACAGTAGCGTTCCGTCGGAAAGGAGATAACTGCGCCGTCCCCCTTCCTGGCTCCGAAATCTGCGTTGGAAGTGCACGGCATCCTGCGGGGTCAGCAGGGATGCTTCATGCTCATCGACGAGGTCGCCCTCGGCGGTCTCGCCCACGTGCCTTGAAAAGAGAACGGGGTCAAAGTCAAAGCGACCGTGATCGGTCTTTGCATTCAGCGAGAAGTTCGCAGCGTAGGCTATGCGAATGCGTTCTAGAAACCCGTCGGCTTCGATCCCAGCCCCCAGCTTGTCGCCCAGCAGTTCACGAAGCTCGGCAAAGGCTGCTCTTCGTTCGTCGGCCTCACTTGCTGACTTAACAGCTTGTGCAGCTTGGAAGACGGAAAACACCGGCTCGGGAATGCGGCTGACACGTCCACCCTCTCGTACACGAATGCCAAGAATATCAGCCCGAACGGGCGCGCCCCCGCGGCGAATCCACTTCGGATTGACCGTGATGGTTCCTTCGGCAAGCGATCCGCTCGAGTTCAGCTGTAGTGTCAGAGGCGTGGCAGGCGGCAGGCCGAGGGCAAAGGCATCGGCCTCGTCGAGTTGAGCTGCAATGTGAGGGGGAAGGATAACCCCTCCGTCCTCTTCAAGAATTTGCCCTTCCTGATCGAACGAGCGTGCGAGCGCCAAGGCCGCTTGCCCTGCTTCGGGAGCGACCTTGGGCCATTCCGAGACTGGCACCGTTTCGCTTGAAGCCCGCTTGAACAGCCCGCCCGGTTTCTCACGCAACAGTGTGATCGCCTCGTGGCCATCGCTCTGCTGGGTTGCGACGAATTTGGTGCTTACCATCGATCGTTCCAGTTCCGCCCACGACCTTTCCCAAACCGCGGGTGCAAGATTGATGTCCGGCGATGAATTATGCCCGCAAACTTGCCTTCCCAACCCGGGCTTGCAGGAACGTGAGATTCATACTCGAAGTCCGTCCGACCTGCCGTGGTCCGCAGTTTGCCGCCGTCGTATATTTTGGCGTAAAGCTTCGGGGCATTCGGATCGCTATCACTCCAAAAGCGGCATGAGCCGTTGTCACTCCACTCGGAAATCCTGAGATCGCCAATCTGCATGATGATCGAAGAGGAGGAGGCGGGACCGCCGCGAATGATTCCAAATTCCGGGCGTTCGCCGCTTTGTTTGATGAGATACTCGATCTGGTTGCGGGCCCGGACACCCAAGGCAGGCCACGCATCACTGACAAGGCCATCGTCGAGATAGGCCATCCAGAATTTTTCTCGCTGCGCCCATTGATCGGGCCGATCGGTAGTCTTCGCGATAGCCCTGAAGAATTCGCGCATTGCGACTTCGGTGAGCCAGCGCTTGAAGACCTGTGTGACCGTGAGCGCGCGCTCTTCGCCAATGCTCTCTGCCAGTGAACGGATGATTCTGTCCCAGCGGGGCCGCTGAAGGCGTGGGTCTCCGACTTGGTCTAGGAGAAACTCGGAAATGGCCTTGCGATGCTCGGGTTCGGGCTTTTGACCAATCCAAGGTTCCAGCAATGCCCGCACGACGAGCTCAATCTGTCCTGCCAGGGCCTCCTGATCGAAGAGCCTTAGCAGGCTGCGCTGCGCCGGGACGGCCTTACTCGCCGACAATTCTGCTGTCGCAACGCAAAATCTGGCGAACGTTGCTTGGCCAAAGCCGCTCGCTGCCAGATTTGCGCTCAGCCCAGTTTCCCTCATCAATGGGAAGATTTGGTCATCATCGCGCGTTAGCAAATCCTGAGCCACCCTTGCTGGGCCTTGCGAGGGCGAAAATAGATCCCAGTGCCGAGCCCTTTCTCGCCATGCCCATTCGTGCCGCAGGGCAGCACCTGAGGCCGCCTCTGCCAGCTTCCCCATGATTGGCCGCTCCACTGGGAAATAGGTGAGGTAGCCATCGATCATAGCTTGATCGGAACTGCGCCGCTGTTCCTCGACCGCGCGGTCGAGAGCCGCAGACCCCAAGTCGTCGAACTCTGGGTCGCACCATGCACCGCGCAGGACCCGGTTGAGTTGAAAGCGGGGGAGCGCCTTGGCGCCATTCTCTGCTGCACTACGCAAGAAGGGCTTCAGCTCGACAACTGGCTCTGCCTCACCGATGCTCGCGTCAAGCTTGGCGAGTTGCCGTTGTAACTCAGGCTGCGTTGTCGGAGGCTTTGCGAGCCCCGCAGACGCCACTGCGTCCATTCGGTCGATTGCCGCGCGCAGAAAGCTCATTGCCCCTGCCTCAGAACGTCTTTGTCCAGTCCGGCGCTGGGGGTGGTCATTAGGAATCGCAAGTCGATCCGACGATTACGTTTCTTCGCCGCCTCGCTATCGCCTTGCGCGATAGGACGATCCGGGCCGTACCCACTCAGACCGAGGATCGGAGCTGAACCGGACTGGCCTGCCGGCTTGTTGAGAAACCCCCGCAAGGCCGGCTGATTGCGTTGGAGCATCGTGAATGTCGTTTCGGCTCGTCGAACCGAGAGGCCATAGTTGTTCATCTCTCCATACATCGCGTCGGAATCAGTGTGCCCCTCTACAAAGACGGCGTCGATGAGGTGCTTTGAGCGCTCCTCCTTGCAGAGGTTTGAAGTCGTGTAGCAGGGCAGAACCTCTACCATTGCGCTGGCAACCTTGCTGATTGCAGCTTGCCCTCTGTCGCTCAGCTCCCATCGCCCTTTGTCGAACAGCACATCGTCAGGCAGGCGGAGCACACCCGTCTTCGTGTCAATTTCGACCTGCAGACCCTTGTCCTTCAATGACTGCTGAAGGTCATTGAGAATCTCTGCCCGGGTTCGGTTGGCGCCGGTCAGCTCTTCAGTTTTGGACTGCAGATTCAGCGCGAAGTAAGCCAGTAGGATTATAAAAACGAGAAGAAGGCCGACCATCATGTCCGTCATGGACATGAAGTAGCTTTCGCCTTCTTCCGGGGGTCTCCTGCGAACGACGCCTTCCATTATTCAGCGGCTTCCCGATTTTGGTTCGCAAGAATTCCGGCCAGCTCCTCGACCGTGTCGCGAAGCGTTGTCAGTGGTTCAAGTGCACCTGCAAGCTGCGCAACACCCTCGCCGAGTGCCCGATCGATTTGGCCGACACGTTCATTGAGGTTCGTAGCGTGGCTGCCCGCTGCGTCAGAGATCTTTTCGAGCGCGGCTCCGAGCGAACGATCGACCTCCTCGAAGCGGGCCCTGTATTCAGACCAGGCCGACGAGGCTGCCGTTGCCGTCTGATTCAGCGATGCGGCGAGATCGCGCATCTCCTCTCGGGCGTTCTCTGAGGACTGCGCATTCTTTGCAACGATGCCTTCGACCGATTTGACAGCTTCTGCAATCGACAGAGCAGACTGACGGACAGGGGCCGTAGCAGCCTCGACGTCGTTGGCGACTGTGCCAAATGCTGTTGCCAGATCGCTCGAACGGGCAGCGACCTGCTCGATAGCCCGTGCGTGGTCACCAATAGCGGTCTGAGTTGAAGAGAGCCGGTCAGCCGAAACAGAGATCGCGTTGCCGGCATCCTTCATGCTGGCAACGAGCGGGGTGCCTGCGCCATTGAAGCGCTCCACGAAATCGGAGAAGGACTTCTCCATCGCCTCCTGGCCGATGCGGGCAGCGTCATTTGCCGCGTTGGTGGAGGCTTCCCCGAGTTGCGTGGCTGCAGCAGCCAAGCCAGCTTTCATGTCGTCCAGGGTCGTGCCGAGGCTGCTGAGCAGCTCATCCATTCGCTCACGTGCAAGTGCGCTCGCCTGCTCATTTTCCTCACGCATTCGGTCAGCGACCACGCCGAAATTGCGATTGAGGTCGCCAAAGGCAGCTCGCATCTCTTCGGACGCTTGACCAAACCGACGCACAGCCTCCTCGATCTGTCGGTCTGCTTCTCCGGTCTGCTTCTCAAGTCGTTCGGACATCGTAGCCATCGACAGGGTCATTGCCCCGATCGCATCGGCAAGGCCTGCCATCTCGGCACCAGCGCTCGAAGCGATTGCATCGCGGACAGCTTCGCCGCCACCACCGCTGATCTTGTCGATGCCTTGCTGGATCGAGCCAAGATGGGTGATCATTGGTGCCATTTGCTTTTCAAGAGCGCCATCCAACGCGGCCGCCAGCTGTTCCGAGAAGGTTCGGAGGGCCGGCGTCTGTTCCTTCAGCTGCTCCAGCTGATCGCTCGCGATGCGCTGTGGCGGAAGATAGGCCATGCCATGTTCCAGCTTGTCGCAGAGCATGGAGAGGCCGTCGTTGATCCGCTTGCCGAACCGGTAATCGTACGAGCGCAGGACAATAGACGCTACGATGCCGCCCACTGAGGCCCAAAACTTTGCGCCAGCGACCTTCATCAGGTCATTGAGGCGCTCCTGCATCGCATCGACCCCGCCGCTAAAGTCGAGGGTCGAAAGTGCTGCAATGATGCCAAGGAAGGTGATGAGCAGGCCGACAGCGATAAAGATGTTTGCGAACCAGTTCAGGCCGCGATGGCGCTCGCCAAGATTGATAAAGAAGTGCTCAGGACGAGCCGAATTTTGAAGGATGTCGGAAGCGGGGTCGACGATTGTCTCGCGATATTCCTCCCAGGTCCGGCGAAGCGGAAGAGCCTCGGGATGGGCTACCTCCATCATTTGCTCATCAATTTCGTTGAACCGGTGGGCGAAGGCAAGGCGGGCAGTATCGATGTCCGCCGTGCTTCCCCCAGTCACATCATCTAGAAGCCGAACCCGTGCTTCGATTGCTTTTGCAAGAGGTTCATGAAATTCGCGCTTGTAACGAGTGGCAATCGCGAAGGCAGTTCCAACTAATACGACGGCCAGGAAAGCAGCCATCGCATCGCCGATGAGCGGAATTTTGGTAAAGAAAAAGATCAGCCCATGGCCAAGCCATTCGGTAATTTCCACACAAGCCCCCTGAAACTCGGCAAAATCGATAGCTCCCGCTCATTTGCTGGGAAGCAGACAAGTCTGCCAATAGCATCCAAGCAGGAGAACCCCATACAGATCGAACGGTATCGAACGCGCCCGCTGCCGCCAAGAGTGGTTCCATTCAGGATGTGAGGATTCTGTAAATTACTGATGCGATTGTTCCGCCGATGATCTGGACGCGAGGTACGCCTCCACCTTCTCCAGCGTTCGTCGCCGCGGCCGCCGCCCCAATCGCAAGTCCAGCACAAAGCGCGGATCTCCGACCGCCCGCCGCCCGAAACGGGTGGCAGACATGTGGGTGTCCTTGAGATGACGCTCGATGCGATCCAGCAGCTTCATGGCCTACCTCGAATCAGATTCAGCTTGTGTTCTTGTTATGTTCTTATTAGGAAGGCTCCATCGAGTCTAGGATGAATTCCTACACGCCAACCTGGACCGCCCCTTGAAAGGCGCCGCCGATGGAGAATGTCAGAGAAGAGCTGGATCGCCTGATCCGGCAAAGGAACGTGGGCTATTCCGCGATTTCGCGGTTGCTCAATCGCAACCCCGCGTACATCCAGCAATTCATCAAGCGCGGCTCACCGCGCAAGCTGGACGACGAAGACCGGCGCATTCTGGCCCGCTTCTTCGGGGTCGACGAGCAGGTGCTTGGCGGCCCGGCGCTCGCCATACGCGATGGCCTGGTCGAGGTGCCGATCCTCAATGTCGATGCTTCAGCCGGATTTGGCGCGATCGCGGAAAGCGAGACGGCGCATACCCGGTTCGGCTTTGACGAGCGGTGGCTGGGCAAGCTGACCCGGGCCAAGAGCGCGAGCCTGTCGATCATCCATGTCCATGGAGAGTCGATGGAGCCGACGCTTCGGGATGGCGACGAAGTGCTCGTCGATGCGTCCGATCAGGGCTCGCGCCTGCGCGATGGCATCTATGTGCTGCGCGCCGACGACGCGCTCGTGGTGAAGCGCGTGACCATCCAGCCAGGTGGGCGGCAGATCACGATCTCGAGCGACAATTCGGCATATCCGACCTGGACCGACGTTGACCGCTCGACGATCCATGTCGTCGGCCGGGTGATCTGGTTCGGGCGGTCGGTCTGATCTGCCGGGCCTCAGGCACCTGCAAATCGTTCACGATGCCGCGCAACGAAGTCGGGTCGCGGGTGCAAGCCTCGGTCACGCGGCAAGCGGATTTGCTGCCCTGCCGGCGGGAAGAGTTGCAAAAGCTCTGATGGCACCTTGTTGTGCGACACCAGGAGGCAGAGATCGTCATCGAAGGTGATGAGGTGGCGATCAAACAGCCAATGGGCTGTCGCTGACAGCGCCACTCCGTTCTGGACGATGTCCGGCCCACCGTCGGCAACGGACCAGATGTGCGCGGCCTGGGCTTCGGCCTTGCCGCCGCCATTCACGATCCTGAGGCCCGTGACTGCGCAGGTATTCTCGTAAGCGTCGAGGACATGATTGCGGAAATTCGCGTCTCGGATCTTGCGGTTCACCAGCATCTGCTCGATGCGCCGCTCCGCGATATGATCGTCGAGCAGCAGATTGGTTTCCGGATCGATGCGTGGGGCATCGAGTTCGAGACGGATCCGGTTTTCGGGATCGAGGGTTTCTGCAAGGCCAGCATTGACGATTGCCACGAAATCCTCGTCTTCCAACCCGCGGACCGACTTGCCGCGCAGGCTTCGTCCGGCATCGCCTGGCCTTGCCATCTCGCGCAGGAACCGCTCGGCAAACCGGCCACCGCCGTCGCGGTAGGGGACAGGCTGATCGAACTCGAGGTAGTCGCGCACACGCGCGTAGAAATGGCTGGGATCGCTCGGATCGGCATCGATGCGTTCGACGAAGGCCGCGGCGATATAGGCCATTCGCCCGCCAGAGACCCGCGTTTCTCGGTAGACAATCCAGTCGTTCGAGAGCTCTCGCGCAACCGACAGGTAATTGTTCGGAAAGTGATAGCGCTCGGTGATCGCGTCGTCGTACCGCGAATTGCCGCTGATCTCGAAGACGCCCTTCACATTCCCGCCCGTAGCCAAAGTCGATGCGCGACAGGTTGCCTGGAGAACGCTCCGCCGTCCAGGCTCGAAAGCAAAGAAGTCAGATGCCGATCTCGAAGGGCTTGGTGCGCTCCTTAGTCAGTTCGGGCGGCTGCTTGCTCTGATCTTCCTTGGTCGAGGCTCCCGCAGCCAGACCTTTTGCCGCAGCCTCGCGCAGGCGCTCGGTCACTTCCAGCGCTGACGTTTTCTCGCCGGTGTTCTGGGCGACCGCTCTCCCGAGTTTGTCGGCACTGTCGACCACAAGGGTCAGGTGATCCCGCAGGCGGGTGATGGTGACCAGGAAGGTCTGTTGGTTGGCCAGATTGCGTTCACGGCTGTCCATGACTGCAATACCTCGATCCGACGTCAGCCCCTGGGCCATATGGGCATTGAGCGCGTAGGCGAGGTCAAGCCGCCTCAGCATCGGGTCCCCTCGCTCGAGTTCATGGCGCAGGCCGGATGACGTTACCAGCGTGACCCGCGCGCCCTCGACGGCTTCGATCCGCGCCTGGTCGGCATTGAACAGGCCCCGCCGATGATCGTTCTCGGTCCAGCGAATCCGATCGCCGTCGTGGATCGAAAGGCGCTTCTCCTCGAACAGCGCAAGGCGATCGTCCTTCGCACCAGGACGGATGCGGCTCGGGCGAAGGCTTCGCATCCTGCCCTTGGCATCGCGGAGCCGGACCTCGCGGGATTTGTCGTCGATGCTCTCGACCTTGTATTCGCCGCGCGGGAGACGCTGCTGCTTGTCCGGGCTGCGAACATCGAGAACCATCCCGGGGCGGTAGGCCGCAAGGTATCGGAGTTCCTCTCGGGTCGCATTGACCCGTGACAGCACAATCAAGTCCAGCGGTGTCTTGCCGAGCTCGCCATTGGCTTTGAGCCCGCGTTGCACGGCGTCATTGACCGCGCTGCGCAACAGCCGGCCAGAGGCATAGATCGCGGTCCGATCGCGGTCCTGCGGCGCCAGCGCTAACCATTGCTCGGCAGCGACCAATGCGCTGTCGCCCCTTGTCTCAATCGTCGAGCCTTCGAGATGACCGAGGGCGGTATGGACATCGCCCGATTGAGCAGCGGCCTGGGCGAGACGCAGCTTCGGGTCCCGGCCGCGCAGGTTGGTGGTCATGTCTGCGCGCGCGATGCCCGCCTTCTGGACGAGGTCGAAGGGTTTGCCCGCATCGACCGCGCCGAGCTGGCGCGCGTCGCCAACAAGAACAAGCCGCCGGACGCCGGCAAGGTTGGCCAGTGTTACCAGGCGTTCCTTGTCGTGGTTCGAGACCATCGAAGCTTCATCGAGGACCAGGACCCGGTCGCCCAGCTCTTCCTTCGCCTCAGCCTGAAGGCCGGTATTGCCGGGGTCTTCCAAGAGCGGTGCCCAGCTCTTGAGCAGCCGAGCCAAAGTCATCGACGTGATGCCGGTATCGCGCTCAAGCATCTGCACCAGGGTGTTCTGGACCGCGAGCCCGATGATCTCCTTGCCTTCCTCACCAAGGATCTGCGCCACGGGCTTCAGGACACTGCTCTTACCGGCACCTGCTACACCCTGGATGGCGATCGTCCGGTGGGTCGATGACAGGATCAGGCGCGCAGCCCCTTCCTGGCCAGCATTGAGGTCGATACCGTGATTGATGGCAGCAACTGCCTTGACCCGTGCGCCTGCTTCATTGCTGTCGAGAAGGGGAGCAACAGCGTCCCTCCCGGCTTCGACGGCAGCGAGAATGCGATGCTCGCTAGCAAGCGCATCGCGCGAGGTTAGCCAGCCCTTGCGCTCTCCTGACCCTTGAACGAGATCGCCCGAACGCACCAGCGCATTGACCCGCGTTTCGATGGCCGCGATCGTTGTGGGCAGCCCATAGTCCAGCGCTGCTTTGTACAGCGCCTCACGCGGAAAGGCTGCTTCGCGCTGCGAAAGGTGGCGCACGGCAGAGGCTGTTGCCTGGGCAGCGGCAACGGTCTCGCGGTCCTGCTTGAGCACATGAGCCGGGATCAGCGGATCGGCAGGATTGCCTTTGATCCGCTCGGCAAAGTCCCGAAGCCACGCCTTGCCACGCTCGATCAGGCTGGTGCCGGATGCGGGGGGGCGAGATGCTGGATTTGCGAGGGTCTGCGCCTGTTCAACCATAGCCGGCAGGTCGAGGCCTGCGGACTGGGCATGGTCTTGCCAGCCCGACAAAAGTGCGCCCCGATCTGCGACTGCCTGCTTGGCGCTGCGGGTGTCGAGGGCGGCAATCTTGCCAGCTTCAAGCCCGGGGCCACGCCGCGCGTCGAGCACTTCCTGGCGCCGCGTGGAGAAGGCCATGACCTGCTCGCGGGTAAATCCGGCAGCCTCGAAATTGCCGTGCTTGCCGACGGGCCCTACCGCATAGCCGAGCTTTTCAACCGAAAGGCGGAAGCGCGCCATCGTCATGCTGTTGAGGAGCGTGTTGAGCGACCAGAGCCGGTCATTCTTCAATGTTCGCCATTTACCATCTGTGCCTTTCGTGACGTTGGCGACCACGGCATGGAAATGGAGATTGGGCTCCTGGTTGCGATTGGTATCGTGCTGGAAAAGCGCCACCGTGAGGTTGCCCGTCGGAACGGTACGCACCTTCCCGTTTTCGACGAGGCGCGTTTCGGCCGCGTTCTTTTCGGCCCATTGAAGCGTCTCGATCACCGCTTCGCGATAGGCTTCGATGATCCGCTTATCGCCGCCAGCGAGCGCGAGGACCGACCAACTCTTGGGTAGCGAGAACGTGAGATCGGTTCCCGCACGGTGCTGGGTTTCGTGGCCGACCCTGGTTCCGTCGGGGAGTTCGCCTTTGAGGAGCTTGTCGAAGACCGCGGCGTCAACTTCTCCGGAAAGGCCCAGCGCTGGAGCGCCTGATCCCACCCACTGACCCGAACGGTCGGCGTCCGCACTCGCGTAGTAGTTGTCGGCAGCAAAGTAGCTGGCCGCGCCGGAGGCTGACCGGACATTGGCGACCGAAAGCATGGATCACGTTCCTTCAAGCAAGGCGCCCCCTTGCTTTGCGGCCCTCAAAGATCGGGTTCGTAGAAGTCCTGCTCGCCGCTCTCGATGCCGCCTTCGAGCAAGTCCCGTTCGGCCCTTTCACGGGGATGTTCGCGCTCCTGCGACCGCTCGACCGGCGGTGAACTCCGGTCACTCGAACCGGGTTTGTCTCCTCGAGCGGGCAGCTGCTCATCAGGTGATGGCTGCGCTCCATCGGCCGCTTCACTCCTGCCATAAAGAAGCGGTCCTGGAGGCAAGGTCGCGACTGTCCGAGCCGTCGTAATGGCTTCGGCATCTGCACCGGCCTTGCCATCGTCGGGCGCCCCCCGCACCTCACGGACAGGCATGGCTCGGGGCTGCTCCTCGCCCTTATGGCTTGCCTGATCCGCCGCGGGTTTCACGCCCTGCAGGTCGAGCTTAAGCTGCCGGGGGACGACCGGCTTGCCTGCACCATCATCATTCGCGGCGGGTGCACCTTCGACAGGTTCGGAATGCGATGGGGGCGTAGAGGTGCCCGCCGTGGCTCCTTCATCCGGCGCAGCCCTTTGGGGGCCAGGTTCGGAGGCGCGCGCAATGAACCCCTCTGCCAGCCGGGGCAAACGGCGCGGCACGAGCGTGACCGGAGCGGCCGGGAAACCGTCCGGGAACTTGAGATAGCCGGAGAGCCTCGGCAGGTTCATGAACTGGTCGGGAAGGAGCAGTGGTTCGATCTGACGCCGGGGGGTCAGGCTGACGGCATCGCGAGCATTGTTATAGCCGTAGCTGTACCCTTCCTCCATGTCGCGCACTTGGCGATGCCCGATGAAATCGGAGCACCAGGTCGCCGTCTCCCGGTCCGCGGTTGCAAGGATGAGTTTGCTTCGAGCCAGCGAGGACAGGGTCATCGCCATGTTCTCGCCGTAGACCTCCTTGAGCTTGGCAAAGGCATGGACGCCGGTGACGATCGCGCCGCCGAAATTGCGGGCGGTCTGGAGCCCTTTCTCCAGCGCGGGAAGGCGGTGGAGCGCACCCAATTCGTCGACGAGGAACCAGAGCCTGAGATCAGGCGTGCGCTCCAATGTCATCAGCGTATTCATGGCCGTGTCGAGCCACAAAGTGAGCAGCTGCGAACAGATCGACATGTCGACATAGCGTGCGGAGAGGAACAGGATCGAGCCCGGAGCGGAAATGCCTCGGGTCCAGTCCCGTACCGAGAAGCGCGGGCTATTGTTGGGCAGCAGCTTCAGCGCCTTGGCATTGGCGTTGAACACGGCTCGGATCGACTCTGCCATGCGCGCTGCTTCGGGAGCGGTCAGCGGGTCGGCCATGGTGCCGCGCATGAGCTTGTGGACCTGCGCGAGATCGGCGGTCATCAAACGGGTTGCGAGCGCGTGGTTGGTGGCCTGCCCGGTACGCTGGAGATGCAGGCACATTTCCACGAAGAGCATGCGGGCTGCCAGCACCCAGAACTGCTCCGAACCGCCGCCATCGTGCGGAACGAGCGCTTCGGCGGCGGCGTGGAATTCGCCCTCGCTGGTGCAGTCATGGAACACACTCCAGGTCGGGCAACGGGCATCGAGTGGGTTCAGGATGATGTCGCGCTCGGGATCGTAAAAGGCCTCGATGAACGCTCCGGTGAGGTCGAAAACGACCGCGCGTTGCCCCCGCATCCGGGCCTCGCCGAGGAGCTGGCTAAGGGCCACGGTCTTGCCGGTGCCCGTTGTGCCGATCAGCATCGTATGGCTCTGCTCAAGGCGCCACGGCCAGGACACGCCGGCGAGATGAGCCGGGCTGTAAAAGCCTGCTTCTTCGGTCGCTGCAGCGTCTGCCAGACGCCATTTCCAGCCGAGCGCAGCTTGTAGTTCGCGGGCACGTTCCGTGCGGTTGTGCCGGTCGATTTCTGCCTCGAGCTCGTCGAGAGAGACAAGCATTGCGCCGCGCTCATGCTTGCGCTCCTTCGATTTGCCGCCGAACCGTTCGGCGAACCACCAAAAGGCGATGAAGGCCGGGACGAGGACAAGCGCCGAAAGGCCCATGCCGCGCCGGAGGGCGGCCCCGAGCGCAGTTACGGCCTCGCGCATCGGAGGAAATTCGCGAACGACATGGAATGGCAGACGGACGGTGCCGCCACCGGCGAGCTTGAGCTCAACCAGCTTGCCAGGATCGAACTCCATGAAGGCGTAGCCCGAAGCATAGAGGTGCATCCACGCCAGGTAGATCTGGTGATCGGTTAGCGCCGAGGTCACCTCCCAATAAGAGAGCCAGGCCGTGACGATGAAGGTCACCAACAGCGGCCCTTTTAGGCCGGCCGCAAACATGAAGCCGAAGTGGCCGAGGAGCTGGCTGCCGCGCGTGAAATTGAGGAGATTACGCTTCATCGCTGCCTCCCTCGGGTGCGGAGGCGCTGAGCCCGAGCCGGGCGAGCCGGCGATTGTAGGCCTCGTGCGTACGCTGCCGCAACGAGCCATCGGGATGGCTGGCGAGGAGAGCTTCGAGGGCTACCGTGATGAACAGGTTTTGCCGTACCGGGTCGAGCGCCGCAGGCCGCTTTCGCGCTTCGTTTTCACGCTGCCAGGCATCGACCAGCTGATCGCGAATGACGATGCTGACGGAGACCTGTTGGTCCCGGGCCTTGCCCTTGATCCAGTCAGCAAGTGGGCGGGGTACGTAGGTTTGAAGACTGAGATGCCGATCCATGTTCTGGGGTCCGATTGACCCTTGCGAACCCGGTTCGATCTTGCGGAAGACAGCGATGAGAATAAATCAGGAACATTGGCACGTCAATCTCGATAAACAGACGCCACTTCAAAGAGTTAGGCGGTGGCAATTTGTCCATAAATCGCGAATCCAAGGCATGCTTCACCCTCAAATTGGTTTGACACTAGCCCGAAAATTTAGCTTATCACTTTGATATACCTATACTAAATCCGGCAGTGTCACTGCGTACGGTGTGCTCAGTCTACCAAGCTGCGAGTGGGTGATCCGGTCACTTCGCCGGACATGCTGGAGGGATTGAAGGGCCTCGATAGCGCGGAGCCAAAGCGCGCGCGGGCGCCGATGCCCGCGCTCCGCTCCTCGCAATGGATCCCGAGAGGAAACGAGCCGAAGGCGAGCAAAATAAAAGGGCAGGAACCGTCCCCGGCTCCCACCCTTTTCGGCGTCAGAATTCATCCAGCATCGACCCGTGAATGGTGTGGACGACACGCATCGCCAGGTGTGCCGGCAGGGCGCAGTAGTCACCTTCGTCGAGCGCGACGTATCCAAGCTCGTCGTCTGCCACGATGTGCTGATCGAAGTAGCTGTGCAGCGCCCGGCGCTCGGCGAGTTCCAGGGCCTCGAAGTAGCTGCGGGATGAAGCGGTGCAAGGTGCAGAATAAGCCATGATGATCCTCCTGAGGTTGTCTCGAACGACAGGAGGAAGTGCGATGTTCGTGCGCATGTCGGGTCAGGGACCGCGCTCCTGCGCGGCCGCGTCAGCGGCGGTGGGGGAAACGATTTTGTCGGGGGAGGGATTCATCCCTTCTCCGGCATAATGGTGGGGCCCTGCCGTCCTTGAGGCGGCATGTGGACGGACATCATGCTGGGCATTCAGTGAGCCAGCCTCTCTACCCTCTCGGTTGCAGGGGACGGCTGTAGTCGGGCGCCGCTTTTCTCATTTTCCTACACCCTGGGCGCGGTGGCAGAAGAGCTCACGAGGGACCACAAACCAAGGGGGCGGAAAGGACTGACATGCCCCGCAAGAACAATCCGGTCGATGCCTTGAAGAAGCTCCGGGAACAGCGCGACGAACTGGCAGCCAGGGAAGCAAAGCTCCGCGACGAGGCGGCGATTGTCCTTGGTCACATTCTGATCGAGTGCGGCGCCGAGACAATCGAACCGGGCCAGCTGCGCCAGATCGTCCGTGCATCGATGGCACTGGGGATCGAAGAGACTCTCAAGCGTCTGACGCCGGCGTAGCGCCACCCTCGGCGGCGACAAGGGGCTCGATGCCCCGCGCCGCCGCATAGCTCCAGAGCAAAAGAAAAGGCCCCGATGGCATTCGCCACCGGGGCCTTGTCGTGGGGTAAGGACATTCATGAGGATCAGCGTGCAATAGGCACCCCCTTCGTGGGGTGATCGGCGTGCAAAAAG
>NZ_LSJY01000076.1 GCF_001556865.1 Sphingobium sp. CCH11-B1 | reverse complement strand
CCGTTCGGCCGAGCAGGCGCGCAAGCGCCCATCCGAGCGCCGCCAAAGCGGCCTCGGGACGAAACTCGTTGGGCGCTGGATGGCGCTGACCGCCTGCGGGCGGACAGGTCGCTAAAGGCGACGTCACCGGCTGGCGGACGGTCGCTAAGTGGGCGGAAGAGCTTCGCGCGCGGTCATGCTGCGGTCGAAGGCTTCGACATGGCGGCGGGCGAGATCACGCTTGGCGATGTTGTGCCAATAATGATCGTCATGCCCTTCATAGTTGCCGCGACCGTTTAGCCGGATCGTGTCACCATATTGCTCGACCCGCTGACCGTCATAGGTGAGCAGCACCTCGCCCTGTGTGGTGCTGAAGCGCTTGCACTCGATAACCAGCTTGTCGGGATCGTAGGGCGGCGGCTGGCGCAAATAGTCGGGACGCTGGCGGTTTGCCGCGATCGCGGCGCAGAGGCGCTCGACGTGATGCGGATGGTTCGAGACGATGCTGAAGACATGGGAGCGGTCGAAGAAGTTGCCGAAGAAGCTGACGGCGTTCTCCACCCCTTCGAGCCATTCGCCGCGCAGATTGCGGGCGTCGCGTTCGACGAAGTCGCCATATTTTTCGAACAGGCGGTTGAGCGGATGATCGTTCAGCATCTCGATCAGCGCGTCGATCGCGGCTTCGATGGTCTCGGTGCGCAGATGGCCGTTGCTCAGGACGATGGTCGTCATGGTCGGTCCTCATGAGTTTGGAGTTTATCGAGCGGGGCGGCAACCGCCGTGCGTGGATCAGCGGCGTCGAACCACCGGCTTGGCCCGCTCGGCCGCGCGGCGGTCGAAGACGTCGGCGAGCTGGGCGGGATCACTGCCGGGCCTTGCTTCGATGATGTCGTCGCGGAAGGTCACGTCGATGCCGACCCTCAAGATGTTGCAATGGTCAACGGCTTCGCGGCAGACCTCCGCTAGGTCGCAGCAGGACGGGGCGGTGGCGGCCAGGATCTTCCACCGCAGACCGGAAAATACGATCATGGGACCCTCCATAGCGCGAGCGACAGGTAAGTTGGCCGCGCGCGGTGGCATGGCGGCCTCGCCAGGCTTGCGGCGCAGTCCGGCGATTATCGTCTGCTGCAGGTTGGCATGGCTGTAATGGTCGAGGGACAGGCCGTCAGTTGGGCTCGTCGAGCCAGTTCTCGATTTTAAGGGCGCGGATGCGCGAGAATTCGCCGTCGTTGGCGGTCACAAGCACCGCGTCCAGGGCATAGGCATGGGCTGCGATGAACAGGTCGTTCGGGCCGATCGGTTTGCCCGCGGCCTCGAGCTCGGCGCGAATTCCGCCATATTCGGTGTCGGCCGGAATATCGAGGGCGAGAACCTGGATGCTGTCGAGGATCGCTTCGATCTGGGCCAGGAGACGCGGCGATCCCTTCTTGGCGCACCCGTAGCGGAGTTCGGCGGCCACGATAATGCTGACGCAGATGCCGTCAGGGCCGACCTCGGCGATCCGCTTCGCGATGGGACCGTGCGGATTGCGTGCAAGCTCGGACACGATGTTCGTGTCGAGCATGTAGAGGGTGCTCAAAGGTCTATGGCCTTGGCCGGCAGCAGCGTATTGTCGACGTCCGGGAACTCGTCATCGGGTCCGAGCGGGTCGAGGCTCGCAAGGACTTCGAGGATATTCCGCCGACGGATCGGTTCGAGAATGAGCCGCTCGCCGTCGCGGTGGATCATGACGCTCGTTCCGGGAAGCTCGAAGTCGGCCGGGATACGCACGGCCTGGCTCTTGTTGTTGCGAAACAGTTTGGCTTCCCGCGAGGCTATCGGTTCGGATCGTGCCATGCGGTCCTCCTTGCATATACATAGACATATACATTGCGGTCGGCCATTTCAATGACGGACAGCAACAGGGACCTCGGCCCTGGCGTCTCACACCTCGAGATAGCAGTCATGGGCCAGCAGGAAGGCCTCGGCGACGGATTCGCCCTCGGCGAGCAGGCGCGGCTCGCGGGAGCCGGCCCAGATGGGACGGGGCAGATCGTCGCCCATGGCAAAGCGCCAGCGGGTGAGGCCGTTGGCGGCCTCCAGAACGAACCCGGCCTCGGTAGTCTTAAAGCGCTCTATGGTCGCCTTCTCGTCGCCGAAGTCGGGCATGTCGGCTATGCGCTCATGGCCGGCATAGCGATGCTCCCACGGCGTGAAATCCGCAATCTGGTCGGGATGCACGCCAAGGATGCGCTGGTCGATGGCAGCCCGGAGCGACCGGAAATCCTCGGCCGGGGTGATCTCCTCACGGGTCAGCCAGATCCACCCGTCAGACCCGGTGAGCGGCAGAACGATCCACGAGCCGCGATTGCACTGCCAGCCCGAGAGGCCGACGCCCCCTTGTCCATAGCTGCCGAGATGGCTCGAATAGTCGGTGAGCATGCGGCCTTCCGGCCAGTCCGGCGGCATGGGACCGATGACGCTGTTTCCCCTGACGGCGCTAAACGAGCCCCGATCCCATATGCTGTCTCGGTTGAAGACCCGGCGCTTGGTTCTGCCGGTACGAGGAAGGTCGAGCACGCGGCGTGCCTTCTCGACTGGATCCTCGCCCTGACGGACGGTGACGCAGAGGCGGAGGGTGAGCGCTCCCGAGGCAGGGCTGGCGCTGTCCTCACAATCGAGCGCGAGAACAGCTTCGTGCTGGACCGGAGACTGGCTGCTTTCCGGCACGATAGTCCGCTTGGCGGCCCAGTCCATGCGCCGGCGCTCGTACCAGCTTTGGGAAAGAAGCCAGCTGCGCGCGCGGCGCGCATCCTCGGCCTCGGCTTTGGCGAGGATCCAGTCGGGGATGGGCGCCGTGAAGACGACGTCACAGGTCGGCATGGCGAGATACTCCGGCTTGGGGGTCTGTGCGTCGCGCTTGATGGCGGCGGTCCGGTGCGATCAGGCGAGCGGCGCCGGCAGGGCCAGCCATTCCGGCTGGTCGTTTGCGATCGGCAGGTCGGTGTTCGAGGCCTCGGCCTCGGAGAAGACGGTCGCGGTTTCGAGCGAACCAAAGCCCGCTTCGCTGTTCCAGAAGAGCAGGCCCTCCTCGGCATCCCGCGTGGCGATGACTAGGCCGTGCTCGGCCTCGCCGGGACGGCGGGTCAGGGCCTTTTCGAGGCCTCGGCCCGAGCCGCCGAATTCGATGTCGTCCTCGCGGATCACGACGAAGCCGCCGCCGAACTCACCCGGACGCATGCGATCGCAATCGAGGGCATATTCGAAGCCGAAGGGAAGCGCGGAACGTGCCGTGGCCTGGATCAGCGCCGCGGCGGCCTCGATGTCGACCTGCTCGCCGTGAATCCACACGCCGGTCGTATCGCCGGTGCCGGGAGGATCGACCTGCAGGGTGAAACCAAGGCGGGGATAGTCGGGATCGGAGAAGATTTCGAGAAAGCCCAAGAACGGGTCGGCATCGGCCGGCGGGAAGCAGGTCGCGAAAGCCGGGCCCAGCGCGGAGAAGCGCGCGGCGCGTGCATCCGTTTCGAGCGGAGCATCGTCGAGGGCCTCGATGGCATCCTCGATCAGGCGCAGGACCTCGGCCTCGGCGGGCGTGACGGCGAGCGTGAAGCTCGCCTTGGTGAAGTGGTTGGCCATGCTGGCTCCTGAAGGAAAGGGATGCGGCGCAAGGCGCGTCCCCGGTCTCGGAGACAGGCGCGGCCCCTTCCCCTCCCCCGCTCCCCTTTTCGTGCGCGGAGCGCGGGCCGCAGGAGACGCGGGGAGGATATCCGCGGCCCTGGTCATCGATGGTCGGAAGGTGCGAGCGGCGTTACCGCCCAACCGGCAAGTCTAGGCCGTGCGCTTGCGGCAGCGGGGAGGCCCGACATGGTCGGCGGATACTTCGAGGTCCACGGCGAGCTGGGTGACCGTGCGCTGCGCGCCCAACCGCTGCAGACCGTCCATACGGCCGTCGAGCTTGAGCGTCTTGATCCGTGATCGAACGAGCGAAGCGGCGACGCGCAGCGTGTGGGGATCGAGCTCGGTCATGGGACTCGATCATAGCGCGGAAGGCGCGTCGAGGCGAGCGTTCAGCCGTCCTCTGCGAAGTCGCGCCAGCGGCGAACCAACTCGATCATCTCGGCCTTGCGGCCGAAGGCATCGGGATAGATCGCGCCTTCATGCTGGCCGAGAAACCCGATGATGGTTGTCATATGGGTTGCGATCGTGGCATCGACGCCGAACAGATCGGCGATAGGGAAATGACCGCAATCCTCTCCATTCCACCATGCAAGCAGGAAGTTCGCGACCCGGCGCGCCTGCCCGGTGTCGGACCGAGCGATCTCGATCAGCCGGTCGAGGGCATTGCGCGCGGCGGCTTCGCTGAAGGGTCCCTGGTCCATGGGATCAGGCTATAGCAGGGACAGGGTCACGTGAACCGGGAACTGGAGCGCCAAGCTCGGGATCGAGACCCGGCGAGCCCGCAGGGTTGCCGCGCAGGATCCACGGCATCGGCTGGATGAGCCGCGCCCAGTCGGCAAAGGACGGTATCCGCCCAAGATCCTCTGCGACATGCTGCTCCCCGATGAGCCGGACCGGAATGTCCCGGCCGTCGCTGTTGCGGATCGTAACGCCGAAGATCGTCTCGAGGAGAAAAATGCCCTCGGCATGATGCCTCAAGGCGCGGTGGCGCGGATCGGCGATGATCTTCTTGGACTCGTCGAACCACTGGTGAAGCGGCAGATAGTCCTCGGTATTACCGCCCCACCGGCGGACCGAACTCAGCGCATGATAATGGCAATGCGACATCGCTAGAGCACCGTCTCGCTGGTGTCATAGTCGATGAAGCGGGTGTTGTGCGTCAGTGTCACCGAGCCGGAAGCGACATCGACGCCGATGATGCCGTGGGCCCCTTCGCCGTTCTCCCAACCGCAATGATGAGCGCAGACCGCATTCTCGGCGAACGCGGCCAGAGCATCTTCGAGGCCGATCGTCCGCGTCGTGACAGAGCCATTAAATTCGAGCGCGAAATGGTCGCACAGGATGGTCGGAAGCTGTGCGCTGGCATCTTCGCGATAGGCGAAGACATCACCCACGCTGCCTTCGTCGCCGCCACCGTCATAGTGGATTTCGACGCGCGCGATGCCGTGTTCGCGCAGCAATGGAAGGAAGGCCGCCTTGCAGCGCGCCGCGACGGCCTGGACCGCGGTGAGACCGGTCTCGATCTCCGCGACGATCGCGGCCTCGGTAGCCGGCTGGATGGAAGCGGGTTGCTGGGTCATGCGTCGATCTCCTGGATCAGGACCTTCGCGGCCTCGGCGCTGGTCGGGTAGGCGGCGGCGAGATTACGGTGAAGGATTTCGAAGTCCGGGATGGCGAACCGTCCGTCGGCTTTGGGCCGCGTCGCGAGAAGCGCGCCGGTGACGATGTCATCGATGCGGTCCCGATCGATGGTCGGCGCAGCGCCGTCCTCATAGCGAACTGGCGGCGCAAACCCGGCCTCGACCCAGCTTTCGAGGCCATCCTGCGCGCCCTCGGTATAGGCGGCAACCGCGGGATTGCGCCGATAGGCAGCCGCATCGACCTTGAGGCCAAGCGAATAATAGACGCCGAAGTCGTGCCGGTTGGTGACCGACACGAGCGTGCAGCCGTCGGGCGGCGGGCCGAAACGGCCAATGATGGCGGCGCGGTAGGCGGCGACTTCGAGCCGGTTCAGCCGCTCGAAATCGGGCGTGTGCCCAAGCTGGGCGCAGTCCTCGTTGGCTGGGGCACCGCCGAGGTCGATGATGTCGGACATGATTGTCTCCCGTCGCGATTGGACAGGAGCCACGCTCCCCCCTCCTCTCTACGGCCGCAGGCCGGTCGGGCGGGGATTGAAGCGGACAGGAAAACTGGTGAGCAAACTTGAAGACTGGGACCAAGTACGCTATGTTGAACGAAATCGGATTTTGTTGGACACGAGACAATGGCTAAGAACAGCGGAGCGCGCCGTACTGACGGCGGGAAACACCAAGGCGGCTGGTCGGGCAAGCGCAGTGTCGGGACCGGCCATCTCCTGACGGTTCATGGTACCCAAGTGGAAGCCGTGATGGCCGCCGCGCAGCGGTCGGGGCTGCTACACGAGAAGAGCGGCCGGATCGGCGGCCGGGTTAGCCCTGCTCTCGTCGAAAAGGCGAAGGCTCGAACGGGCATCGAGACGGACACTGATCTGATCGAGTTCGCCCTCGCCAACATCGCTCTTGAGGACAAGTTCGCCGAGAAATTCAAAGCTGCGCGCGGCAAGGTGGATCCGGATCTGAAGCTCGGCTTCTAATATGTCGGGCTTCGATGTTACAGCAGCGATGCGCTGGGCGCGTTTCGACCCGCGCCGTACCTTGGCGCGGCGGCCAGACGACATTCTCCCGTTCGCGGAGCAGGATGCACTGGGCGGACAAGCGCTGCTGCTCGACACATGTGTCTATATCGATCAGATGCAGGGTCGCGCCCCGACACTGGTTGAGCAGCTTGTCGATGGACGGCAAGTCAACCATTCGACCGTGGCTATTCAAGAGCTGATGCATACTATCGGCGTGCTCGATCCGGGTGATCCCCGCACGGCTGGCGTGGTGAAGGTGATCAGGGCGCAAATCGAGGCCATGCCGGATCACCGCGTCTTCACGCCCGACGCCGAAGTGCTCGGGCGCGCAGCTCTTCTCGGCGGCGTTCTGTCGCGCATACAGGGTTACGCACGGGACGCACGGCTCAAGGCGCTGCACGACTGCGTACTTTTCCTTCAGGCGCAGAAACTCGGTTTCACGGTGCTGACCGCGAACGTCGCTGACTTCGACTACCTGCTGCAGCTTGTGCCGACCGGTCGCGTTCTGCTCTATAGGGCTGGCTGAGGGTCGGAGAGGCAGGGCCTGGGCTGGGGCGGTGAAGCAAAAAAAATAGCCCCCGCTCGTTAGAGCGAGGGCCTGGGTGATTCACGAGAGTCGCGCAGCGTTAGCTTGCGAAGGCGTGTTCGGCGGAGGACTGGCCGAGGCCGGCCTCGGTGCCCTGGGTGGCGGGGCCGGCGGTCTCGTCGGCGCCGG
>NZ_LSJY01000075.1 GCF_001556865.1 Sphingobium sp. CCH11-B1 | reverse complement strand
TTGCTGCATCGTGGGCGGAGCCAGCGTCGGGGCGACGGCGGGCGGCGGAGTCTGCCCATGAGCGGGGGCGGAAAGGGGAATGGCAATCAGGCCGGCGAGCGCCAGCCATGGACTTTGGGTCATCTTGGGATGGTTCATGCTGGACCAGATAGCGCAAAGCGGCCATCGTTCAAATCGCGATAGTCCGAAAAGATCATGCTGCACGTTGTTCACCACCCCGCCTATGTCTCGCCTGCAACACCCGGCAGCAGCTTTCGTTTCGACAAATATGGCTTGGTGATGGAGGCGCTCAGGGAAAGCGCCGCTGTCTTTACCCTGCACCAGCCCGAACCCATGCCCCGCGCCTGGCTGGAGGCGGTGCACGACCCCGATTATGTCGATCAGGTGCTTGGCATGACGGTGCCGCCGGAAAAGGAGCGGCGGATCGGCTTTCCCGTGACCGAGCGGGTGATGCGCCGTTCCCTGCTTTCGCCGGGCGGCACCTGGCTCGCCGCCAGGCTGGCGCAGCAACATCGCTATGCCGCCAATGCCGCAGGCGGCAGCCATCATGCGCTCAGCGATACGGGCGCGGGCTATTGCGTGTTCAACGATCTTGCCATCGCCGCCCACCGCCTGATCGCGGAAGGGGACGCGGCGCGCATCCTGATCCTCGACCTCGACGTGCATCAGGGCGACGGCACCGCCTCGCTGCTTGCCGGTCGCAGCGACATCTTCACCTTGTCGATCCATGCGGAAAAGAATTTTCCGGTGCGCAAGGCGCGCTCGACCCTCGACATCGGCCTTGCGGACGGGATGGGGGACGACGCCTATCTCGCCATCCTGGCCGACACGCTGCCGCGGGTGCTGGACGATTTTGCGCCCGACCTCATCCTTTATCAGGCGGGGGTCGACCCGCATGGCGGCGATCGTCTCGGTCGGCTGGCGCTCACCGATGCGGGGCTCGACGCGCGGGACCGTTATGTGATGCGGCAGGCGCTGGCCCGCGCCATCCCGCTCGCCAGCACCATGGGCGGCGGCTATGGCGCGGACCGGATGGCCGTCGCCCATCGCCATGCCGCCTGCATGATCCGCATGGCGCAGGAAGCCGACGCCGCCGATTAGTGCAGCGTCCCGGCCTCGCCGGTCGCGCTCGCCGTCTTCGTCTCCATCAGCTTCGCGGCGATCAGCCCCGCCAGCGCCAGCCCGACGAAATCGCTGAAGGCAAGGTAGAGGATATAGCCCCAGGGCGCGTGCATGAACACGGCCTGCCCGATGTCGATCCACAGGACAGCCGCGAGCGACAGGAAAATGGCCGCCCGCACGCGGCTGATGAAGTCGGGCAGGCAGAAACGCAGCGCCAGCCCGATCAGCAGCCCGACCAGCAGGGACAGGATCAGTCCGCCGATCAGCGACCCGCCGTCCATTACCGGGAATCCGCCGCTATTGTAGAAAACCTGCGCCACCGGCCCGCGTCCGTACAGGATCGTCCCCTGCGCGCTCGATGGATCGGGGATGGTATAGACGCCCGTCCCCGTGGCGTTGAGCGCCTGCGCCAGCGCGGCCTGCAGATTGGCGCTCGCCTGCTCGTCGGCGCGGCTGATCGCCAGCGCGGACAGCGGCGTGCCCCAGAAAAGGAAGCCAGTGATGAACAGGGCCAGGCCGCCGAGCAGCCCCCCTAAGACGGAGCGAATCATGGAACCTCCCCTTCGTCGCTATGATGCGGAAACCGGCACCATAACGCAGGGGGAATGATTTCTTTCCGGTATTTCTTTTACGGTCAGTCCTGCGGACGGGCCGCTTTTTCGGCGATGCCCGAAACGCCCTCGCGCCGTTCCAGCTCGTCCAGCACCGCATCCAGCGGCACGTCCATGTCCGCCAGCAGCATCAGCAGGTGGAACAGCAGGTCCGCGCTCTCGCCCACGACTCCGTCCCGCTCGCCGGCCATGGCGGCGATCACTGTCTCGACCGCTTCCTCGCCGACCTTCTGCGCGATCTTGGCGCGGCCCTTGCCGGCCAGCTTCGCCACATAGGATGCGGACGGATCGGCGCTCCGCCGCTCGCGGATCGTCTGTTCCAGGCTGTGAAGGGTCGCACGCATGGCCCTGCATCAAGCGCCGCGCGCGCGACCCGTCAAATCATTTCTGTCGGAAAGAAGGCGATGGCCCCGCATATGGCGCCGCTCAGTGCCGCCGCACCGCGATCCCGGCCGCCGCCAGCGCCTGATGCGCCTGCGCGATGCTGTGCTGGCCGAAATGGAATATCGACGCCGCCAGCACCGCGCTGGCATGGCCTTCCACCACGCCCTCGACCAGATGGTCGAGCGTTCCGACGCCGCCGCTCGCCACCACCGGCACGGACACCGCGTCCGCGATGGCGCGGGTCAGCGCCAGGTCATAGCCCTGCCGCGTGCCGTCTCCGTCCATCGACGTCACCAGCAGCTCGCCCGCGCCAAGCTCTGCAAGGCGCAGGGCATGTTCCAGCGCGTCGATCCCGGTCGGCTTGCGTCCGCCATGAGTGAAGATTTCCCACTGGCCCTCGCCCACGCGCCGCGCATCCACCGATCCCACGATGCACTGGCTGCCGAACCGGTCGGCGATGTCGGCGACGATCTCGGGCCGCGCCACGGCGGCGCTGTTCACCGCCACCTTGTCCGCCCCGGCGAGCAGCAGCGCGCGCGCATCCTCCGCGCTGCGCACCCCGCCGCCCACGGTCACGGGCATGAAGCAGACCTCGGCGGTCCGGCGCACCACGTCCAATATGGTGCCGCGCGCCTCATGGCTGGCGGTGATGTCGAGGAAGCAGAGCTCGTCCGCGCCCGCCGCATCATACAGCTTCGCCTGTTCGACCGGATCGCCCGCGTCGCGCAGGTCGACGAAATTGACGCCCTTCACCACCCGCCCGTTGGCGACGTCCAGGCAGGGGATGACGCGGGTGCGGACGGTCATGGGATCACGCCGCCGCCTGCGCCACCGCCAGCGCGGTCTTCAGGTCCAGCCGCCCGTCATAAAGCGCGCGGCCGGTGATGACCCCCTCAATTCCCTCGTCCGCGTGCAGGCTGAGCACCCGGATGTCCGCGATCCCCGCGACGCCGCCGCTGGCGATCACGGGAATGTCGGTCGCGCGGGCAAGGTCCACCGTCGCGTCGATGTTGCATCCCTTGAGCAGTCCGTCCCGGCCCACATCGGTGAAGAGCAGGCTGGCGACGCCCGCATCCTCGAACCGGCGGGCAAGGTCGATGACGGGCATGTCGCTCTTTTCCGCCCACCCGTCGGTCGCGACGAAGCCGTCGCGGGCGTCGACCGCCACGACGATGCCGCCGGGAAAGTCGCGCGCCGCCGCCTTGACGAAGGCGGGGTCTTTGAGCGCCGCCGTGCCGATCACGATGCGCGATACGCCCAGGTCGAACCAGCGCTCCACCGCCTCCCGGTTACGGATGCCGCCGCCAAGCTGGACATGGCCCGGAAAGGCCTCGACGATCGCCTCGACCGCCGCCGCGTTCACCGCATGGCCCGCAAAGCTGCCGTCCAGGTCGACGACATGCAGATGCTGCGCCCCGGCCTGCGCGAACAGCATGGCCTGCGCGGCGGGATCGTCGCCATAGACGGTGGCCCGGCCCATGTCCCCTTCGGCCAGGCGGACGACCTGACCTTCTTTAAGGTCGATAGCGGGAAAGACGATCAGGCTCACGGCCGCCACTCCAGGAAACGGGAAAGGAAGGAAAGGCCGTAGCGCTGGCTCTTTTCCGGGTGGAACTGGCAGCCGATGACGGTGTCGCGCGCCACCGCCGCGACCAGCGGCCCACCATGGTCGGTGACCGCCGCGACATCGGCCGGATCGGCGGCGTCGAAATGATAGCTGTGCAGGAAATAGGCTTCGCCGCCCTCCAGCAGCGCCGGCGCGCCGTCCGCCAGCGTCACGTCGTTCCATCCCATATGCGGAACCTTTATGGCCGGGTCGGTCGGCTCGATCATCCGCACCGTGCCGGGGATCCAGCCCAGCCCGTCATGCCGCCCGAATTCCTCGCCCGCATCGGCCAGCAACTGCATGCCCACGCACACCCCAAGGAACGGCGTGCCGCGCGTCCGCACCGCCGCGTTCATCGCCTCGACCATGCCGTCGATCGCGACCAGCGCGTCGCGGCAGGCGCGGAACGCGCCCACCCCCGGCAGGACGATCCGGTCGGCGCGCGCCACCGCATCGGCGTCGGCGGTGATGACGACATCCTCCGCCCCCGCCTTGCGCAGCGCGTTATGCACCGAATGGAGGTTGCCCGCGCCATAATCTATGAGGGCGATGGTCACGCCAGCAGGCTCTCCAGCGTCACGCCCGCAGCGGCCTTGACCGGCGTGAATTCGATCAGCTCGAACGTCGACAGTCCGTTGAGGAAGAAGGGATCGCCTGCCACTTTTTCCTGCAACTCGGCGCGCGTCCCGCGCGCCAGCAGCACGCCGCCCGTGCGCGGTTCGCGCGGCCCGGCCAGCAACAGCCAGCCCTCCGCGATCGCCTCGTCCAGCCAGGCGCGGTGCGCCGCCCGATGGGCGTCGACCTGTTCTAGAGGGGCGGTGTAGATGATGGAAATCAGAAACATCGCCGCATTTTCCTCACAACATGCCCTTGGTCGAAGGGATCGCGTCCCCCTTGCGGGGGTCGATCTCCACCGCCTGCCGCAACGCGCGGGCCAGGCCCTTGAACGCGCTTTCGACGATATGGTGGTTGTTGCCGCCGTAGAGATTTTCGATGTGCAGCGTGATGCCCGCCGCCTGGGCGAAGCTGTGGAAGAAATGCTCCACCATCTCCGCATCCCATTCACCGATCTTCTGCACGGTAAAGGGCAGCTTGCACACCAGCCAGGGCCGGCCCGAAATATCGAGCGCGACACGCGTCAGCGTCTCGTCCATGGGCGAATAGACGCTGCCGTACCGGGAAATGCCGCGCTTGTCGCCCAGCGCCTTGGCCACCGCCTCGCCGATCGCGATCGCCGTATCCTCGGTCGTGTGATGCTGGTCGACATGCAGGTCGCCCACGGTCTTCACGTCCATGTCGATCAGCGAATGGCGCGACAGCTGCTCGATCATATGGTCGAAAAAGCCGATGCCGGTCGACACCGTATAAAGGCCCGTGCCGTCCAGGTTGACGGTGACGTCGATCTGCGTTTCCGCGGTGTTCCGGTGAATCTCGGCCGTGCGCATGGCCGCCCTATAGCGCTTCCCGCCGCGCATGCAATCGCGCGCACGGGCTTGACCCCCGGTTTCGCGCCGTTAGGACATTGGCCCATGAGCGAAGACCTGCCCGACAGCCTGATTCCCTATGACGAGATCGTGCAGGAGGCGCTGCGCGCGGTCGTCGGCCGCGTGCTGGGCGAAGTGCAGGAAACAGGCGGCCTGCCGGGCGCGCATCACTTCTACATCACCTTCAAGACGCAGGCGCCCGGCGTGGACATCCCCCGCCATCTGGAGGAGCGCTTCCCGGACGAAATGACCATCGTCCTCCAGAATAAATTCTGGGATCTGAAGGTCAGCGACCGCCATTTCGAGGTGAGCCTGACCTTCAACCAGGTCGCGGCGCATCTCTACATTCCCTTCGCCGCGATCACTGCCTTCGTCGATCCCGCCGTCAACTTCGCGCTTCAGTTCCAGGTCAATTCCGACGATGATCCCCAGCCGCACGAGGAAGCCGAGAACGACGTGCCGCAGGCGACGAGCGAAGACGGGTCCAACGTCGTGACGGTGGACTTCGGCAAGAAGAAATAGAGGGGAAGGGGCTGTCCAAGTCCCTCTCCCGCCTGCGTCATGCCGGCGCAGGCGGGCATCTCAGGCGATGACGCACGGCGGTCGCCCCTGAAGGCCTCAGGCCCCCGCTTCGCTGGGTGACGATGATCGGGTTGCTCGACCCGTCCCCCCGCTTCTGTCTCCCCCGCTTTCCTACCCGCGCCCCTGCTGCTCCATTCTCTCCATGACCAGCGGCCACTCCCTCCATCCACCCATCCTATCCACCGCGACGCTCCATAGGACGAGACGCGTCGCGAGCGCATGGCGGACGCGTCGGCGGCGCTTCGCGGAAGCCTCGCGAGCGCGTCGAGCCTATTTTCGGCAGTTTTGCGTGGCATAAACGGTATGAACTTCGCAGGGCCGCGGTGGCCCGGCGGGAGGTGACCGAATCGCCCATCGCCCCTTCATCTTCGGACGCGCTTGCTTTATGGCCGCACTCCTCATCCTTTAAGGGGCTCGATTTTGATCCTGGACCTCGCCGCCGCCGCTTCGGGCGCCATTCGTTTCGAAGATCTGGGGCTGAACCCCGTGGCCCTCAACCTCGGCTTCTTCACCATCAAATGGTACAGCCTCGCCTATCTGGCGGGCATCCTGATCGGCTACTGGTATCTGCTGAAACTGGTCGCGCAGCCCGGGTCGCCGATGGCGCGACGCCATGCCGACGACATGATCTTCTATGCGACCCTCGGCATCATCATCGGCGGCCGGCTCGCCTATGTGGTCTTTTACCAGCCCGAAATCCTCCGCCACCCGCTCGACATATTCAAACTATGGAATGGCGGCATGTCCTTCCATGGCGGCGCGCTCGGCGTCTCGCTCGGCATCCTCTACATGGCATGGAAGGAAAAGCTGAACTGGCTGCGCATCCACGACTATGTCGCCTGCGTGGTGCCCTTCGGCCTCTTCTTCGGCCGGCTGGCCAATTTCGTGAACGGGGAACTTTGGGGCAAGGAAACCGACGTTCCCTGGGCCATCATCTTCCCCACCGGCGGACCCTTTCCCCGCCACCCCAGCCAGCTTTACGAAGCGCTGCTGGAAGGTGTGCTGCTGTTCCTCATCCTTGCCTATGCCTTCTGGCGGACGAAGGCGCGCTACGAACCCGGCAAGCTCGTCGGCATCTTCCTGCTCGGCTATGGCTGCTTCCGCTTCGCCGTCGAATATGTCCGCGAAGCCGACGCCCAGCTTATGGAATTCGCCGCGCGCACGGGCCTGCATATGGGCCAGTGGCTCTGCATCCCGATGATCGTCGCGGGCCTCTATCTTATCGCCACGGCGAAGGGCCGCCGCCTGCGCGTCGAGCCGGTCGCCGGCAGCGCCAGTGTCGGCTGACGCCGAACCGCTCGCCACGCGGCTGGCGCGCCAGATCGCGGCGGGCGGGCCGATATCCGTCGCCCATTATATCGGGGAGGCGAACCAGCATTATTACGCCACCCGCGATCCGCTGGGCGCGGCCGGCGACTTCACCACCGCGCCCGAAATCAGCCAGATGTTCGGCGAACTGGTCGGGCTGGCGCTCGCGGATGTGTGGATGCGCTCGGGCAGGCGGCCCGATCCCGCCTATGTCGAACTCGGTCCGGGACGCGGCACGCTGGCGTCCGATGCGCTCCGCGCGATGGAGCGGGCGGCCCTCGCGCCCAAGCTGCATCTGGTGGAAACGAGCCCCGTCCTGCGCGACCGCCAACGGGCGCTGCTCCCCATTGCCCACCACCACGACACGATCGACACCCTGCCGGAAAAAGGCCCGCTGCTGGTGGTCGCCAACGAATTTTTCGATGCGCTGCCGATACGGCAATGCGTCCGCGTCGCTGACGAATGGCGGGAACGGGTGGTGGTCGCGCGGGAAGCGGAAGGACGTTTCCTCGCCGTTCCCGGCTATCGTCGCATCGAATCAGGCCTGCCGCCGATTGCCGCGCAGGCGGAGGACGGCGCGATCATCGAATCGCCGATCGTCGGCGCAGGCATCGCCTTTGCGCTCGCCAACCGGATCGCCAAGCAGGGCGGCGTCGCGATCCTCATCGACTATGGCTATGAAGGCCCGGCGCTGGGCGACACGCTTCAGGCGGTCAGGGATCACGCCTTCGCTGATCCCTTCGCCGATCCGGGCGAGGTGGACCTTACCACCCATGTCGATTTCACCATGCTGGGCAATATGGCGCGGCAGGCGGGGCTGCGGGTATATGGTCCGGCCGGGCAGGGCGATTTCCTGGCGCAACTCGGCATCCATGCCCGCGCCGATCAACTGGCGGCGTCCAGCCCGGATCGCGCGCAGGACGTGGATGCGGCCCGCCGCCGCCTTACCGATCCCGAACAGATGGGCACCTTGTTCAAGGCGATGGCATGGACCCATCCCGACTGGGCCGCTCCGGCGGGTTTCGACAAATAGCTTTCCTACCCGCCGCCTGGGGCGCACACCGTATGGGTGGCGCGCTCAGTCGTCCTGGTGATAGCGACTGAGCTTGCGGATGAAACCGATGAGGCCGGTCTGGCGGCTGCGCTTCATCCGTTCGGCGTGCAGGATGGTCTGGACCCGCTGGAAACAATCCTCCGCATCCACATTGCACAGCACATAGTCATATCCGTCCCAGTGCGCGATCTCGCCTGCGGCGCGCGCCATGCGGCCTTCGATCACTTCGTTGCTGTCAGTCGCGCGCCCGCGCAGGCGGCGTTCCAGCTCCTCCATCGAAGGGGGCAGGATGAAGATGCGCACGACATCGCCGCCGGCGATCTGGTGCAACTGCTGCGCGCCCTGCCAGTCGATGTCGAACAGCACGTCCTTGCCGGACTTCAGCATGGCCTCCACCGCCGCCCGCGGCGTGCCGTAGCGCTGGCCGAACACGTGCGCCCATTCCAGAAACTCATGGTCGTTCGCCATGCGCCGGAATTCTTCGAGATCGACGAAATGATAATCCTTGCCGTCCACCTCTCCCGGCCGCATCGGCCGCGTGGTGGCAGATACCGACATGGACAGGTCAGGCTCGGCGGCCAGCAGCTTGCGCGCGATGGTGGACTTGCCCGCGCCCGAAGGCGAGGACAGAACGAAGAGCAGGCCCCGGCGCTTAAAGTCGGGCGTCTGGTTCGGGATGCTGTCGGCCATGGCCGGTAGTGACGCCGAAGCGCGTTTTTTGCAAGAGGGGGGAGACGAGACGGATGGGGCGAAGGCGCAGCAGCGGGAACAGGCGGGGCTTCATCCTGGCCGCTCTGGTGGCTGTGGGGGCATGCGTGCTGCTGTTCCTGATGCACCGGCCGCCCATCTGCACGTGCGGGCGGGTGGAATTATGGCATGGCGCGCTCGACAGCGGCAACAGCCAGCATATCGCCGACTGGTACAGCCTCAGCCACGTCATTCACGGCTTCCTCTTCTACGCGCTGGCGCGCTGGCTGTTGCGCGGGAAGCCGTTGGGCACGCGGCTCGCCGCTGCGGTCGCGGTGGAATCGGCCTGGGAAATCCTCGAAAATTCCCCGATCATCATCGACCGGTATCGCACGGCGACGATCGCGCTCGGCTATTCGGGCGACTCGATCCTCAATTCGATGAGCGACATCGGGATGATGACAGCCGGATTTCTGTTCGCGGCGCGCGCGCCCGTGCGCGTCACCATCGCGGCCGGCATCCTCATGGAATTGCTCGCACTTGTCGTTATCCGCGACAATCTGACGCTCAACATCCTGATGCTGACCTGGCCGGTCGAAGCGATCCGCCAGTGGCAGGCGGCACTTTAGGCCTTACCCGTCTTGCGCGCGCTTCCGATGGGGATGGCGTCGCTCCCGGCGGGAACAGCACTCTGATCGGTCAGCAGCTTCTGCGTCTTGCGCCGCTGCGCCTCGCGCTTGGCTTCGTATAGCTTGCCAGCCATGTAGGCGCCGGTCACGAACAGCGCGCCGGCGGGATAGCGCATGATGACCCGCTTCGCCCCGGCCCCGGCGAGGAGGCCGACCACGCCCTTCTTGCCGGTGGCGGCGGCGACGCGCGCGGCAACCACCGTCGCACCCACCCGCGCCGCCTTTCGCAGCAGCCCGGCCTTACGCGGCGGGCGTATCGTCACCAGGGGTGCGTCGGGGGTGAGGCTTTTCTTCTTCATGTCGAGTCAATGTATCGCAGCGCCGCCGGTTCCGCCACCATCACACCATATTTTCGGGCCGCACCAGACGATCGAACGTCTCGGCATCGACCAGCCCCAGTTCAAGCCCCGCCTCGCGCAGCGTCAGCCCCTTCTTGTGCGCATGTTTGGCGATGGCGGCGGCGTTGTCGTAACCGATTTCGGGCGCGAGGGCGGTCACCAGCATCAACGACCGATCAACCAGTTCTGCGATCCGCGCTTCATTGGCTTCCAGCCCCTCGACGCAGCGTTCGACGAAGCTGTCCATGCCGACGCTGAGCAGGTGGATGGAGCGCATCACCGCCGCGCCGATCAACGGCTTGAAGACGTTGAGTTCCATATGGCCCTGCATGCCGCCGATCGTCACCGCCTGATGGTTTCCGATCACCTGTGCCGCGACCATGGTCAGCATCTCGCACTGGGTGGGATTCACCTTGCCCGGCATGATGGAGCTGCCCGGTTCGTTGGCGGGCAGGTCCAGCTCGCCAAGGCCGGATCGCGGCCCTGAACCCAGCAGGCGGATATCGTTGGCGATCTTCGTCAGCGCGACCGCGATGCTGTTCAGGCGGCCGGAAAAATCGACCAGCGTGTCATGGCTGGCCAGCGCCTCGAACTTGTTGGGGGCGGTTTCGAACGGAAAGCCCGTAATGGCGGCGATTTCGCGCGCGATATCCTCGCCAAATCCTTCCGGCGCGTTGAGCCCGGTGCCCACGGCGGTGCCGCCCTGCGCCAGGCGGGAAAGGCCATGTTCGACGAGCGGCATGGTGCGTGTGCGGGCCAGGCGAACCTGCGCATAATAGCCGGAAAATTCCTGTCCCAGCGTCAGTGGCGTCGCGTCCTGAAGATGGGTGCGGCCGATCTTCACGATGTGGTTCCACGCCTTCGCCTTGTCCAGCAGGGCGTTTTCCAGCCGCTGAAGCGCAGGCAGCAGCCGGCGGGTCGCGGCGAGCGCGGCCGCGATATGCATGGCGGTCGGGAAACTGTCGTTGGACGATTGCCCCTGGTTGACATGGTCGTTGGGATGGACGGGCGATTTGCCGCCGCGCGTTCCGGTCAGGATTTCATTGGCGCGGCCGGCGATCACCTCATTGACGTTCATGTTGGACTGGGTGCCGCTGCCCGTCTGCCAGATGACGAGGGGGAACTGGTCGTCATGGTCGCCGGCGGCGACCTCCGCCGCGGCGGTCTCGATCGCGTCGGCGATCCGGGTATCGAGGCCGTGGGCGCGGTTCACCCGCGCTGCCGCCTGCTTCACGATGGCGAGCGCATGCACGATTTCGATCGGCATCCGTTCGGTCGCGCCGAAGGGGAAATTTTCGATGCTGCGCTGCGTCTGCGCCCCCCAATAGGCGTCGGCCGGTACTTCGATGGCGCCGATGCTGTCGGTTTCGGTGCGGGTCAGGGTCATGGATGTCGTCGCCTTCGTGTGGGGGATGGAGGGCATGTAGGGCGGCGACGGCAAATACCAATGACCCGTCGGTGAAACGGCGGCGCTGGATGCGGACCGAAGTTCACACCATTACGCCACGCAAAACCGGGCTTTTCGCCCGCGACGCGCTCGCGACGCCTCTCACACGCGTCCCCGAAGCGTGCCGAACGCGCTCGCGACGCGTCTCCGCCATCGGCGCCTGGAGGGCGACAGGGCGCGTCGGGAGCAGGAGGTTGGGCGGGGCCGGACATGACCGCAGTGAAGCGCGGGCAGGCGAAGTAGGAAAGTCCGCCCTCAGGGCAGCGGCTCGGCCGTTTCCACACCGCGCGCGGCGCGGATGCCGGCGCGGCCGTTCCGGGCGAGCTGGCGCTTGAGCGCTGTCGGATGCGGCGCGACGAGGAAGCCGAAGCTGACCGTGCCTTGCTTTGTTTCGACGGCATGATGCAGACGGTGCGCCTGGACGATCCGCTTCATGTAGCGCGAGCGCGCGACATAGCGGTTGCGCACACGCTGATGCACGATGATGTCGTGGAAGCCCAGATAGATGGCGCCATAGGCCGCGATCCCCGCGCCCATTGCCGTCGCCCAGCCGCCCCAGCCCCATTGCACGCCGCCGAGCAGGAGGAGGATGGAGGGGAGCGCGAAGATGACGAAGTAGAGGTCGTTCGCCTCCCACAAACCCGTGCGGGGGCGATGGTGGCTGGCATGGAGAAACCAGCCCGGCCCGTGCATCACCCAGCGGTGCATGACATAGGCGAACCCTTCCATCGCGGCGACGGTGGCGATGAAGATCAGCAGGAGAGAGAGCGGTGGCATGGAGGGAATATAGTCGGCCAAGCGCTCAGGCGCGACCCCCGTCGCGCGCGGCCCGGAAACGGGCAAGGCCCGCGTCGAGATCGGCGATGAGGTCGGCCGGGTCTTCCAGTCCGACATGAAGGCGGACGGCCGGTCCTTCCGCTTCCCAGCGCGTGACGCTGCGGTAACGGGCAGGATCGACTGGAAGGGCGAGGCTCTCGAACCCGCCCCAGCTGTAGCCGATGCCGAAATGGGCGAGACCGTCGATCAGCGCGGCGCGCGCGGCCTCGTCGCCGCCCTTGAGGATGAAGCTGAAAAGGCCGGTGGACCCGGTAAAGTCGCGCCGCCAGACGTCATGCCCCGGAAAGTCGGGCAGGGCGGGGTGCAGGACGCGGGCGACATCCGGCTGATCGGCCAGCCAGCGGGCGACGGCAAGCGCGCTGTCGCGATGCTGGGCAAGGCGGATGCCCAGCGTGCGCAGGCCCCGCGACGCCAGCCAGGCGTCGTCCGGGCTGACCATCTGGCCGAACAGATAGGCGCCCTGCCGTATGCGCCCGAACCAGTCGGCCGTGGCGCTGACGCTGCCGATCATCACGTCGCTATGGCCGACGATATATTTGGTGCCCGCCAGGATGGAGATGTCGACGCCGTGGGAAAGCGCCGGGAAATAGAGCGGCGTCGCCCATGTATTGTCGATCAGCGTGACGACCCCGTTCGCCTTCGCCCAGGCGGCGAGCGCGGGCACGTCCTGCACCTCGAAGGTCAGGCTGCCGGGGCTTTCGAGGAACAGCGCGCGGATCGGCCCATCGGCGAGATGGGCGTCGAGCGAGAGGCTGGTCGGATCATAATAGATCGTCTCGACGCCCCAGGGACGCAGCACCTGTTCGCAGAAATTGCGGGTGGGGTCGTAGGCGCTGTCGACCATCAGCAGCCGGTCGCCGGGTTTCAGCACCGCCATGAGCGCGCAGGCGATCGCCGCCACGCCCGACGGGAAGAGCATCGTGCCGTCCGCGCCCGGTTCCAGTTCGGTGAGCGCGTCGGCGAGCGACCAGGCCGTCGGCGTGCCTTTCCGCCCGTAGAAGAGGCGTTCATGCGTGCTGCTGCCCGCCGCTTTCCGCAGGTGGGCGACATCATCGTAAAGGATGGTGGAGGCGCGCCATACCGGCGGGCTGACGATACCGCCGGGCTGCCCCGGCATGCCGGTCCATTCCGGCCTGCGCCCCGCCTGCGCCAGCTTCGTCAGCGGCTTGCGCGCATCATCCTCGCTCACGCCGCACCCGTCGCCTTGGGCGTGCCGGGATCGAAGCCCCATTCCGACCAGCTGCCGTCATAGAGGGACACGTCCGTCTTGCCGAGCGTCTCCAGCCCCGCGAGCAGGATGGCGGCGGTGACGCCGCTGCCGCAGCTGGTGATGACGGGGCGGTCGAAATCCGTGCCGGCCTCCACGAACAGGCGGCGCAGTTCATTGCCCTGCTTCATCCGGTTGTCCGCGTCGAACAGGGCGGAGGAGGGGAGGTTGCGGCTGCCGGGAATATGGCCCGACGCCATGCCGGGGCGCGGTTCCGCCTCCGCGCCGGTGAAGCGGGCCGCGCCGCGCGCGTCGATCACCTGGGCGTCGCCGCTGGCGAGATTGGCGATCAGGTCGGCCTTGGTTCGGACCTGCGACCGGTCGAGCCGGGCGATGGCGGTGCCGGGCGCGGGCGAGACGGGGCCGCTTTCGACCGCGCGCCCCTCCGCCACCCATTTGGGCAGGCCGCCGTCCAGGATCGCGGCGCCCCGGCCCCGGTCCGCGCCCAGGCCATAGACGCGCATCATCCACCATCCGCGCGCGGCGCTGTGCGTCGGGCTGTTGTCATAGACGATGATGCGGTTGTCGGGATGAATGCCGAGCGCCTGCGCGCGTTGCGTCATCATCGCGTCGGGGGGCAGCATGCCCGGCACGGGATCGTTCGGGTCGTTGAGCGTGGGCAGGTCCATATAGGCTGCGCCGGGAATATGGGCGGCCTCGAACTCGGCGCGGGGATCGCGCGGGGTGCCGGGCAGGAAGAGGCTGGCATCCAGGATGACGAGGTCCGGGGCGCCCAGTTCGGCGGCGAGCCAGTCGGTGGAAACGAAGATGGTCATGGCCTGTCCTTGATGCTGCCCTCCGGCTTTCTTTGGCGAAAGGACGGGGCTTCGACAAGCGCGCTCTGCCCTTTCCGACAGGGTCAGGCGGGGGTGAGTTCTGCGGCGGCGCGGGCGGCGGGGCGGCGATATTGGCGTGGCCCCTGATCAAGGCGAAGGGGCGCGAGGCGGTCGGCCGGCGGGTCCTGCTCCTGCCCGACGACGAAGGCGCGGGCGGTGCGGCCCGTGCCTGCCGCCTCGCCATCCCGATCGCCCCAGAGATAGGCGGCGTCGAAGGCGGCGACCGGAATGAGCAGGCTGCGCTGGCCCATCTCCACCGGCACGATCTGCTCCGGCGACAGGCGCAGTTCGCCCGAAACGCTCTGCGTCTCGCCCGGGGCGATGGCGACGACGCTGTGCAGCGGCAGGCCGTCCTGCCCGCTGAAGAAGCCTTGCAGCAACGCCTGCTGCTGCGCGCCGCCATTGCCCAGCAGGCCGCGCACCATGACCTCCCGGGCGGGCCGTTCGCCACGATTGTGGAGGATGAGGGTATAGCTGACGGTCACGCCCAGCAGCGAGAAGCGGGCCTGGGTGACGGCCAGGTCCATGTCCAGCCACGGGCGATCGGGGTCGGGCGTGGCGAGGGG
>NZ_LSJY01000074.1 GCF_001556865.1 Sphingobium sp. CCH11-B1 | reverse complement strand
CTGCGCGCGCCTCCGGTCGGGCTACGCCCGCCCTCCGCCGCACGCAGCGCAAGGCGACCTTCAACTAACCGGCATCATATCCGAAAAGGGGGTCCCTCTTCGACGCCGATAGGGGGTCCCTTTTGAACGCCGTTTGACACATATGGGCTGACGAGGCGATTTTCAGCTTTCGCGAAGAAGGACTGATGTGAGTGCGGTTGACTGGCTTGCGGGCAGATGGGTTCGCAATTGACCCATTTTCAGAAGGAAGCTGCTAATGTTGATGCACGCGACAGAAGATGCGTTGGCGCAGATTTCCGATGCCTTGGCTTCATTGGCGGAGGGGCTGCAGCGTATGAGATCGGCACCGCGTCTGGAGCCGATCACACGGTCCGTAACAACAATGGACGCATCAGTAGACGAATGCCCAATATCGGAAGCCGGCCTGGCGGTCGCGGCGCGCCGCTATCTGAAATTGCGGCGACAAAGGGATGAGTTATGCCCAGGCCTATTTGAAGACCCTGCATGGGACATTCTGCTGGATCTATACGCTGCCAAGGTGGAAGGGGGTATTATTTACGTTAGCAGCGCCTGCATTGCAGCAAGCGTCCCACCGACTACCGCGCTTCGTATGATATCTCGTTTGGTTGACCTGCAGTGGATCACCCAAAGTGCCGACCGCGTCGATGGGCGTCGCAAAGTCGTTGCCATCACTTCTTCTGGTGAAAACGTGGTGAAGCGCTTCCTTTGTAGTTTGGTGGGCAATCGGTGAGCCAGCAGTGACACTCATCGAACGGCGTGACCAACCCAAACAACTCGACCAATGATCGAGAGAATTGCTGGATCGACATCCTTCCATGCGGGATAAAGCGGGTTGTCGCTGATCACACTGAAGCTTCCACGAAGCGGTCCAGTAGCGATCCGCTTCACCATAAGAACGCCATCGAGTCGGAGTACGTATAGTCCGTCACGTATCCGATCAGGACCATCATCATGGTCAACCAAGATATCGTCGCCATCGTTCAACGTCGGTAACATTGATTCGCCGGCGACGTGAATAATCGATGCGCGTTGGGGGCGAAGGCCAAGTTGACGCAGCCATTGCGCGTCGAACGCAATTGCACCCACGCGACTTTCGGTCGTGTCCAATGTACCGCTACCGGCTGAGACACCGATTGCAAGCCGAGGGATACTTACTACCGCCAGTTCGTCGCGCGGGGAGCGTGATGGTTGCCCCTGTCGTGCCGCCGCACCCAGCAATGTTTCTGGCACACCAAAATAGCGCGCGAGAATCTGACGATCTCGTTCGTCGAGCTTGCGAGGAGTCCCCCGCTTTATGAATTGCTGGATGTAGGCGGCATTACGGCCAAGTAGATCTGATACACTCGCGTAGCTATCCCCGCGTTCTGTGATGAGCCTGTCCAATGTCATTCGCACGTCGTTGATCATGATGCCCTCGGGGTCTTCATCTCGCGCAATTTCCTATTTTGCTAGCGCAAACTGCCTCCACGCGTCGATGGTTCGGTCGCCACGGCAACAGATCAGGTTTATTACTACGAGGGACATCGTCAAAGTTCTACGTCCGGCGGTCGCACGACCGTCTACTTTTTCATCGCCGGAAAGACCGCCTGAACCTGAACAAACACCGCTTCCGGGAACTAAAAATCAGCCACTGGATGGCAGTAAATGGCGCATATCAGGCATTAGGCGGGAGCCGTTAAATCGCTCTCCCGCCCACACCCTACTTACCGCAACAACTCCCGCGCGATCGTGTTCTTCTGAATCTCCGACGATCCCTCGTATATCCGCGTGATGCGAATGTCGCGATAGAGCCGCTCGACCGCAAAGCCGCGGCAATAGCCTGAGCCGCCGAAAATCTGGACCGCCGTGTCCACCGTGCGGCTGCCGGCTTCGGTGGCGAACAGCTTGGCCATGGACGCCAGCTCACGTTTTTTCTCACCCTGGTCGTAGCGCCAGCAGGCGTCGAGCAGGATCAGGCGGGCGGCGCGCATGTCGGTCGCCATGGTGGCGATATAGTGGCGGATCGCCTGGAAGTCCGAGATGACGCCTCCAAAGGCCGGGCGCTGTTTCGATTCCTCGATCGCCAGTTCCAGCGCATATTCGCCCATGCCGACGGCGGTCGCGCCGACATTCATGCGGCCTTCGTTCAGGCCTTCGAGCGCATAGTGGAAGCCGCGCCCTTCTTCGCCGAGCAGGGCGTCGGCGGGCAACTGGCATTCGTCGAAGGTCAGTTCATAGACGCCGGGCGTTGCGGTGCCCATCAGTTCGATCGTGCCGGTAACGGCAAAGCCGGGCGTGTCGGCGGGCATCAGGAAGGCGGAAATGCCGCCGCGTGGCCCCGCGGCCTTGTCGGTATAGGCATAGACGATCACATATTTGGCGTTCTTGCCGTTGGAAATATAGGTTTTGGAGCCGTTGATGACCCATCCGTCGGCATTGCGGGTGGCGGTGGTACGCATTGACCCCGGATCGGACCCGCTATTGGGTTCGGTGAGGGCAAAGGCGATCGGGATTTCGCCCGACACCATGCCAGGGATCAGCTGCTGCTTTTGCGCTTCAGAGGCATGATAGACGATGTTGCGCGCGCCCGGACCCATTAGCGGGCGCAATTCGGTCCAGAATTGGGGAGGAAGGCGGGCGAGTTCGATCTGCACCGCCGCCTGCGCGAGTGCGCCAAGGCCCAGGCCGCCATATTCTTCCGGCAAAGACAGGCCGAAATAGCCATTGTCGACCAGCGTTTGTCGCACGATCGGCGGGACTTTGCCGGTGGCCTGAAATTCGGCTTCATAAGGGAGCAGGTCGCGCACGATGGCGCGGGTGACGTCGCAAAATTCCTTGATGTCGTCGGGCAATTCAAAGTCCATCTTGTGCCTCCTTCTTATCCGAATCCGTGGCCGCGGCCGTGCGCGCCTCTCGCTAATGGTCCTACCATTGTAATAATGGTCAGTCCATTACAATTTCTGCCTATTGGGGCAAGGGGCCGCTGTCCTTTGGGGCAGTTGTCCGGTAAGGCTGACGTCGCCCGATGACGCCACAGCGTGCGGGTGGAGGGTAACAAGAGTAAGCGGCATGGCGACCGATCCGTTCGACCTTAATCTGCGCCACCTGCGCGCGCTGCTGGCGATCCGCGAACATGGCAGCATCACCGCCGCCGCCGATGTGGTCAGCCTGTCGCAACCGGCGCTGACGCAGGGGCTGGCCAAGCTGGAACGGCAATTCGGCTACACCTTTTTCGAGCGGCGGTCGGGCGGCATGGTGCCGACGCCCATGGGCGAGATCGTGATCGAGCGGGCGCGCGCGGCGCTGGATCATCTGTCGCAGGCGGCCAAGGGCTTGTCGGGCGTGTTCCACTATCCTGAGCGGCTAATGACGATGACGCAGCTGCGCGCCTTTCTGGCGTTGGCAGAGGCGGGGAGTTTCGCGGCGGCGGCGCATGGCAGTACCCTGTCGCAGACGGCGGTGCATCGCGCGGTCGGCGACCTGGAGCAGATGATC
>NZ_LSJY01000073.1 GCF_001556865.1 Sphingobium sp. CCH11-B1 | reverse complement strand
TTTTTGCACGCCGATCACCCCACGAAGGGGGTGCCTATTGCACGCTGATCCTCAGATCGGGCACAGCGGGTCGCGACGCGGCGTTGACGAAGGCCGCGCTCGCATATGCGGGCACGTTGGCTCGCGGGGCGGCCGATCCGACAAAGCTCTTCGACATCTACACCGTCCCACGCCCGCAAGTTGATCTTCGGGCGGGTCTTGCGCGCGCGATGCAGGAAGGAAAGCTGGACGAGTGGCTGGAGAGCTTGGCGCCGGGGGACGAGAATTACCGCAGGCTGTCGCAGGCCTATGTTGCGCTTCGAAAGTCGAGCAACGCGCCTCCCACGCCGATACCGGACGCGGGCAAGCCCATCGAACCGGGCAAGAGCGATCCGCGCATACCGGCTATCGCCGCGCAGCTCGTAGCCTTCGATTATCTCGACAAGGCCGCCGCCGGCGCTGTCTATACGCCGCCGATGGTGGCTGCGGTCAAGCGGATGCAGGCTGACTATGGCATCGATCCCGATGGGATGATCGGAACCGATGCGCTGGAGATCCTGAATCTCTCGGACGCGGACCGAGCGCGTGCGATCGCAGTCAACATGGAGCGGCTGCGGTGGCTCGAGAGAAACCCGCCGGCGACCCGCATCGATGTCAATCTCGCCGCCGCCCGATTGGCCTACTGGCGCGACGGCAAGCTCGTCGACACGCGCAAAGTGGTTGTCGGCGAACCGGAGACCGCGACCCCGCAGCTTGGATCGCCGATCCTGCGGCTGGTTGCGAACCCCACCTGGACCGTGCCGCGCTCGATCCAGCGCAAGGAGCTCGCCGGCAAGGGCGCCGGCTATCTCCGTCGCAACAACATGGTGTGGAAGGATGGCTGGATCGTCCAGCAGCCGGGTCCGAAGAACGCGCTTGGGCTTGTGAAATTCGACATGCAGAACGAGCAGTCCATCTATCTGCATGACACGCCCGCCAAGGCGCTGTTCTCCGAAGTGCAGCGGCAGCGCAGCCATGGCTGCGTGCGCGTCGAGGACGCTCTTGGCTTCGCCGAGATGCTCGCACGCGATCAGGGCGTTGATGCCGAATGGCACCGGGCCCGCGCCACGGGCAAGGAGAGCTACGTCGCGCTGCCGCAACCCGTACCGGTCCGCATGCTCTACCAGACGGTGCTCTTCGACGATTCAGGCGAGCCGGTGGTGCGCTCCGATCCCTATGGATGGAATGATCGCGTGGCGAGCGCGCTCGGCTTCCCGGCAAGCACGGGCCTTCGGGTGAAGACACGTGCGGCTGACGTCGGGCCCTGACGGCGATTGTGGCTGCTTGTCCAAGGGCTTCAGGCAGCCGCCGGATAGTCTTTCGCCAAGCTCATTACCGCGGATGAAGCGCGCGCCGCACCTCGTCGGTGACCGTGTAGACAGCCTGGCGCTGGGCACCGCGGTTGTGATGGTCGACGCGGTAGCCCTGATAGTGCCGCCGCACGAAGCCGGCCCTGACGAGTTCCGAAACCGCTCGGCTCACGTTCGTGCGCCCGGAGAGACGGATTCGCTTCTGAACCTCCGCGGCGATCAGCTGTTCGGCGGCGGCTATGTCGGATGGAAGCTCATTGCGCTGCTCGAGCTCCGATCGAACTTTCCTTGCGATCGCAAGACGGCGGGGATCCCGCCGGGCGACCGGAGCGAGGGCATCGCAGAGCCAGTCCCGCACCGGCACCTGGCGGTCCCCGTCACGGACGTAGGGGCCGGCCGAGCCGCTTTGTGTGCTCGCCTGCGCGATCAGATTGAGCACCATGAAGCTATAGCGTGGGCGTTCGCAAACCGCCGTCAGGCGATCGAGAAGAGCCGGCAGGTCCAGCGCGGGTGCGTCCTGCGATGCTGATCGATCCGCATCGGTGGCGGCGGCGAAGAAGTCCGGCTGGAACATGAGAACGAATCAAGCACATCTTGATTCCCATGTGAATCCCCCTTCTTGCGGTAGGTCGGACTTTCCGAGGTTTCGCGCATCGAGTTTCGCGACTGCGGAGTCTTCAGAAAGCGCCTGGCGTGCTCGACCTCAGCGCGATGTGCGGTCATCGCCTTCGGGATCGTCAAGCCAGGCCGGGATGTCGCGGTGCGCGTCGAGCACGCGCCAGACATCGATGTGATCGTCCCGCTCAACGTAGAAGACGAGCCACGGAAAGCGGGCGAGCCGGCGATGTCGCAGACCGGGCAGGGCCAGTTCATGTGCGTAGCGCGGGGAACCGATCCCGGGTTGCTCGCCTATCATGCGGTAAGCTGCTTCGAGCGTATTCACGAAGCGAAGCGCGATCTCCGGCCCGGCCTCGCGCGCATAATGGTCAATAGCGTTTTCGACGTCGCGATGAGCCTGTTCGCGCGGAACGACCCGCTTGGCGGTCATGCCGTGCGGCGAGCCCGCGCGCGCAGCCCCTCGAAATACGGGTCGTCCGCTGGATCGCCCGGGGCAGATTCGGCACCGTCGAGCAGCAGCCGGCGCAACCGCTGGCGATCCTGGTCCTTGCGGATGAGTTCGCGGACATACTCGCTGCTTGTGCCGTAGCCGCGGCCCGCGACCTGCTCGTCCACGAATGCCTTGAGGGTGTCGGGCAGCGAGATGTTCATCGTGCTCATGGCGTTCTAGATACGCAGTTTGGCAAAATTTGGCAAGGTGAGCCGCCCGTCGTGCGTCTTCTGACGACTAGATCCGACAATTTCCCGATGCGAGAAGCCCGGGGATGAACAGCTGTGGCACTTTACCGGCGGGGTAAAGTGCCACGAGCGGTTGTCTTCGCGGCGAGAAACTGTGGGGGAGGTGATCGGCGCAGTGGGGAACAGGCGGGCGGGTAACGCTCGCCAGGCTCCTCGAGCAGGGTAGCGGCTGACCGGCACCTGCATGATTGACTGATCTAGCTCAGCGACGAATACATGTTTTATCCGGCACCCTTTCTGGCGGGGCGCCGTGGGGCAGCAATCCAGGCTTTGCTGGGTGCTTTGTCGGCATGTCCGACGAGGGTTGCTCCATCCCCGCGATACATCGTCAGGCGGCGCGGGTCGCGCAGAACGGTCGGGGGAACCCATGCTCGAAGGGGGCAAGTTGTACGATGAATAGCGAAGAACCTGCTGGAACGGGAGTGCCGGGCCTTGATGACATCCTCGGTGGAGGGTTGAGCCGCGGCAGAGTCTTTCTCCTCGAGGGCCTGCCGGGAACGGGCAAGACCACGGTCGCGATGCAGTTCCTGCTCGAAGGGGCCCGGAACGGAGAGAAGGTGCTGTATCTGACGCTCTCCGAAAGCGAGGAAGAGCTGCGCGCCGCCGCCGCAGCGCACGGGTGGGCGCTCGACGGCGTCGAGATCGTCGAGTTGATCTCCCCCGATAGCCTCGTTGACGAGAAGCAGCAGCAGAGCTTGCTCTACTCGTCGGACCTCGAGCTGGTGGAGACGACCCGGAGAATATTCGAAGCCTTCACGCGATCGAAGCCCGACCGGCTGGTCCTCGACAGCCTCTCGGAAATCAGACTGCTGTCGCAGAGCTCGCTTCGCTACCGGCGACAGGTCCTCGCGTTGAAGCACTATTTCGCGGGCCAGGGTACGATCGTGCTGATGCTCGACGACATGACGACGGAGACCGAAGACAAGACCGTTCACAGCGTCGCGCATGGTGTGGTCTGCCTGGAGGAGCTCGCAAGAGAATACGGTCCGGAGCGCCGGCGGATCAGGGTCGCCAAATATCGCGGGCGAGGCTTTCGCGGCGGCTATCACGACTTCGTCATCGAACGAGGCGGCGCCCGCGTATTTCCGCGCCTGATCTCGGCCGAGCACCGGTCCAGCTTCGAGCGCGACAAGGTCACGACCGAGATCGCCGAACTGGACGCGCTGACGGGGGGTGGTCTGGAGCGTGGATCGAGCGTGCTGATCCTGGGCCCTGCAGGAACGGGGAAGTCTCTGCTCGTGCTGACGTTCGTCGCTGCGGCCGTGAAGAAAGGAGATGGCATGAATGATTTGTGATCGGCCTTGGTGCTCGGCGTCGTGGCGT
>NZ_LSJY01000072.1 GCF_001556865.1 Sphingobium sp. CCH11-B1 | reverse complement strand
GCACTGTAGCGCGAGAGCCTCGGAAATCCGAAGTCCTGTCGTCGCCAGCAGACCGAACAGGTAATGGTAGGTGTACGGGCTGATCGTGCCTTGGGGCGAAACGTCCAATGCCGCCGCCATGATCGCCCGCACCTGGTCCGGTTCGATGATGATCGGAGTCGGGCGTGGCCGCTTGCCGCGTCCGAAAACGCCGACAGGCGGGACTTCGTGGTCTGGATCCTCGGCGTTAGCGAAAAGGCTGAAGTTACGAGCAGCGTCGTACCTATGGCGAGCCACGTTCTGCGAGCTTGCCGTGTGGCACCAGTCGTAGATGCGCTGCACTCGGGTGTGCCGGTCACCGAAGCGTCCGGCGAAAGCCGCGTATTGGCGCAGCAGTCGTTCCTGTTCCGAGAACTTCCGCCCCAAACTGCGATACAGCGAGACGTATCTGGCAATGTGCATGTTCAGCATGACGGTTCTCCCGGCCATGGCTGCGCGATCTTCATGAGCATCGGCAGGTCGACCTTGGCGTAGATGGCGGTGGTCTCGGGCGAGCTGTGGCGCAGGATCGTTCCAACGGACTCCAGTCCTGCGCCCGCGCGCAGCAAGTTGGTGGCAAGCGAATGCCGGAAAATGTGCGATCCGGTCGGCACGCCTTCGATCCCGCCGCGCTCATGCGTGCGTGCAACGATGCCAGCGATCTCCGCCGATGAGCGGAAAGAACGGAATGGGGCTTGCGCGCGCACGAACAGATGCGGATCGGCGGTCTTGGGGCGTGCCTTGGCAATGTAGTCCAGGATCGCGTCACCGACGTCTTGAGGCAATGGCAGGCGATCGGGCCGACGCGTCTTGCCCTTGACCGTCAGGTGGCCCGAGCGCCAGTCGATATCGTCGAGGTGCATATCCCGAATATCACCGGCACGCAGGCCAAGCCGGGCGAGCAGGAGAATGATGGCCTTGTCCCGAACTTCCACCGGGCGATCAGTCGGACATGCGCCGATGATCTGCTCGATCGTTGCCGGGTTGACGTGCCGGGGCAGCGTCGAAAGACGGTAGCGTTGCACTGATGGGATCGCGTGCAACAAAGCTGGACGGCAAA
>NZ_LSJY01000071.1 GCF_001556865.1 Sphingobium sp. CCH11-B1 | reverse complement strand
AAAGGGGGTCCCTCTTCGACGCCGATCGGGGGTCCCTTTTGAACGCCGTTTGACAGCATCATCGCTATGTCGTGTCTGACGCTTGAAGTAATGGAGCAGGCCCGGCGCCTGCGTGCGGTAGGTCTGGGTCAATAGAGTGTGTCGACCTCTTCGTCCGCCGGCGGAATGACCTCCATGGACCGCCCGTCGATGCATTGGGGGACTTCTTCGCTATAGTGTTCGTCCAGGACGGAAGCACGAAAGGGACGGGACACGAAACACCTGGCCATCCGGCCGATCTACCCTGGTCCTGGCATTTACAATTTATTCTTGCACGCGCAGTATCCGCTTCTGTCCCTCTAGATCACGGGTTCGCATAAATGGCCGATGAAACACCCAATGAATTCACGACGCTCACCGTCCAGCTACTGAGCGCCTTCGTCTCCAACAATACGGTTCCTGCCGAAGGTCTGGCTGACTTGATCAAGTCGACCCGCGCGGCGTTGGCCGCGAACTTGGTTGCGAGCGAGGTCGCGCCGGAAGCGCCGGTATTCGCGCCCGCCGTGTCGATCCGTAGAAGTACTGCTTCGCGCGATTTCATTCTGAGCCTGATCGACGGAAAGCCCTATAAGACATTGAAGCGACATCTGGCACAGCATGGTTTGACGCCGGATCAGTATCGCCATCGGTTTAATCTGCCCAAGTCCTATCCTATGGTCGCTCCAGCCTATTCCGACGCCCGGCGAGCCGTCGCCGAAAAGCTGGGTCTGGGTAGAAAGCCCACGAAGATTACAAAGAACGGCAAGGAGAACGCTTTGCCGAAGGATGCGGCTTCGAAGATCAATTCAGTTCCGCCCAGCATGAAGGTTGCCGCTGAAGCAGCCGATGTCGGCACAAAAAATGATAAGGCGGATAGGGCCAAGACGGCATCAAAAACGAGGAAGATAGCTGCTCTGGAGACTGCCTCGGCCAAGCCGGGGAAAAAGGATCTATCTGCGGGCAAGAAAACAGCGCGCAAGCGTTTGTCGATTGCTATGCCAACCGACGACAAGCCCGTTCCCGCGCCCAAAGCTGGCAGGAAAGATCAAGCCGTTTCCCTTGGGGGCGAGGCGGAAACGATCAAGCCAAAGAGGACCGGGAAAGCTCAAAGCTCACCGAAGGCGGCCAGGCCAGCGGCAAAGCCGAAATCGTCGGCATCGACTGTGAAAGCAGGCACTGCACCTGTCACGGAGGATGGCGAATTGAAGCAAGCCGTGGCTGGCAAGGCGTGAACGAATAGAGCGCGGCGCCATGTGCGCCGCGCTTCGCTACTCTGCAGATGATTCACCGGCATCCGGGATTTGGACCCTGATCCGACGTTCAACCGCAGATTTCCCGTTCCAAGGTCCGGGGTCCGAAAGGTCCGGTTCAGAGGGCTGTCGACCAAGAGCCGGTCGTCCAGACAGGCCGACGTTGAAGTCCGCTTCTGACACAACCTCCTAGAGTCTTTCGAAGCGGACGGCATCGTCCGCTGACTGGGAAAATGCGGAAAACAAAAGATAACTAGAGCATGATGCGATTCCGTATGAACGGATCATGCTCTAGGAGGCATTTCGAAGCGGAACGTCCCCACTTAAAGCACTCATCCCGCAGGCGCAGGTTGAAGCTCTGGTAAATCCGTTTTGCTGACGGGTGCCACTTCGTTTTCGATCCGGGTCATGACGAACCCTCTATAATCGTCCTCCGCAATTTCGGCGCATAACGCTCTGAATGCTGGATTACCTCCGGCATAGAACAAAGCTTCGCGCTTGTTAGCCCCGCGAATGTTTTTGTTGACGCCGGTCAACCAGGAGTCGATTTTGAAGATCAGCGACTTTTCGAGCAGTTCATAGCAGCTTTGGTTCCATTGTTCCTGAGCCTCGGCGGTCGGCTCAATCGACAACACGCCTGTCTCCCGCGCGTGTTCCAACATCTCCATGACCCAGTCGACGGCCGCAACGGAACAACGCGGAATATTGCAGAAGACCGTTCCGTTCTGCGGCCCCACAAGCGTGAAGAAATTGGGAAAGTTTGCGATCTGGAGACCAAGATAAGTCTTCACGCCATCTTCATTCCAAAGGTCGTTCAATAGGCGGCCATCCCTGCCACGCACCTCGAACCGGCAAAGCGCTCCCTTGATCGCGTAGAACCCCGTCGCATAAATAATCACGTCGAATTCGCGGAGCTGGCCGTCGCTGGTCCGGATTCCCGTCGGCTCGATGCGGTCCAGCGGAGTTTCCTTCAGATCGACGAGGGAAACATTATTTTGATTATACACTTCATAGTAATTGGTCTCGAGCGGAACGCGACGGGTTCCAAATCCATGGTCCTGCGGTATCAGCTTATCCGCCAGTCGAGGATTTTTTACGCGTTCACGGATTTTCTTGCGGACAAATTCACTGACGAGTTCATTCGACTGAGGGTCCGTCCGTGAATCTTGATAATTGCCCTGCCACAGCCTGAAGCCAGGCCCCTTGTACAATTCCTCATAGGTCGCCTCGCGCTCTTCGGCAGACAGGTCGATTGCGTTTTTCTCTATCGGCTTGTGTGCGAACCCAGAAAATGTGGTGTTCAGGAAATCGTTCAACTGTTCGCGATTGCGCCTGTAATGATCCAGTTCACTCGCTGGGAGCGGACCATTGCCAAGCGGCGTGCACCAGTTGGGGGAGCGCTGGAAAACAACAAGCTCCCCGGCGACTTTGGCCATTTCCTGAATTATCTGAACACCTGACGAGCCCGTACCGATCACTGCAACCCGTTTGCCGCTGAAGTCGAGTTTCGCGCCCGAATTACTCTCCGGATCGCGCGGCCAGCGAGCGGTGTGGTACCATTCACCCTTGAATGTGTGGACGCCCGGCACGTTCGGCATCTGTGGCGCCGAAAGTGGTCCCATGGCCGAAAACAGGAATCGCGCGGTGATTGGCGCGGACCCGCCCTCTTCGAGCTCGACGATCCAGAACTTGTTGTCGTCGTCCCACTTTGCGCCCTTGACCCGCTGATTGAAGGTGTAATCCTTGCGGATGTCCATCAGATCTGCGGCGGTTTGAATATATTTCAAAACCTCGGGCTGGCCGGCAAAGCGCTCCGTCCAGTTGAACTTTTCAACCAGTTCGTCCAACCAGAAATAACCATAAGTGTGGCTTTCGGAATCAACCCGACAGCCGGGATATCGATTCCAGAACCACACGCCCCCAACGTCGGGCGCGGCTTCGATGCCTTTGACAGAAAAGCCGGCTTCACGCAGTTTATATGTCTGGTAAATGCCAGAAAATCCGGCTCCGATTACGATCGCATCAAAATCTGGCTCAATCATGACATTATTCCGTTTCAATACAGCCAATGTTCAAAGCAATTATCGCGTCGGCCTCATTGCTTTATCTGAAGCTGCTTGATCGGGCCTCGATATGATTTGATCGAGATCAAGGAGATCGAAATGCCGCTTAGCGCTGGAATTTGATTCACATTCGTGAAATTTGTGCCTTGCGGCGATGGCTACGGCCTATGGGGATTTGGCGGGAGACGTGATTCACGCTTCGGATGGAACGCTTCGTCCTGATGGAAGCCCAATGGGCAAGGTGGAACCGCACTGTCTTGGCAAGCGAACGAAAATCTCGGCCGATTTTGAGCATTCTGTTGTTGCGACGCCGATCCCCGTGATGAATATCGTCATCACAAATTTCCATTCACCTCCAATTTTTTACGTCTCGACAAGAACGGGATGGCACGCCATGTCACGGTAATAATTGAAATTTTGACGCTGCACCGGCGTTGCATTCGGGGGGTTTTTAATGATCGGCGGGACTATGATATCGGCGCGTCGCTGGACCTTGGCGCTTGGCACGAGCGTAGCCGCCCTGGCAACCGCTTCAGCCTTCCCCGCATGGGCGCAATGCATCCCGTCTCCGGCCGTGGCGGACAGTATCACAACTTGCAGCGGCACTGAAACCAATGGTCTGGTTGTGGCCGTCGACAAGGCACAGATCGTGGTCGATGCCGGTGCCGTGGTTTCCGGGCCTGGGCGTGGTGGCATCATGGTTATGCCGCCGGCCGGAACGGACAGTTACGAGGCTGCCACGTCCACGATCATCGTGCGTGGGACAGTATCAGGCACCGCTGCCGGAATTATGGTTGCTTCCAGTCAGCCGGGTTCTCCCGATTACTCTTACGGCCTTCGGACGCAAAGCGCGATTGTCGTCGAACAGGGTGGTGCGATTCAAGGCGATGTGGGCGTTGAAGTAAATCCGATCGGGGAATATTCTAGCGGTTGGGCGTGGGTTACGATCGACAATAGCGGGACAATAAGCGGGACCAGCGGTATCGCCCTGCGCGGCAATGACTCGGCAAGCGGTCGCTTCGATTGGATTCGAAACAGGGCGACTGGCGTTATTGGTGCTATTTCAGGTCAGGTCGGTTCGCTCAACAATGAAGGGCTAATTGACGGCGGCGCGGATAGCGCAATCAGCGATTTACCTGCCGCTTATTCTTACTATGGCCAAGGCACAATTGCAAACGGCGGCACCATTCGTTCAAGCGGAGCCGCGGCTACCATTCTCCAGTATAGAAACTTCAATCCGGGCAATTATGTCGAAAATACCGGCACGATTGAAAATCTGGGTTCGGGCGCCGCAATTGCCGGCAATACCATCTTCTACCTAGATAATGGTGCAACCGGGATCATTCGCAGCGCGTCGAGCGCGGCTATAACCGCGCCAGCCTATCTGTCGATCAACAATGCTGGCCGCATCGAAAGCGCGGGCAACGCGATTGAAACCGGTGGCCGTATCCTACTGACCAACAGCGGCACCATCACCGGCAATGTCGTGTCCACCACTAGCAATCCATATAGCGGCAGCATCATCGACAATCGGGCGGGGGTGATTGACGGCGATCTATTGCTTGGTGATGGCAATGACGTGTTCATCGCTGATAGTGCCGGCATCGGCACCATCACCGGTCGACTGGATGCTGGCGGTGGTGTGGATACACTGCGTTATCTGTTCGATGCGGACACGACCCTCAATGCAGGAACTGCGTTGCCCGCAAGTTTCGAGCAGATTGCCCTGTGGGTCGGCAGGAGTTCAACCCTGACCCTGGGTTCGGCCTTCACCTCGAACAACACTATCGCGGTCGGCGGAGGAGACCCTTCATTCTACAATCCGGAAGACCGCTTCACCAATCAGGGCTTGATCGACACTGACGGACAGGCATTGGTCAGCGACAATAATGCGTCAGGCGGCCTGACTGTTCGTAATGAAGGCGACATCCGGGCCCGCCTCGACAATCCCGGCCAGTTTGCGGTGGACCTGGGCAATGAAGCCTATTTCAGCAACGCGGGAACGATCACCGCGACCGGTGGCAACGCCGTTCGCTTCACCAGAGGCTATGAGCTTGCGAACAGCGGTTCCATTATCGCCGATGGGACGGCAGTCAGCACAACGATAGCCCTCGCCAATAGTGGGACGATCAAGTCCACGAACGGTGTGGGCGCAGATCTGAGCAACGCTTATCAGGGTCGCTCATCCAATAGCGGACTGATAGAGGGGCATAGCATTGGCGCTCGTCTCTATTATTCCACCCTGGTCAACAGCGGGACCATCACGTCGGACGGGGCGGCGCTGGAATTCGGCTATGGCGCTATTCTCTACAACGAAGCTGGTGGCGTCGTACAGGGCGGCACGGCGGCTGTCCGTCAGTCTTCCCTTTATCCCGGCTCAGGCGGTTCGTTGATTTCCAACGCGGGCCTGATCCAAGGAAATGTCGATTTCGGCAGCGGCTACGCCGGCACGATGTCCGGTAATGTATTTATCGCGCGTGCGGGTGGCATATTGAACGGCAACTTGAACCTGGGCAGTGGCAATGACACGCTGGTGACCAGTTTCGTGAATGAAGGCCCTGGCCTGTTTTCTGGAATCAGCGGCGTGGTCACCGGCAACGGTAGCGAAAATCTTCGTTATGTCATTGACGGAACGATCGCGACGAACGTCGGCAAGGTCGGCATATTCTCGCGCAAGGGCTATGATCTGGCTCCCGGTAGCACGCTGAACCTCACTGGATCGGCCACAGCGGCCGACACGCTGGTCTTCGCCGGTCAGGGCAGCGTCGATCTGACGGCGGATATGAACGGCGGCCTTTCTGATCCGCTGATCCGCATGAATGTCGCCTCCTACCTCACCGATGCGGAGGGGCAAACGCTGGCCAATGCCATTACGCTGGTGAGTCACGGCACCTTGTCCAAGACGATCGCCGACCCCTATGCTTTTGGCGCGCCCCTTATTGCCCTCGGCACAGGTAACAGCTTTGAAAACGCCGGAACGGTGCGCGCGACGGGCGGTCAATATTACCGGCTGACGGCTGTGGCTGGTGGCGGCACCCTGATCAACAGCGGCGTCATCGAAGTCAGTCATGCCGATGCCTTCAGTGGCGGTGTCTATTCGTCTTACGACTACGCGAAGGTGATCAATGGCGGCATCATCCGGGAGGCTGCCAATGGCGACGGGACGTCGCGAGGTGTCGTCAACGCCAATGTGCTCATCAACAACGGCACGATCGATATGGGCGGGGCGGCTGTCGTATATAATTATCTCGTCTCCGGCGCTGATCTGACGAACAATGGCCTGATCCGTAGCGCTAACGGCGCAGCGATCACCGGCTCTTATAATCTCGTTTCGATCCGCAATGAGGCCGATGGCGTTATCCAGGGTGGTGGTATTGGTGCAGCTATTGCTCTGGGCAATGGTCAAATCCGCAATGCCGGCACCATCAAAGGCGATGTCCAATTCGGCGTCGATTATTATGGCGCTTCAGGCCTCTACATTGCCGATGGTGGTACGATCGAAGGCGATCTGCGTTTTGGCAGTGGGAACGATATGTTCCTGCAGATCAGCGACGATCTTGGTGTGACCGGTACGATCGATGGCGGTGCCGGCCAGGACATGTTCGGTCGCGTCTTTACGCAGGACGCCACAGTCATGCTGGGCGGCCGTCCCGACATCGGGTTCGAGCGCGATTATCTGTTGGCACAGGCAGGGGCAACCATATCGATCAATGCGTCGGCAACGTCAGCTGATACGCTGTTTGTCGGCGGGGAAGGAACGATCGTCAACTTAGCTATGCTCGACGGGACCGTGTCGACGGGCATTCCCTATTACTCTTCCGAAGCTTTTGCCGCCTATCTTCCCAGAAAATTGGCGTCCTTTGTCAATCGCGGCACAGTGAACGGCGGTTTTGCCGGCACGACCACCTCTTTTGAAAATCAGGGGAGCATCGGTATCGGCGGTGCCACTAGCATGGCAGCGGTCAGTCAATATGGTTATCAGGGCGATCTCAACTTCGCCAATAGCGGCACGATCACCGGCTCCGCCTTTGGTGCGGTCAATCTGTTTGGCGAGGGTATTTCCGCCGTCAACCTTCGCAATGATGGGCGGATTGTGGGCCATATGACAGTGAACGCTGCCTTCGCCAATGATGTGGCAGGCAGCATCGAAATAACGAATAGCGGCCTCGTCGATGGAAACATGAACATCGTCGCGACCTTTGCCGGAGAAAATTCTGGCAATGTGGTGGCGAATAATAATGGAACGATCCGCGCTGATACCGGCAACGCCTTCGCAATTATCAACGATCGCTATACCGGGATAAGCAGTGGAAATTATTCGCTGAACAACAGCGGCTTGATCGAAGCGGATGGCGGGGCAAGCGCTGCGGTCGGCCTTTGGCTGAACCGGTATAACACGAGCGATGCTGCCCATATTGCCAACAGCGGTACGATCCGCGCCAATGGGGATGGGGTGACCGAAACCTATTCCTATTGGGGAGCCGCCGATTTTATCTATACGACGCCGTCAGCCGCTATCGCCCTCACTGGCAATGACGAAACGAGTTTGACCCTGTCCAACGCGGCAGGCGGCATGATCGAGGCAACGGGCGACCTGTCCACCGCTGTCGTGGCGACCGGTGCGGCGTTGACGCTCGACAATGCCGGTACGATCAGGGGCGGCGCGGGAACGACCCTCGGCGATGCCGACCAATTCGCCCTCTGGCGCGGCAATCCCTATCTGGCCGGGGCGATCCAGACGGTCGGCGTTGCGGCGGACCGCGTTACCAACAGCGGCACGATTGTCGGATCGATTGACCTGGGCTTTGGCGACGATGTGATCGTCAATCGCGGCACGATCATCGGCGATGTCTATCTGCGCGACGGCGACGACAGTTTCACCCAATTGGCGAGCGCGATCGTACAAGGCACGGTTGATGGCGGCGCTGGCACTGACAGCTTCATCGTCGATGCCACCGGCGGCGGCGCGGTGAATGCCGACCAGTTCGTCAATTTCGAGCGCTTCTCCCAGATCGGCACCGGCAATGTCAGCTATTCGGGCAACTTCGGCTTCGACACGATCGACCTGGACGGCGGACGTCTGGTGGGGCTTGCCGGCTCCACCATCCGCGCGGACAGCATTTGGGTGCGCCAGGGGGCGACGTTCGGGTCCGCTGGCCATGTGATCGGCAATATCAATGTCGCAGGGACGCTCAGCCCAGGCGCATCGCCCGGCACGATGACCGTGACCGGCAATGTCGCGCTGGCGGGCGGATCGACCACGCTGATGGAGATCAGCCCGACTCTGTCCGATCAGTTGCTGATTTCCGGCACGCTGACGATCGCGCAGGGCGCTGGCCTCGTCCTGACCGCCGATCAGCAGATAAGGCCCGGCACTACGCTGGACCTCATCATCGCCAATGGCGGTATATCGGGCAGCTATACCAGCATCGTGAAGTCCGACAGCCTGTTCGGTTTCATCGTTCAGGATGACAAGCGCATCCGCCTGCTCGGCCAGTTCCTCAACAGTGGCAGCTTCACGCCGCAGCTACAGCGCGCCATCGATTATACCAACGGGGTGATCGGTGCAGGTACGGCCGGCGATGGCCTGATCGACGCGCTGCCGGTACTGGCGAGTGCATCGGGTGCATCGAACAGCGCGGCATTCGCGCGCCTGACTGCTGAACCTTATGCCTCTGCGACCCAGATGGGTGTGGAAAATGGCCTGACGATCGCCAATGCCACGCGCAGCATTGCCCGGCTGTCGGGCGACGACGCGCCGCGCGCATTCAGCATCGGCCAGTATCTGGGTGGCCTCGGTCGGATCGCGGCCGACGACGGGGCCGGTCTGTCGGCAAGCCGTTCGCGCAGCTATGGCCTGCTGGGCGGTCTGGGCATCGGCACGGATCGTTGGTCGATCGCGGGCTTTGGCGGCTATCTGGACTCGCGTCAGACGCTGCGCCAGTTGGGATCGCAAACCGACGCCGATGGCTGGTTCGTCGGCGTTGCGGGCAGCTATGCGACGGGTGCGCTGCGGTTCGACGCGACGCTGGCCTACCACCAGCTCGATGCCGATACCGATCGCCTGACGCCCGATGGCGGCAAGGCGCATGGCCGCTACCGCCTCAAAAACTGGGTGGGCGATCTGTCCTTCTCCTATGAAGCGGTGCTGGGCAGCGATTGGGCGGCACAGCCGGACATCGGCCTGACCTATGTCGCGACGACCCGCACAGGCGTGCGCGAAGACAATGGCACCGTCTGGGCGCTCGACGTTGCGAAGGACGAGCATGATGCCCTGTTCGCCGATGGCGGCATCGCCTTTGGCCGCAGCCGGGCGTCGGACGCGTCATTCCGTCCGTTCGTGCGGCTGGGTGTCCAATATCAGCTGAAGGGCCGCGGCGTTGAGGCGCTGGGAGGCTTTGCAGGCTCGAACCTGAACCTGCTCTCGCTTGGCGCGCGCCGTGGCGGACTGGTCGGCAGCGTCAGCGGCGGCGCAGAGATGCGGGTCAGTTCCACCCTCTCCCTGTTCGCCAACGCCGCCCAGACCTATAGTGAGGATGATCGGCGGGCATCGGCCAATATCGGGATGAAGTTCGCCTTCTAAGACATCGAAGCGCGCAGCCAAAAACCACCTCGCATGTCGGAGGGACTTTCCCTCGAGATTTTCTCTCCGACATCGCTATCCCATGAACGCGACATCGATAGCACCTTCTTCACCTCTTCGCTTAGGAGCGGTTGGACGGGTCAGCTCGATTATCGATGTATGGGAGCCGCTCGGCGGCGCATGTGCGCAAGCCGCATATAAAACGGCTGGACAACGGCTGTCATTTTGTCAACCCATTGCCTGGGTGCTGCAAAGCGGGGACGGCAATGGCGATCAACCTCAAAGTCAACGGGCGGGTGCGGACGGTGGAGGCTGATCCTGCCAAGCCCCTTTTGTGGGCGCTGCGCGAGGATCTCGACATGGTCGGGACCAAGTTCGGCTGTGGCGCCGGGCTATGCGGTGCCTGCACGGTTCATCTTGACGGTAATCCGGCACGCGCCTGCCAGACGCCGATTGGCGAAGCGCAGGGCATGGCCATCACCACGATCGAGGCTGTGGCGCAGAGCGATGCCGGAAAACGGATTTCCGCAAGCTGGGTAAAGCTGGACGTACCGCAATGCGGCTATTGCCAGGCGGGGCAGATCATGAGCGCGACTGCGCTGCTGGCAAGCAATCCCCAACCGACCGATGACGATATCGATGCCGCGATGACGGGCAATCTGTGCCGCTGCTCGACCTATGTCCGTATCCGCGATGCGATCAAGGATGCGGCCAGGGCGGGAGCCAAGGCATGAACGCGCCCGACCTGTCGCGCCGAAAGTTCCTCAGCGCCTCGCTGCTGGCGGGAGGCGGATTGCTGTTCGATCTTAGCATTCCGCTGGCGGATGCTGCGGAAACCGCGGCGCAGGTCGTGACCGCGTTCGTTCGGATACTCCCTGACAACCGGGTCGTCATAGGCGCGAAAAATGCCGAGATCGGCCAGGGCGCCAAAACGATGCTCCCGATGCTGATCGCCGAAGAACTGGATGTCGATTGGGCGCAGGTGACGATCGAGCAGACCCATGCCGATCAGAAGATATTTGGCGGGCAAAGTGCGGGCGGCAGCCGCACCACGCCGCGCGAATGGCTGCCCACCCGCACCGCCGGTGCCGCCGCCCGCGCGATGCTGGTGTCCGCGGCCGCCCAAGGCTGGGGCGTCAATCCCGCCTCCCTGGTGACGCGCGGCGGCAAGGTGATCGACCCGGCGTCCGGCCGCAGCGTGACCTACGCATCGCTGGCCGCCACCGCCGCCAGGCAGCCGGCGCCGGACCCCGCGACGTTGACGCTGAAGGATCCGAAGGATTTCCGCATCATCGGCCAATCCATCGGCGGAGTGGATACCCCCGCGATCGTCGCGGGCAAGCCGCTGTTCGGGATCGACTTCAAACTGCCCGGAATGCTGTACGCCGTGCTGGAAACCTGCCCGGCCTTTGGCGGCACGTTGAAGTCCGCCAATCTGGACGCGGTGCGCCGGATGCCCGGTGTCGCCCATGTGCTGACGATCAAGGGTGACGGCACGCCGGAATCCTTGTTCGATGGCGTCGCCATCCTGTCGAAAAGCTGGTGGAGCGCCAATCGGGCGCGCGATGCGCTGAAAATCGATTGGGACATGAGCGCTGTCGGCGGCTTTTCCACGGAAGCCTATGCGACACAGGCCGCCGAGCGGCTGAAGGGCAAGGCGGATGGCGACATCCTGCGCAGCGGCGATGTGGAAGCGACGTTCGCGACGGCGGCCAGGACGGTCAGCGCGCATTATGACTATCCTTTCCTGGCGCATGCCACGCTGGAGCCGCAAAACTGCACTGCCCTGTTCAAGGACGGAGCGATCGAGATCTGGGCGCCGACGCAAAATCCGGAAAGCGGGCGCGGACTTGTGGCCAAGGCGCTGAACCTGGCCCCGGACAATATCCGCATCAACTTCACGCGGATCGGCGGCGGGTTCGGCCGGCGGCTGATGAACGACTATATGGTGCAGGCGGCCGCCATCGCGGCGCAATTGCCGGGTGTGCCGGTAAAGCTGCTCTACAGCCGGCAGCAGGATGTCCAGCGGGATTTCTATCGTCCGGCAGGCTGGCATGGTTTCCGCGCTGCGCTGGACAGGAGCGGTAAGCTCACGGCCTTCCACGATCATTTCGTGACGTTCGGCAAGGACGGCAAGCCGGTGCGATCGGCTGACATGCCGGCGCACGAACTGCCCGCCGGCCTCATCGACACGGTGTTGCTTGAACAGAGTTTTCTCGCCACCAACATGCCGACCGGCTGGCTGCGTGCTCCCGGTTCCAATGCGCTTGCGTTCGTGACCCAGGCCTTCCTTGATGAAGTGGCGGAAGCGGCGGGGAAGGACCTGCCGACGCTCATGCTGGAACTGCTCGCCCAGCCGCGCGCGCTGCCGCGCGGCCCCAATGCGCCACCCTTCCTGACCGGCCGGGCCAAGGGCGTGATCGAAAAGGTGCTGGCGATGAGCGGCTGGGCCGACCGTGGCCGGCTTCCCAAGGGACATGGCAAGGGTTTTGCCTTCTACCATAGCCATATGGGCTATTTCGCCGAGGTGCTGGAGGTGACGCTGGTCGACGGCATGCCGAAGGTTGCGACCGTGTGGGTCGCCGGCGATGTCGGAAGCCAGATCATCAATCCCATGAACGCGCTGCATCAGGCGCAGGGGTCGGTCATCGAGGGCCTGGGTCAGGCACTGGCGGGGCAGAAGATCACGCAGGTCGCGGGGGCGGTCGAGCAGGCCAATTTCGATACGCATCCCTTGCAGCGCATCAGCGACACGCCGCGGATCATCGTCGAGTTCGTGAAGACCGACTATCCGCCCACCGGAATGGGCGAACCTGCCCTGCCACCGGTCATTCCGGCGCTGGTCAACGCACTACACGCAGCGACCGGCAAACGCATCCGGACCCTGCCGATCGTGCCGGAAATGTTCGCCTGAACATCCTATCTCCAACACCCTCTTTACTTGCCGTGAAAAACTCTTGATGATCGTCAAGATTTATGGCGGATCGGCATGGGGCCGTTCGTCATGCCGATCAGGGAGCCCGGAAAAAAGCTCCCGGCTAAGCTCGGCTGCGTCCAGGCAAAAGACCGGACGCCATTTTGGGGGGCACCAGGGTGAAGCAGCTTCGGTTGAAGTTCGGCATGTTGGCGTTGTTTTCCTCATCGATCGTGCTTGCCCAGGCAGATGGCGGGCCTGGGGGCGCGACCATGAAGGAGACCGAAGAGGGCATTCCTGTCACAGATCCCCTGGCCACGGAAAAATGCGGCAGCTGCCATGCGCCGGACGCGAAAGGCAACCTGTCCCGCATAAGCTGGGTGCGCACAACGCCGGAGGGCTGGGCGCAGGCGATCAAACGCATGGTGCGCTTGAACGGCCTCAGCATCACGCCCGACGAATCGCGCGCAATCGTCAAGTCGCTTTCCGCCTCGCATGGACTGGCGCCCGAAGAAGCGCGGCCGGTCATGTACCTGCCCGAAAAGCGCATCGTCGACGAGGTGCTGCCCAACGAGACGATGCGGGGCGCCTGCGCAAGTTGCCATGCCTATGCCCAGCCCTTGTCCTGGCGGCGCTCGAAGCTCGAATGGAAGACGTTGCAGGACATGCACGTCGCTCTCTATTCGCAGGCCGACGCGCAATATCGCCGCCCGGCCGAGGACGCAGAGCAACCGGCCGGCCGCGACCCCAAGGACAAGCTGACGCGCGGGGAATATGCGCTGACCTATCTGCCCAAGGTGGCAGGACTCCACACCCCCGAATGGGCGGCCTGGAGTTCGCGCCTGCGTGCGCCCCGACTGGCCGGCGAATGGCTGGTGGTGGCCTCGGTGCCTGGCCAGGGTCGGTTCGTCGGCACGATGACGGTGTCGCCAGGCGAAGCGAAGGATGAGTTCACGACCAGCGCGTCACTCACCTCGCTAGCCAATGGCGCCACCGTAAGTCGGAACGGCAAGGGACTGGTCTATTCCGGCTATAGCTGGCGCGGCTCCTCGAAGGGCGGGGCCGCGGCGAGCAAGCCTGACGACCTGAACAGCGCGGCGCGGGAAACGCTGTGGTTCGCGCCCGACCAGCAGCATGCCGATGGGCGCTGGTTCTGGGGCGAGTACCAGGAATTCGGGTATGACGTGAAGCTGGTTCGCGCGACCGCAGCGCCCGCCATATTGGCGGTGACGCCGGGTGCTGTGAAGGCCGGAACCAAAGGCGTGGAAGTCACCATCTGGGGGCATAATCTGCCGGTTTCGCTGACCGCTCCGGATATCGATCTGGGCTCGGGTGTCACCGTCGCAAAAGTCGTGTCGGCGACGCCCGGCAAGGCTGTGCTGATGGTCGACGTGGCAGCCAGCGCACCAGCCGGCCAGCGCGACATTGGCATTGGCGGCGCGGTTCTGGAAAAGGCGTTCCCCGTCTATCGCGCGGTGGATTATCTCAAGGTCACACCGGAAACCAGCCTGGCGCGGCTGGGCGGGACGAAATTCCCCAAGGGCTATCAGCAGTTCGAGGCGGTGGGTTATGACAACGGCGTGGACGGCAAGCCCGGCACCAGCGACGATGTCACCATCGGCCCGGTCGATGCGAACTGGTCCATGCAGGAATTCATGTCGGTCTATTATGATGACGACATGAAATATGTTGGCGCGCTCAGCCCGACCGCCTTCTTCACGCCTGGACTGGAGGGCCCCAATCCCGAGCGGCGGTTCAGCCGCAACAATTATGGTGAGGTCTGGGTCGTCGCTACCGCGAAGCGGGAAAAGGACAAGTTCGGCAAGCCGCTGAGCGCACGATCTTATCTGGTCGTCACCGTGCCCATGTACCAACGTTTCGACCAGCCGGAGGTGTCGCAATGAACGCGGTGCATACGCCGACCTACCGCCGCGCCGAATATCATGGCTTTTCCGCAGGGGGCAGCGCTTTCGTCTATCTTGTGAGCGCTGGTGCGATCTTCGAGATCGATGAACAGGTGCAGCACGTGCTCGACCGCATCGGCGGTAAGGAACTCAGCCATGCGTCGCTGGTGCGCGAATTGGCGGATCAGGGCGGTGACCTGCCTGCTGCGGAAGCGCTTGTGCGCGAATTGCGGGCGGCGCAGCTGATCCATCTGGGCGCCACCCCGCTTTCAGTGCCTGAAGCGCCGCCGGCCGATTTCCCGCTTCAGGCGCTGGTGCTCAACATCACCAACCAATGCAATCTCGCCTGCACCTATTGCTACGAATTTGGCGCGGACAAGATCGCTACACCGGCCGGCAAGCCTAAATATATGACGATCGAGACCGCGAAGGCGTCGGTCGATCTGTTGATCGCCGAAGCCGCCGGCCGACCATCGGTCCACATCACCTTTTTCGGCGGCGAAACCTTGATGAACTTCAAGCTTTTGCGGGACGTGGTGGACTATGCCAATTCTGCCACTGCGGCGGCAGGGAAGGGGATTACCTACAGTCTCACCACCAACGCCACGCTGCTGACGCCGGAGATTGTAACCTTCCTGTCCGACAACAGGATTGGCGTCACCGTTTCGATGGACGGCCCGCCCGAATTGCAGGACAAGCATCGCGTCTATAAAAACGGTAAGGGCAGCTACGCGGTGATCGAGCCCCGACTGCGCACGCTTATCACCCATCACCGGACCCGTGCCGTCACCGCTCGCGTGACGTTGACCGAAGGCGTTACGGATGTCGTGCGGATATTCCGGCATCTTAAGGATGATCTCGGCTTTCACGAGGTCGGCTTTGCGCCTGTGACCACGGGCGAGACGCGGGCCTATTCCATCGATGCAGGCGGCATGGACAGCGTGCTGGCACAATTCAACCTGCTGGCGCAGGAATGGCTGGAATTTGCGCTGCGCGGGGAAGTGCATGGCTTCACCAATGTCAGCGAGACGATCAGCGAACTGATTGCGGGCGTCAACAAATCGCACCCCTGCGGCGCGGGCATGGGGCTGATGGGGGTCAGCCCTTCGGGCGACCTGTCGCCCTGCCACCGTTTTACCGATGCCGACACCCATGTGATGGGCCATGTGTCGAGCGGCATCGACCGGACCAAGCAGGGCGATTTTCTCAGCCGGGGCCATGTGGCCGCCAAATATGACTGCCAAAGCTGCTGGGCGCGGCCCCTCTGCGCCGGAGGCTGTCATCATGAGGCCTTCGTCCGGTACGGCGATACCGGCCACGCCAATCTCCATTATTGCGACTGGATCCGGCAATGGACCGACACCTGCCTGCATATCTATGGCGAGCTGGCTGTCAAAAATCCCGGTTTTCTCGAGCGTTTCGCTGAACGAAAGGGGCTGTCATGAAGCATCTTCGTGCCATCAACAAAAAGGCGCGGCGCATCGATGCCGCCGTGACGCAGATGGAAGCGGCCATGGAGGCCGCCGCTGCTTCCGGCGCGACGCCGTCCGACATGGAGGAGGACGTCGTCGCCCTGCAGCAGACGCCTCGCCCGCATGTGCCGATGGGTTGCACCCTGTCTTTCTCGCCGGGATGGGAAGTGGACGCCGGCGGCGGCACGGCGGGCCTCTGCCAGCCGGTGGAGCGCGACATCTATGACTGCTACGTCACCTGCTTCTGGCCGGTGCAGGTGCCCGATCATGTGAACTATTCGCCGGACTGGGCCAGCAATTGCGCCACGGCGACCAAGGACTGGCGCAATCTCGATCTGGTGTTCCCATGAGGCGCGCGATGCAGACCATCCGCTTCGCCATGGCCGTTGGCCTTGCCGCCCTGGGCGCGCTTCCTTCGCAGGCGGCGACCCTGTTCATGGGCGCCTATCCCGACGTGCTGCTGGTCTTTGACGAGAGCAAGGGCGCGGTAACGCAGAAGATCAAGCTGGATACCGGCCTGCCGACGGCCATGACCCTGTCCGATGACGGCAAGCGCATCTATGTCTCGACTATCACCACCAGCGGGATCGAGGTGATCGATGCCGCCAGCCGCAAGGTGGTCAGCAAGTTCAGCCTGAACGACGGCCCCAGCCGGGTGCGCTTCTGGGGAGGGGTACCGGACCCGGCCGGCCGCTATTTCTACACGATCATCAGCAAGATCGACAAAGGCATCGACCGCTACACGGTCAGCAAGCCGCTTTACGGCGTGATCGACCTGAAGCTCGGCAAGCTGGTGCGCACCGCCGAGATCGAGAAGGATGACGAGAAGGCGATCGGGGGCTACCGCGTCGCCTTCAAGGTATCGACCGACGGTAAATATCTTTACGCCTTCGGAGAGAAGGTCATCATCATCGATACGGCGACCCTGAAGGCTATGGACCGGATCGACCTGGCCAAGCCCGAAGGAACGGGGTTGGAGAATGTCGGCTTTGGCGGTTCATTGGAGACTCTGCGTACGCCCGGCCAATATGTATCCCTGTTCAACGCAGCCGATCCTTACATCCACAACAAGATGTTCGGCGTCGCCCGGTTCGACCTCAACAGCCGTCAATTTGATTTCACGCCGATCGGCCCGGCACCCGCCGCCATGGCTGGGCTGGAGGTGACGCCGGATGGGAAGCAGGCCTATACCGTCGTCACCAACGGTACGCTGGGCGCGAAGCGGTGCGAATTCTGGCATATGGACCTTTCCACCAACGCCGTGGTGGACAAGGCGGAATTCCCCTGCCGGTCGCGCTTTCGCTTCGGCATGTCGATGGATGGCAGGAAGCTCTACATATATGGGGCCAGCTTCGACATAGAAGTCTATGATGCGAAGACGCTAAAGCTCGAAGCGACCTGGGATCTGGGCAATGATGCGACCGGCGCGGGCATGGTGGCCGTGCCGTGAACCCGTCTGGCGATCCCGGCACTCCGATGGCGGTGGCCATTCGGGGCAGCGGGATTGCCGCCAGCGCTTGTGCCTATTTGCTGAAGGAAGCGGGCCTTCGCGTCGCGATGGACGCCGCCCGCCGCCCACCCTTGCCGAGCATGATGTTGAGCGAAACCGCGCTGACGCTGATGCGCGACCTGTTTGGCCGCCCCGATCTGCTGGCCGATGCGCCGCGCGTTCGCCGCCGGCTGGTGGCTTGGGGCGGCGAACCGGTCATGGTGCCGCATGATGCGGCGCTGGCATCGGAATCTCTGGTGCACCGCGCTCTGGCCGTGCAAGCAGATGATGGAGCCATGGGCGCGCCCGATTTCAGCATTCTTTCCGCTCCCCCGCTGCCGGCGGGAGAATTGCATATGTTCGGCGAGCGCCATGCCATCGCCGCGCGCGCGCGATTGCGAGATTCTGCCCGCCATGAGGAAAGTCGGATAGAAGCGGTGGAGGCGGGTTGGCTGTTCCTGGTGCCTGCGGAAGGGGAGGAGGGGTGGCTGCTCTGCGTCGGGGGAAGCATTGACGCGCTGCTGGGGCAAAGCCGACTGATCGCGCCAGTGGTCGAACCAATCGATGGACCGTCACAGGCCTTCCCGGCGGCGCCTCGCCTGCACCTGCCGCTGGTTGGCGGCGACTGGCTCGCCTGCGGCACGGCAGCGATGGGCTTCGATCCGATCTGCGGCGATGGTGCGGCGCAATCCGTCAGGCAGGCCATATTGGCTAGCGCCGTGGTGTGCGCGATCGTCGAAGGCGGGGATCGGGACGCGTTGCTCAGCCATTATCAAGCGATGCTCATCGCGACGATGCGCCGGCATCTGCTGCTCAGCGCGCAGTTCTACGCCAATGGCGGGCAGAGCGACTGGTGGCGGGCGCAGCATCGCGCGCTGATGCAGGGACATGGCTGGTGCACTGGCCTGCTGGCAAAATTTCCCGAACCGCAATTCGTGCTACAGGGGCTGCGGCTGGTACCCCGGCGGGCCGCGGCTTGAGCGGGTCGCCGCCTCCACCGGTGGCCGACTGGGGCAGCTATCGCAGGCTGTTGCCCTATATCCGTCCCTATTGGCGTGGTCTGTTGCTGGTGCTGGGGATCAGCCTGCTTTCGACGGCGCTGGGACTGGCCCAGCCCTATCTCTCCAAACTGATGATCGACCAGGCGCTGCTGCGGCGGGACATGGGGGCGCTGCTGCTGATTGCCGGCATCATGGTCGTGGTGACCGTGCTTGGCTTCGGGGTCAATATCCTGGCGAGCTATCGCTATGTTCGATTGTCGGCGGCGATGCTCTACGACATCCGCGCCGCGCTGCTGCGCCATCTCCAGACACTGTCGCCGCGCTTCTATGCTAGCTTCCGGCTGGGCGATCTCGTCTCGCGCATGAACAGCGACGTCAGCGATGTGCAGCGTGTCGCGTCCGATACGCTGCTGTCGGTGGTGAGCAACCTGCTTTTCTTCGTCGGCTGTGTGGCGATGATGCTCTGGCTCGACTGGCGGCTGTTCCTTGTGGGCAGTGTGCTGGCGCCGGCAAGCCTGGCCGCGTTTGTTCACTATCAGCGCAAATTGACGGCCCTGACCCGCGACATGCGTGAACGCAGCGCCGATCTGGGCAGCTTGCTGGTCGATACGGTGATGGGAATGCGCGTCGTCACGGCGCTTCGAGCGGGCGAGCATGAGGTCGAGCGGTTCAGGACCAAGAACGACGCCTTCATCGGCGCGATGCTGAAGATGCAGATAGCGTCCTATATGACCGGGGCGCTGCCCGGCACGGTGATGACGGGGGCGACCTCCGCGGTGATCCTCTATGGCGGATGGCGCATCATAGAGGGCGACATGAGCATCGGTACGCTGGTCGCCTTCATGGCCTATCATATGCGGCTGCTGTCGCCGATCCAGACGCTGATGGGGCTGACGGCGGGACTGGCATCGGCGCGCGTGTCGCTGGCGCGCATATTCGACCTGTTGGACGCCAAGTCCGAAGTGACGGAACGCGCCGGGGCGCTCGCGATCGGGCCTGTGCGTCAGGGCATCTGCTTCGACCGCGTCGGCATGCGCTATGATCGCGATGCGGTGCTGCACGACATCAACCTGACCATAGAAGCCGGCAGCTTGTGCGCCCTTGTCGGGCCGAGCGGGGCCGGTAAATCGACCATGGCCGACCTTATGGTTCGCTATCTTGATCCTTGCGCGGGGCGCATCCTGCTGGACGGCCACGACCTGCGCGACATCCTGCTGGACGATCTGCGCCGTCAGGTGATGCTGGTCGATCAATCGCCCTGGCTGTTCAATGACAGTATCGCCGGCAATATCGCTTTTGCCCTGCCTGACGCGCGCACCGTAGATATTGAGACAGCAGCCCATGCTGCCGGCTTGGACGCGTTCCTGGCGCGCCTGCCGGACGGACTGGAGACCCGCTGCGGCGAGCGCGGTCTAGCGCTGTCTGCGGGGGAAAGACAACGCATCGTTATCGCCCGCGCCTTGCTGCGCCGCCCGTCGGTGCTCATCCTCGACGAGCCGACATCAGCGCTGGACGGCGACTCCGAAGCGCTCGTGGCCGGGCGGCTGCGCGACGCGTTGCCCCACGCTACGATCATCGTCATCACGCATAAGCCGGCGCTGGCACGGCTTGCCGATCAGGTCGTGACCCTCGCCAACGGGCAAGCGCATGTCGTCCGGCAACCCGCGCCGGATAAGGAGCCTCGTCCCCAGCGTCTCGACATGGTCCCGACGGTCCATGCCTGATCCACTGCGCATCGCCGTGATTGATAGCGGGGTTCAGTCAAATCATCCCCACATCGACGCAGACAGGCTGCTGTCCGGCCTTGCGATCGCGAAAGATGGCACGGTGCTGAGCAAGGACACGGCCGACAGGCTGGGCCATGGCACGGCGGTCACCGCTGCGATCCAGCATCAGGCTCCCGATGCGATCTGCCTGCCGATCCGGGTCTTTCATGACAGGCTGAGCAGCACGCCGCGCGCGCTTGCGGCGGCGATCGAGGTGGCCGTGGCCGAACGCGTCGATCTCATCAACCTCAGTCTCGGGACCGTCAATCCGGCCCATAGCGGTATCTTCGCGGCGGTGGCCGATCATGCTCTGGGCGCAGGCATTTTGATCGTGGCCGCGCGGGACAATGAGGGGACACTCTGCTATCCGGGCAGCCTGAAGCAGGTGCTGGGCGTCGGCGTGGATTGGGACTGCCCGCAAAGCGACTATGCGATCCGCGGCGGACTGGCCTTCGCGTCCGGCCATCCGCGCCCGATCCCTGGAGTGCCCCAACGGCGAAATCTCTTCGGGGTCAGTTTCGCCGTTGCCAATATGACCGGACTGATCGCCCGCCGGGGCAGGGTCGTTCCGGCTGATTGGCTTCAACTCACCGGCACATCGGGATAGGCGTCCACCAGCGGCCCCAAGGCCTCCGCCAGCGGCGTCAGCCAGGGCTGGAATCGCTGCCAGTGATCGACGCCACTGGTGTAGATGGGTTGCCGCACCTGTTCCGAACTCGCCGTGCGCACAGCGCGGTCATTGCGCCAGAAGGCGATGCAGGCTTCCTCGAAATCCAGGCCCAGATAGGCAAGCAGCCGATCGACTTCTCCTGCGGTGTCTGCGACCATGCGCTCGTAGATGACCCGATGGACCTGACCCGGCGCGGCTGCATCATAGGCCGCCATCAGGCCGACATAGTCGCGATAGTAGCGACCGATGTCGCGCAGGTCATAGCTGAATGCCTGACCGCGGGCGAAATGCTGCTTCCACGCGGAAAAGCAGCAGCCCATCGGATGGCGTCGGGCGTCGATGATGCTGGCGTTGGGCAGGATCAGCTTGATGAGGCCCACATGCTGCCAATTGTTGGGCATCTTGTCGATGAAGCGCGGTTTGCCGCTCTGTCGATGGACGCGGGTCTGTTCCACATATTCCTCGCCAAGCCGCCGCCGGTCCGCAGGCGAGAGCGAGGCGATCATCGAGCGGAAGTCGGGAAATTCACCGTCGTCCACGCGCGACTGCAGGCGGCCGGCGATGACCATCATCTCGGGCAGTTCCATCGTTCCTTCGACCTGGCTGTGGCTCGCAAGGATCTGCTCGATCAGCGTCGATCCGGCGCGTGGCAGCCCGACGATGAAGATCGGATCGGAGGATGGGCAACCACCATCGCCCATCGCCGTGAGGAAGGGCGCGGTGAACGTCGCCGCCACTGCCATCACCTCGGCGGAAAATTCGTCGGAATCGTACCGCAGCAACGCGCGGCGCAACTGATTGCCACGGTCGTAATGGCGGAAGGCTGCCTCGTCCGCTTTCCTGTCCTCCCACGCCTTGCCCAGCGAGAAATGAAGGTGGAAGGCGTCTTCGCCCTCGCCTTGGCCATCCTGTTCCAAAGTTGCCAGCGCCTGCTCCATCGTGGCAATGTCGCTGGCATCCAGTGTCACCGTCTTGAGATTGGCGAGGCTCCACCAGGCTTCACCCATGGTCGGCCGATGATGGACGGCCTGACGATAGGCATGGACGGCGTCCGCCTGACGCCCCAGCGTCTTGAGCGCGTGACCCAGATTCTGCCAGACCTGCGGCTGATCGGGGCGTTCGCGCAGCAACCGCTCGTAGATGGCGCTCGCCTCCTCCTGATCGCCCAATCGCACCAGCACGGATGCGCGGATCAGGTCATAGCCAGGATTGTGGATCGGCGACCGCGTCAATATCTCGGCATGGGCCAGCGCTTCGGGCAGCCGGTTATTCTGCAACAGCAGGCGGATCAGGAAATCGCGCGCCAGATCGAAACCCGGCGCGAGATCGAGGGCACGCTCGACCAGCACCAATGCGGCGCTCATGTCGCCGCGCCGCCACTGGACTTCGCCGCGCAAGCGGGTACCGGCGGGATCATCAGCCAGTCGTTCCGATCGGGCAAGCAGCATCGCGTCCGCTTCTTCCAGGCGGCCTTCGTTCATCGCCATCGCCGCTTCCAGCAGGTCGCGATCGCGGGACGCGGCGTGGATGCCGGACAGGTCTGCACGCCAGGCGTCCGAATCGCGTCCCGTCGCGCGCAACGCGCGGGCCAGCAGAAACCAGCCGGCAGCCGCTGCCGGTTGCAGGCGGGTGAGCCTTTCAAGCGCGGCAATGGCCTGAGGCAACGCGCCAGCCTCCTTCGCGGCCTGCGCCAGTTCCCATAGAATGGCCGCTACCTCGGGATGACGACGGGCGAGGGGGGAGAGGCGGGTCAGCGCTGCCTTTGGCTTGCCTAATCGCCGCAAGGCTTGGCCGATCAGCAATTCGGCCGGAGCTAGGCGGCCTGCGCGGCGCAGGATTTCCTCCGCTTGCGCCAGCGTCTTGTCAGGATGCGTGTCCAGCCAGCTCGCCGCCTGGGCCATGGCCGTCCGGACGCTGTCGGTAGCAGTGGCGGCAGGCACTTTCCCCATGGCCCCTCACATTGTGCAACTGCTCAAAATCCTATTGCGTCTGCAAGCGCCCGTCGAGCGCTTCTGTCGCGAATGTTTCAAAAACCCTCAGAGCAGCCGCTTGACACGCCGTGTCCTATCGGCAGTATCAGATTTAGGACGGTTGTTATGATTGCTGCAACAGCGAGCCGTCCAAGGGTGTAGATGACAGCGAGTGTGACGCCGCCATGTGGCGATCCTGAAGGATGGGTTCCTTCGGGCCGGGATTTCTTTGGCCCGCGTGGGTCGCGGGAATGCGGCGTCATCGAACAAGATCCGGAGCGCCGGGCACAAAAAGGAGAGGACGGGTAGCAACGCATATCAGGGGGGTATTCGTATGGCCATTCGTCTCCGTTCACGCAGGATGCGCGCGCTCTGTGCGCTAGGCACCAGCACATTCCTGACGCCCATGCTGTCTGCTGGAGCGCTGGGGCAGGAGCCCGTCGCCCAGGCGTCGGACAGCGCCGAAGCCGCGGCGGCCGACTCCGAAACGGGCCTTGGCGTGATCGTCGTCACCGCGACCCGCAGCGCACAAAGCATCCAGAAGGTGCCGATTTCCATGCAGGCGCTGGGCGCGGAGAAACTGGCCGAGCGGCAGGTGAAGGGTCTTAGCGATTTCGCCACCCTGTTGCCGTCCGTTTCGTTCGAAGGGATCGGCCCCGGCCGTAACACCGCCTTCTTCCGGGGCATCGTGCCCGCGGGCGGCGCCTATGCGTCCGTCGGCTACTATCTGGACGACATGCCCATCACCGGAACCGAAGTGCCGGATATTCACGCCTATGATCTGGAGCGGGTCGAGGCGCTGTCCGGGCCGCAGGGGACGCTATATGGCGCGGGATCGCTGGCCGGGACGATCCGCCTGATCACCAACAAGCCGACGCTCGACAAGTTCGAGTTCGGTTACGACGTCGAAGCGAATAAATATGGCAAGGGCGACTTTGGCGGGCAGTTCGAATCCTACATCAACGTGCCCGTCAGCGAGACGCTGGCGGTGCGCGCGATGGGCTATTACCGGCGCGACGGCGGCTATATCGACAACACGCCCAATAACGGCCGCCTGAACAATGGCGCGCCGGCGGTCTATACGCTGGGCGACAACAACCCCAACACCTTCTTCAACCTGGACAATAGCGACATAGCCAAGGACGATTATAATTCGATCAAGGAATTTGGCGGTCGGCTGCAATTGCTGTGGGAGCCGGTTGAGGGATGGGCTGTCAATCCCTCCATCACCGCGCAGAAGCAGGTATCGAACGGCTATTTCGGCTATGATCCGCGCGTGGGCGATCTCCAGGTTCACGACTATGACCAGACCAGGAATGACGATCGCTGGTATCAGGCGGCGCTGTCGATCCATGGCCATATTGGCGACTGGGACATCGTTTCGGCGACCGGTTATTTCAAGCGGCGGCAAAGGACGCTGAACGATTATACCTATTATACCGTCACCTACGACGGATTCGGGCCAGGCTATGAGAGCTATCTGCAATTTTTCGACAATTGCACCGGGACGGGCGCGGCGCAGCGCTGCTCGCTGATCGATCCCACGCAATTCTATCACGCCGACACCCACCGCAACAAATTCACGCAGGAGTTGCGGATCAGCACGCCCAAGGACTGGCCGTTCGACGTCACGCTGGGCGGATTCTACCAGCGGCAAAAGAATGAGATCAACAACAGCTACGCCATTCGCGGCCTGGACACGATTACCGGCTATACAGCGACCGGCGGCGGCGATGTTCCCGGCGGCCTGATCGGCGTGCCGGCCATGTACGGCATCGCGTACGACGATGACGGCAATCCCTTCTTCGACACCAGCGACATCGTCAATCCCAGCGGCAATCCCCTCGGCACGATGCTTTACGGAACGCCGGCGGTGAAGGGCGACGCCTTCTACTTCGTGGAGCAGAACCAGCTCTATCATGACACCGCCATCTTCGCGGAAGGCCATTACAACATCACGCCGACGCTGAAGTTGACGGGCGGCATCCGTTATTTCTGGACCGACTATGCGGTGAAGGGCTTTGCCGGCGTCGCGGCTTCGGCGGCGAATACGGTCACGTCGCTCTTCGTGCCAACGGGTGAGATGGGATGTCCGACCCCCTTGCCGGCGGAGCGGCTCCAATGTCTCAACACCAATTTCCGCGCGGCGGACCAAACCGGCCGCTACAAGGAGGATGGCGAGACCCACAAGATCGCGCTCGATTGGCAGATAACGCCGGACAAGATGGTCTATGCCAATTATTCCACCGGCTTCCGCCCCGGCGGTTTCAATCGTCCGCTGCGCATCCGCAATTTCGGGGCTGTCGACGTGGCGCCCTTCGAATCGGAAACGCTGACCAATTACGAATTAGGCATGAAGACGACCTGGGGCGGCATATTCCGCCTGAACGCCGCCGTCTATTTCGAGAAATGGGACAATATCCAATATGGCGTAGTCGTTTCCGGCGCACAGGGCGCTGGCATGACCGGCAATGCGGGCAAGGCGGAGGTCAAAGGCATCGAATATGACGCCGACCTGAAGCTTGGCAAGGTCACCATTTCCACCTCCGGCGCCTATAATGATGCGAGCCTGAGCGGCAATTTCTGCAATTTTGCGCTGGATCGGGCGACATCCAGCATTTCCCAGCTATCCACTTGCACATTGGGAGAGGATGTGCCGGACTCCAACCCACCCACGCCGCAGGTCGCGGCCGCTGACGGCACGCGCCTGCCGCGCCAGCCCAAATTCAAGGGCACGACATCGGTCCGCTACGACACGGAGCTGGGCGATTATAGCGCCTTTTTCCAGGGCGCGGCGCTGTACCAGACCGGCGCGACGCAGGATCTGAACGTCGATAACAATGCACTGCTGGGCAATACCAAGGGCTTTGTCAGCTTCGACTTTTCTGGCGGGGTGAAGAAGGACGGATGGAGCCTGACCCTGTTCCTGCAAAATGCCTTCGACAAGCGCGGGCAGTTGACCAAGAACACCTTCTGCTCGATCGACTTCTGCGCAGGATCGTCGCGCACCTTCACCATCAAGCCGCAATTTTTCGGCATAAGGTTCGGCCAGAAATTCTGAAGAGATACTGGAACAGAATGGCCATGCCTCGCAAAATATGGGTGCGGTGCATGGCCATTGCCTTGGAAGCGGCGGTTCTGCTGCTCTATATGCCAGAAGCTTCCCGAGCGCAGGAGGATCATTCCAGCCTCAGCCGCGAAAGCTATCGCCGCAGATGCTTGATGTGTCACAGCCGCGCCGCGCCCGAGGGCGTGTCACCGGAGATATTGGCGGGCCTTCATCCAGAGCAAGGGCTGAAGCCGGCGCTGGCGATGCCGGGCGTCACTTGCTGGCGCCGCTGCGCGACCTGCTGGCCAAAGGATGCATATAATGTGCGGAAATGAAAGATGGATGTGGAGCGATGCGTGGGAGAACGCATCCGTCGCTGGGCTTTTCCCTATCGCCCCTTCACGGGAAACAGCTGCCGCAAGGATGCAGGCGCGTGGCACTGCCGGATCGCGGTTTCGACATGGCGGGCGCGTTCGGCGGTAAGCGAGGCGGAAGACAGGGCGAAACGCCGTTCATGCGCGATTTCCTCCGCGGTGAAGGGAGCGCTGCCCTGGGGCACGCTACCGCCGCCGAGGCCAAAGACGACGAAGTTCATCATGTCGGCCAGTTGTTGATTGTCCCTGATCCGGCTCAACGCGACATTGGGAAGGCGGATGAGGTAGGCGCGCGTCTGCGGCGTGCACAGGAACCAGCCAACCCTGCCGCGCAGTTCGGGCAGGGCTGCGGGCGCGGCGCTGCCCTGCACCCCATGGCAGCCCCCGCAATTCTCGATATAGTCGGATCGGGCAAGGTCGGGATCGGTGATCGCAGCAGGGAGCACACCCATAGGCGGCAGCTCGGCCCTGCCGATGCCGGCTGCGCCGAACAGCAGCAGCGAAGCCGTCAATAACACGCGCGCCATGCCGGGCTGCCTCAGCTTGCCGCGCCCACCAACACCGCGGTCGAACAATGATATTCCATGCTGCTCGTGCCAAAGCACCAGATCACGTCGTTGTTGAGCTGAGGCATATAGAGCTGGGTTTCGCGATCGGTATTGTCGCAGCCGCACTGGCCGCATGCCGGTTTCCCGCAACAGTCGCGGTACGCGATAAGGTAGGCCTTGCCGTCGTCAGGATTGATGCATGTGCCGACCCAGGAAACGGGGGAAGGCTCCGCGCCGGCCGGGCAGCTATGGATGCCGCCGCCGCAACAGGTGCAAAGCGCCCCGTCGATCGCGCAGTAACGCCAATAGTCGCACTTGCTGTCATCCTTGCTCTGCGCGGTGCGGGCAAAGCCGGTCTTGGCCTCCGGCGATCGATCGGGCTTGGCCGCTTCCACACGGCTGACGGGGAGCAGCGGAAAGGCGGGCGCTGCGACCAGAGCAGTGCCCAGGCGCGCCAGCATCGAGCGGCGCGAGGTGCCGCCCGCCAGCTTGCGCAGCAACTTCTCCCCCATGGCATCGGCGTCGAACTTCTTCATGTCACGCAACCCCCTATGGCAATGTTCAGGCCGCCTGCGCCTTGAGCGAGCCGATATAGTCCTGTACCGTCTTGATCCCCATCTCGTGCGCGACGATCAGGCTTTCGAGATGTTCGCGGCTGTTGACCAGGCCCTTGGACAAGATCGCGCCTTCTGTGTCCAGCAGCACCGCGAAGGGCAGTTTGGCGACGCCATAGGCCTGACCGACCTTGGGGCCATTGACGAAGGCGTGGGCTTCCAGCCCATGCTGAGCGATCATCGCGCGCTGGACGGGAACATCGTCGTCGCCGACAAAGGTCAGCGCAACCCGTTCGTCGCGCGCGAAGGATTTGGCCATCGGAATGATGTTCTTGCACAGGGGGCATTGGGCGGACACGAACATCAACAACCGCAACGCCGTGCCATGCGCATGGCCGCCTATCGTCACCGGAGCGCCATCGATCGTCCGAGTGTCGATCTCGACGATGGCGTCGCCGACCGCCGGGCCGCCGCTGGTGGCGAGCGCTCCGGCGGGCGCGACGCGGATGTGCAGCACGCCCACCTGCCGCGCGACCGCCAGCAGCCCGACGCCAAGCGCCAGCAGGACGATCCAGGAGAGGATTTGCGCGATGATGAGAGACGTCAGCATATGTTTATCTCCGGTAGGCGGCGGCCGGCGCGGCGATCAGCGCCAGAATGTGGCCGAGCAGATGATAAGCGAGGAAAAGCGCCAGTCCGCCAACGGCGGCAGTGCCGATGTCGAGCGCTGAGAAGGGGAGGGCAGGCCCCAGGCGCAGCGCGACGAGCGCGATCAGCAGCAAGTTGCGGGCGACGAGCGGCCAACCGATCGGATGGCGCAGATCCGATCGGCCGCAGCCGCAATCGATATGATCGCGTCCCCGCGCTATATTAATCGCCATCGCTCCTGCGAAAAGCGCGAGCAGCAGCATGGCGAGGACGACTGGGACGGTCGTAAAGCCGGCGATCAGGGTGGCTCCGATCGCGATCTCGGCCAGCGGCAGGATTGTCGCCGCAGGGGCCACCAGAGCAGACGGGAGCAGCCGGTAATTGGCGACCACTCCCGGCAGCAAGTGCCTATGACGCAGCTTCGAAAGACCCGCCTGCAGCAGGATCAGTCCGACCCCGATAGCGGCCGCGAAAGCGGCGATCGCCAGACCCATCTCCATCGTCAGGAGGGGTCCAGGACCGTGATGGTGCTGCCACCGGCTTTCTTGATCTTGTGCTTTTCCTCCCAGGTGGCGAGGTTGATGACAATGGCATCGCCCTTTTCTCCATTCATGACGAGGAGCGGCTTGTCCGATTGGGTGACCTCGATATTGTTCATCGGTTCTTTGAGCGGCTGGCGCTTCACCACTTTTTGCTTCGCAAGGTCGACTTCCCACACCTCGGAACCCGACGCCTTGTGCGACCAATATTCGCCCATGTGCATCAGTACGAACAGATGGCCTGTCGCGCGGTGCAGCGCCATCGGCTGACGACCGCCGGGATACCAGTTGAGTTCCAGCGGCTTGGTTTCGCCGGGCCGGATGCCTGCCGCCGCCTGGATCGAGAAAGGCGCGGATATCGTCGGCGCGGGACCGAGCTTCGCGACCCAGATCTGGCCAGTGTAGCTGAGGAAGGTCGTTTCCTTCTTCTTCCGGTCATAGGCGAAATTGTCGAAGATCGGATCGTCCGTCGCCGAGAAGAAGGGGGCGCTATGCGTAATATCGGCTTTCTTGCCCGTCAGCTTGACCGTGGCGAGCGATCCGTCCCCGCATAATGCGGAAAAGCCAACACCCGGATTGGGCATCATGCTGGCGCATCCGGGCAGCTCGACATTGGCGACGAATTTGCGCGTCACCAGATCGACGATGTTCACCGAGGATGCGGGGCTGAGATTATAGACGAAGCCGGTCTTTCCATCGTCGCTGATGATGAAGTTATTCTTTCGCGATCCGATGAGTATCCGGTCGGGAATGGCGATTTCCGCCAGCAACTTCAGCTCGCGCGTGTCGTAAACCGACACCATGTCCTGCCGGGTACCACGATCCCCCTTGGACCAGATGGTTTCCGCCACATAATAATATTTACCGGCTGGATCGATCGCCATGTCGGCAAGGCGACGGGTTTCCACCATGCCCTTCATCTTGCCGGCCTCGCCGTCGAAGATGCTGGTGCCCGGCATATCCCAGCCACCGTCTATGAAGAACCAGTTGGGCTTGGGAGGCTCCATCGTCACGACGTCGGATGTTTCCGGCTCCAGCGTCGCCGCCACATCAGCAGGCACGGCGTCGCCGGCGACAGCTGCGCTCAATGTCATGCCCAAGGCGGTTGCGGCGAAAATTCCCCTGAAGACGCTGCTCGACATCTCGCGTGATCCCCTTGATCGGTGCGGGAGGAGAGGACTCTGCGCTGGTCCGTCTTCCTGCTCGCGCTAAGGCTGGACAAGTGTCAAGGATTGGTCAAGAGGGCTGGCGCGTGATGTATAAAATTTCTCGGCTTGAAGCAGGTCCGACTGTGGTTCGTTCAAGATATCGGCTTGAGGAAGGCCATTAGCGGGGCCCCTGATCGTCACCAGCAGCGCGATACACCCGCACAAGAGGGCGGTTGTCACGCCATTAACCAGGGACCATGGACCAAAGGCGTTTGACAGGATTGAACCGGCGACAGGCCCGGCGATCATGCCCAGGCTGTGGACGCAGGATACGAAACGGCGGAAAAAGGGGCTTCCATGGGCGGCTGTCGCTTCCCCGGAAAAGCGGACGATGGTGGCTGTCGATCCGATATTGAGCAGACTGATCGCTAGGATGAAGAAGACCGGTGCGCCGGGTCGGGTCATCGCCAGCGGCGCCAGCAGGCACAGGCTGGAAAACAGCCCGGTTAGCGGCAGCGGCACGACGGCGCGTTCACGCATGACGGTCAGCGCCGTCAAGGCGCCGATTACGGATCCGATCGCGACCGCGGTGCCGATCACATCATCGGCGATGCCGGCTGCCATTGCGAGCGCTCCGGCGAAACTCCACACCATCATGGTCGCGGCAATGAAGCAGAAAAGAGCAGTCGCGAGCGCCCAGGCCTTCAGCGGCGGCACCGTCTCCTCGCCCCGATCGATGGCGACGCCAGGCACGGGCGCGGGGCCGGCGGGCAGCGCCGAGAGCAGCAACAGCAGGCCGGCAGGAACCAGCGCCAGAATGCGCAACGCCACGCTGGGCCCAGCGGCATCGCTGATGGCCGGAAGAACCAACGCCACGAGGGTTGAGAGCAGCAACTGGATGAGGAAGACCGCGCCATAGGCAAGGGCAGGCCGGTGCGCTGCCGCCACGCTCATGGCATGGGTGTATGCGATGCCCATGCTGATGCCGAACAGGCCGCGTGCGGCAATCAGCATCCACAGGTCGTCCAGCGCAGGTGTCGCCATACTGGCCGCAAGGGCGGTCAACGCCGCAAGGGCCGGAGCCATGCGCGGGATGGATGCGCCGCCCCGCCATATGATGATGGCGCCCATCGCCATGCCCGCCTGAGTCGCGCCGACGATCCAGCCGTGATTTAGCGGGTCGAGGCGGGTCGCGGCGGTCAGCAGGGTAAGAAAGACAGGGTCGATGCCGGGCTGCAAAAGCGCCAGCGCGGCTGCAAGGATGCAGGCGCCGGTCCGATCAGATGCCCTTGAGGGCAACAGGTGATGTCCTCCCACGATGAATCCCCCGAGCAAGAGCGGCGCGCGCGGGGCGCCCCCTGCCAATCAGATCCATCCTCCCTTGAACGGTATCAAGCCGCTTCGGTCATCAGCCCCGCAAGATCGCGCGAAGTCACTGTCTTGGCAAGATGTACGAACGACATCGCCGCAAGCGCGGTAAAGACCGGCATCTTGTTCGCCCATGGCTTTTGGTGGCCCAGGAAGGGGGTCGATCCTTCCATCGATGCACTGATGAACAACGACAGGCTGTGAACGTCATCCGGGCGTAGCGCCGGATTGATCTGCGACACATATTCGCCGATCACCTCATGCACCTTGCTGTAGAAAAGGCGCACGCGGTCTGCGACGAATTCGCTCTGGTTGGCGAGCGCCCACAATTCGGTGAACAAATGGGTCGTACGCTTGGTCTGGATGTCCTCCAGGCACAGAATGATCACCAGCTTCAACCGTTCCTCTGCGGTGAGACCCGGCTTGCGCACCATTTCGTCCAATAATTTGTCGTAGGATTCCAGCATCTCATCCAGCATCACCTGGATCAGCATTTCCTTCCGCGGGAAATGATAGCTGACATTGCCGACTTTTAGGTCGCACCGCGCGGCGATGCGGCGTAGCGTGAAGGCTTCTGCCCCTTCATCGATCAGCACGCCAAGAGCTGCCTTGAGGATCTGGTCGACCGTTTCGGACCCGCGCGCATAGATGCCGGGCCGGGATGGAGCGATTATCATGTTACATCTACCTTGCCCGCAGACCTATCATGGCGCGGCCGTTCATGCCACCCTTCTCCCGACAGAATGAAAGGAAGGGTTGACGAATATTTGAAGAATGTCCAGTATTGCGGCATTCGTAGAATGTTGGGATAATGGGGGAATTTGGTGGCGGGCTGGGCTCCGGCACCACATTCTGTGACACCGCGTCGAGCTTTGGGGAAGTTTCGGGCAATGTTTCGATCTATCAAACATATCAGATTTTTGCTTCTCGCCGCTCTGACGGCATCGTCGGGAACGGCGCTGGCCGGCGGACCGCAGACCTTCGCAAGCCGCTGCTCCATGTGTCATCAGCCTTCCGGGGCCGGGTTGCCGGGACAGTTTCCGCGGCTGAGCGGCCGGGTGTCTGAAATCGCCGGAAGTCCGGAGGGCCGCCGCTACCTCACAATGGTGCTACTCTACGGGCTATATGGCCCCATCACCGTGGACGACAAGAAGATAACCGGTCTTATGCCTGGAATGGGGACGATGAGCGACCAGGATGTTGCCGACGTGCTCAACCATGCCGTGTCGCTGAAGAAGGCGGCAAAGCCTTCTCCTCCCTTCACTGCGGCGGAAATCGCCAAGATTCGCGCCGGGGGCAAGTTGACCGCGGCGCAAGTCGCAACGGAACGCGGACGCTTGGCGGCCAAGGGGCTGATCCACTGAAGCGTGCCGCCTTCGGGCGTGAAAGGCATATTGGACCGGGAAGACGCGCTTCGCGCCGTCGATGTCGGCGCAGGGTCGATGATCGTGTTCACTCATGGTGGGGGTCGCCTGAACGGAGCGTCGTTTGGCGACCCGCCCGCTCCTTCAGCTGGCGGACGCGGTCGCGGTCCCATCGAAGGCCTCATGGACGGCGGCTGCCTCTTTGTGGAATCGACGCGCGTAAAGATCGTCAGCGCGTGGCAACCAAGAGCGATGGCCGGCGTATATGCCTCGGCAGAAGCAGTGATAGCCCCTGATGCAGCGAAGGAGCGCAAAATGGCACGATCGGCGGAGAAGCGTGGCAAGGAAGAAACGGCAACGGCCGCGAAGAAGGTGAAGGCGACGGGCAAGCCCGCCGGCGGTGCCCGTGGCGGCATCACCGCGCCTGTCACACCTTCGCCGGAACTTGCCGACATCATCGGCGCGAAGGATTTGCCGCGCAGCGAAGTCGTGTCCAAGATCTGGGACTATATCAAGAAGAACGACCTTCAGGACGCGAAGGATCGTCGCCAGATCAATGCCGACGAAAAGCTGGGCAAGATTTTCGGGAAGAAATCGGTCAGCATGTTCGAGATGAACAAGCATCTGAGCAAGCATCTGACCGCCAAGGCAGGGTGAGCGATTAGCACGCACCGGCGGAATCCTGGCTGACGACCTGTGCTCGAATATCGCGGCGCGGGGCCATCATCAGCGACTCAGCGCGCCCGGACAAGGCACCCGCGTCAGCCTGTGGGCGGCGTTTCCGTCGCGGTTCTGCCCGCGCCTTGCCTCATTCGCGATGCGATTTGCGGCCCGGCTGTTCGCTGAAGGGACATATCAACTGGTTGATGCGCAACGCGTCCTGAGCGCCCGCCGCAAAGGCGCTGCATAGCCAATCCAGCAATCGTGTCACGATCGACATGGCTCTCTCCATCCTCTCTTTTGCCGCATCTTATCATAACTTGCGGGGCAGGGAAGCGGGCAAGATGGCCGGGAATGAAATGATACTGGCCAGTATGGGACGCTTTACTGGTCCGCACCGATGACGCGGTAGAGGCGGATACGGTTGCTGACCAGCGCCAGGTCCGTGGCAATGGCGGACTGCTGTGCGCCGTAGAAGCTGCGCTGGCTCGTCAGCGCCGTGAGGAACGGGTCGATGCCCGCGCGGTATCGCTGTTCGGAAAGGTCGTAGGCGAGTCGGCTTGCCGTCACCAGCCGGCGCTGCGCCGCCTGCTGCGCGTCGATTGTCCCGTCCCTTGCCAGCGCGTCAGCGACTTCACGGAAGGCCGTCTGGATTGCCTTCTCATATTGGGCGAGATAGAGGTCCCGCTGGGCTTTGCTATATGCGACATTGCCGCGGTTGGGCCCGCCGAAAATCGGCAGGCTCCCTGACGGCGCCGCTTGCCAGGCAAAGCCGTCACCTGTGAACAGGGAGGAAAGGGCGGAGCTCGCGACGCCGATCGCGGCCGTCAGGCTGATCCGGGGGAACATGGCCGCCCGCGCCGCGCCAATGTCCGCATTGGCCGCCTTCAACTGATGCTCCGCCTGCAGCACGTCGGGCCGCTGAAGCAGCATGTCGGACGACAGGCCTGCCGGGACCGTCGCTATGCCTTGCGTCAAAGCTGCAAGGCCCGACGGCAGCAACATGTCTTCGACCGGCGCGCCCACCAGCAGGTTGAGCGCGTTGCGGTCCTGCGCCACCTGCGTGATGTTGGCCGCGACGTCGGACGCCGCCTGTTCTACGGTCGTTTCGGCCTGGCGCACGTCCAGCTTGCCGGCCAGCCCGGCCCCGTTCAAGGACCGGGTGAGTTCCAGCGTCCGCTGCGCGCTGGCCACTGTCTGGCGGGACAGGGCCAACAGGTCCTGATCCGCCGCCAGCGTGGCATAGGCGGTGGCCGTTTCCGCGATCAGGGCGATCCGGGTGGCCCGCGCGCCTTCCTGCGTCGCCAGATAGGATTCGAGGGCGGATTGGGTCAGGTTACGCAGTCGCCCGAACAGGTCGATCTCGAACGCGCTGAACCCCAGATCGGCGTTGTAGCTGTCCACCCTGCCGTCATTTCGCCGGGCGAAGCTCGCCCCCGCATCGGCGGTGATCGTCGGCAGTTGCGCCGACCGTTGGACGCGATATTGCGC
>NZ_LSJY01000070.1 GCF_001556865.1 Sphingobium sp. CCH11-B1 | reverse complement strand
CGCACGCGTCACAAGGCTTCACGCTGGCGCGGCGCGGCAAGTCGCCTATATAGAGGGCGCTGCCTTTTCCGCAATCAATGAGTAACGTCCGCTTGGCCGCCGACCGCCTTTATCTGGATCATGCCGCCACAACCCCGATGCTGCCGCAGGCACAGGCCGCGATGGTCGGTGCGATGGCGCACTGGGCCAACCCGTCCAGTCCCCATGCCGATGGCCGCGCGGCGCGTGCGGCGCTGGAGGATGCCCGCGCGCGGCTGAAGGCGGCGCTGGACTGGCGGGGGCATGTCATCTTCACTTCCGGTGCCAGCGAGGCGATCGGAATCGGACTAGGCAGGGTCAAGGCGGATCGCATCCTTACCTCGCCGGTCGAACATGACGCCGTGCTGCGGGTGACGAAGGGCGCGGAACGGCTGGCGGTCAATGCGGACGGCATCGTCCTGCCCCCGGCGGATCGAGCGGGCACGCCGCTTTTCGCCATTCAGCATGTGAATAATGAAACCGGCGTGATCCAGCCGCTCGAAACCCTTGATCGCGCGGGTGCCATGCTGTTTGCCGATTGCGCGCAAAGCGCTGGAAAGCTGCCATTGCCCGACGCCGACATGATCGCGATCAGCGCCCATAAATTCGGTGGGCCGCCCGGCGTCGGTGCATTGCTGATCCGCGATCTGGCCCTGATCGAACCGAGCGGCGGGCAGGAACAGGGCTATCGCGCCGGTACGGAGAACCTGCCCGCGATCCTGGCCATGGTCGCGGCGCTGGAAGCACGGGAAGACTGGCTGCCCCGCGCGTCCGAGCTTCGCGCCCGGCTGGATGCCGCTATCGGGGAGTTTGGCGGAACCGTGGTCGCCCCCGATGCGGCCCGCATTCCCGTCATTGCCAGCTATCGCATGCCCGGAATGTCGGCGCGCGCGCAGTTGATCCAGTTCGACCTTGCCGGCATTTCCGTGTCGGCCGGCAGCGCCTGTTCCTCCGGGTCGCTCAGGACCAGTCATGTTCTGGGCGCGATGGGATGGGATGAAGGAGCGGCGGCGGAAGTGGTGCGAGTCAGTTTCGGGCCGCAGACCTGCAACAGGGATGTGGACAGGTTCATCAGCGCCTGGCGGTCCGTGGCTGATCGGGCAAGGCGATGATCTATCTCGATTATCAGGCGACGACGCCGCTCGCGCCGGAAGCGTTCGATGCCATGCTTCCGCTGCTGCGCGACCAGTTCGCCAATCCCCATAGTGCGCACCGCCTGGGCCGCGCCGCCGCCGCGCATGTGGAGGTGGCGCGCGACGAGATCGGCCGCCTGCTGCCGCAGGGCGGTCGGCTGGTCTTCACCTCCGGCGCGACCGAGGCGTTGAACATCGCCATCCAGGGCGCGCCGCCGGGCGGGATCGTTACCATCGCGACCGAACATGCCGCCGTACTGGATACGGTGGAGGCGATGCGCCGGAAAGGCCGCGCCGTGACCATCCTGCCGGTCGGGCCGGATGGCCTCGTCGATGCCGAAGAGGCGGCGCGCGCCATTGTTCCGGGTGTCGCGATCGTCGTCGCCATGCTGGTCAACAACGAGATAGGCGTCATCCAGCCGCTCGATGCGCTGTCGGAGCTTGCCCACAGCGTCGGCGCGCTGTTCCTGTGCGACGCGGTACAGGGTTACGGGCGTATTCCCGTGCCGCAGGCCTGCGACCTGGTGGCGATCAGCGCACACAAGGTTCACGGCCCAAAGGGGATCGGGGCCCTCTGGATGCGGGACGGTGTCCAGCTGGAGCCGCTGATCCACGGCGGCGGGCAGGAGCAGGGGCTGCGGTCCGGCACGCTGTCACCGGCGCTGTGCGCTGGCTTTGGCGTTGCCGCGCGGCTGATGCGCGAACGGGCGGAGGAAGACCGCGCCCATATCGAGCAACTGGCCGCCCTGTCGCGCAACCTGTTCGCGGACTGGACGCTGAACGGCAGCGCGGATCACCGCTATCCCGGCAATCTCAACGTGCGGCGCGAAGGGATCGATGGTGCGCGGCTGTTGTCATATTGCCGCAATATTGCTTTTTCGCTCGGCAGTGCTTGCGCGAGCGGGTCTGGAAGGCCTAGCCATGTGCTGCGCGCACTGGGCTTGACGGATGCACAGGCGCGCGGATCGGTGCGGATCGGCTTTGGTCGGTACACGCATCGCGAGGAATTGGAGAGGGCGGCTGAGGCACTGAATGAGGCGGCGACCGCGCAGGCGGAGCCGTGGGGGTAAAGGAGCGTCGCAGTCCATGACCAGGATCATCTTCGTCAGCGCCGATGGAGAGCGCCGGCAGGAGGTCGACGCCGCGCCCGGTTCGGTGCTGCTGGACGTGGCGCAGGCCGCAGGACAGCCGCTGGAGGGCACGTGCGAAGGCCAGATGGCCTGCTCCACATGCCATGTCATCATCGATGCGCAGGATTTTTCGCGGTTGCCCCGCGCCAGCGAGGATGAGGAGGATATGCTCGATCTTGCAGCCGCAGCCACCCGCACCAGCCGCCTTGCCTGCCAGATCGTGCTTGCTGACGGAATGGACAGCCTGACCGTTCGCATTCCGGGCGAATTTTACAATATGCAGGGAATGTAACCCGTTCGATGAAGACGCTTTTCGTCCTGATTGCGTTCGCGTTGGTGGCTGCACCATCCATGGCCGCTGAGAAAAAGCAGGCGAAGGAGCCTGTGCCCACCGGGCGGCTCGATTCTCTGATGCCCGCCGCGCCGCGCTATCTGGTGCCGCAATCCGCGCTGGCGGAAGTGCGCAATCCCAAGGAAATAGAGGCAGAGACAGGCGGCCGCCTCGGCGTTGCCCTGGTGGATGCGAACGGGGCGCTGATCCTCGGTTTCAACCGGGACGAACGCTTCGCCATGTGCTCGACCTTCAAGGCGCCGCTGGCCGCCGCCGTGCTGATCGGCGCGGAGGGTGGAAAGTTCGGGCTGGAAGGCACGATCCCCTTCGGCAAGGACGACCTGCTGGACTATGCGCCGGTGGTGAAGAAGAATCTGAAGCGGGGCCGAATGACGATGGGTGAACTGGCGCAGGCGGCGGTCGAGGTCAGCGACAACAGCGCCGCCAACCTGCTGCTCCCGATGCTGGGCGGGCCGGATGGTCTCACCGCCTTCATGCGCGCGCATGGCGACACGGTGTCGCGGCTGGACCGGGACGAACCCGCGCTCAACGAGAATGTGGAGGGCGATCCGCGCGATACGACATCGCCCGCGGCCATGGCCGGGCTGATGGGCAGGCTGATCTTCCGCGACATGGCGGCGGAGAGCGCCGCCAAGCTGCGCGCTTGGCTGAACGCCAGCAGCACCGGCGACAAGCGGATCAAGGCAGGCCTGCCCGAAGGCTGGACGTCAGGCAGCAAGACAGGAACCTGCGGCACCGCCTATAACGACGTGGCGCTCGTGAAATCGCCTTCGGGGGACGAATATATCCTCGCCATCTACCTGGATCGGCCGACGGTCAACGCAGCGAAGGCGGAGGCGGCGATAGCGGAAACGGCGCAAGCGGCGCTCAGCTTCGTTGGCCGGGCACAGAAGAGCGGGCTGGAATAGGGGGCGCATCCTGCCTCTTGCCATCCCGTCACCCTTTCGCCATATGCCGCGCCGGGAGTCGGGCGGACGTGATCGTCGCGAACCGGGTCAGGTCCTGACGGAAGCAGCCACAGTGATTTCGTCACGGGTCGTTCCGGCTCCTACTTTCCAGCAGCATCCTGCTTCGACAAGGGCCGCCTGAGCGGCTAGGACAGAGGCATGTCCGATTCCCCGCAGCCCTATCGCGTCCTTGCGCGCAAATATCGTCCGCGCACGTTCCGCGAACTAATCGGGCAGGACGCGATGGTCCAGACGCTGGGCAACGCGATCAAGCGCGGCCGGCTGGCCCATGCGTTCCTGATGACCGGCGTGCGCGGCGTGGGCAAGACGTCCACCGCGCGCCTGATCGCCAAGGCGCTGAACTGCATCGGCCCGGACGGGCAGGGTGGCCCGACCATCGACCCCTGCGGCCAGTGCGAGCCGTGTCGCGCAATTGCCGATGGCCGCCATATCGACGTGGTGGAGATGGACGCCGCCAGCCATACCGGCGTCGATGACGTCCGCGAAATCATCGAAGCCGTGCGCTATGCCGCTGTATCGGCGCGCTACAAGATCTACATTATCGACGAAGTGCATATGCTCTCCAAAAACGCTTTCAATGCGTTGTTGAAGACGCTGGAAGAGCCGCCAGCCCATGTGAAATTCCTCTTCGCCACGACGGAGGTGAACAAGGTGCCGGTGACGGTGCTCTCGCGCTGCCAGCGGTTCGACCTGCGGCGCATCCCGGCCGACCTGCTGGCCGATCATTTCGCCCATGTGGTCGAGGCGGAAAGCGTCGCCGCGGAACCGGACGCGCTGGCGTTGATCGCGCAGGCGGCGGAAGGGTCGGCCCGCGACGGGCTTTCGATCCTGGACCAGGCGATCGCGCACGCGGAGTTGGGGGAGGGGGCGCCGCTCGTCACCGCCGCCCAGGTGCGCGACATGCTGGGCCTCTCCGACCGCGGATCGGTGCGCCGGCTGCTGGGCCTCCTGCTTTCGGGCGATACGACGGCCTTGCTTGCCGCCGTGCGCGACCAATATGCGCTGGGCGTCGAGCCGCTGGCGCTGATGCGCGGCCTCATGGAACTGGTTCACGCGGTGACCCTGGTGAAGGCGGGGCGCGATATTGCCAGTCCCGGCCAGTCGGCCGAGGAGCGGGAGGCGCTGTCCGACTGGGCGGCGCAACTGGGCTTCGCGCCGCTGCATCGGCTGTGGCAGTTGCTGGTGAAGGGGCATGATGAAGTCGCCAGCGCCGTGCTGCCGATCGAAAGCTGCGAAATGGCGCTGCTTCGGGTCATGCACGCAGCGACCATGCCCGATCCGGGCGAACTGGCGCGGCTGCTGCGGGAAGGAGGCAGCGTGGTCGCGCCTTCGGCCCAGATCGACGGCAAGCCGGCAGCGCCCTCGTCGCCCCCTGTGTCGCGATTGCCTGAGACGATGGCGGACATTGTGGCGCTGGTGGACAAGCAGGCGCCGGCTTTGGCCAATCATCTGAACGATTGCGCGGCGCTGGTCTTGTTGAACGCGCCGGAGGTTGCCGTCCGGCTGACCCATCCCTGGGCGCGTGGCGACTTCAAGCGGGATCTGGAGGCGGCGCTGAATGCCGCCACGCCGGGCACGCGGTGGAGCGTTCGGCTGGAGCAGAGCGGCGGCGGCGCCACGCTGCTGGAGCAGGAGCAGGCGGCGCAAGCGGCGGAGCGCGAGAGGATTTTGGAAACCCCGGTGGTCAAGGCGGCTATGGCGGCCTTCCCCCAGGCGGAGCTTGTGGATAGCAAGCCGGAACAATGGAGTGCAGGAGCATGAAAGATTTGAATGAAATCCTGGGCATGGCGAGCCGTGTGCAGGAAGAATTGCAGCGCGCGCAGGACAATCTCGACAAGCTGGAGGTCGAAGGCGCCGCCGGCGGCGGCCTGGTGAAGGTTCGCGCTTCGGCCAAGGGGCGGATCATCGGCGTATCGATCGACGACAGCCTGCTCGCGCCTTCGGAAAAGCAGATGCTGGAAGATCTGGTCGCCGCTGCCTTCAACGACGCGCGCAAGAAGGCCGACGAGGTCAGCAACGCCGAAATGGGCAAGATGACCGCGGGGCTGCCGCTGCCACCGGGCTTCAAGCTGCCCTTCTGAGCCTTCATAAGGCGGCGTTCATGATGACGTCCTTATGACACGCCGTGATTGATTGGCGCGACGGGCATCCCCATAATGGCGGTGAACCGTAGAAGAGGGCCGCTTCCAATCGGCCCCGGAGACCGAATGAAACTAGAATATCCCCTTCTGCCGCTACGCGACATCGTCGTCTTTCCGCAGATGATCGTTCCGCTGTTCGTCGGCCGTGACAAGAGCGTCGCGGCGCTGGAAGCGGCCATGGAAGGCTCCAAGGAAATCTTCCTCGTTTCGCAGCTCGATCCCGCCGAGGACGATCCGGCGCGCGACTCCCTCTATGACACGGGCGTCGTCGCCGTGGTGCTGCAGCTGCTGAAGCTGCCCGACGGCACCGTGCGCGTTCTGGTGGAGGGCAAGCATCGCGCCCAGCTCGAAGGGATGGAGGCGAACGACACCTATCTTGTCGCTACCGTCTCGCCGGTCGAGGAAGCGGCCGCCGAAGGCCCGGAAGCCGCCGCGCTGATGCGCTCGGTCGCCGAACAGTTCGAAAATTACGCGAAGCTCAACAAGAAGCTGCCAGCCGAAACCCCGGTGCAGCTGCGCGAGATCGAGGATGCCGGACGGCTGGCCGATGCGGTGGCGGCGAACATCAACGTCAAGGTTTCCGACAAGCAGTCGCTGCTGGTCGAAGCGGACCCGGTCAAGCGGCTCGAAATGGTCTTCGCCTTCATGGAAGGCGAACTGGGCGTGCTCCAGGTCGAGAAGAAGATTCGCGGCCGCGTGAAGCGGCAGATGGAGAAGACCCAGCGCGAATATTATCTGAACGAACAGCTTAAAGCCATTCAGCGCGAGCTGGGCAATGGCGAGGGCGAGGAGGGCGACGAACTCGCCGAGCTCACCGAAAAGATCGCCAAGGCCAAGCTCAGCAAGGAAGCGCGCGCGAAAGCGACGGCGGAGCTCAAAAAGCTCAAGGGCATGCAGCCCATGTCGGCTGAAGCCACGGTCGTGCGCAACTATCTCGACGTGCTGCTGGGGCTTCCCTGGGGCAAGAAGGGCAAGGTCAAGACCGACCTCAAGAAAGCGCAGGCGATCCTGGACGAGGATCATTTCGCGCTGGAGAAGGTCAAGGACCGGATCATCGAATATCTCGCCGTCCAGGCGCGCACCAACAAGCTGAAAGGGCCGATCCTGTGCCTCGTCGGCCCGCCGGGCGTCGGCAAGACCTCGCTTGGCCGCTCGATCGCCAAGGCCACGGGCCGCGAGTTCGTGCGCCAGTCACTGGGCGGCGTGCGCGACGAAGCGGAAATTCGCGGCCACAGGCGGACCTATATCGGCTCCCTGCCGGGCAAGATCGTGTCGAACCTCAAGAAGGCCGGCACGATGAATCCGCTCTTCCTGCTCGACGAGATCGACAAGCTGGGGCAGGATTTCCGGGGTGATCCGGCCTCTGCCCTGCTGGAGGTGCTGGACCCCGAGCAGAACAGCAAGTTCCAGGATCATTATCTGGAAATCGACGTCGATCTTTCGGACGTGATGTTCGTTACGACCGCCAACTCGCTGAACTTGCCGCAACCTTTGCTCGACCGCATGGAGATCATCCGGCTGGAGGGCTATACCGAGGACGAGAAGGTAGAGATCGCGCAGCGCCATCTGGTGCCCAAGCAGATCGACGCCCATGGCCTGAAGGACGGCGAGTTCGAGGTGACGGAAGAGGCGGTGCGCGATCTCATCCGTTTCTACACGCGCGAGGCGGGCGTCCGCACGCTTGAGCGCGAAGTGGCGCGCCTGGCCCGCAAGGCGCTGCGCCGGATATTGGAAGGCGCGGCCGACAAGATCGTCATCACGCCCGATAATCTGTCCGATTTTGCCGGTGTGCGGAAATTCCGTCACGGCGTGGGCGAGGAAGAAAATCAGATCGGCGCGGTGACCGGCCTGGCCTGGACGGAAGTCGGCGGCGAGTTGCTGACGATCGAGGCCGTGACGGTGCCCGGCAAGGGGCAGATCAAGACCACCGGCAAGCTGGGCGAGGTGATGACCGAGTCGGTGCAGGCGGCTTTCTCCTACGTGAAGGCGCGCTCGCCGGGCTATGGCATCAAGCCCAGCCTCTTCAACCGGAAGGACATCCACATCCACCTGCCCGAAGGCGCGGTGCCCAAGGATGGTCCATCCGCGGGCATCGGCATGGTGACGACGATCGTGTCGACGTTGACCGGCATTCCCGTCCACAAGGACGTGGCGATGACCGGCGAGGTGACGTTGCGCGGCAGGGTGCTTCCCATCGGCGGCCTCAAGGAAAAGCTTTTGGCGGCGCTGCGTGGCGGCATCAAGACAGTGCTGATTCCCCAGGAAAATGAAAAGGACCTGGCGGAAATCCCTGCGAACATTCGTGAGGGGCTGGATATCGTGCCCGTGTCCCATGTCGACGAAGTGCTCGCGCGGGCGCTGGTTTCGAAGCCGGAAGCGATCGCCTGGACAGAAGAAGACGATTTGGCGGCGCAGCCTCCGACCGGAACGGGCAGGGACGGGGACGCGGCCCTGCGGCACTGAACCATCGGGAAAGCGGCGGTTAACCCTATTATCGGCACCGAAACGACCGATCGGGCGCAAAATCGGCCATGGACCGGCATCTTCGTCGCTTTCCCTTTGACAGTCGCGGGAATCCGCGCCTTATTGCCCGCCCTACGCCGCGATTCCTAATCAACCAACAGCACAAGGGGGTTCCCAAGGCATGAACAAGCAGGATCTGATCAGCGCAGTTGCTGAAAGCAGCGGCCTTAACAAGAATGACGCCACCAAGGCCGTGGAAGGCGTGTTTGACGCCATCAGCGGCGCGCTGAAAAAGGGTGATGAAGTCCGCCTCGTCGGCTTCGGCACCTTCTCCGTGTCGCAGCGCAAGGCTTCGACCGGCCGTAATCCCCGTACCGGCGAAACCATGACCATCAAGGCTTCGGCCCAGCCCAAGTTCAAGGCTGGCAAGGGCCTGAAGGACTCGGTCAACTAAGCGACCGGCGACGTCGTCCCCGCGGCGGCGTCCACCGTTCGTCAATTGCCGGCATCGCGGCCGGGAAGTTACGGGAGAGTGGCGCGACAAGGCAGGTTTCTGCCCCGCGCAATCAAGCCAAAGGCAGGGGGACGAAAGCGGCGACGTTTTCGTCCCTTTCTTCATGGTAGCGATACCGCTCTCTCTCCCAACAAGAGGCCAGGAAGAGCCATGACGGATGGCAAGGCAGCGATGGCGGGCAAGGCGGCATGGGCGATCCTGACGCTGATGCTGGCGGCCTGTGGCGGCGGCAATTACCGGCCGGTCCGGGACACGCCGGTCAAGATCGGTCCGCCCTATATGGTGCGCGGCCTCACCTATGTTCCTGCCGCCGACCCGACGTACGATATGCTGGGCTATGCGAGCTGGTACGGATCGGAGTCGGGCAATCGCACGGCCAATGGCGAGCGGTTTCGCGGCAAATGGATCACCGCGGCGCATACTATCCTGCCCCTGCCAAGCTATGTCGAGGTCACGTCGCTCGACACCGGACGGGCGATCCTTGTCCGGGTCAACGATCGCGGACCATTTGCCGGCAGGGGCCGCATCATCGACCTGTCGCGCGGCGCGGCAGAGCAATTGGGCATGAAGGCGCAGGGTCACGCCGCCGTGCGCGTGCGCGTGGTGGAGCCGCCTGAACGGGACAAGGAGCGCCTGCGCAAGGGGAAGGCGGCGGCGGAAAGGCCACGCGTTTCCGAACGCATCCTTGCCAATCTCCGCGCCCAACTGCAGGCTGGAACGCGGTAGGCCAGGAAAATCCGGTCGCCGGGCTTTGGCGCTTGACGGCCGGGGATGGGCCGCATATGTGGCCCTTCTCTCGGGGCGAGCAGCCCCCATGGCGATCGTAGCTCAGTTGGTTAGAGCGCTGGTTTGTGGTACCAGAGGTCGTGGGTTCGGATCCCATCGGTCGCCCCATTTTCTCCCGATTATCCTCTTTGGCAGGGCTTCGCACGCCCACATTTGCGCTCTATAGCCGCGCCATGGACGATGCACGCGACAAGGGGCTGGCCCTCAATCCGAAATATGACGGGGACGGCCTTATCACCGCCGTCGTGACCGACGATCAGAGCGGCGACGTGCTGATGGTGGCGCATATGAACGCGCAGGCGCTCGGGCTGACCATCGAGACCGGGCTTGCCCACTTCTGGTCCCGCAGCCGACAGGCGCTGTGGAAGAAGGGCGAAACGTCGGGCCATATGCTTGAAGTGCGTGACCTGCGCATCGATTGCGATCAGGACGCCGTCTGGATCAAGGCTGTGCCGCCCTGCCACACCGGCGCGCGCTCCTGCTTCTTCCGCCGCATCGGGCAGGATGGGCTCAGCAGCGTCGATGCGGCGGACTAGAGCAGCGCTGCTCTTCCTGCTGACGGCGGCATGCCAGCGTGCCCCTGTCACCCCTGACGCCGTGCCGGGTGACGGGGCGGTGTCCGGCCTGGAACGCGCCGCCATTGCCAGTGGCGCCATCACCGACGCCCGGAGCATGCCCCCGGTTGGCCTGTACCAACGCCGTCATGAAGCCGGGCGCGATGCGCTATGCGTCATTCCCGGCCAGGACGGACAATTTCGCTTCGGACTGGAAGCGGTGTTCGGCGAGGAACCGAGTTGCCGTGGACATGGCATGGCGCGCCGCGCCGGCGACAAGCTGATCCTGAGCTTCAGGGGCGGTGATCGCTGCATCATCGTCGCGCAATATGACGGAGATCAGGTGGCCCTGCCTGGTGTGGTGGACATGGCCTGCGCCGACCTTTGCCAGGGACGCGGATCGCTGGAGGGAGTCAGCTTCCCGCGCGTGTCGAGTGACGCCGCCTCCGCGCTGCGCGGGCGCGACCGGAACGGCAATCTTCTGTGCAGCGATCAGTGACCGATATAGCGGCCCGGGCGATGATTCACCATCAGCACGGCGTTCATCGCGGCGGCTGACAGGACGGAAAGTCCGAAGCGTTCGAAGCTGAGCAACGGCAACGACGCCAATAGAATGAGGATGTCGCACAGCATCTGTGTGCGCCCGGCGTTCCAGCCGCGCGATTTCTGCAGGATCAGCGCGACGACGCCCGCGCCGCCGACGCCTGCGCCGTGGCGCGCGATCGCCAATATGCCGAACCCGATGATCGACCCGCCAAAGAGCGCGGCGAAGAACGGACTGACGCGTGCGATCTGCAATGCGGTTGGCATGACCAGCCCTATGGCCATGATGGCGATATTGGCGAACAGCGTCTTGAGGCCGAATGCCATCCCCATGGCGCGTCCGGCAAACAGGAAGAAGGGCAGGTTGATGAGCAGGAACAGCGTGCCCGGCGGCCAGTGCGCGAGATAAGACAGCAGCAACGCAATGCCCGCCATGCCGCCCGTCACCAGATTCGCCTGTTTGAGCAGCATCAGCCCCATGGCGATGAACGCGCAGCCGATGGCGATGGCGTAGCCATCCTCCGCCAGACTGTGCGGCCGCGGGTGAGGGAAGGTGGGGTCGGAAGCGGGAGGCATGGGCAAGGGTGTCCGTGGTGGCGTGTCGCCCCGGCATCCCCCCTTTACGATCTTCGCGCGCCTATAGTGTCGTCCCGGCGGATGGAAACCCGCCTCAACCGCCCGTGTCAATCTGCGCCGGGCCGAAGGCATCGATTGCCTCGAACAGATGCGTCAGCGCTTGCCGTTCATCCATGCCGATTTCGGGACGCCATATTTCGAACAGCAGCACCACGCGGGTCTGCTGGCTGCGGTTCCACGCCTCATGCTCGATGCTGTCGTCGAACAGGAGAAGTTCGCCCTTGCGCCACGGCCTTGTCTCGGCGCCAACGCGCAGCGCGCAATGGTCGGGAGCCAATAACGGCAGATGGCATATGAGGCGCGTGTTGAGCAGGCCGTTGTGCGGACGTATATGGGTGCCAGGCTTCAGCAGGGACCAAAGTGCCATGGGCGATCGGGCGTCGATCACCGGCATGGGTGCCAGTTCCAGCGCCTCCATCACCGACGGGCAGCGCGCGGCATTTTCGGCGACCGTTGCGCCGCCCTGCCAGAAATAGAGCGCGCCCCAGCTCGGGTCGTTGTGCAGCGGATTGTTGGGTGATGGCCGCCCGGCCGATGTCTGGACATAGGGCGCGAATTCCTGCTCCTTCGCCAGCACGGCCTGAAGCTCCCCGATGATGGCGTCGGTCTTCGCCTCGACCGCCGGCACCCATTCGAATTCATGCCGTTCGTAGAAGGCGCGTTGCGGCAGGTCGGGAAAGTAAAACATACTGGGTTGCTGCAGATATATGTCACTGCGCCCCAGCAGCAGATCGGTCGCGCGCGCGATCCGAGGCAGTGGCGGAAGATCGCGGATGGCGGCGGTCAGATGATCCTCGAACCGGCGGCCCGATTGTTCGATACTGGCCTGCGCCTGCTGGAGCAGTGGTTGCAACTGCGGTGGGGCCCCGGTCGCGGCGGCCTGCGCCAAGGCAGCGCGAAACCAGCTTATGGACGCGCGCTCATCGCCCCGTTTCAGCACCGTCTGCCCCATGGCGAGCAGGGCAGGGAGGTTACGCGGTTCGGCGTCGAGAATATGGCGGAGCGCTTCGGCTTCTCCGTCCAGGTCGCCGGTGCGATTGCAAGCCTGGGCTAGCAGCATCGCGGGCGGATTGTCCATCGCGCGCAGGGCGGCAAGCGCGTCTGCGGCCTGCCCCTGTCTCAGCGCCGCGACGGCCGCATCGCGCAATGCTGTTTCTTTGGCCGGATCGCTCATAGGCCAGCCTTATCCGGCCGCGATGGGCGGCGAAAGGCGTTTATTCGGCAGGGATCAGCGAGCGGCGGGGCTGGCGGCGTTCCAGCGCGATCGCCGCTAGGTAGATCACAAGACCGCCCAGCGCCATTGCGCATCCGATCCAGCCTGTGGACACCAGGCCGTAGCCCGCCGCGATCGACAGGCCACCAAGCCATGGCCCAAGCGCATTGGCGATGTTGAAGGCGCTGTGATGCAAGGCGGCGGCAAGCGTCTGTGCGTCTCCCGAAACGTCCATCAACCGGGCCTGAAGCGGCGTGCCAAGGCCACCGCCGATCCCGATCAGGAAGATGTTGAGTCCGAGCGTCCAGATATTGCCCGCCATGAACGGAAAGATGGCCAGCGCCGCCGCGCTCCATAGCAACACGCCGATGACGGTGCGGTTGAGCGCGCGGTCCGCCGCCCAGGCGGCCCCCAGATTGCCGAGCGTGAGACCGATGCCGAAAATGACGAGGACCAGCGGGACATAAGTTTCCCGGACATGCGTCACCTCGATCATGGTGGAGGCGACATAGGTATAGACCGCGAACAAGCCGCCAAAGCCTATGGCCCCTGTGAACAGGGTGAGCCAGACCTGCGACTTGCCGAGTGCGGTGAGTTCGCGCATCGGGCTGGCTCCCGGATCACCCGCGTCACGCGGCGCGAACAGCGCGACCAGCGTCACCGTCGCCAGCGCGAGCGCCGCCACCACGAAGAAGCCGGACCGCCAGCCCAGCATCTGCCCCATCCAGTTGGCCACCGGCACGCCGATCACGGTCGCGACGGTCAGGCCGGTCATCACCTTGGCGATGGCAAGCGCCCGTTTTTCCAGTGGGACCAGGTTGGCGGCCACCAGCGCCGCCACGCCGAAATAGGCGCCGTGGGGCACCCCCGACAGGAAACGGAACAACAGCATCCAGTGGTAGCTGGGCGACAGTGCCGACAGGGCATTGGCGATCGCGAAAACGCTCATCAACCCGATGAGAAGCATCCGGCGCGGCAATCGCGCGCCGAACGCTGCGATGACTGGCGCGCCCGCCACCACTCCCAATGCATAGGCGCTGATCGCATGGCCAGCGGTCGGCGCGTCGATGCCCAGATCCCGGGCGAAGAAGGGCAGCAGGCTCATGGACGCGAATTCGGTCGTGCCAATGGCGAACGCGCCCACCGACAAAGCAAAAATAACAAGCGCGGGATGCGCGCTGCGCGAGGCGTTCGCCATGGCCAGCTCCATGTTGCAATGCAAAAATTCTGAGAAGACCCGCAAATGGATATCATGACAGCGCGGGTCAAGCCCGGATCGGCTGCCTTTCCTGCATCCATCCATGCATCGCCTGCAACCGTGCCGTCAGCCGCCGATCTTCGCCTTGCTGACGTCAAGCATCTTGCCATTGGTGATCACGACGATGTCGCCGCGTTTCACCACCCCGAACAACTTGCGTGCGAAATCGACGGGCACGCCGATGCACCCATGCGTGGCGCGGCCATATTGGACGTCGCTGCCATGGATGAACACACCGTCGCTCGTCAGCCGCAGGGCATAGGGCATGGGCGCGCCATAGAGGTTCGAAACATGGTCTGCGTCCATCTGCGTGATGGGGAACGCGCCCTGCGGGCTGGGCTTGTCCGTCGCGCCATAGAGGATGACCGCCGCACCGATTTCATATCCGGCGCGAAAGACGGACAGGGTTTCCGCCTTCAGATCGACGGTGATGATGACCGGACCGGATGACGGCGCGCCCTTTTCGTCCCAGGCATAGTCGCCATGGCGGAAGGGACCGTCAATCTGCAAGACACGCCTGACCGTCAGTGCCCGAGGATCGATGGCCATGGGCTGGTCGCTCCGTCGCTCGACCAGCGGCGGGGTCGCCGGGGCGGCGGCTGCAACAGGCTTGGCGATGGCGGCCGGAGCCGTGTCTTCAGCAGCGGGCCTGTCGATCCAGTGCATCGCCAGCCATGCCGCGCCGGCCAATATCGCGCCGATCGCCAGCTTGGGGGCCGCAGCCTTCGTTACGCCCTTGATGAAGCCTGCCATATCCTCACGCCTCCGTCCCTGGCGTTGGCATAGGATGAAAAGGTTAAACTCAGCCTTCCCGCGCAACTTCCGCCGCGGCGATCGCGGTGAGGTTCAGAATCCCGCGCGAGGTCACTCCGGGTGTCAGCACATGGATGGGCTTGGAAAGACCGATCAGCATCGGGCCGACGGTGGGCGAGCTGGACGATGCGGAAAGCGCCGTCAACGTGATGTTGGCCGCGTCAAGATTGGGCATAACCAGCAGGTTCGCCGGCCCTTCGAAACGGGAATCCGGCACCAGTCGCTCGCGCAGCGACTGGCTGAGCGCGGCGTCCGCGTGCATTTCGCCGTCCACCGCCAGATCGGGCGCCGCCTCCCGAACCAGCCGGAACGCCTTGCGCATCTTGCGCGCGCTGTCGCTGTGCGATGCGCCGAAATTGGAATGGGACAGAAGAGCCGCTCGCGGCGTGAGGCCGAAATAGCGCAGTTCCGCGCTGGCGGCGAGCGTCATTTCCGCCACTTGCTCTGGCGTGGGATCGGGCACCATATGCGTGTCGGTAATGAACAGCGCGCCGGCGTCCAGGATCAGGCCCGACAACGCATAGACGCGGCTATGATCGGGTACCCGGTCGATGATGCGCAGTACATGTTCGACCTGACCCCAATATTCCGACCGTCCCCCCACCAGCGCGGCGTCGACCCGGCCGGTGCGCAGCAGCATGGCGGCGGTGATCGTGGGACGGCGATAGACGTGGCGCAGGATTTCGTCCGCCGGCACCCCCTTGCGCCCGGCAATGGCCCGATAGGCCTCCACCAGTTCGCCCATGATGAGGTGGTCGGTCTCCGGGTCGATCACCTCGACGTCCCGCTCGAAATCGAAGGTGAGGCCGAGTTCGGGCAGCTTCTTTTCCAGGATGCGGCGCCGGGCGATGAGCGTCGGGCGGACTATCCCTTCGTCCAGCGCGTCGCGAATGGCGCGCAACACCCGGTCATCCTCCCCCTCGCCATAGGCGATGCGGCAGTGGCTGCCCCGCGCCGCTTCGAACACCGGCAGCATCAGCTGGCCGGAACGGGTCGCCTGGCGCGTGAGGCTGCGCTTATAGTCGTCGAGGTCCAGCGTCCTCTTTGCGACGCCGCTGTCCATGGCCGCCTTGGCGACCGCGACCGCGATCTCACCGATCAGGCGCGGGTCGAAAGGGGTGGGGATGATATAATCTGGGCCGAACACCAGCTTGCGGCCGCCATAGGCCTGAGCCACGCTGTCATGCGCGGGCCTGCGGGCCAGGGCGGCGATGGCGTCGGCGGCGGCGACCTTCATCGCCTCGTTGATCTGCGTCGCGCCCACGTCCAGCGCGCCCCGAAAGATGTAGGGGAAACAGAGGACGTTGTTGACCTGATTGGGATAGTCGGACCGACCAGTGGCGATGATCGCGTCCGGCCGCACTTCTCGGGCCGCCTCGGGCCGGATTTCGGGCTCCGGATTGGCGAGCGCGAAGATGAGGGGATTGGGTGCCATCAGCGGCAGCCATTCGGGCTTCAACACGCCCGGCGCGGACAGGCCCAGGAACAGGTTCGCGCCCGGCAGAACATCCGGCAGCGTGCGCGCATTGGTGTTGCGGGCATAGCGCGCCATGTTGGGCAACATGCCTTCGCGGCCGGCATGGATCACGCCGTCCTTGTCCGTCATGGTGACGTTTTCGACCGGCAGGCCCATCGATACCAGCAGGTCGACGCAGGCCAGCGCGGCCGCGCCGGCGCCCGAGGTCACCAGCTTCGCGTCCGCCAGCGTCTTGCCTTGCAGCACCAGCGCGTTGCGAACCGCAGCAGCGACGACGATGGCGGTGCCATGCTGGTCGTCATGAAAGACCGGGATGTTCATCCGCTCCTTCAGCCGCGCTTCGATCGCGAAACATTCCGGCGCCTTGATGTCTTCCAGATTGATGCCGCCGAAGGTCGGCTCAAGCAAGGCGACGGCCTCGACGAACTTATCCGGGTCGGTGGTGTCGACTTCGATGTCGAACACGTCGATGTCGGCGAACTTCTTGAAGAGGACTGCCTTGCCTTCCATCACCGGCTTCGACGCCAGCGCGCCGATCGCGCCCAGGCCGAGGACGGCGGTGCCGTTGGAGATGACCGCGACCAGATTGCCGCGCGCCGTATAGTCCAGCGCCTTGTCAGGATCGGCCGCGATTTCGACGCAGGGTGCCGCGACACCCGGCGAATAGGCCAGCGCCAGGTCGCGTTGGTTCACCATCCGCTTGGTCGGTTCTATCCGGAGTTTCCCCGGTTGCGGATAGCGGTGATAGTCGAGGGCTGCGCGGCGGGTGTTGTCGTCCATGTGGCGGGCCTTAAAGCCTGCGTTCCGCTAGGGCAAGACAGGGCGCTCCCACGGCGGCGTCGGGCAATAAAGTGTTACAAGAAATTCGATGAACGCGGTGAGTGCGCGGGGCGGATTGGCCTGGGGCAGGTGCACGGCATAGAGGCCGACATCGGCCGAGCCTTCATGATCGGGCAGAACCGGGCGCACCCGGCCTGTTTCAAGCGCTTCTGCAATGTCCCACAAGGATCGAAGCGCGATTCCTCCGCCCGAGATGGTCAGTTCGCGCACCAGCTCGCTGCTGTTGGTGCGCACATGGCTTTGCCCTTCGACCGTGACCGGCCCCTTCGGCCCGACCAGCCGCCAGGGCATTTGCCCATGCGCCGCCAGCAGGCGATGAGCCTTGAGATCGGCAATCCGTTGCGGCGCGCCGTGCGCCGCCAGATAGCCGGGCGCCGCACAGAGGATGCGGCGGTTGGTCGCCAGCCGCCGCGCCGCGAGCGTCGGACCGGGATCGGCGGTGATGCGCAGCGCAAGATCGAAGCGGCCGTCCAGCAGGTCGCTATATTCGTCGGAAAGATCCACGCTGAGATCGACCGCCGGATGATCGTCCAAGAAACGCTGGATAAAGGGGGCGAGGTGTATGCGCCCGAAGGATGTAGGGGCGCTGATCCGCAAGGGACCGGTCGCCATGGCCGATGCGCCCGATACACGCCTTTCGGCGTCGTCCAGCGCAGCGAGGATCGCGCGCAGATCGGCATGGAGCTGCTCGCCTGCCGGCGTCAGCGCCAGCCGCCTCGTCGTGCGGTGGACGAGCTTTGCGCCAAGCCTCTGCTCCAGCCGCGCCAGACGCTTGGACATCATCGCCGGGGAGATATGCAGGCGCCGTCCTGCCGCCGCGAGGCCTCCTTCATCGACAATGGTCACGAACAATTCGTGGTCAGGATCCATCATATTCGTTCACCATAAGAATTACTGTATTTGAATAATAGCGAATATACGACATAATCGAGACATGCTAAATCTCCAAACGTACCCGTCGTCCAATTTGGAGAAGAGCCATGACCGCCCCGATGATCGATAAAGCCGGCCTTCGAGTCGCCGCTCCGCTCGCGGACTTTATCGAGCAGCAGGCGCTGCCCGGCACAGGCATCGCGCCAGACGCCTTCTGGGCGGGCGCGGCGGACGTCCTCGCTCGCTTCGCACCCGAAAATCTGAGCCTCCTGCGAAAGCGCGACACGCTTCAGGCCCAGATCGACAGCTGGCACGAACAGCGGGCGGGGCAGCCGCACGATCCGGCCGCCTATGCGATATTTTTGCGAGAGATCGGTTATCTGGTGCCCGAACCCGCGCCCTTTCAGATCGGCAGCACGAATGTCGATGATGAAGTCGCGCGCATGGCGGGACCGCAGTTGGTTGTCCCGATCCTCAACGCCCGTTTCCTGCTCAATGCGGCCAATGCGCGCTGGGGCAGCCTCTATGACGCGCTGTACGGCACGGATGCGATAGCCGGCGCGCCGGCGGGCAAGGGATATGATGCGGCGCGCGGCGCGCAGGTCGTCGCCTGGGCAAAAGCCTTTCTTGACGACGCGGTTCCGCTGGCGAACGGGAACTGGGCGGCGCTGGCGAGTGACGATATCGTTCTCGCCGATCCCGCGCAGTTGGTGGGCACCAGCGAAAATGCGCGCCTCTTCCGCCACAATGGTCTGCATATCGAGATCGTCTTCGACAAGGCGCACCCGATCGGTGCGACCGATCCCGCGGGCATAGCCGACGTCATCCTGGAGTCCGCTCTCACCACCATCTGCGATCTGGAGGATTCGGTCGCTGCCGTCGACGCGCAGGACAAGGTGGCCGCCTATGCCAACTGGCTGGGACTGATGCGGGGCGATCTGACCGACCGGTTCGAGAAGAATGGGGCGATGATGACGCGCGCGCTCAACCCGGACCGCACCTATACCGCACCGGATGGCACCACTTTCACGCTGCCGGGCCGCAGCCTGCTGTTCGTCCGTAATGTCGGCCATCTGATGACCACACCCGCTGTCCGGCTGTCCAACGGCGACGAGGCGCCGGAAGGAATCATCGACGGCATCGTCACCAGCCTGATCGCTCTTCATGACCTGAACGGACGTCGGGCGAACAGTCGTGCGGGCAGCCTCTACATCGTCAAGCCCAAGATGCACGGCCCGGGCGAAGTCGCGTTCACCGATCGCCTGTTCGACGCGATCGAGGACATGCTCGGCATGGCCCGTCACACGATCAAGGTCGGGGTCATGGACGAGGAACGCCGTACCTCGGCCAACCTCGCCGCCTGCATCCATGCGGTGAAGGACCGCATCGTCTTCATCAACACCGGCTTCCTCGATCGCACCGGCGACGAGATGCATAGTTCGATGCAGGCGGGCCCCATGATCCCGAAGAGCGAGATGAAGGCGAGCGACTGGATTTCGGCCTATGAGGACCGGAACGTGCAGATCGGGCTTGCCTGCGGATTTTCCGGCCGGGCGCAGATCGGCAAGGGCATGTGGGCCGCGCCCGATCGCATGGCCGACATGCTCGATCAGAAGGCCGGCCATCCGATGAGCGGCGCGAACACCGCATGGGTTCCGTCGCCGACCGCCGCGACGCTGCACGCGACCCATTATCACCGGATCGACGTCTTCGCCCGCCAGGCGGAGCGGAAGGGGGAGGGCGTGGCTCGACTGGAAAAGCTGTTGACCCTGCCCATCGCCACCGGCCGTAATTTTTCCGAAGAGGAGATCGCGCGGGAACTGGACAATAATGCGCAGGGCATATTGGGCTATGTCGTCCGTTGGATCGACCAGGGCGTGGGCTGCTCCAAGGTTCCCGACATCCATGACGTCGGCCTGATGGAGGATCGCGCGACGTTGCGCATCTCCTCGCAACATATGGCGAACTGGTTGCTCCACGGCATCTGCACCGCACAGCAGGTCGACGCGGCGCTCCGCCGCATGGCGGCGAAGGTCGATGCGCAAAATGCCGCTGACCCGCTTTACGAGCCCATGAGCGGGCGGGAAGGGGAAAGTCTCGCATTCCAGGCCGCACGCGCGCTGGTGTTCGAAGGGGTCGAGCAGCCTAATGGCTATACCGAGCCCCTGCTCCACGCCTTCCGTGCCAGGAAAAAGGCGCAGATGGCGCTGGAGCCAGCGTAGATCGGTTCCCCGGCGCAAGCCGGGTCCAGGACCGTGGCACAGCGTCCAGTCCGCTAACCCGTTGGCATAGTCGGGCCGCTGCGGTAGCCCTTTGGCTCAGCCGCAAGGGAGCCGTCATGACCATCATTGTCCACCATCTGAACAACAGCCGGTCGCAACGCATCCTTTGGTTGCTGGAGGAACTGGGCGAACCTTACGAGGTGCGGCGTTACGAGCGGGACGCAAAGACAATGCGTGCGCCCGCTTCGCTCAGGGCAATCCACCCGCTCGGACGATCCCCGGTGGTCGAGGTCGACGGCCATCGCCTGATCGAGACGGGGGCGATCATGGACTATCTGGTCGCGCGGGCCGGCCGCTTCGGGCCGCCGACCGAGGGTGCTATACTGTATCGTCAGTTCATGCATTATGCCGAAGGATCGATGATGCCGCCCTTGCTGGCGTTGCTGGTGGTGAACAAGATGGGCCTGCTTGGCCGACCGGCCAGGCCAACGGTACAGCGGATGCTGGATGACCATCTCGACTGGCTGGAGACCGAACTGGCGGGACGCCCCTTTTTCGCCGGCGATGCCTTCACCGCGGCCGACATGATGATGAGCTTCCCGCTGGAAGCGTCCCGCGCCCGCGGCGGATTGGACGGGTCGCGTCCTCATCTCATCCGTTGGCTGGATGACATGCATGCCCGCCCCGGTTACCAGGCAGCGCTGAAGACCGGAGGATCCTACGCCTATGCCTGATCGCCGCACGCTGTTGCGCCACGCTGCTGCCGGCATCGCCATGGGTGCGGTCAGCCCGCGTCTTTTCGCGCAGGAGCGGTCGGCCGAGGCGCTGGGTGCCTTGACCGGCGACATCGTGCCGATTGGCGGGTCGGAACGCGCGGATCGGCTCGCCCGCGCGCAAAGGATGATGCAGGCGGCGGGGATAGACGCGCTGCTGGTCGAACCGGGGGCCAGCCTGATCTACTATACCGGGGTGCGCTGGCACCGTTCGGAAAGGCTGACCGCCGCCATGATCCCGGCCAGCGGAACGCCGCTGATCGTCTGCCCCTTTTTTGAAAAGCCCTCGATCGACGAATCTCTCGCCATTCCCGCCGAAGTCCGCGTCTGGCAGGAGGATGAAAGCCCTTACGCCCCGATCGCAGACTTTCTTACGGCCAAGGGGCTGGCGAAAGGCCGCATCGGGATAGAGGAAACGGTGCGCTATTTCGCCGTGGACGGCCTGAAGGCTGCGCTTCCCACTGCCACGCTGGTCAGGGATTGGGTGACCCGCGCGATCCGCATGCGCAAGACCGCCGCCGAGATCGCATTGATGCAAAAGGCCGCCGACGTCACCATGGCCACCTATCGCTGGACCTATCCGCAGGTGAAGGCGGGCATGACCCCGGCGGATATCGGCGCGCTCATGTCGGCGGCGACGACGCAACTGGGCGGCAAGGTCGAATTCAACCTCGTCCTGTTGGGGGAGGCCGCCGCCTATCCGCATGGATCGGGCAAGCCTCAGACCGTCCGGGTCGGGGAGGTGGTGCTGATGGATTGCGGCTGCACGGTCGAGGACTATCAGTCCGACATCAGCCGGACCTGGGTGCATGGCGCCCCGCCCACGGCGCAGCAGCGGAAAGTCTGGGACGATGTCTCGCGTGGACAGAAGATCGCGATTGAGGCGGCGAGGCTTAGCGTCCCGGCTGGTTCCGTCGATGATGCCGTACGGAGCTACTATGAAAGGCTGGGCTATGGTCCCCGCTACGCTTTGCCCGGCCTGTCGCACCGGACCGGCCATGGCATCGGGATGGAAGGGCATGAGCCCGTCAACCTCGTCCATGGCGAAACGACGAAGCTGGACGTCGGCATGTGCTTTTCCAATGAGCCGGGACTTTATCTGCCGGGCGTTATGGGCATCCGCATGGAGGATTGCTTCCATATGACGGCGAAGGGGCCGCAATGGTTTTCGACGCCGCCCACATCGATCGACCAGCCCATCGCCTGAAGCGCCTGAATCGATAACATAGATAAATATCTGTTCCTTCAAAGTTTCCGCCCTGCTGCCGTTATCGGGATTCAGGGGCCGGGAAAGGCGAAGGATGAAAAAACGGGAACCGCGCGTCCTGACGTCCATCCCGGCGCGCATGCGCCTGGAAGACCAGTGGCTTGACGTCAAGATCATGAACCTGTCGCTGCATGGCATGATGTTGCGCATGGCGCGCGCGCCCAGTCGCGGCAGCTATATCGAGGTACGCCGCGCGTCATCGGTCATTGTCGGGCGGGTGGTATGGTCCAAGGACGGTCAGTGCGGCGTCCGCGCGCAGGACGAGATCGACATGGCGACGCTTGCCAACGCGCCCGTGCAGGTTGCAGCGCCAGTGTGGAAAGCGGGCGATGCCGACCGCCGCGCCGATCGACGGCGGTACGTCGACCAAAGCGAGGAACGCAGCCGGCTGGTCGCGCGTCGGCTGCAATTCGCCGCGCTGACGCTGTTCGTGCTGCTGGCGTCCGCGGCGATCCTCAAGATCATCAGCGACAGCTTCGTGCAGGCGATCGCTCGGGTCGCTGACGCACTCTGATCCAGGCAGCGTCCAGCCGCCGCCTTGCCGGATCGCACAAGGTCAAAAGCCCCGCTTGTGCGCCGGACCGCTTCCCACTAAATCGCCCCCATGACTTCGACCAACGACATTCGCCGCTCCTTCCTCGACTATTTCGGGGCGAACGGCCACACCATCGTGCCATCGGCCCCGCTGGTGCCGCATAACGATCCGACGCTGATGTTCGTCAATGCCGGGATGGTGCCGTTCAAGAATGTCTTCACGGGTCTGGAAACGCGCCCGTACAAGACCGCGACGTCCAGCCAGAAGTCCGTTCGCGCGGGCGGCAAGCATAATGACCTGGACAATGTGGGCTACACCGCGCGGCACCATACCTTCTTCGAAATGCTGGGCAATTTCAGCTTCGGGGACTATTTCAAGGAGCAGGCGATCACCCATGCGTGGACGCTCCTGACGAAGGAATGGGGGCTGCCGGCCGAGAAGCTGACCGCGACCGTCTATCATACCGACGACGAAGCGTTCGACCTGTGGAAGAAGATCGCCGGCCTGCCCGAAGAGCGCATCATCCGCATCCCGACCAAGGATAATTTCTGGGCGATGGGGGACAGCGGGCCGTGCGGTCCCTGCTCGGAAATCTTCTTCGACCATGGCGACCATATCTGGGGCGGCCCTCCGGGATCGCCGGAGGAGGATGGCGACCGCTTCGTAGAAATCTGGAACCTCGTCTTCATGCAATATGAGCAGGAAGCGAACGAGATCGTCAGCGAACTGCCGAAGCCCAGCATCGACACCGGCATGGGGCTGGAGCGTATCGCGGCCGTGCTTCAGGGCGTGCACGACAATTACGACACCGACACCTTCAAGGCGCTGATTGCGGAGAGCGGCGCGCTCAGCCGGACCGCCACGGATGGCGAGCATAAGGCGAGCCACCGCGTGATTGCCGATCACCTGCGCTCCACCAGCTTCCTAATCGCGGATGGCGTGCTTCCGGCAAATGAGGGGCGTGGCTATGTTCTGCGCCGGATCATGCGCCGCGCCATGCGTCACGCCCACATCATCGGCGCGAAGGAGCCGCTGATGTACCGGCTGGTTTCGTCCCTCGTGTCGGAAATGGGGGGCGCCTATCCCGAACTGGTCCGCGCCCAGCCGCTGATCGAGGAGACGCTGCTGCGCGAGGAGACCCGTTTCCGCAAGACGCTGGAAAACGGCCTCAGGCTGCTCGACGAAGCGACCGGCGATATGGGCGAGGGCGGCACGCTGCCCGGTGAAACCGCGTTCAAGCTCTACGACACCTACGGCTTCCCCTATGACCTCACCGAAGATGCGCTGCGATCGCGCGGGCTGACGGTCGACCGCGCCGGCTTCGACAGCGCCATGGCGGAGCAGAAGGCCGCCGCCCGCGCCGCCTGGAAGGGTTCGGGCGAGAAGGCATCGGACGAAATCTGGTTCGACATCGCCGAGGAAGTCGGCAACACCGAGTTCATCGGCTACGCCTCGACCAAGGGCGAAGGCGAAGTCCGCGCGATCGTCAAGGATGGCGCGCGTGTCGACAGCGCGTCGGTGGGCGACGAGGTCGTCATCATCACCAACCAGACGCCCTTCTACGGCGAAAGCGGCGGTCAGATGGGCGACGCTGGCACGATCACGACGCAGGGCGGATTTTCCGCCACGGTCGAGGACACTGCAAAGCCTCTCGGCCGCCTCCATGCGCACAAGGCGAAGGTGGAAGCAGGCAGCATCAAGGTCGGCGACACGGTAAACCTCGCGATCGACGTGGATCGGCGCGACCGCATCCGCGCCAACCACAGCGCAACCCATTTGCTCCATGCCGCCCTGCGGAAGGAACTGGGCGCGCATGTGACGCAGAAGGGCAGCCTGGTCGCGCCCGACCGGCTACGCTTCGACTTTTCGCACCCCGAAGCGCTGACACACAAGCAGATCGCCGCAATCGAGGCGGATGTGAATGGGCAGGTTCGCTATAACGAAGCGGTGACGACTCGCCTTATGACGCCCGATGACGCCATTGCGGCGGGCGCCATGGCGCTGTTCGGGGAGAAATATGGCGACGAGGTGCGCGTCCTTTCCATGGGCCGGGGCGGTCCGCTGGCGGAAGAACTGCATTATTCGGTCGAACTGTGCGGTGGCACCCATGTCACCGCCACCGGCGACATCGCGCTGTTCAAGATCGTATCGGAAAGCGCGGTTTCTTCCGGCGTGCGCCGCATCGAGGCGCTGACCGGCGAAGCCGCTCGCCTGTGGTTGACGGAGCGCGACGACAAGCTGCGCCAGACCGCCGCTGCATTGAAGACCACGCCGGAGGATGTGCCGGCGCGTATCGCGGCGCTGGTCGAACAGAGCCGGCGGCTGGAGCGCGAACTGGCCGACGCGAAGAAGGCGCTAGCCCTGGGTGGCGGCGGCGCGGCCAAGGCGGCGGGGCCGGAACAGGTCGGCGCGATCAGCTTCATCGGCCAGGTGATCGAGGGGCTCGATCCCAAAGAACTGCGCGGCATCGTTGACCAGAACAAGGCGACGCTCGGCAGCGGCGTATCGGCCGTGCTGGCGGTGGTCGAAGGCCGCGCCACCATCGCCGTGGGCGTGACCGACGATCTGACCGCCATCGTCAGCGCGGTCGATCTGGTACGCGCGGGCGTCGAAGCGCTGGGCGGCAAGGGCGGCGGTGGCCGTCCCGACATGGCGCAAGGCGGCGGGCCTGACGGCGACAAGGCACAACTGGCCGTCGACGCCGTGAAAGCCGCGCTGGCCAGCGTTCCGGCCTGACCATTAGCGGGGGGAGGACTTTCTCCTCCCCGGTCATGCCGGGTTTGACCCGGCATTCCGCATTCCGCTTTAGCAGGTGGATCGCTTATCGAAACCGTGGCGATGTTCCGCCGGCGCGTCCGTGACGTCGATGCGCGCTACCTCGGCGTTCGGTGGCCCGTCATGCGCGCGTTGGATGAAAGTCTCTACCGCCTCCGCTGCGCCCTGGGCCAACGCTTCGACGCTCCCGTCCATCCGGTTGCGCACCCACCCGGTCAGTCCCAGATCGCGCGCCGTCTCTACCGCCCAGGCCCTGTACCACACGCCCTGCACGCGCCCATATATCCTCAGGTGGCGCGCAATCACCGCGTTCGCCATCAGCGCACCCGCTTGATCCATGTCTGGCCGCCTTCGCGGACTTCGGTGATAAAATTGGGGATCGCCGCGACCAGATCGGACAGCCGCTTGAAGCCATAGTTGCGCACGTCGAAGCTGGACCGGTTGCCGACCCGCTGCCCGACCGGTCCCAGCGCCACGAAGCCGCGTTCGTCCCGCTTCGCTTCGTCATAGGCGTCGATCAGCAGGCGGACGACTTCGGGATCGACCGCTTCGCCCGCGATGGACGGAGCAGAGGCAGGCGGCGGCGCGACGGGGTCCTTCGCCTCTGTCCTGGCCTTCGTCCTTGCAGGCGCCGCCTTCTTCGCCACCGGCACGTCCGCGGGCTTCAGCGCCGCCACGTCGATGAAGCGGGTACAGGCACGGCGAAACCCCTCCGGCGTGTTCGCCGTGCCGAAACCATAGACGGGAATGCCGTCCTGACGCAGGCGCGTGACCAGTGGCGTGAAGTCGCTGTCGCTGGACATGAGACCGAACCCGTCGACCCGGCCGCTGGACAGCAGGTCCATGGCGTCGATCGTCATCTTCATGTCAGTGGCGTTCTTGCCCTTGGTAAGGTCGAACTGCTGCTGCGGTTCAATCGCCTGCGCCACCGAGAGCGCCGCCCAGGTCTTGAGCGTGGTCTTGCTCCAGTTGCCGTATGCCCGGCGGATGTTGACCGTGCCCAGTTCCGCCAGCACGGTCATGACCGGGTCGAAATGCGCCGCCGACGCATTGTCCGCATCGATCAACAGGGCGATGTTGCCGCGGCCTTCCTGTCGTGTCGCCCGGTCGCCTCGTCGAGCAGATGCAATTCCCCGTCGGCGATCGCGAAAAAGCTGCCGATCAGCTTGAGATCGCCCGCCTTTTCCTTCTGCCGGACGCATGGGAAGCTGCGCAGGTTGGCCAGGCTGACCTTGACGCCCTCCTGCTCCATGGCGCGTTCCGCGTCCCGGTCGCGCCGTTCGCCATATTGGGCGACCACCCTTTCGCGCGCATCGTCCAGCAATTCTATCCAGTGATGGATGAAGCCGCCCTCGCCCGGAGGCGCGTCCTTCAGATCATGGCTCAATGCCGCCTTGCACCCGCCACACTTGCCATGGCCCATGACGACGATCTCGCCCACCTTCAGCACCTGCACCGCGAATTCCAGCGCGGCGGAAACACCATGGCGACCCGGCGTGGTTTCGAACGGCGGCACCAGTGCGGCAACATTGCGCACCACGAAAATCTCGCCCGGATTGGTGTCGAATATCTGTGCCGGATCGACCCGGCTGTCGGAACAGGCGATCACCATCACCCGCGGGCTCTGGCCCTCGTTCAGCTCCGTCCACCGCTCTCGCTGCTGCGCCCAGCCGGTGGTGCGGAAACGGCGATAGCCATCGATCATGTCGGTAAAGTCGGTCATGCGGCTGATGTGCAGCACAAAGAATGGGCTGGCAAGTGGGAGAGGGCTGGCATGTCGCTCCGTCCATCGCTATCTGGACCCCATGACCGACATCGCCCCGATCCCCGGCGTCCAGAAGCCGGAACGTGCCCGCAAACCCGACTGGATTCGCGTGAAGGCGCCGACGAGCCCCGGCTATCACGAAACCCGCAAGCTGATGCGCGAAAAGGGCCTTGCCACCGTCTGTGAGGAAGCGGCCTGTCCCAATATCGGCGAATGCTGGACGAAGAAGCACGCGACGGTCATGATCCTGGGCGACGTGTGCACGCGCGCCTGTGCCTTCTGCAACGTCAAGACCGGCATGCCGCGCAAGGTCGATCCCAACGAGCCGCAGAATCTGGCGGATGCTTCGGCCGAGATGGGGCTTGAGCATATCGTTATCACCTCCGTCGATCGCGACGATCTTCCGGATGGCGGGGCGTCGCAATTCGTCAAGGTGATCGAAGCGCTGCGTCGCACGACCCCGAACACGACCATCGAAATCCTGACGCCCGATTTCCGCAACAAGCATGAACGCGCGATCGAGATGATCGTCGCTGCCCGGCCGGACGTCTACAATCATAATCTCGAAACTGTTCCGCGCCTCTATCCCACCATCCGGCCGGGCGCGCGTTATTATGCGTCGCTGCGCCTGCTGGAAACGGTGAAGAAGCTCGATCCATCGATCTTCACCAAGTCAGGCATCATGCTGGGCCTGGGGGAGGAGCGGCTGGAAGTGCATCAGGTCATGGATGACATGCGATCAGCCGACATCGATTTCCTGACCATGGGCCAGTATCTTCAGCCTACCCCCAAACATGCCAAGGTGATGGAGTTCGTCACCCCGGCCGCATTCAACGCCTATGCCGCCATCGCGCGGGCCAAGGGGTTCCTGCAGGTCGCCGCCAGTCCGCTCACCCGGTCGAGCTATCATGCCGGCAAGGATTTTGCGGAGATGAAGGCGGCGCGCGAGGCGCAGCTCGCAAAGGCGGCGGCGAAGGTCTGATCCGGCGTGCCCAGGCATAACGAGACGCGGCGGCTGCCATACTCGCCCGAACAGATGTTCGATCTGGTGGCGAATGTCGGGGCCTATTCCGAATTTCTGCCTTGGGTCAGCGCGATCCGCATCCGCTCCAACAGCGATACCGAAATGGTCGCGGACATGATCGTGGGGTTCAAGGGTATCCGCGAGACATTCACGTCCCGCGTGGTGAAGCAGCGTCCGACCCACGTCCGCGTCGATTATGTCGATGGGCCGCTCAAGCACCTTCATAACGAATGGGGCTTTCGCGACGACGGGCAGGGGGGCGTGCTGGTCGATTTCGAGGTGGAGTTCGAATTTAAGAACCGCATCTTCGAAATGCTGGCCGGCCAGTTCTTCGACAAGGCGCTGCGTAAGATGATCGGCGCGTTCGAGGAGCGGGCCGCCGTCCTTTACGGGCCGTCCGGCAGCAGCAGTTCCAGCGCGCACAGCGCCGCCTGAAGGCGGACACCGCCGCGTCCGTTATCGTCGAAATGCCGCATGTCGGCGACGACCTTGTCGGGCGCTGCCCCGCGGTCGGCGCGGGCGAAGACGACCGTGCCCACCGGCTTTTGCTCGCTCCCGCCACCCGGCCCGGCAATGCCGGTGATCGCCACTGCGACATGCGCATGGCTTTTCTTCAGGGCACCCTGCGCCATGGCCCAGGCGGTCGCGATGGACACCGCACCGAATGTATCCAGAACGTCATGAGAAACTTTCAGAAGTTCCGCCTTCATGTCATTGGAATAAGTTATGAAACCTGCTTCGAAGACATCGGATGATCCCGCGATCTCCGTAAGCGCCGCCGATACGAGGCCCCCTGTGCAGCTTTCCGCCACAGCCACCGTTCGACCGGCGCGGCGATTGGCGATGATGACCTTCTCGGCAAGTTCGACCAGTTCGGAGGGGAGGATTGTATCAGGCATGGCGTCAGGGTAGCGCGGGAAGGGAGAGGGTGGCAACCGCTTGCGCGGCGATGCCTTCGCGCCGCCCGGCAAAACCGAGTCGCTCGGTCGTCGTCGCCTTCACGCTCACCCGGTCGATAGGCAGGGACAGGATGTCCGCGATCCGCTGCCGCATGGCGTCGCGATGCGGGCCGATCTTTGGTGCTTCGCAGATGATGGTGAGGTCCACATGCTCTATGAGCCCGCCGCGTAAGACCACGCGGTCGCGGGCGTAGGCCAGGAACTTGTCGGACGATGCCCCGCGCCATTGCGGGTCGGAAGGCGGAAAATGGCTCCCGATGTCGCCGTCCGCCAACGCGCCCAGCATGGCGTCGACGATGGCATGGAGGGCCACGTCGGCATCGCTATGGCCCGCCAAGCCCCGGTCGTGCGGCACCAATATGCCGCCCAGCCATAATTGCTCTTCGGGCGCGAGGCGGTGGACGTCATAGCCCATGCCGACCCTGGTGACGCGCGGTAGCATCGCTTCGGCGCGCGCAAAGTCTTCGGGGAACGTCAATTTCGCCAATCTTTCATCGCCTTGCACCAACATGACGTCATGACCGCTCCGTCGCAGGATCTGTGCGTCGTCGGTCGCCTCTTCAGCGTCGTTCCACGCACGATGCGCCGCCAATATCTCGTCGAAGCGGAAGGCCTGCGGCGTCTGCACCCGGTGCAGGTCGGTGCGGTCGACATTGTCGCCCATCGCGCCATCGCCGCTGCGGACCAGCGTGTCGGCAACCGGCAGCACGGGAATTGCGCCTGCCGCTCCGTCCAGCGCCGCCAACAGGCGTTTGACCACCTCGGGGGCCAGGAAGGGGCGTGCGGCATCATGGATCAGGACGATCTCGGCGCCGCCACCCTGCGCGATCGCCTCCAGCCCGGCGCGCACCGATCCCCGGCGGCTGTCGGCTCCGATCGTGACGGACGCCAGGTCCCATGCCTTCAGCAGACGCCGGGCTTCCGCCTCCTGGTCCGCGCCGGTCACCAGATGGATCGCGTCCACCATCACCATCAGCCTTTCCACCGCATGGACGATGACCGGCTTTCCGGCGACGGTCCTGAATTGTTTGGGATTTTCGCCGCCCGCGCGGCGGCCTTGTCCCGCCGCGACGATCAGGGCGACGGTGCGGGGCGTGTCAGACGTCATGCCGGCCGCATAGCCCAGCGCGCCCGACGCCGCCAGTCCTTCGCTTGCCGAGTTCCTCCTTTTCCGCTAAAGGCTGCCTGTTTTTTAGGCAGATACTGTTTCAACGATGCGCAAACTTTCCCCCATCTCCATCGGCCCCGTGACCATCGATATGCCCGTCGTACTCGCTCCCATGACCGGCGTCACCGACATGCCGTTCCGGACGCTGGTGCGCCGCTACGGCTCGGGCCTGAACGTGACCGAGATGATCGCGACCGCCGCCATGATCCGGGAAACGCGCCAGTCGTTGCAGAAGGCCGCCTGGCATCCGTTGGAAGAGCCGGTGTCGATGCAGCTTGCGGGCTGTTCCCCGACTGAAATGGCGGAAGCGGCCAAGCTGAACGCCGATCGCGGCGCGGCGATCATCGACATCAACATGGGCTGTCCGGTCAAGAAAGTCGTGAATGGCGATGCGGGCAGCGCCCTGATGCGCGACCTGCCGCTCGCTGCATCGCTTATCAAGGCGACGGTGGAGGCGGTGGACGTGCCCGTCACCGTGAAGATGCGCATGGGTTGGGACCATAGCAGCCTTAACGCGCCGGAACTCGCGCATATTGCCGAGGATCTGGGGGCAAAGCTCATCACCGTCCATGGCCGCACCCGGTGCCAGATGTACAAGGGTTCGGCCGATTGGGCATTCGTGCGCAAGGTCAAGGACGCGGTAAAGCTGCCGGTCATCGTCAATGGTGACATCTGCTCGGTCGAAGACGCGGACAGGGCGCTGGAGCAAAGCGGTGCGGACGGCGTGATGATCGGGCGTGGCGCTTATGGCCGGCCCTGGCTGATCGGTCAGGTGATGGCGTGGCTGACGGACGGCACGCGCGTGCCCGATCCGTCTCTTGCGGAACAATATCGCGTGATTGTCGAGCATTATCACGCGATGCTAGATCATTATGACAGGCATACGGGCGTCAATATGGCGCGCAAGCATATTGGCTGGTACACCAAGGGCCTGACCGGATCAGCGGAATTCCGCAACGCCGTCAATCAGGAGCCAGTGGCGGAACGCGTGCTCGACATGCTTGCCGGCTTCTACGAACCGCTGATCGCCAGCGGGGTCGATCCCGCGGATATGCGCAAGGCGGCATGACCGACATCTTGGCGTCCGTCTCTCGCCTGCGGGTGCAGCAGGACGGGCCGTCGCTGGCGGAACAGATAACTGCGCTGCCGGTCGCCATGCTGGTCATAAAGCCCGACAACAGCATAGCCGACGCCAATGTCCGCGCCGAAACGCTGCTCAACATGGCGCGCTCCGCGATCGTCGGTAGCGACATCGCCCGCACCATCCGCATTGCCGAAGCCGGGGCGCGGTTCGACATCTGGCACAGCAACAAGCCGATCGCCGCCTATGACATAAAGGTTCACGCTGGCCGCACCGCGGAAATGGAAGTCGACCTCATGATCGCACCGATCGTGGATCATGAAGGGTGGCGGGTGGTGTCGCTGCATGCCCAGAGTCAGGCGCGCAAGATCGGCCATCGCGGCTCGGCGGGCGGCGCGCGGTCGGCCATGGGCGCGGCGGCCATATTGGCACACGAGATCAAGAATCCGCTTTCCGGCATCCGCGGCGCGGCACAGCTGCTCGAATCCAGCCATGACGGGCGCGACGCGGCATTGACCCAGCTCATCTGCAACGAAGTGGACCGGATCGCTGCGCTGATCGACCGGATGCAGGATTTCACGACCGACAGGACGCTGGAATGCCATCCCGGCAACATTTATCCCCTTATTGACCGCGCCGCCGGCATCGCTGCCGCCGGCTTTGCAAAAAATGTAAAGATCATAAAGCATTATGACCCTTCCTTGCCATTTGCTAATATCAATGAGGATGCTTTGGTGCAGGTGATGATCAACCTGCTGAAAAACGCCGCGGAGGCGCTGGAGCATGTGGCCAAGCCGCGCATTCGTGTGGAAACGGCGTTTCGCCATGGTGTGTCCGTGGTCATGGGTGGCGGCAAGGGTAGCGCGGTGCTGCCGATCGAGATCGTGGTGGTGGATAATGGGCCGGGCGTGCCGGAGCATATTCTGGACCATTTGTTCAATCCCTTCATCACCGGCAAGCGGGACGGGCAGGGGCTTGGCCTCGCACTGGTGGACAAGCTGGTGCGGGACATGAGCGGCTTTGTCCAATATGCGCGCGACGCCGAAGCGGGCGAATCGACCTTCCGCATCCTTCTGCCCATGGGCATCGCGTCGTGAAGGCGACCGGCTCCGTCTTGGTCGTCGATGACGATCCGGCCATTTGCGTGGTGGTGGGGGAGGCGCTCCGGCGGCAGGGGCACAAGGTCAAGACTGCGGCATCCATTCGCGAACGCGCCGCCCTGATGGACAGCTTCACGCCGGATGTCCTCATCACCGACGTCATGCTGCCGGACGGCGATGGACTGGAAGGGGTCGCCGACATTCTGGTGGCGCGCCCTGGCATGAACGTGATCGTCCTTTCGGCCCAGAACACGCTGAACACCGCGATCCGCGCTACCGAGAAAGGCGCGTTCGAATATCTGCCCAAGCCATTTGACCTCAACGAACTGACCCGGGCGGTTTCCGATGCCTTGGGCACCCGCGACGGTTCGGAGGGAAATCCAGACGACGCGGTCCTACCCAATGACGGGATGCCGCTGGTCGGCCGCTCGCCGGCGATGCAGGAAGTGTACCGCACGATCGCCCGTGTCCTGTCGAACGACCTTTCCATACTGGTTCTGGGCGAATCCGGCACTGGCAAGGAACTGGTGGCCGAAGCGATCCACAGCCTTGGCCAGCGGCGCACCAAGCCGTTCGTGGCCATCAACATGGCTGCCATTCCCCGCGAACTGATCGAAGCAGAACTCTTTGGTTATGAAAAAGGGGCTTTCACGGGCGCCAGCGCGCGTACCGCCGGCAAATTCGAACAGGCGCAAGGCGGAACGCTGTTCCTGGACGAGATCGGCGATATGCCGATGGAGGCACAGACTCGCCTGCTGCGCGTGCTTCAGTCCGGCGAAGTCACCACCGTGGGTGGATCGAAGCCGGTCAGGGTCAACGTCCGTATCATTGCCGCCACCAACAAGGATCTGCCGCAACTGATCGAGGAGGGGCGGTTCCGGCAGGACCTCTATTACCGCCTCAATGTGGTGCCCATCGACCTGCCGCCGTTGCGCGAGCGGCGCGAGGACGTGGTCCTTCTTGCCCGTCATTTCCTGGAGCGCGCGGCGCAGGATGGCTTGCCGCGCAAGGCGCTCGCCGAGGATGCGGCGCAGCTTCTGATGACCTGGCACTGGCCCGGCAACGTACGCGAGTTGCAGAACATCATGCAGCGGCTGGCCGTACTGACGCGCGAAAACATGATCACAGCGGAGATGCTGCGCTCCATGTTGCCGCTTGGGGCGGTAGCCCAGGATCAGGGAGCACCGGCGGATCAGCTCGCCCATGTCGTTCGGGACTGGACCAAGCGGCAACTCGGCATCGGTTTGCGCAGTCCGCAGCGGGCGCTCCACGACGACCTGTTGCGTGTGGTGGAGCCTGTGTTGCTGCAGGAAGTGCTCGCCAGCGTGGATGGCAACCAGATCCGAGCCGCTGGCCTGTTGGGCATCAACCGCAATACCCTGCGCAAGAAGCTGACGGACTATGGCCTCGACCCGCTACGGCTGCGGGTGCATGACGGGTCATAACGCGTAGCCGATCAAGACGAATCGACTGCCAGGATCGATCAACGACATGCAAGTCTATCAAATACTGTGTTTCCGCGGGCACGGGGTTGTTGTAACAAAGCCACGATGAACGGCGCGACAACAGTGTCCCGGCGGATGTCGGCATGGCGGCGGCGCATGCCGCTTCTGCTGCGTAGCCCGCGATTGGCGGCGGTGGTGGAAGCTGTAACGCTGGCCCTGTTCCTGGGCATGGCGGGCCTGACCTATCATCTCCTGTCGGGCAGCGGCCAGTCCTACTCATTGCTGACCCCGCCCATCGTCGCGCTGCTGCTGGTCGCCAATCTCGTGCCGGCCATCGCCCTCCTCGTGCTGCTGGGACGGCGCGTGGCCAAGCGACGCGCGGCCCAATCGGCGATCGGCAGCGACGGGCAGTTGCACGTCCGCCTCGTCGCGATCTTCTCCATCGTCGCCAGTGTGCCGATGCTGCTGGTCGTGATCTTCGCGTCGCTGCTGTTCCAATATGGCGTGCAGTTCTGGTTCTCCGACAGCGCGCGCGGCATGCTTCAAAATGCGGGCGACCTGGCGCGCGGCTATTATGAGCAGAACCTGCGGGAGGTCAGCGACGAAACCGTCACCATGGCGGACGACCTGCGCGACTATCTGCGCGAGTCTCCGGTATCCAGCCCGCGCTTTGCCGAAGGCTATATCTATCAGGTCGTCACGCGAAAGCTGAATCGTTCCGCCATCATCGAAGTGGGCAAGGACGGGATCGCCCGCACCGCCGCAACCGTCGACCCGGAAAATCGCCCGGCAGCCGAAATGCTCTGGCCCGAGGCGGTGGAGCGGCTGGCGCAGGGCGAGAATATCGTCGTCCGCATGCGGCCCAACCAGGTCGAGGCGGTGACGCTGCTCTATCCCCGGTCCAAGGTCTATCTTTACGCCACGCGCAATGCGGTCACGACCTCCTTTTCCAACGTCGAACGCGCGCAGAAGGTCATAGCGGACTATGACCAATTCGCGGCGCAGTCACGCGCGTTGCAGTTGCGCTTCAACATCGCGCTGTTCATCGGATCGCTCCTGCTGGTGGGCATTGCCGTCTATATCGCGCTGGCTGTCGCCGACTGGATGGTCCGGCCGGTGAACGAGCTGGTGACGGCGGCGCGGCGGATCACGGCTGGCGACCTGTCGGCCCGCGTGACGAGCCCACAGGCGCGCGACGAGATCGGCACGCTCGCGTCCGCCTTCAACCGTATGACGCAAAGGCTTGAGGCGCAGACCGGCGCCCTGGTCGCCGCCAACAGCCAGCTGGACGAGCGCCGTGCCTTTATCGAGGCGATCCTGAGCGGCGTCAGCGCCGGCGTTCTGTCCGTCGATCTCCAGGGCGTCATCCTCCTCCTCAACCGCTCCGCCGCGGCCATTCTCGTCGAGGAGGGGGACGATCCGGTTGGCCGCCCGCTCGTCGATGTGTCGCCGGAACTGGCGGATTTCATCGGATCGGAAGACGCGGCCGGCATCGTCCAGGTGCGCGCACATGGCGACCTGCGCACGCTGGCGGTCAAGCTGACCCAGGACGCGTCCAGGCACATCCTGACGTTCGACGACATTACGCAGCAGCTGTCCGATCAGCGGCGCGCGGCCTGGTCGGATGTCGCGCGCCGCATCGCGCATGAAATCAAAAACCCCCTGACGCCCATTCAGCTCGCAGCCGAGCGGTTGCAGCGTCGCTATGCGGGCGAGATCAGCAGCGACGTCGGCACCTTCACGCGGCTGACTGGCACGATCGTGCGTCAGGTTGGCGATCTGCGGCGCATCGTGGACGAATTTTCGTCCTTCGCACGCATGCCCAAGCCCGTGTTCAGGCGAGAGGCGATCGGCGACATCGCGCGTCATGCCCTGTTCCTGCATGAAGTCGCGCATCCGGATATCCGGTTCGAATATCATGCCGAAACGTCTGATCTGGAGATGGTCTGCGACAGGCGTCAGCTTGGCCAGGCCCTGACGAACATCGTGAAGAATGCGGTCGAAGCCATTGAACAGAAAGACCAACGGGACGATGGAGAGCCGCGTGGCCACGTCCGCATGACAATGGCGCAGGACGCGAGCGACGTCATCATCACCGTAGTGGACGACGGCATCGGCCTTCCGCCCGAGCGGGAACGGATACTGGAACCCTATATGACGACCCGGTCGAAGGGGACAGGCCTTGGCCTCGCCATCGTCAAGAAGATCGTCGAGGAGCATCAGGGGGAGATACGCTTCGACGACGCCCAGGGAGGGGGGGCATGCGTGACCCTGCGCTTTGCCGCAGCCGCGCTGGAAAAATTGGAAGAAGAGCAGGTGATCGCCCTGCCCAAAGGAAAAGTGACAGCCAATGGCGCTTGATATTCTGATTGTAGACGACGAAGAGGATATTCGCGATCTGGTCGCGGGTGTGCTGGAGGATGAGGGCTTCTCAACCCGCACCGCCGCGAACAGCGACAGCGCGATTGAGGCGATCGACAGTCGTCGACCCTCGCTCATCCTTCTGGACGTCTGGTTGCAGGGCTCCCGGCTCGACGGGCTTGAACTGCTTGACGAGATCAAGCGGCGCGATCCGACAGTTCCGGTGCTGATGATCTCCGGCCACGGCAATATCGACACGGCCGTCGCCGCGATCCGTAAAGGCGCGGCCGATTTCATCGAAAAGCCGTTCGAGGCCGATCGCCTGCTCCATCTTGTCGCGCGCGCCACGGAAACCGAGCGGCTGCGGCGGGAAAATCAGGTGCTGCGCGCGCGCTTCGGTCAGGATGACGAACTCACCGGCACCTCAGCATCGATCAATGGCGTCCGGGCGACCATCAAGAAGGTGGCCGGCACCGGTAGCCGCGTCCTCATTTCCGGCCCCGCCGGTGTGGGCAAGGAGGTGGCAGCGCGCATGCTCCACAGCTGGAGCGGCCGCGCCGACGCGCCTTTCATCATCGTCGCCGCCGCCCGCATGGACCCCGACCGGGTCGAGGAGGAATTGTTCGGGGTGGAAGATCCCAGTGGTCTGGTACGTCCGGGCTTTCTGGAACAGGCGCATGGCGGCACCCTTTACCTCGACGAGATCGCCGACATGCCCCTGACGACGCAGGGCAAGATATTGCGCGTCCTTACCGACCAGAGCTTTACCCGGGTCGGCGGCCAGCGACAGGTCAAGGTGGACGTGCGCGTCATATCCTCCACCGCGCTCAATCTGGCGACGGAGATCGAGGAGCGCCGTTTCCGGGAGGATCTTTTTTACCGGCTCAATGTCGTACCGCTGGCGATTCCGCCTCTGTCCGAACGGCGCGACGATATTCCGCCACTGGTCGAACATTATCTCGCGCGTTTCGCCGCCGACCGGCGCGTGCCGCCGCCGGAAATCGCCAGCGACGCCATGGCCGCGCTTCAGGCCAATGAATGGCCGGGCAATGTCCGCCAGCTTCGCAACGTGATCGAGCGCACGATGATCCTGGCGCCGGGCGACCGCATCGGCCGGATCGAACTGGACATGCTGCCGTCGGAACTCACCAGCGGCGGGGCCGGCGAGGGCGTCGGTCAGTCCGCGATCATGGGGGCGCCGCTGCGCGAGGCGCGCGAGAGTTTCGAGCGCGAATATCTGCGCATCCAGATACGCCGTTTTTCCGGCAACATTTCCCGCACCGCGACGTTCATCGGCATGGAGCGGTCGGCGCTCCACCGCAAGCTCAAGCTGCTGGGCATTACTGAAGGCAAGGATTGACCGGATCGCCCCATGCCCATGGACGTTTCTTCGCAAGTGCGGTAGAAGTTGCCCTGCTCCCGACGCGCGGGGGCGGGCAAGACACTCTGCTTAAGAGTGCAAGTGCGGGTAACGTCCCGCCAACAATAAAGGACTGGCGACGACCATGGCCGAAAAGATGAACAACCTTCAGGATATTTTCCTCAACAGCCTGCGCAAGAGCAAGACCCCGGTCACCATGTTCCTGGTGAAGGGCGTGAAGCTGCAGGGCATCATCACCTGGTTCGACAATTTTTCCGTTCTGCTGCGTCGCGATGGACAGTCGCAGCTGGTGTACAAGCATGCCATATCCACGGTGATGCCAGCCCAGTCGATGGACCTCACCGATCTGCGCAAGAGCAGCGACGGCAACGGAAAATCGAAACTGCTGCAGGAAATCTTCCTCTCCGCCGTCCGCAAGTCCGGCAGCCCGGTGACGATGTTCCTGGTGAACGGCGTCATGCTTCAGGGCGAGATTGCGGCCTTCGACCTGTTCTGCATGCTGCTGGAACGCGACGGCATGGTGCAGCTCGTCTACAAGCACGCCATATCGACGGTTCAGCCGCTCCACTCGCTCGACCTCAGCGGTGAGAACGAGCAGGACGACTAAATTGGGTTGCGCGCCGGGCCGTTGACAGGTGGACCGGCGCGCGTCTGGATGCTTTAAGCCTGCATGGCCATATTCAACCGCGACTCTGACGATGAAGTGGCGCGCGGCGCGCGTGCTATCGTCGTCCACGCCGAAACCCACAATGGCGCCAACGGTCATGACCGCCGCGACAGCGATGCCCGGCTGGAAGAGGCGCGCGGCCTCGCGCTCGCGATCGGCATCGACGTGCGGGCGGCGCAGGCGTTCCGCGTGCGCGACCGCAAGCCCGCGACCCTTTTCGGCAGCGGACAGGTGGACCAGATCGCGACACTGGCCCGGCAGGAGGAAGCCGAACTCATCATCGTCGACAACAGCCTGTCACCGGTGCAGCAGAGCAATCTGGAAAAGGCGACCGAAGCCAAGGTCATCGATCGCACCGGGCTGATCCTGGAAATCTTCGGCGAACGCGCGGCTACCAACGAAGGCCGATTGCAGGTGGAACTGGCGCACCTGGATTATCAGGCCGGCCGTCTCGTGCGAAGCTGGACTCACCTTGAGCGGCAACGCGGTGGCTTCGGCTTTCTTGGCGGTCCGGGCGAAACCCAGATCGAAGCGGACCGGCGGATGATCCGCGACCGCATGGCGAAGATTCGCCGTGAACTGGATCAGGTGACGCGTACGCGCGGCCTGCACCGCGCCCGGCGGCAGCGCGCGCCTTGGCCGGTTATCGCGCTGGTGGGCTATACCAATGCCGGGAAATCCACGCTTTTCAATCGGCTAACCGGTGCTGACGTCATGGCGGAGGATTTGCTCTTCGCCACGCTCGATCCCACGATGCGACAGATCGCGCTGCCCGGCCTTGATAAGGCAATCCTGTCAGACACCGTCGGCTTCGTGTCCGATCTGCCGACCCAGTTGATCGCCGCCTTCCGCGCTACGCTGGAGGAAGTGCTCTCGGCCGACCTCATCGTCCATGTCCGCGACATCGCGCACCCGGATACGGAGGCGCAACGCGACGATGTGCTTGACGTCCTGGGCGAACTGGGCGTTGCCGGCGAAGTGGTGCTGGATCGCGGGGAGGGGGAGCCCGAACCGCCGCCCATCATCGAGGCGTGGAACAAGCTCGACCTGTTGGATGCCGAAGTGGCGGCGCTGGTCCGTGAACAGGCGGGGCGGCGTGAGGATGTCGTCATCCTGTCGGCGTTGACGGGCGAGGGGATCGACCTGTTGCAACGGACGATCAGCGACCGCATGACGCGCGGGGCCAAGGTTTACGGCTTACGCATCCCCGTGTCGGACGGGGCGACCTTGGCTTGGTTGCACGAACATGGCGAAGTGCTCTTCAGCCACATCGAAGGTGAGGAAAATCGCGTGGACGTTCGCCTGTCGGATGCCGCCTTCGCCCGTTATGCAAAGCGCAGCCGGGATCAGATCTCCTCAGACGAAGCCTGAGGCGCGGCATCGGTCGTCGCGCGCGCCATGTAGCGATCCGATCCGAATAGATCGGCTTCAAAAGGCTTCAGATCAACGCTTTTTCGACAACCGAAACCGCTTGGTCCAATGAACTGGCGCGGTCGCAACTGCTGCTGCAACGGCTGCGCTGATAGCGTAGCTTGTCTAGAATATCCTGTGCGGCGTCCCGATTGCCCAACCGTATTTCGGCTAGCGCGAGCCCGGACATCGCGCCGGGATAGCCGTTGCGCCCGCGATAGAGGCTTTGTTCAAAATAGCGACGCGCAGCCGTCGGATCGCCGAGACCCAGCTTGGCCACACCCTTGAGGAAGCGTGCCTGACGGCTTTCCGTCTTGCCGACAACATTCGACAGCAGATTGTCCGCTTTCACATAGTCACCGGCCACAATCAGTTTCCTGGCGAGGCTCATATCATGATTGAGGGCCTCGCCGGGCACCGCATAATTGTCGGGTCCATAACCATTCACGGGCGTCGACACAGGAAAGCTGGACAAGCCGATATGTATCCCGGTTATGCCGGTGCCATTTTGCTGGGCCTGAGCGGGAACGGCGATAGCGGAGCAGAGGAGAAAAAGAGCAGTAAGACGCATCGCATACTCCTTCCTTTGTTCAAGAAATACAAAACTATGCCTCTTCCCTCGGCATGTCAAATACCAGTTTCAAGTCAGAACTGATCATGGGCCATGTCGATAGGACGGCATTAGAAGGATTTTTCCTGTTGCTTGGCTCGCTGCCAAAGCGCTTCCTTGTCATTGAGCGGCAGAGCGGAAAAGTCCGCGCCCGCCATGCCTTCCATGGCGCGGAACCGGCGGTCGAACTTGGCATTGGCGCGGCGCAGTGCCGCTTCCGGATCAACCTTGAGGTGGCGCGCCAGGTTGACCATGGCGAAGAGCAGATCGCCGATTTCCTCCTCGCGTTCGTCCTGTGTCGCGGCGGTCTGCACTTCGTCCAGTTCTTCCAGCACCTTAGCAATCACGCCCTGAATGTCCGGCCAATCGAACCCGGTGCGAGCCGCCCGCTTTTGCAGCTTTTCGGCGCGGAGCAGGGCGGGCAGGGCCGCAGCGACGCCGGCAAGAGCGCTTGGATCGGGCTCCTTTTCCGCTCGCTCGGCTGCCTTGATGACTTCCCATTGGGCGTGGCCGTCCTCCCGCCGGGTGCGATCGCCAAAGACATGCGGGTGGCGACGGATCATCTTGGCGGTGATGCCGTCAATCACGTCCTGCAATGCGAATTGGCCCGATTGTTCGGCCATGCGGCTATGGAACACGACTTGAAGCAGCAGGTCGCCAAGTTCGTCCTGAAGGGCCGGCATGTCCTTGCGTTGGATTGCGTCAGCCACCTCATAGGCTTCCTCGATCGTGTACGGCGCGATGGACGCGAAATCCTGTTCGATGTCCCACGGACATCCTGTGTCCGGATCGCGCAGACGCGCCATGACGTCGGCAAGCGGCATGATGTCGGCGGGACTGGCTTTGGTCATGGCGGAAGTCTCGGGATGAGGGGGTGAGAAGGAGAACGACAGGCTACAGAGATATAAGTTCGATAATATATATTATGTTAAATCGTGATCCGTGCTTATTGCGACCTGGGTGTCTATTTCGCTGTCGAACTGCCTGTGTCACTCAGTCTTCCTGGATCAGGCTGTGCTGTCGCGTGTCGCGCATCCGCACATAGACGATCAGCGAAATCGCAATCATCACCGTCACATAGACATAGAAAGCTTGTTCCATCCCGGCCTGCTTGAACCACAGCGCCACGAACTCCGCCGTGCCGCCGAACAGCGTGTTCGCCAAGGCATAAGGTAGCGCCACGCCCAGCGCGCGAATATGCGCTGGAAACAGCTCGGCTTTCACGACCGCGTTTATGGATGTGTAGCCGGTCACGATTACCAGGCCCGCCATCACCAGCAATCCGGCGCTTAACGGATCGCGCACGGTCTCCAGCACCGCAAAGATCGGATAAGTGCAGAGTACGCCAAGCGTGCCGAAGCCGATCATCAGTGGCTTTCGCCCGATCCTGTCCGAGAGCGCACCCGCGACGGGTTGCAACAGCATGAACATGAACAGCGTGATCGCGTTGATCTGCGACGCTGTTTCCCGGCTCAACCCGCTCGTGTTCACCAGGAACTTCTGCATGTAGATGCTGTAGGCGTAGAAGGCGATCGTGCCGCCCGCCGTCAACAGCATGACCGTGATGGTCTCGCGTGGGTGCTTCGTCACCAACTCGACGAAGCCGGATTTGGGCGCTCCGGCTGCCTTTGCAACCGTAAAGCTCTGGGTTTCTGCGAGGCCGCGACGCAGCCAGAAGACGATGACCGCCAATGCGCCACCAATGAAAAAGGGTATCCGCCAGCCCCACGCGTCAAGCTGCGCGGCGCTGAGCGTCGCCTGCAACAGCAGCAGGACGCAAATCGCGACCAATTGTCCGGCGATGAGGGTCACATATTGGAAGCTGGAGAAGAAACCGCGCCGGTCCCGCCCGGCCATTTCAGAGAGATAGGTCGCGCTCGCCCCATATTCGCCGCCGATGGACAGCCCCTGCATCAGTCGTGCCAGCACCAACAGCAGCGGCGCGGCCATACCGATGGTTTCATATCCCGGCGTCACGCCGATCAGCAGCGATCCCGCGCACATCAACGCCACCGACAGGGTCAGGCCGCTCTTGCGCCCGTGCCGGTCGGCATAGACGCCCATCGCCCACGCGCCGATCGGCCGCATGAGGAACCCAACCGCGAAGATGCCAGCCGCGCTCAGCAATTGCGCGGTGCGATCCTCGCTGGGGAAGAAATGCGGCGCGAAATAGAGGGTGAAGGCGGCATAGGCGTACCAGTCATACCATTCGACCAGATTGCCGGTGGACCCGCCGATAATGGCTTTCAGCCGCTCCCTTTGCGTCGGTCGACCCTGCGTTGGCGCCCCCTGCTCCGTGGCAGCATTCATGGCGTCAGCACCATTGCGCCGTCCTGCACACCCCAGCTTTTGAGGCGCGACAACATGTTCATGCCGATGACGTTCACCTCGCCAAAGGCAGGCGACACCACGACCGGTAGGTCGCTAACCGAAATCGGGCCAACCGACAGCCGGGCGATGTTCGACCGACGGGCTTCGACCTTGCCGTTGGCGGTGTTCATGATCACACCGGGTGCGGCAACGTCATAGTTGAGGCCGGCGGCCCGCGCCGTGCTGTCGGACAGGGCGGTGAAGGTCGCGCCGCTGTCGATCAGGAAGCGCGCTGGCGATCCGTTGATCGTGCCTTCCACCCAATAATGGCCGTCCGCCGCGACCGGTATGCGCAGCGACGTCCCTTGTGTGCTGGATTGTGGCAAGGGCGCAGGCGCTTCATCCGGCGTGGCGATTTCCTGATCGGCCCATCGCCCGGTGAGATAGCCCTGCCCCTGCGCCAGTTTGAACAGGCCCAGCAGCCCTGCGAAGATCGCGACCCACAGCAGCGCCATGCGCAGAAGGCCGCCCATCGGTAATTGTCGACCGATCAACGCCGATCCCACCAGGACGATCGCCAGCAGATACCAAAGGATCGACGCCGACTGCTCCATCTTTCGCCTCAGCCCCCCTGTTCGACCGCCGGCAACGTCACCGTCATCCCGTCATAGCCCGGTTCCACGCCGGAAGGGAGGCCTCGCCGCAGCCGATGATAATCCATGCTCTGGTCCATGTGGGTCAGGATGGCGCGCATGGGTCGCGCGGCGGCAATGCCGTCCAGCGTCATGGCAAGATGCGCGTGGGTCGGGTGCGGCCGTTCGCGAAGGGCATCCACCACCCAGATGTCCAGTCCATCGTAAAGGGCCAGCATGCCAGGCGTGATCTCATGGAAATCCGTGGCATAGCCGATGGATCGGCCAGCATGTTCGAAGCGGAAGCCGGTGGAATATACCTCGCCATGGGGTTGATCGACGCAGCCTATGTCGATGTCGCCGATGCGCAGCCTGTCGGACAGCGCATGGCCGTCGACCGTCGATGGATAGCCATTCCTGCCATGGAAGACGTAACCAAAGCGCTGCTGCAGAAGCGCCAGCGTTTCCGCGCGCGCATAGCCTGGCACCGGGGCGCCGCGGTGATGATAGATCTGCCGCACATCGTCCAGCCCGTGGCAATGGTCCGCATGATCGTGGGTCCACAGGATGGCGTCGATATCAATGACATCGGCGGCCAACAACTGCATGCGCATGTCTGGCGACGTGTCGACCAGGATGCGGGTGGTCGGACTTTCGACCAATATGGAAACGCGCGTGCGCCGGTTCTTCGGCTCCGTGGGGTCGCAATCGCCCCAATCATTGCCGATGCGCGGCACCCCCGACGATGTGCCGCAGCCCAGGATGGTGAGCGTCAGGCTCATGCCGCCTTGGCAAACAGGGTGCGGAAATTGGCCGAAGTGGCGGCTCCGAGCGTTTCGACGCTTTCGCCGCGCAGACCAGCGAGGAAGGCCGCCGTATCAGCGACATAGGCAGGCTCGCACGGTTTGCCCCTATGCGGCACCGGCGCGAGGAAGGGCGAATCCGTTTCGATCAGCAGCCGGTCGAGCGGCAGCCGCTTGGCCGTGTCCTGCAAATCCTTGGCGCTTTTGAAGGTCACGATGCCGGAAATGCTGATGTAGAAGCCAAGCTCCATCGCTGCGTCGGCGAAGGCGCCGCTGGCGGTGAAACAATGGATCACCCCGCTATAGGCCCCCTTCCCCATCTCATCGCGCAGGATACGCAACGTATCCTCCTCCGCATCGCGGGTATGGACGATCAGCGGCAGCCCGGTTTCGCGGCATGCGACGATATGGGCGCGAAAGCTCGTCTGCTGCCGTTCGCGGTCGCTATGGTCGTAATAATAATCGAGCCCCGTCTCGCCAATGCCCACTACCCGTGGATGCGCCGCCCGCTCGACCAGCTTGGCCGTATCGACGTGGGGATGCTCGTCCGCCTCATGCGGATGGATGCCGACGGTCGCCCATACATCCGGCTCCCTGACCGCCGTCTCCAGCACTGCGTCCCATTCGCTCTCCCGGGTCGCGATGTTCAGCATCGTGCCCACGCCGCGCGCCCGCGCCCGTTCAAGCACATTGGCTTGATCCTCAATCAACCCCTTGTAATTCAAGTGGCAATGGCTGTCGATCAGGCTGGGAGCGGGGAACATGGTGTCAGGCATCCTCCGCCGGCAATTCCAGGCGCGGGAACAGCGGCTTTGACGGCTCGACCGTAAAGCCGCTTTCCGCCAGTTCCGAATACCAGTGACCGCCTATCCCTGCAGGACTGCGGCGGTTGTCAGGCACACCCATATGGTCCAGCAGCGCGGTGGCGCTCGCCGGGATCACCGGCAGGATCGCAACCGCCAGTTGCGCGATGGCGATGTAGAGCGTCGCAAGCACGGTCTCCATTCGCTCAGGGTCGGTCTTGCGCAGCGTCCATGGCGCTTGCGCGTCGATATATTGGTTGCAGGCGAAACAGGCGCGCAGCCAATGTTCGATCGCGCCGGACAACGCCAGCTCGTCAATGGCGGCCGGCATGTCCGTGCGTACCACGCGATCGATGAAGGCGAACAATTCCGCGTCTGCCGCATCATGGCCGCGAACGGCGGGAAGCCGCCCCGCCAGGTTCTTGGCGATGAAACTGAGCGTCCTCTGCGCCAGATTGCCGAACGCGTTGCCCAGGTCGCTGTTCGATCGCTGGACGATCGCTTCGGCGCTGTAGCTCCCGTCATTGCCGAAGGTGACTTCCGAAAGCAGGAAATAGCGCAGCTGATCCACGCCGAATTTTTCGGCCAGTTCCATCGGGTCCGCGACATTGCCCAGCGACTTGGACATCTTCTCGCCCCGATTGAGCAGGAAGCCGTGGCCGAACACCCGCTGCGGCAGAGGCAGCTTCGCGCTCATCAGGAAAGCCGGCCAGTAAACCGCATGAAATCGCACGATATCCTTGCCGATGATATGAGTGATATCGCCGCCTTCCGACCAATAACGCGCCATCCGCTCCCGGTCGTCGGGATAGCCGCAGCCGGTAAGGTAATTGGTGAGCGCGTCGACCCACACATACATGACATGGCCTTCGGAGCCCGGCACCTTGACGCCCCAATCGAAGCTGGTGCGCGAGACGCTAAGGTCGGATAGCCCGCCCTCCACGAAGCGCATCACCTCATTGCGGCGGCTTTCCGGCTGAATGAACCGGGGATGATCGCGATACAGTGCCAGCAGCCGGTCCTGATAGGCCGACAGGCGGAAGAACCAGCTTTCCTCGACGGTCCATTCGACCGGCGTACCCTGAGGAGAGAGTTTGGCACCCCCTTCCCCTTCGACGATCTCCTTCTCGTCGTAAAATGCCTCGTCACGAACCGAATACCAGCCTTCGTAACGGCCAAGATACAGGTCGCCGCTGGCCTCCATCGCCTTCCAGATGGCCTGGCTTGCCCGATGATGATCGGGTTCGCTAGTGCGGATGAAACGATCGAAACTGATGTTCAGTCCATCGTTCATCGCCCTGAAATAGGACGCCATTTCATCCGCCAGAGCCTGAGGCTCCATGTCCCGGCCACGCGCCGTCTGCGCCATTTTGAGGCCATGTTCGTCAGTGCCTGTCTGGAAGAAGACGTCGCGGCCCATCATTCGCTGGAATCGGGCGATCGCGTCGGTGGCGATCACTTCATAGGCATGGCCAATATGCGGGCGGCCGTTGGGATAGGATATGGCGGTCGTGATGGTGAATGGCTTCGACATGCCGCCTCCCTAAAGCGATTTCCGCCCGGATGGAACATGCGACGACTTCGAAATTGCGCAAAAGGCATGGTGCGCCGCCAGCGCGGGCGCTCCGTCAGTCAGGGCTGGCGAGCGCCGCAACATGCCCCGCGAGTTCGAAGACGACGGCGGACGGCTCCAGCGACAGGATTACCGCGCCGCCCGCCAGATGCCGCGCTTTTTCCCAATGGTCCAGCGCCTTCCCCAAGGCAGGCCCGGTGCGGCCGCGTGCCGCCTGGGCGATGAAGGCGGGCACCCGCTCCAAAAATGCCTCATAACGCGGCTTTGCGGATTTGAGCGCCAACGACTTGGCCAGAGCCAGGCGGCGGCGATTGTCCGGATCGCCCTCCGCGGAGAGCGTCGCCAATATATCCTCGATTTCCGTGAGATTGAGTCCGGCATAGCGCAAGGCCTGACCGGGGGATCCTTGCCCCGCACGAACCAGCGCGTCGATCTCTCGCGGCGACAGGCTGTCATCTGTCCGTTTGAGGATGACGCGCATCGCACCTTCGTCCAGCGCATCGAACCGCAGGGTGCGGCAGCGCGACCGGATGGTGGGGAGCAACCTTCCAGGCGCGTGGCTGACCAGCAGGAACAGCATGTCGGCGGGCGGCTCCTCCAGCGTCTTGAGCAGCGCGTTGGCCGCGCCACGCTCCAGATCGTCGGCGCTGTCGATGACGACGATCCGCCGCGAAGAGAGGGACGGCGCGGACTGGATCAGCCGCTGCAGCCCGCGCACCTGATCCACGCTGATGTTGCGCGCGGTGACGCCGTCCTTTTCCAGTGGGGCGAGTTCCGCATAATCAGGATGGGCGGACGCCTCGATCAGCTTTCGGATGGGGTGATTGTCTGGCGCGCCCAGCCCCTCTCCGCCAACCGCTGGCCCCGCCGCATCGGCCAGCAACCGCATCGCAAGCGCGCGCGCAAACAGGCCTTTGCCCACGCCCCTGGGACCGGCAAGTATCCAGCCATGATGCATGCGGCCGCTGCTTGCCGCCGCCATCATCGATCGGGCCTGCGCGTCATGGCCCAGGACCGTCGTCATGGCAGCAGATCCGCCAGCATCGACATCAGGCGCGCGGTAACCTCCGCAGCAGGGCCGGCAGCGTCGACCGTGCGGAAACGCTCCGGCTCCTGCGCGGCGAAGCGGGTGAAGGCATCCGCCACGGCGCGGTGGAATTCGCTTGCCCGTCCGCCGATACGGTCGCTGATGTCGCCGTCGCGCGCCTTCGCCCGATCAGCGGCTTCTTCTTCCGGCAGCGTCAGAAAGAATGTGCGGTCGGGCAGGAACCCGTCACTGCCGATCCGGTGCAGCGCCAATATGTCGGCGTCGGTCAGCGCGCCCTGCCCCTGATAGGCGCGGCTCGAATCGAGGAACCGATCAGACAATACCCATGCACCCCGCTCCAGCGCCGGGCGAATCGTCCTTTCGATATGATCGGCCCGCGCCGCCGCGAACAGCAACGCTTCGGCGCGCGGGCTCCATCGATCCGCCCCGCCGGTCAGCAACAGGGTGCGGATTGCCTCCCCCCCTTCGCTGCCGCCCGGCTCGCGTGTCTCGACCACGTCCAATCCTGCGTCGCGCAAAGCGGTGGCGAGCGCGCGCAACTGGGTCGACTTGCCAGCGCCCTCGCCGCCTTCCAGCGTGATGAACCGCCCTCGGCTCACCCGAACAGAGACTTCATGCCGTTCCACAGCCGCCCGAACAAACCGGCTTCGCCGACATCCTCACCCGCCACCAGCGGCATCACCTGAGGCGGCGTGTCGGGCGTCTGGACGATCAGTTGGGCGATTTGCTGCCCCTTGGCGATCGGCGCCTTGATCGGGCCGGTATAGACCACCTTCACCTGCACATTGGCGGACGCCGTGCGCGGCAGGGTGACCGCCAGGTTCTGCGGCGCGACGAGCGGCACGCTGGTCGCGCTGCCCATCTGCACCTCCGCCGTCTCGACCGTCTGTCCCTTCTTGAACAGCGGCTGCGCCTTCCACGCCTTGAAGCCCCAGTCCATGAAGCGCACCGATTCCGAGATGCGGCCGTTGAAACTGGTCAGTCCCGCGACGACCATCACCAGGCGGCGGCCATCCTGTTCGGCAGAGCCGGTGAAGCCATAGCCCGCCTCTTCCGTGTGGCCGGTCTTAAGGCCGTCCGCGCCAGCGATCTTGCCAAGAATCGGATTGCGGTTCGCTTGGTTGATGTCCGCTCCGCCCATGGTCTTCCCCCAGGTGAAGGAGGTGGTGGCGTAGAAGCGTTTATAGAGATCCGGCGTCTCTTCGATGGTCGCCTGCGCCAGCTTCGCCAGATCCTCGGCCGTCACATAGGTAACGCCTTCGTCTGGCCAGCCATTGCTGGTGCCGAAATGGCTGTTCTTCAGGCCCAGGCGCTTGGCTTCCTCGTTCATCAGCGCGACGAATGCCTGTTCGGTCCCGGCAATACCCTCCGCCAGAACGACGCAGGCATCGTTGCCGGACAGGGTCACGATACCGTGCAGCAGATTTTCAACCGAAACCTGCTCGCCGGCCGACAGGAACATGGTCGATCCTGCCTGGGGGCCATGCCACTGCTTCCATGTTTCCGGGCGCACGGTGAATTTCGTGTCCAGCTTCAGCTCGCCCTTCTGGATCAGGCGGAAAGCGACATGCGCCGTCATCATCTTTGCCATGGAAGCCGGGGGCATCCGCGTCTCGCCGCCCTTGTCATAGAGCACCGCGCCCGACGACAGATCCTTCATATAGGCGATGGGCGCTTCGCTGGTGTAGGGCGGCGCGGCGGCGATCAGCGGCTGCGCCAGCAACCCAGCGGCAAGGAGGAGGGCAACGCTCTTCTTCATCGGATAAGGGCCTTCAATAAATGGAATCATGTGCGGACGCGCCGTGACTATCGCGCGTCATTACTGACGATCCGGCCATTCTCAAACCCCTTCGCTGCCGCTGCCTTTATGGCCGCCTGCGCGGCCTGAAGCGTGGGATAGGGGCCGAGCCGAACACGCCACATCGTGCCCGCCTGTTCGACGCGCGCCCCTGCGCTCTTCGCCACCTGCTGCGCACGCGCTTGTGAAGAAAAAGCGCCGATCTGTACGTCGTAGCGCCCCTGCGCAGCGTTGGCAGGCGGGCTCGGCATCGCCGCCGCCTCCTTCGCGGCGGGCGGTTTGCGGGTCGGGCTGGTTAAAGCCGGGGCGACCGTGGCGGGCGGAGGCGCCGGTCGGTCGAAATCCGCTCCGGGACGCGAGGGCGCGACCTCCGTGCTTGCCGGCGCTGTCGCGGCTTTCCTGCCTAGCGCGCCCTGCTTGGATCGGGGCGAGATATTTGCCGCTGATTGCTGCGGCAGCTTGCCCCGCAATGCCTTCAGCAAGGGCGCGGGGGTTTCCAGCCGTTCGGCCGCTCGCCCGCCACCACGAAGCACCGCCTTTTCCTGCTCGGGCGGATTGACGCGACGGACGCGCACGGCGGCGTCGTCTCCCACGATGCCCAACTGTTCCCTTGCGCCGCTGGACAGGGCGATGATGCGATCATTACGCATCGGCCCACGATCGTTGACCCGCACCAGGATAGTGCGACCGCTGTCCAGCGCCGTCACCTCGACATAGCTGGGCAGCGGAAGCGTCTTGTGGGAGGCTGTGACGGCAGTCGGCACAAAGGACTCGTCTGTCGCCGTCTTGCCATCCGGGCCGCCGCTCTGCTGCGACGCGGCGTAGCCGACCTCGTCATAATAAGCGGGATCAGCCGGGGTGTAGGTCACGCCTTCGACGGTGAAGGGCGCGCCGAGAACCGCCGCTCCGTCCGGTCCCGCCTGCGCCTCCGCCCAGCCCCCGGACAGGCCCAAAGCCAGCATCATGGCGGCCAGCGCCACCCCCTTATTGTTTGACCGCATCCGCCAGCAACCCCACCGACAAGGCATAGAAATTGGAACAATTATAATCGAGTATCGCGCGATAATTGCTGGTCAGCAGATAGGCGGTCCTGCCCGGCCCGTCCGGCTCCAGCAGCGTCGCCAGGACATCATCGGCCGCCCATGCGCCCGAAGCGGGCGCGATGCCCAGCCGTCGCCATTCCGCCATGGTCAGCCACCGGCTGTGCCGGTTGAACACGCGCGGGCAGCGGGCCGGCGTCGTCCGGGCGGCGAGCGCCGTGCGGTCCAGCCCGGATGGGACGATCACCGCCACACCCCATGGCTGCCCCCGCCGCCACCCCGACTGCACGAAATAATTGGCGATGGAGGCGAGCGCGTCAGCCTCGCTGGTCCAGATGTCCGCCTTGCCGTCGCCATCACCGTCCTTGGCGACGCGCAGGTAGACGCTGGGCAGGAACTGGGGATAGCCGGTCGCGCCCGCCCAGCTGCCCACCAGCCGGCTACGCGGCACGCCGTTGTCCAGCATTTTGAGGGTAGCGAGCAGTTCCGGTTCGAACAGCGCCCGCCTGCGTCCTTCCCAGGATAATGTCGCCAGCGACCGGATCAGGTCGAAATCGCCAGTGTACGACCCGTAATTGGTCTCATGGCCATAGATGGCGACCATGATCTCTTCCGGAACGCCGGTTTCCGCCTCGATCCGCCCGAGCCGCGCACGGTTCGCCTGATAGACGCTGCGCCCGCGACCAATGCGCGCCGCATCGACATGGGTCCGCCGATAGGGTTCGAAATTGGGGATGGGGGAATAGGCGCCGCCGCCCGGCTGGCTCTGGTCCAGCTGGATGACGCGCGGATTAGGGGTCAGCGTCGGGAACACGCCGTTCAGCGTGGCATCGCTGATCCCCATTGCCCGTGCCTTGGGTCGCAATGTTTCGAGATAGGTCTGGAAAGCCGCGTCGTCCTGCGCATCGGCACGCTGGGCCGGCGCTATACCGGCGAAGATCGCGGTGAGGGCCAGCAGGGCGGATGGCAGGATGTAGCGCAGAGAATCTCCCATGCCCCTTTGTTGCACAGCCCATGCCGCAGGTGAATCCCCTATCGCCGTCATCGCTCCTCCGAGGCGATGAACCGATGGCCTGTGTCGGCGCGCCGGCATTTATCGCTTGGCATCGGCGCGCGGCACGCTAGGAAGCGTCGGTCAAAGGACAGGTGGCCGAGTGGTTTAAGGCAGCGGTCTTGAAAACCGCCGTGGGTTTACGCTCACCGTGGGTTCGAATCCCACCCTGTCCGCCACTTGCCGCTGTATCCTACTCGTGAGCCGCAGCTTCTTCGCCAGTATAGCGCATCCTGCAGCGATGGCTCGAGCTGTACCCGATCCACGGCTTCAGCCGCTGCTGATCTCGACACCGTTTTGGCGATCATGTCGATTGGCAACAGGACGACGGTGTCGGATGCGCCGATGGAGGTCGCCTTGCCCAATTGGATTGGCAATGCAGTTGCCGATCGACATAAGCACCCGAGCAACCGTCAGGAAATGGACCGGAGCTGAATCGGCATCGATTTTCCGCTCATGTGATTATTTCACTTTGATGACGTTGCTGTTGATCAATCCGCAACACATGTGCCGATGCGATCACTAACCGGCGCGGTGACATATCATTAAGGCTGTCCCTGGAAAGGGGCTCCCATGCACAGAACTGGTTTGCTGACGAGCGCGCTGCTCTTTACGAGTGCCGTGCAAGCACAAGAAATTGGGGTCGATGAGCCGAACAGCGACATCGTCGTAACCGGGACGCGATCGGCCGGACGTGCCGTGCTTGCATCGTCTGCACCCATCGATGTGGTCTCCGGAGAGATGCTCGGTGCATCTGGCTACGCCGACCTTGGTCGGGCGCTCAATTTCCTCGAACCTTCGGTCAACTTCGCGCGCGCGGCGACGACCGCCACGGCGGCCAACACGAAGCCGATTACCTTGCGTGGCCTCGCGCCCGATCAGACCTTGGTGCTGGTCAACGGCAAGCGCTGGCATGCCAACGCCGTCCTCAACGTCAACAACAGCATCGGTCGTGGATCGGCGGCGGTCGACCTCGACAGTATCCCCGCAAATGCGATCGAGCGGATCGAAGTGCTCCGCGACGGTGCCGCAGCGCAATATGGGTCGGACGCGATTGCTGGCGTCGTCAATATCATCCTGAAGTCCAACGCCTCCGGCGGCACCGCCGATCTCAAGGCCGGGATCACGGAAGAAGGCGACGGCGAGAATGTCACGCTCGGCGCAAGCCATGGTTTCGCGATCGGCGACGGCGGCCATGTGACGCTTAGCGCGATGGCCCGCGCCGAGCAGCCTACCAACCGCGCGTTCATTGACCAACGCTTTGGACGGGTGACCTACAGGATCGGCGATCCCAGGTCGCGAATCGCGAGCGCCGCATTTGACGCTGAACTGCCCGCCGGCGCGTTCAACCTCTATTCTTTTGGCACGCTGACCCGCAAGATTTCCAACAACGGCGCGGGCTTTCGCGTACCCGGCTTCTCGCCGCTGTACCCGAACGGCTTCCTGCCCATTATCGAGCCGCATATCTGGGACATTGGTGCCACCGTCGGCGCGACCGGCGACCTTGCCGGGATCAAGGTCGATCTGAGCCAGAGCTACGGATATAACAAGGCCGACTTCGACGTGTTTGACACGGCCAATGTCTCGCTCGGCCTCAACAGTCCGACACGGTTCGATTCAGGCGGCGTCGCCTATCATCAATATGTGACCGACCTTACCCTTTCGCATTCGCTGGACGGCGTCCTAGCTGGCGGCAACATCGCGGCGGGTGGCCAATATCGTCACGAGCGCTACAGCATCCGCGATGGCGAGCCCGCCGCCTATTTCGGGCTCGGCGCCGATGGCTTCGCCGGCTTCAATCCGCGCAATCCGACCAGCGCCGGGCGCGACGCCTATGCCGCCTTTCTCGACATCGAACGGCGTCCAGTTCGCCATCTGCTCCTTGGTGGCGCAGCGCGCTACGACCATTATGACGATTTCGGCGGCCGGGTGACCTGGCGCGCGACGGCGCGCTACGATCTCCTGCGCGGGCTGGCGGTGCGCGGCACGATCGGCACGGGCTTCAAGGCGCCGTCACTGCAGCAGCAATATTTCAGCGCCGTCGCCGGCGCACTGAGCGCGGGCAAGCTCGTCACCGTGGGAACGCTTCCCGTGTCCGATCCGGTTGCCCGGGCGCTGGGCGCTGTCCCGCTCAAGGCCGAGCGATCGCGTAACATCACCGGGGGCGTCGTGATCGGTCCATTCGGCGGCTTTTCCTTCACCGCCGACTACTTCCACATCCGTATCCGGGACCGGATTGCGCTGAGCGAGCAGCTCGGTGGCGCCGCAGTCGCAGCGATCCTCGCCAATGCCGGCATCACCAGCTTCCAGCAGGTCCGCTTCTTCACCAACGCGATCGACACGACGACCGATGGCGTGGAAGTAACGGCGCGCTGGCAGGGCAGCATCGCCCCCGACTCGCGGCTCGCCGTTTCGGCCGGCTATGGCCGTTTCATCACCGATCTCGATCGGCTTGGCGCGAACCCCGCCATTCCTGGCCTGCCGCTGCTCGCGAACAAATCCATCCTCTTCATCACCAAGGCCCAGCCCAAGGACAAGATCACGGCACAGGCGTCCCTGACACATGGCTGGTTCGATGCCGGCCTCAATGTCGCGGCGTTCGGCACCTATACCTCAGCACCATTGTCGGCGACGCAGACCTTCGACGGCAAGACCACGGTCGACGTATCGGCCGGTTACGAGGTCGTGCCCGGCGTGCGGCTGGGCGCGGGGGTCCTCAACCTCTTCGACGCCAGACCCGACCAGATCGCCGATCAGGTCAATGTCATCGCAGCAACCGGCGGCAGCTTTCCCACCGGAGAGGAGACGCCCATCGGGCTGAACGGTCGATCCTATTACATGCGTCTGTCGGCACGTTTCTGATGATCGAGCGCCGCACGCTTCTGCGTAGCGCGGCCGCGGCCGCGGCGATGCGCTTCATAACGGCGGGCGCCAATGCGCGTCCCGTCGCGCGTCCCCGATTTTCAGGTGACCCCTTTGCGCTGGGCGTTGCGTCGGGCGAACCGTCGCACGACGGCTTCGTGCTCTGGACGCGGGTAATGGGAACGGAGGAGGACAGCGCGCCGGCTTTCGAGATCGCACTCGACGACAATTTCCGCCGGATCGTTCGCGCCGGCAGGATCGCGGCGCCGATCGCTCGTGGCGGTGCGGTCCATCTGGAGGTACAGGGCCTTCCCGCCGGGCGGCCCTATTTCTACCGTTTCCATCTTGGCGGAACGACAAGCCGGGTCGGCCGGACCATGACGATCGACCCGCATATACGGCAATTGCGGCTGGCGCTTACCTCCTGCCAGCATTGGGAGCAGGGCTGGTTCAGCGCATATGCCGATATGCCGGCGCAGAATGTCGATATCGTGCTTCAGGTCGGCGATTATATCTATGAGAAGTCGTTCGGGGCAGGGCCGGACGTGCGCAGCTTCGGCGCGCCGGAACCTGTATCCTTGGCCGACTACCGCGCCCGATACGCGCTCTATCGCACCGACGCCCTTCTCGCCGACGCGCATGCAAACATGCCATTCCTCGTGACCTGGGACGATCATGAGGTCCCGTGCGATTCCTCCGTCGCCGGGCGGCCGCCTACCAAGCCTATTTCGAGCATATGCCGCTGCGCCCGAGCGTGTTCCGCGCGGACGGCGAGGTTCGCCTCTATCGCCGGTTGCAATGGGGCGACCTCGCCTCGATGCATGTGCTGGACAGCCGGCAATATCGGACGCCGCACCCCTGCGCGACTTCTACGGAACGCGCGGGGCAGGTCGTCGATGCATGCCCGGCCGCGACCGATCCTGCCGCCACAATGCTTGGCTTCGCGCAGGAACGATGGCTGGCGGCGGGACTGCGCGATGACAAGGCGAAATGGAACCTGATCGCACAGCAGACCCTGTTCTCGCGCCTATTCCTGCCCCAGGGCCGCGAGGCGCGCTATTCCGACATCTGGGACGGCTATGGCGCCACGCGCGATCGGATGCTGTCCGCGGTAGCCAAAGCGTCCGTCCGCAATCCGGTCATCCTGGGGGGCGATGTCCATTCCTTCTGGCTGAACGATGTGAAGCAGGTTTTCGACCGCGAGCAATCCCCCGTTGTCGCGACAGAGATCGTCACCTCCTGCCTCGCCTCGCGAAATGGCCCCGCAACGCTATTCGGACCAGCAAAGGGGCTGAACCCGCATGTCCGCTTTCTCGATAACGCCCATGCCGGCTACACGCTGCTCGAAATAACGCCCGACAGGCTGGCGATCGACATGCGCTCGGTGAACGATCTCACGGATCCTGCCAGCCGCTGCACCAGCCTGGGGCGCTATGTTGTCGAGGATGGTCGGCCCGGGATCGCGTAGCTCCGGCGCTGGGCGAGGTTCGCGAAAGCGGCAGACAAGGCGCTCAAGGTGAAGATGACCGGCAGAAGCCACATCAGCACGCCGCCGAGCGCGTTCCTGTCGCCTGTGGCGTCGGTCAGCAGACCGACAAGGGCGGGGCCGGCGGCAAGGCCGACAAGATTGACGACTGCGATCGCGAGCCCGTGTCGACGACCACGCAGATGCGCGGGCGTCATTTCCTGCAGGGCGGCGGGCCCCGACGACAGTGCGATCGCGGCGAATAGCATCGCCGGCGCCAGCAGGACGACGGCTATTGCGAGCGATGACGAAAATAGCAGGGGCGCAATCAGTGCGACAGCAAAGTTCGCCATGGCAAACCAGACGAGGCTTCCGAGCCGGACCTTCAGCCATCTGCGCGCGGCCGCCCGGATTGCGGTGCTGCCCCCGACGCCGCCGAGCAGAATCGCACCGCCCATGAGCCAGGCCGCATGCGAGGGCGCAAGATGGTGCGAGCGGACGAGCCATATCGCACCCCAGGCCACCAATGCGTGAACGCCCATCGCGGCCAGTGCCAGGGCGAGGTTGGTGCCGACGATCGTCCACCAATTTGCCGGTGCCCGACCATTGACCACTTGCCGCTCACGCCTCAACGGTTCGGGCCAAAGAGCAAGCGCTGCGGCCGTGGCAAGACTGCTGCCGCCAACGAGCGCCGAAAGGCCGAGTGACGAACGGTCGCTCATCAGGAAGCCGCCAAGCAGCAATGTGAGAGCGACGCCGATGAACGGAGCGAGGGCGAAAACTGCGGCCGCCCGGCCAATGCGGTCGGGCCGGGCGACATCGCCAAGCGCCGAATAACAGGCAGGCACCAGCGCGGCATGGCCGATGCCGATCGCCACACGGTTGAGCAGGACCATTTCGGTCGTAGCAGGGAAAGCGCTTGCAATGGTGGCGAGGCTGGCGAGCCCCATGCCGCAACCCGCCAGCCTCAATCTGTCGGAGCGATCCGCCAACCATCCGGCCGGCATGGCCAGCAGCGCATAAGGCAGGGCGAAGCAGCCATTGACGAGAATCGCGATAGCCCCATCGGTCAGCCCCAGCCGTAGTTGCAGTATTTCAGCCGAGATCATGGGCAGTTGCCGTTGGCCAAAGGCAAGCGCATAGATCACGAACAGCAAGGCCAGCAGACCTGGTCGTTCGTCGCAAGGCCGAGGATCTGGCTTCGTCGCGATTCCCATCATCCGACAATGTCTCAAACTTGTGACATTCTTCGTCTATGTTCAGCGGATGTTGCGACGCAGCCCTCCCCTTGTGGCCATCGAGATTTTCGTAGCTGCGGCGCATGCGAGGAGCTTTCGCGCCGCAGCAAGATCGACCGCGCTCAGCCCCTCGGCCGTCAGCCGGAGGATCTCGTCGCTCGAGACTTTCCTCGGAATCATCCTGTTCGACAGGTCCGGTCCAGTCCCCACCCTCACTGCCGCTGGCGCCCATTACCTTGCGCTGATCGAGCCCGCGATGGAGGCGATCCGCCGTGCGACGACGATGGCGTCGGAAAATAGCCTGTCGAAGTTGAAGATCGCAACGTCGCACAGTCTGGCCACCAACTGGCTGATGCCACGCCTCAAGGATCTTAGGCGCGCCGAAGGGATAGAAGTCGACATATTGCCGACGCGGCATTTCGACGCGCTTCGGTCGGGGGAAGCGCATCTCGGCATCTGGGGCGGCTTGGCCGTTCCTGATGACATGGTTTCAGAGACGATCGCGCATGTCGAAGTCATTCCGGTCGCGGCGCCGACACTGCTGAAGGCTGCGACCCTGGATGGTTTCGGCAGGGATATCGCGTCCCACACCCTGTTGTCCGTGAGTTCACCCGCATCGCTATGGGAGCGCTGGTTCGCAGGATCGGGCACGCCCTCGAACGCGCTGGACATAAGGGAATTCGCGACCCTTCAGCTGACCTACGAGGCAGCAGCGTCGGGTCTTGGCATTGCCCTGGCGATACCCATGGTTGCCGAGCCCTATCTTCGATCGGGGCGCCTTGTGCCTTGTCAGGCGAAGGCCCGCGACCTGGGCGAATGCTATCGCCTATATCGCCCCAGGAGGCGCGCAAGTTCCACCGGCACCGAAGATCGGTTTGCGGCCTGGCTCCGGCGGGCCGCTTCGGCATCGCTGGAACAGTTTCGCACTTTTACGATGGCAGGCGAGCCAGCCGCGGGTCTCAAATCCGGTGACGAGCGGCCTGGGTAACTTGTCTCAGGGCGCTGCCGTCAACGGCAGCCACGCTTGGTCGACGCCCATTAACAACGTCGCCAACGTCGCATGTGAGCCGCCCGCGTAAGTGGCCGCTCAGGTTTGAAGATATGCAGTTATCCGACTCGCCGCGCCGTCACGATACTGACTTGAAAGCGCCCTAGCGAAATTCGCTCCTTGGGGAATTTTCCGGTGTCCAGGCACTCCGCCACCGTCACCTTGCCGCGCTTATTTGCCTTCAGTTCCGCCATCCTTGTTTTTCAGCTCGTCGAGCTGACAGGCAGGGTCTTCCTGCCGCCATGGCTTGCCGGGCAACAGGGCATGCCACTTGTCCATGTGGCCGCCCTGATCGTCTGCACAAGGCTGATCGATGCCATCGCCGATCCGCTGATCGGACTGGCCAGCGATCATGTGATGACGCCGTTCGGGCGTCGCCGCCCCTGGATGATCGGCGCCGTGCCGTTCATCATGGGTGGATGCTGGCTGTTGCTGCTGGCGCCGCCGCACAGTGCCCCCATGGCGCTAGCATTGGGAGCCGCGCTGCTGTTCCTTGGCCACACCATTCTGGCCACGCCTCATGGCGGATGGTCGATGGAAATTGGCAAGTCCCCCGCCGACCGGACACGCGTGATGGGCGTTAAAATGTGGATGTTCGCGGCCGGCACTATCGCTGTCCTGCTGTTGCCGACCGTGGCGCAAAACCTATTCGGCGACGGCATTGCCGGTCAGGTCCGTTTTCTGGGCATCACGACCTTGCTCGCCACCCCGGCTGTCGTTCTGCTGGCGATCATGAGCCTGCCCGAACCGACAGCGCAGCCATCGCAACGGATTGATTGGCGCGCGATATGGGCGGCGATCCGGTGCCGCCCGCTTCTGCCTCTCGTAGGCCTGTACGCCCTGCTCGGCACGGCCGATGCGGCGGAAGCGTCGGTTGCGCTGTTCTTCTTCGACGATGTACTGGGTCTGCGCGACTGGACCGGCCTGATGCTTTTGTTGCCGGCACTGGCGGGGATCGCCATGATACCGGCCTGGACATATCTCGGCATGCGCCATGCACGCGGGTACATTCTGCAACTCATTTTCGCGCTTCGGCTGTTGTCGCTAGTCTCTCTACTGCTGCCGCACGGCCAAATTTTGCCGGCGCTGCTTCTACTGTCGCTGCGCAGCATTGCCTGGGGCGGCGACTATCTGCTGCTGCGGTCGTTTCTGGCCGATATCGTCGGAGACGGCGTGGCCCGGCACGGGCGCGGACTGGCTGCCAGCCATTATGCGATGATCAACAGCGTCAACAAGATGGCCGGCGGCGCAGGAGCCATGATCGCGCTAAGCGCGATTTCCCTGGCAGGCTTTGTGCCCGCGCTGCCCAATGCGAGCGATGGTCATGATGCCCTGCGGCTCGCTTACGCCCTGCCGTCCTGCATCGCCGGGCTTGCCGGTATCCTGCTTGTGCGACGGCATTGGGCCTTGTTTGAACAAGCGCGCGCGACCTGAGCCGCGCGCACCCGACATGATTATCCCAGCGTCCAGCCGCCTGGTTTCCCATCCTGCATTACGGCTCTCGCGGTCATGGCTATGTCGGTCGTCGCCTCGGTCGATCGCGGTTTCGTTACGCGTACGAACCGGCCTTCCACGCTGTTCCGGCGCAGCGTCAACGATACGTAGCCGACAGCGCGATGATCGCACCACAGCACGTCTTGATTGTCCCGGGCAAAGGCTTCGCCGACCGGCCCGTCGGGCAGCATCAGTTCGCCGATCGACGGGCCGGTAATGGTGGAAGCCGACAGTTCCAGCCCCAGCCTGCGTCCGTCGCGGTGTGGCTCGTTGACCCAGGCCATGTGACTGTCGCCCGACAGAACCAGCATGTTCGCGCCGCTCTGCTCGACAATATCATAAAGCCGCGCGCGTTCCGCCGGATAGCCGTCCCACGCGTCGAGATTGAGCATCGGCAGCCCATAGCGCGTCATGGCAAAGAAGGATGCGAGTGCGGCAGGCCCCTTCCCCAACTGCGTTAGGTCAGGATAGACGTAGCTGGAAAGAATGGTCGGCGATCCCAACAGGAACCATGGGCGCTTGGCCGCGACATGCGCCTGCAACTCGCGGCCGATCCACGCCAGTTGCTTATCGCCCACCATGCGCCGGTCTGGGTCGGCGATCTTATTGCGGAAACCGGCAATGTCCGGCTCCAGCCGATAGCCATCGGGCAATGCCGTGCGGTCGAGCGTTGCCAGCAAAGCCTTGTCCACGACCACTGTCGGGCGGGCGGGATCCCGCGCATCCATTACCTGATATTCCAGATCCTCCTTCAGCGTCAGTTGCCGGTCGCGCGCTTGCAACCGGGTCTCCGGCAGCACCAGCGTAGCAAGGTCGCCGAGCACGAAGCTGCGCTCGATGCCATATGGCGAACCCGGCGCAGGATCACGGATCGGCATCCATTCCAAATAGGCCCGCACGGCCGCCGCCTTGCGCACCTCCCAGTCGCCGTTGATCGCTGGATCATGATGCTGGGCGCCATGCATCCAGTCATCATTGGCCATTTCATGATCGTCCCACATGCAGATCCAGGGCGCGCGCGCATGGGCAGCCTGCAATGCGGGATCGCGACGCCATTGCGCATAGCGGGCGCGATAGTCGGCCAGTGTGACGGTGTCGTGCGCCGGTTCGATCGCCCGGATGTCATGCACGCCAGGAAAGGCATTGGCGCCATATTCGTAGATATAGTCGCCCACGAACAGCACGAGGTCGAGATCGGCCTGCTCCGCGATGGCGTGATAGCCATGAAACTCGCCAAACATGTACATGCCGCAACAGGCCAACGCGATGTCGAGCCGATCAGTCCGGCCGGTTGGCAAGGTGCGAGTCCGTCCTATGGGAGAGCGTTGGCCATCGACCTCGAACCGATAATAGTAGCTGGTGCCCGGCTCCAGCCCGGTAGCCACGATCTTGACGCAGTGATCACGCTCTGCCGTCGCCTCGAACCGTCCGGAGGCGACGATGGACCTGCACGCCGCATCACTGGCGACCTGCCACCGCCCGCCGACAGGGCCATCGCCCGCGCCCGTCACGCGCGTCCAGATTAGCAGGCTGTCGGCGGCAGGATCGCCACTTGCGACCCCGTGCCGAAACAACCGCTCCTCCTGCGCCTGTGCTCTGCCGGCGGCGACAAGAAGACTTCCCGCTGCCGAGCCGGCCAATATCGTCCTGCGGCTGTATCCGCTCATCAAAAGCGCATCCCGGCAGATACGCCCCAGGTGCGCGGCGGACCGCTCAGCTGCGTCTTGGTCGTCGCTGAAGCGCCACCGAGGCCGAAGGCATAATATTCGTCGGTCAGGTTGCGCACGAACGCGGCCACCGTCCAGCGCTTGTCGATCTCCACGCCGATGCGGGCGTTGACCAGCGTGTAGTCGCCGATCGACTGATAGTTATCCAGTTCCGTGTAATATTTGCCGACGAAGCGCGCGTCGACCTGCGGCGTGACCATCACTCGATCTGACAGGGCGATATCGTAGCTGATGGACCCGTTCAGCGTCATGTTCGGCGCCTGCGGCAGGTTGTTGCCCAGACGACGGGCAGCCTCCGTGGCGCTGGCGGATTCGATTTCCAATATCTTCGTCGACAGGAAGGCTGCGCCGACATTGATCGTCATCGGTTCCACCGGATGCGCGATGATCGACACTTCGCCTCCGTAAGAACGCGCCTTGCCCACATTGGTACGCACGCTGGTGAAGGCGCCCGACGTACCGTAGGATTTCGACGTGCTCGCCTGAATGTTCGAGAAGTCGTAGTAAAAGCCGGCAACCTCGATCTGCACCGGCCCGCCGCGCGGCAGGAACTTGACCCCGCCTTCATAGGACCAGACGGTTTCGGGCTTGAATGCCAAGGCTTCTGGAGCGGACCAGATGGTGGTTCCATCGAAGCCACCAGCACGGAACCCCCGCCCGAACGATCCGTAAAGGCGGGCATTGTCGGCCAGTTCATACGTAACGGTGGCGCGACCCGAGGGACTGGATTTGGTCATCCGGTTGTCGAAATTGACGTCGAGTCCCGGAAAGACGAGTTTGCCGATCGACAATCCATAAGGGTTGAGATCGTCGGTATAGCCGCGGAACGTCGCTTTCTCGCGCGTCATCCGCACACCGAGGTCGATGCGCAGGCGCGGCGCAACCTTGATGCCGACATCCGCGAACCCGGCCAGGCTTTCGCGGTTCTGGATATAATTGGCTTCAAAGACAGTACGGAAGGTGTCAGACCCATCGAGCGTGCTGAACAGGTCGATCTTGTCGCGGAAATAGGCCGCGCCAACCGTCCAGTTGAAATTGCCGCTGTCCTTGTTCTGAAGCCGCGCCTCGATCGAGCCCTGCTTCAATTTGTCGCGATAGAGGATATCGTAAGTGCGCTGAGGCGTGCCGTCGTCCCAGTCATAGTCGTTCTTCATCCATTCATAGCCACCCAACACGGTAAGCACCGCATGCTCGCCGATGTCCTGGTTGAGCGTCAGCGACGCCCCCCAGTTCTTGCGGGCGCGACGGCTGTCGATATTGCCGTAGAAGCTGTAGCGCGGTGTGCCGCCATTGGTTGGCTCGGCCAGCGGCTGGCCGCCCTTCTCCTGGAAGGCGTGCAGGTTCAGCAAGAGTTCGGTGCCCGTGCCTTCGCCTATGGAAAGCAGCGTACGGCCGCCATAGAAGGTGGAACGGCCAACCTTGTCGCTATAACCCGGATCGGTGATCGGCGGGATCGCTGCATTGGGCGTGGTGCCCGCATATCTGCCGGCGCCCAGACGGGTCTGATAGCCGTCGGTGTGGTCGTAGAGGCCCGACACACGCAACGCGACATGATCGGCCAACGGCACATTCACGGCCGCTTCCAGGCGACGGCTGTCAAAACTGGAATATGTCGTTTCCGCACGCCCTTCGAATTGATCGCTGGGCTTGGTGGAGATGACATTGACCGCGCCCGCCGTGGTGTTGCGGCCATATAGCGTGCCCTGCGGTCCCTTGAGGATCTCGACCCGCTGAACGTCGAACATCTGGCCGCCGATCAGCGCGGATGAACCCTGGTAGATGCCGTCAAAATGAACGGCGGCAGACGGGTTGCCGTTGGGGCGGAAATCGTCGTAGCCGATGCCGCGAATGGTGAAATTCTGCACCGTGCGACCACCGACGAGCGTATTAGACACAATGACGCCGGGCGTATGCTGGGCGAGATCGAGAAAGTCCTTCACGCCGTCCTTGCGCAGTTGCTCGCCGCTCAATGTCAGCACCGCCGAAGGCACTTCCAGCAGCGTTTGCTTGCGCTTCTGTGCCGTGACGATGATCTGATCGCCGTCGTCGCTATCGGCCGGAACATCTTGTGCCAACGCCACGCCAGGCAGACTGGTCAGGAGCAACGCCGCGCCACACAGGAACGACGTCCTCAGATTGAAATAACGGTAGTTCGACACAGAAATGCTCCCCGAATTAAAGGCTCCTGCACCCAAGCCTTTTTGGCCGCGGGATACAGCTTCGATCACCGCATAACATCGGTTCGATATTGCGGGCCTCTAGGGAGCAAGTAGGTCAGTTCGGTTACACGAACAAAATTTGAGGAATAGCGCAGCTGAGGCTTATTGCGTCTGAATGTCTTATTGCGAAGAATAACGATGGTTTGAAAGCACGTTGGGCGAATCAGGCGCCATGCAAGGCAGCGGCCGCGAACAAAATTTCTGACGCCGAATCTGTGGAATTCGAACCCGACGCCTCGTTGAGAATCGCCTGCCCCTTGATCCAAAGAGCGAAGCCTGTGGCCGTGTCTCGTGACAGCCGGACAGAAGGTGCCCATATGCTCTGACTTGCCCGATAGATCCCAGCCCCTTCGATCACACGCAGTTGCAGAACAAACTCACGCATTGCGGGATCGGTCGCCGCTACAAGACAGGTTTGTCCCAAGGTGCGGCTATAGTTGACGTAGAAGCCGGCGGGGCGATCATCACCCTTCCCTTGCATCGTTTCGCCCAGTTCCCGTGACCAGTCAGCGGAATATCCATCATCCCGGTCACGGCTAACGTCGAGATAGTCAGGCAATGCATGCATCAGCGCCCTCCAGATGGCCTGTCGGCGAAAGGCGGCAAAGTCTCCAAAATGATAAATGATCTGCGATGGGGGCTGATTTACACTAGCAGCAAGTTGCTTCAGACTTAGGCCTGTCGCCCCCATGCGCATGATCTGATCGACCGCCGCCTCCATCAGCATTTCCATTTTCGCTGGCGGTGCCACGGCGAAATCGGCAGCATTGGCAAATGCGCGCTCTTCGACCAAGCTTGCCGCCGCGCCGCGCGTGGTCGTAGGGTCGTGCCGGCCAGCGCAGCCCGACAGAAGCCCATCCACCGTCTCGCGCAGCAACAGATCATAGTCCAGGCGTCCCTTTAGAGCGCTGGCATAGGCCTCCTCCATCGTCAGGTAGCCGCCGAGCACGCCGCCAAGCCCGGCATAGCGGCTGCCCTCCAGCACGCCGGTCCAAAACGATGCCCGCATGGCACGCCACTGTGCGACCAAACCTTCAATTCCTGGCAAATGTCGGGATTTGAAAACCGCCTCCGTCCAGAAACGGGCGCTATTTACTAGGGTGCGTTGCCGCACATAGTGCAAAAGGCATTCAGACAGCAGCGCGTCCGTCAACGTGAGGCCCTGCAGTCCGCAAGCCAGTTCTGCATGATATTGCTGATCGCGCTCAAGCATCGCCTTCGCGGTCTCGCGCAGCAGTCCATCCTTGCCCCCGAACAATTGGAAAACAACGGACGTGCTCTTGCCGACAGATTGAGAAAGCACCCGCAGCGAAAGCCCCTCAATTCCGTCCGCCGCGATGGCGGCGACGGTCGCCGCGATTAGGTCGTCGCGGAGGTCAGTTGAAAAAGTTCGCTTCATTGGCGCTCACGGCAGCTATCGCGACCGTCCTAGAGAATGGCAGTTTAGTACGAAAGCCCGAAAACAGACCTTTCTGATGTCGCCAAAATGTAAAGTGGAATCCGGTAGGTCAGCGTCCGACGTAACCTGTCGTTCGCGCCTCAGCCTTGGAACGGCGTGAGTTGGTCGCAACTCGCCGTCACTATCGTAGCGCTATAGCGTAGGTATAGTGCTCATCTTCATCGGGCGTGGCCCGCCACCTTCAGGCGTAGCGGTCGGTGCCGACGCGTTGCAGGGTGATGGTGGGTCGGTCGTCCTTCACCATCCCCGATTCCGCGATGATCGCCAGCGGATCGACGGCGCGGCTCAGAAGGAGGCCGCAACGGTCCGGCCCCTCCCATATCACCGTGCCGCACACTTCCAGCCCCTGCGCGATCAGCGTCACGCGCTGTCCGACGGCAGGCAGCCAAGCTCCGATGATCAGCGCGCCGTAGACGGAGATGTTGCGGATCGTGACCGGCTGGCTGACGCCTTCCCACAAGAGGGATGCATCGACGTCCGCGCCGTAGCGCGGCTCGCGCTGCTGCCGGACGCGCGCCTGATAGGAGACATGATCCAAGATTATCCTCCTGGCCATCCCCCCAACTATGTCCGCAGGATCGCGCAGAGAAGTTACGCAAAAGCCAATGAAACTGGTTAACGCTTCCGCATTGAACGCGTGGGGAACCGCGGTTGGCGGCTCCCATTTTCCATGCTTCAGGCCAGAGCGCCGTGGCAGTGCTTGTACTTCTGGCCTGATCCGCAAGGGCATGGGGCGTTGCGGCTGATGTCGAGATTGGCAAATTCGCCCGCCGGCGCGGCATTCAACGGACCCCTGGGTATCGTGGTCGTGATGCCGGCGGTCTGCCCCGCGTCGATATCCGCGCTGTTATCCTCGCCGGAGAAGGGGTCGATGTGCGTGGTGATGAAGTCTGGCAGGACCGGAAGGCCGTAATCTTCCAGCGGCGGCTGTTCCATGCGGAACTGGACGCGTGCGATGGATCCGGTCACGTCCTCGCGGATATTTTCCAGCATCCGTTCGAACAGGGCAAAGGCTTCCTGCTTATATTCGTTGATCGGCGTCTTCTGCGCATAGGCGCGCAGATGCACGACCTGGCGCAGCGCATCCAGCGTCGCCAGATGCTCCTTCCAATGGTGATCCAGGCTCTGGAGCAGGATCGATTTCTCGATCATGTGCCAATCGTTGGCGTCGATCTCCTTGATCTTCTCCGCCACGGCCTCGTCAGCCAAGGCGCTCAGCCGCTCCTCGATCATTTCAGGATCGACCTGATCCTCCGCCAGCCAAGCGTCGAAGTCCGGTTCCAGGCCGAGCACTTCGGCCGTGCGCGCCTTCAGCCGCTCTATGTCCCACTGTTCGGGATAGGTGCCGGGCGGGCAGGATGCGCCGACCAGATCGTTCACGGTTTCGCGCCGCATGTCGGTGACGACATCGTCCACCGTGTCGGCGTCCATGATGTCGCTGCGCTGCTCGTAAATGACCTTGCGCTGATCATTCATCACGTCGTCATATTCGACGACCTGCTTGCGAATGTCGTAGTTGCGCGCCTCGACCTTCTTCTGCGCGGTCTCGATCGCCTTGCTCAGCCATTTGGAGGGAGGCAGAGCCTCGCCATCCTCCAGGTTGGAGCGGATCATCTTCGCGAACATCGTGTCCGGCCCGAAGATGCGCATCAGGTCGTCGTCAAGGCTGAGATAAAAGCGCGACAGGCCAGGATCGCCCTGACGCCCGGAACGGCCGCGCAACTGGTTGTCGATGCGGCGGCTCTCATGCCGCTCGGTCGCCAGCACGAACAGGCCGCCGGCGGCCAGCACTTCCTGACGTTCCGCTTCGATCTCGGCCTCGATCCGGGCGATGGCGGCGTCCCGTTCCGGTCCTTCCGGCGTGTCGCGCAGTTCGTCCTCGACCCGCATCTCCAGGTTGCCGCCCAGCTTGATGTCGGTGCCGCGCCCGGCCATGTTGGTGGCAATCGTCACCGCGCCCTTGCGGCCGGCCTGTGCCACGATATGCGCTTCCATCTCATGGAAGCGGGCGTTGAGCACGGCATGCTTCACGCCTTCCTGATTCAGGAATTCGGACAGCATTTCCGATTTCTCGATCGACACCGTGCCCACGAGGACGGGCTGGCCCTTTTCCTGATGGTCCTTGATCGTGCGGGCAATGCCGCGGAACTTGTCTTCCAGATTCTTGTAGAACGTATCTTCCTCGTCCACGCGCTGCACCGGCCTGTTGGTCGGGATGGTGACGACGTTCATCTTGTAGATTTCGTAGAATTCCGTCGCTTCCGTCGCGGCCGTGCCGGTCATGCCGCCCAGCTTGGGATACATGCGGAAATAATTCTGGAAGGTGATGGACGCGAGCGTCTGGTTCTCCGGCTCGATCTGGACCCCTTCCTTGGCCTCGACCGCCTGGTGCAGGCCGTCCGACCAGCGGCGCCCATCCATCATGCGGCCGGTAAATTCGTCGATGATGACGACCTTGCCGTCCTTCACGATATAGTCGATGTCGCGGCGGAACATCACATTGGCGCGCAGCGCCTGGTTCACATGATGGACCACCTGCGTGTTTTCGAAATCGTAGAGATTGTCGCCCTGCAGCAGGCCGGCCTGTTCCAGCAGCCGTTCGATCTTTTCGGTGCCGTCTTCCGTCAACGTGACGCTGCGCTGCTTCTCGTCCTTTTCATAATCGCTTTCGCTGATCTGCTTCACGATGGCGTCGACCGCGACGTAAAGCTCCGACTTGTCGTCGGTCGGCCCGGAAATGATGAGCGGGGTGCGCGCCTCGTCGATCAGGATCGAGTCCACCTCATCGACGATGGCGTAGTTGAAAGGACGCTGGACCATCGAGGCGCGGTCATATTTCATATTGTCGCGCAGATAGTCGAAGCCAAGTTCGTTATTCGTCGCGTAGGTGATGTCGGCGGCATAGGCCTCGCGCCGCTGGTCCTCCGACAGGTTCGGAACGATCACGCCGGTGGTGAGACCCAGGAAACGATAGACCTGTCCCATCCATTCACAGTCGCGGCTGGCGAGATAGTCGTTCACGGTGACGACATGGACGCCCTTGCCTTCCAGCGCGTTCAGATAGGTGGCGAGCGTCGCCACCAGCGTCTTGCCCTCGCCCGTGCGCATTTCCGCGATTTCGCCGCGGTGGAGCACGATGCCGCCCACCATCTGCACGTCGAAGTGCCGCATGCCCAGCACGCGGACCGACGCCTCGCGCACCGTGGCGAAGGCTTCGGGCAGGAGGTCGTCCAGCGTCTCGCCTGCGGCAAGCCGTTCCCGGAACCGCGCGGTCTGCGCCACCAGATCCTCGTCGCTCATCGCCTGGATTGCCGGTTCGAAGGACGCGATCCTATCGACCGTCTTGCCCAGCGACTTCACATAACGTTCGTTGGACGATCCGAAGATGGACTTGGCGAGTGCGCCGAACATGCAATTTCCTGACAAATGGGGAACGCCCCGCCCCCTTGAGAGAGGCCGCGCGCAGATATGCGCCGCGATTTAGGCACGGCACATCCTTTAGTCAATCTGACTGCGGCCGAGCGGGTGAAGAGCTGCCCCTCCCTGTCGCCATGGAAACGGCGCCTTCAACCGCATTGACGTAAAGGGCCATTTGCATCATCCCGCCGCCATGACCGATCGCTCGCCTCTTGCCCCCGCTGCCTTCCCTGCCCTGCCCGACATTGCAGGCGTCACGCTGCGCGTCGCCCGCGCCGGATACAAGGCCTGGCAGCGCTGCGACCTGACCTATGTCGAACTGGCGGAAGGCTCCGCCGTCGCCGGCGTCACGACGCAGAGCAAATGCCCGTCCCCCGAGGTGGAATGGTGCCGTGATGCGATACCGCTCGGTGCGGCCCGCGCGCTGGTGGTGAACGCAGGCAACGCCAATGCCTTTACCGGCCATCGCGGCCGCGCGGCGGTCGAAGCGATCGCGGCAAAGGTCGCCAATCATCTGTCCTGCCAGCCTTCGGACATATTCGTTTCGTCCACCGGCGTGATCGGCGTGCCGCTTCCCATCGACAAGGCGGAGGCTGGTCTCGAAGCCGCGTTCGCCGCCGCGCCCTGCGGGTGGGAGGATGCCGCAACCACCATCGGCACGACCGACACCTATCCCAAGGGCGCGCATGCATCCGCCCTGATCGGAGAGCGGCGCGTGAACCTTGTCGGCATTATCAAGGGGTCGGGGATGATCGCGCCCGACATGGCGACGATGCTGGGCTATATCTTCACTGACGCGGCCATCGATCCCGCCCTGCTGCAACAGATGCTGTCGGCTGCGAACCGGCGCACCTTCTCCTGCATCACGGTGGACAGCGACACGTCGACCAGCGACACGGTGCTCGCCTTCGCCACCGGGAAGGCGGGCAACGCCACGCTCGCGTCGATGGACGATCCGGGTGCTGATGCCTTTGCCGCCGCGCTGTCGGACCTCTGCCGCCAGCTTGCGCATCTGGTCGTGCGTGACGGCGAAGGTGCGACCAAGTTCGTGGAAATAACCGTGGAAGGCGCGGTGAGCGATGAAAGCGCGCATCGTATAGGCCTTTCCATCGCCAATTCGCCGCTGGTGAAGACCGCCATCGCGGGCGAGGACGCCAATTGGGGCCGCGTCGTCATGGCGATCGGCAAGGCAGGCGAACCCGCCGACCGCGACAAGCTGTCGATCCGCTTCGGCGCGACTCAGGTGGCGACCGGCGGTCTTGCCGTAGAGGGTTATGACGAAGCGCCGGTCGCCGCCCATCTCAAAGGGCAGGACATCGTGATCGGCGTCGACTTGGGGCTGGGCGAAGGGCGGGCCACGATCTGGACCTGCGATCTGACGCACGGCTATATCTCGATCAATGCGGATTATCGAAGTTGACGATCGCTGCGCTTCACGCCCCTGTCGCGGCGCTGATGCGGGATGTCGGCCGCGACATCGTGATGCCCCGCTTCCGCAACCTCGCCCAGGATGAAATCAGCGAGAAGGCGGCGGACGATTTCGTCACCATCGCCGACAAGGAAAGCGAGATCCGGCTGGCGGAGGGGCTGTCCGCCATCCTGCCTGATGCGGGGATCATCGGTGAGGAGGCATGCGCCGCCGATCCGGCCATCCTGGACCGCGCGGGTATCGGGCTCAATTGGATTATCGACCCGATAGACGGCACCGGCAATTTCGCCAGCGGCAATCCGCCCTTCGGCATCATGGTCGCGCTGGCGGATGGCGGCGTGACGCTGGCTGGTTGGATATTGGACCCGCTGGCCGGACGGCTGTGCTATGCATACAGGAACGGCGGCAGCCATATCGACGGCGACAGGGTGACGGCGCGGGAGAGCGGCGCGGACCTGCCGGTGGCGGCGCTCGCCGTCTATTTCATGAGCGCGGAGGAGCGGCAGGACATCCAGCGCCGCGCTTCGGGCAACTTCGCTCTGGTCGACATTCCCCGCTGCGCCGCCGAGCAATATCCGCGGCTGGTGCTGGGCCAGAATGACGTGTCGGTCTTCGCGCGCACCTTGCCGTGGGACCATGCCGCCGGCACCCTGTTCCTCAACGAAGCGGGCGGACGATGCCAGCGGCTGGACGGCAGCCCCTATCTGGTCGGCGACCAGCGGCGTGGACTGCTCGGCGCGTCCTCGCCCCGGCTGTGGGACAGGGCGGCCGACACGCTGTTCCGCTGAGATAAGGCGACAACGAAGTGGACAGCCAAACGGCCGCCCCGAACCCGAGGCGGCCGTTCGCTTTTACCTGTCTATTTCGCTGTCTCTTTAGCCGTCGCTTAAAGGACGCTTTCGATCCAGCCCTTGAGCGCGCTCTTGGGGGCGGCGCCGACCTTGGTCGCCGCGGCCTCGCCGTTTTTGAACAGGATCATCGTCGGGATGCCGCGCACGCCATACTGACCCGGCGCTTCCGGATTTTCGTCGATGTTGATCTTGGCGATGGTGACCTTGTCCGCCAGTTCCTCGCTGATTTCCTCCAGGGCCGGTCCGATCATCTTACAGGGACCGCACCATTCGGCCCAGAAGTCGACAAGCACGGGCTTGTCCGAATCGATCACATCTTCCTTGAAACTGACGTCGGTGACTGCCTTGGTGGCCATGGTCGGATCTCCTTTGTTGGAAGCGTATCTAGGTCGGCTGCGCGCCCGGCTCAACGGGCGGTAGCGGCAAATTCTCCTGCGTGGGCCCATAGCCCGGCTTGTGCGCGGCCAGCAGCGCGGCCGGCAACCGTACAAGCCGCGGCGCACCGGTATAGAGCAGCCCCGCCTCTATGGTCCTGTCGGGGAAGATGACGGCGAGCGCGGCCGCATAGGCCGCCATCTGCCGGACATGCGCCAGCGGCACATCCTCCGGGCCGAGCGGCGCGATCCGTCCCGTCTTGAAATCCACGATCTGCACCTTGTCCGGCCCGATGCAAAGCCGATCGACCGTGCCCGCGATCACCGCCTGGCCGACCACTGCGGCGATTGGTGCTTCCGCAAGCGCGCCGGGGCTGAATATCTCCGCGAAATCCGGCTCCTCGATCACGCGGATCGCCTGTTTGGCGAGGTCTGCGCGCATCGCCGCCTCTCCCACCCCTTGCTGCGCCAGCCAGCGTTCGGCCGCCGCAAGCCGGGCAGATGGCTTCAGGTCGGGCAGCCGCTCGAACAGCGCGTGGAGCAACCGCCCTCGCTCGGCCGCATCGCGCATCGCCGCGGTAGGCGGCGGATTGGGCACGTCGTCCTCCACCTGGGCCGAAGGCGCGAGCGGCCTTGGCGGCCGCGCCTCGACAGGCGCGGGCGCGCGCAGCCAATCGGGCGAGAGGATGGGCGCCACGGCGTCCATGGCTTCGGCCTCGGCCTTGCGCGGGGGCAGGACTTCCGAACCCTTCCAGCGCCGTACGCCGCCCCATAGAGGGTCGGCGTCCCAATCCGCACCCAGATCGACCATGGCGCGGTCCACCGCCGCGTACCAGCTTTCGGGCTTGACCTCGCCCTTCGCCCGCGGCCCCAGCGATCCCGCGACCACCAGCTTCTCCTCCGCCCGCGTCAGCGCGACGTAGAGCAGCCGCCAATGCTCCTCCCGTTCCTCCTGCGCCACTGCCTCGGCCACCTCGCCGATCGGTCCCTGCCGTTCCCCCTTGCGGGGCGGCAGTACCGGCAGGCGGTTCCATTGCAGCATGTCGGCGCGATTGCCCGCGTCGGGATCGATGGCGGCATCGGCCAATATGACAATCGGCGCTTGCAAACCCTTCGCGCCGTGCACGGTCAGCAGGCGCAGCATGTCGCCCGCTGCTGCCGCATCGCGCACGATCTCCACCTCGCCCCGGTCGAACCAGTCGATGAACCGCTGGAGCGAGGGATGGTCGTCGGTCTCGAACGCCAGCGCGGCGTTCAGCAATTCCTCGATCGGATCGGCGGCTTCGGTGCCCAGCCGTTCGATGAGGCGGCGGCGGCCTTCCATCGGGCCGGATAGGATCGCCTCCAGATAACGGTACGGCGTGGTGAAGTCCGCGGCGGCCAGCAAGCCGCGCAGCGGTGCCAATGCGTTCGCGTCCAGCGTCTGCGTCAGGTGCCGCCACAGCCCCACCTTGCGGCCGATCAGCCGCTCCATCAGTTGCTCCTGCGTCCAACCGATCAACGGTGAAACCAGCAGCGCGGCAAGGTTCAGCTCGTCCTCCGGCTGCACCGCGAAGCGCAGCGCCGCCAGCAGGTCGCGCACCGCCAGCGGGGCATTCAGCCGCAGACGGTCAATGCCCGCGACGGCGACATTCTCCTCATAGAGGCGCGCCACGATCAGCCGGGCGAGTTCGCTGCGCCGGCGGACCAGGATCATGATATCCCCGGCCCGCACCGGCCGCCCCCGGCTTTGCAACATCAGCCCGCCGTCGATCCATTGCCGGATCTGGCGGGCGATGCGGGTGGCGAGTGCCCGTTCCTGATCGTCGGCCCAATCCTCTTCGCCTTCGGCATCCTCGGTCAGGTTCGCGACGACCGGCTTCCACAGCATCACCTCGCCCGGATGGCGATTGGCGCTGATGTGGCGCACCTCTCCGTCAGTCAGGCCCAGCCGCTCCGCCCGCAGCGCGCCGATGGTGCGATCCACGACATCCAGCACCGCCGGCGTCGACCGGAAGCTGCGATCCAGCGAAAGGCTGTAGAAATCATGGCCCGCTTGCTTGGCGTGGCGGGCGAATATCTGCTGCGCCGCGCTGAACGCCTGCGGGCTGGTGCCCTGGAAGCCGAAGATCGCCTGCTTGAAATCCCCGACCGTGAAGATGGTGCGCAGCTTGTCGCCCTTGGCCCCCTCGCCAGAGAAGAACTCGGCGCAAATCGCCCCGACAATGGTCCATTGCCGGACATTGGTGTCCTGCGCCTCGTCCACCAAAATATGGTCGATCTGCTGGTCCAGCTTGTAGCGGATCCAGTCTGCGATCCCGTCCTGTTGCAACAGACTGGCGGCGCGTGCGATCAGGTCGTCGAAATCGACCGCCCCCGCCATCCGCTTGGCCGTTCCGTAAGCCCGCGCATAGGCGCGTCCGGCATGCAATGCCTTGGCCAGCAACGCCGCATAATCGGCGCGCAGCTTCATCGCGATCAGCGCGCCGCACGTTTCGTGCAGCCGCGCCGCCATTTCGCCATAACCGTCAAGCGGCGGCACCCATCCCCTGGCATCGATGATATCGCCGTCCGCCTTGGCCCAGGCGCGATGCAGGTCGGCAAGGGCGGCCGCCCTGCCCTGCGGGTTGAGTGCGCGCCAGGCGGCGATCCGGTCGCATCGCTCCAGCCCGCGCCCCTTGCCCCATTCGGCATTGGCGCGCACGATCCAGTCGAGCGCGCGCATGTCGAAGACATCGTCGCAGCACTGGTCGGCGAGCCACTGGTCGATGTCGCCTTCTGGCAGGCCCAGTTCGCGCGCCACCCAGGGGTCGATGTCGTCCGGCAGATCGTCAAGCGCCGCCTCCGCCGCCGCGCAGCGCAGCAGGAACTGTTCCGCGCCGCCTTCGCCAAGGCGCAGGCTGAGCGCTTGCAGCGCGCCGATCAGCGCTTCGTCGCCCTGCTCCTGCGCCTGCACCGCAAGATCAGCGAGCGTCTCACGCGCAAGGCTCGCCTGCTCGCGCTGGTCGAGCGGACGGAAGCCGGGCGTCAAATCCGCCTCCAGCGGGAAGGCAGTCAGCAATTGCTGGCAGAAACCGTGGATCGTCTGGATGCGCAGGCCGCCGCCGGTCGATTCCAGCACCTCGGCGAACAGGCGGCGCGCCCTGTCCCGCGCTTCCGGGCCCGACTCCTCGCCCAACGCCTCCAGATCGTTGAACAGCCCGGCGTCGTCCATCTGCACCCAGGCGGCCAGGCGATCGTGGATACGGTCGGCCATCTCCGCCGCGCCTGCCTTGGTGAAGGTGAGGCACAGGATATTTTCCGGCCGCACGCCCTGAAGCAGCAAGCGGAAAACGCGCGCGGTCAGCACATGAGTCTTGCCCGTGCCCGCCGATGCCGACAACCAGACATGGGCATGGGGCGCGGCGGCGCGCGCTTGATCGCCGAGCAGCCTTTGGAGCGGAGTAGGCTTCCTAGCCATCGCCGCGCCCATACCATTCCTCCAGCCGCATCAACTGGTCATAATCGCCATAATTGGCGACTTCCGGGTTGATTTCGGCGCGGAAGGGAGCGGAGCCGAGCAGATAGTCGCGTGCAACACCCTCAAAATGTTCGTGGGCGTGCGCAGTGAAGCTGTCGGTTACGATCTTGTCCCGCTTGCCCAGCGGATCGACCGGCCGTTCGCGATAGCCGAACTGGTCGCCCTTCTTGGCGAGCGACCAATATTCGAAGTCGCCCGCCTCGACCTGCTGCCCCAATCCCTCGAACCCGCCCATCTCCGCGATCACGCCCAGCAGGCCGAGTTGCAGGGAGAAGCCCGCCTTCACCTGCCGCGCGCTGGGCGGCTTGCCGGTCTTGTAGTCGATGATGCCGATGCGTCCGTCCGCCAGCCTGTCGATCCGGTCCGCCTTGCCCATCAGCGTCACGCCGGCAACGTCCGCCCGGCCTTCCTTTTCCACCGCCAGGATGACCCGTCCTTCCGCCTTGTCGCGCACGACTTCGGCAGCGATCCAGCGAATTGCCTCAATCAGCCGGGGTTGCCACAATGCTTTCAGCAGCGGATGAACCTGCGGCTGATCGAACATGGCGCGGGCACGCGTTTCCAGGTCGGCGGGGTCGAACGCTCCCGCTTCCGCCCAATGTTGCAGGATTTCGTGCACCGCTGTCCCGCGCCACGCGGGACCCGCATCGGCATCGACGGGATCGAGCCTGGACAGGCGCAGGACTCGTCGGGCGTAGAAAGCGAAGGGATCGGCCTTCAGCCGGTCCACGTCCGTCACCGGTATCAGCTTCGGCCGCGCGGCCGCCGGCGGAGACGGCGCGGGACGCTTCACCGGCAGATAGGCCGGCGGCGTGTCGATGGCGCGCGCCAACACAGCGTAGCGATCCGCCGATTTCCATTGCGGCCCGGCCATGGCCTTCAGCCGCAGCCAGAAGCGGGACGCGACGGCCGGTCCACTGCTCCCGCGCCGCGCTCGGGTGATGAGTACATGCGGCGCGCCAAGCGCGCTGGCGAAGTCGTGCGCGGCAAGGCCGATGCGCGCTTCCAGGCCCGGCAGGCCCAGTTCCCGCCGGATACGGGGCGCCAACCATGGGTCGGGAGCCGGCAGTCCGGGCCAGCTTCCCTCGTTGAGGCCGCCCAATATCATGAGGTCGGCCTGCACCAGTTGCGCCTCGATCAGGCCCAATATGGCGATGCGCGGATGACCGCCCTGCGGCGGACGAACCGCGACACGGCCCAGCAGATGGTCCAGCATGGCGGGCAGAGCGCGGGGGTCGGCATGGCGCGGCCCCTCCGGCGCGGCAGCCTCCAACTCGGTGAACAGGGCGCCGGCGGCATGCCCCTGATGCCCGGCCCACACCGCGTCGCCCGACAGCGCGCCTGCCTGTTCGCGCAGGGCGGCGATCTGCGCGCCAAGGCCGATGGCATCGGCAAAGGCGCGTTCCAGCGGCTCCAGCTTCAAGCGGGCGTCCTGCCACCATGCGCGCGTCTCATCGCGCAAGAGCCGCTGCCGGTCATCGGCGCGCGGTTGAAGCAGCAGATCGATACCGATCAGACCAGCCTGCGGACGCGGCCCGCGCAGAAGCAGGTCGAGCCCCCTCACCCCTTCCAGCCAGGCAAGACGTCCCTCACCCCGCATCACCAGTGGATGCTTGAGCAGCGCCAGCAGCGGCACTGGGGCAAACCGTTCCGCCACCGCTTCCGCCATGGTCAGCAGCAGCGTGCCGGGCGGCAGGCGGGACAGGGGCTGGCCCGCGGAATCGTCGGCTTCGATGCCCCAGCGGCGAAGATGCGCCGATACCCTCGTCGCAAGCTGCCTGTCCGGCGTCACGAGCGCAGCGGTCCGCTCCGGCGTCTCCAGCGCCTCGCGCAGGGCGATGGCGATAGCCTGCGCCTCCTCACCGGGCGTGGCGACTTCCAGCGCCTCCACGCCCGCAAGCGACCGTTCGGCTGTCTTGAGGTCGCGCCACCGGCTGGTGAGCCGCGGCGGCAGCATGGCATTGGAGATGTTGCGCGCCCGGACCGCCCGGGCGTCATGCTCACTGCCCCAGCGCCATTGCGCGACATCGTCCCGAGTCGCGCTCATGGCGTCGAGCAGGCGTTTCAACGCATATTGCGGATGGCTCGCATGACCGGGAGCCGCACGCCCGGTCAGGGGATCGGGCGGAAAAGGTCCGATGGCGTCCCACGCATCGGCATCCATATGCTGGTCGAGCCCGGCGAACACGACCATGCCGCCGGGCATGGTTCCGATCCGTCGCAGCAGCCGGGCGATCGCCGGCGCGGTCGTGGATATGCCCGCAGCTACCACCGTTCCACCGGGCGGATGCATGGCCCAGCGGGCTGTCAACCGATCGAACAGGCGATTGCGCCGCTCGGCAAGATCGATGCATCCTGTCCGGGCCAGTTCGACAGGCCAGCGGGCGATGACGATGTCGAACAGGCGAAGCGAAGCCTGCCAGTGGCCGGACAGTTCCTCCGACAGGGTCAGGCCGTCGCGCAAGGCGGCAGGCGCGACTTCTTCCACCTGCATCTGGTCCAGCACCGCGCCCAGCGCCTGCGCCAGCAGCAGTGCCTGTCCGGCGTCCGTGCCGGGCTTCATGTCCTGCACCATGCGCGCCAGGATCATCTGCCGCCGCATCGGTGCGATGGCGGGCGGCACCGGCTCTTCCTCACCGAGCGGATCGAGCGCGCCACCGACTTGTTCGCCAAGGTCCGGATCGCCGATCGCCACCAGACGGGGCAGCAGCAATCCGCCGCCCGACTGCCGGACGAACGCATCGCTGATCGCCCGGACCGCGCGGCTGTTTGGCAGCAACAGCATGGCCTGCGCCAGCGCGATGGGCTGGCCGCGGTGCTGCGCCAGCAATCCGGCCACCAGCGCGTCGGCAAAGGCGCGATGCGCCGGGATGGTAAACAGCGCGGGCTGCGCCTTGTCACCCATGGGCCAGCATCGACTCCACGACCGGAATAGCCTGCGGCGTGCCCACGTCGAACCACAGGCCCTGGTGCGACACGCCGAACAGCCGGCCCCGGTCGATCGCCCGATTCCAGAAAATGTTGGTCGAAAACACATCCGACGGAGGGTCGGCGATCAGCGTTGGCGCCATGATCTGAACGCCGGTAAAGACGAACGGGGCGACATGCGCTGTCTTGCGGCGGCTAAGCCGGCCGCTCGCATCCATGTGGAAGTCCCCCGGCCCCTTGTGACAGGTGGCGCGGGACAGAGGCACCAGCAGCAGGAGTGCATCCATCCGCTCCGGATCCCAGATGCGCTGCATCATCCCCAGCGTTTCCTGCGGTCCGTCAATCCACAGATTGTCGCTGTTGGCGCACAGGAAGGGCTTGTCGCCCAGCAGCGGCTTCGCCTTCACAAGGCCTCCCCCGGTTTCCAGCAGCTTGCCCCGTTCGTCCGATAGGATGAATTCCATCCCGCATCGCCGCGCCTTCAGATGCGCCTCGACCGTGTCAGCGAGATAATGGACGTTGACGATCACCCTGCGGATGCCGCCTGCCTCCAGCCGGTCGAGCGCATGGTCCATCAACGGCTTTCCCGCGACCTTCACCAGTGGCTTGGGTCGGGTTGCGGTGAGCGGGCGCATCCGCTTGCCAAGGCCGGCGGCCATCAGCATCGCCGTCTCGATCATGCGGGCGCGAACTCCGCCAGCGCATGATGTCGCTTGTCAGCCGGGATATTGGCCGCGAACCAGTCCGCCACCGGCGCCAGCGCGGGATGGGCGAGGTCGCGCTCCAACAGCCCCCACATGCGCGGCAGGTAGGACAGGTAGCGCGGCTTTCCATCCCGCTTCCACAGCCGGGTGAAGATGCCGATGATCTTCGCGTTGCGCTGCGCTCCAAGCACTGCATAAGCGGCGTCGAAATCGTCCGGCGGTGAGGCGAGAGCCCTGTAATGGGCCAGCATTGCCGCCTCCACATCCACTGGCACGTCGCGCCGGGCATCCTGAAGCAAGGAGACCAGATCATAGGCCGGGTGGCCCGCCAACGCGTCCTGAAAATCCAGCAGGCCAAGCCCATGCGACGCCGCCCGATCGATCAGCATGATGTTTTCGGCATGATAATCGCGCAGCACGGTGACTGTCGGGCTGGCGGATGCTTCCACCAGCGGCAGGACGGAGTCCCACGCGCGGACATAGGCCTCTTCGTCGACGTTCAGCCCGATGGCCGGGCAATACCATTCGGTCAGCAGTCCGGTTTCCCGTTGATATACGGCGCGGTCATAAGGCGGCAGGTCCGCGGCAGGCAGACGGTGCAGGTCGGCCAGCAGCCTTACGGCGCGGTCATAGACCGCCAGTTCGTCCGAAGGATCCGCCTCCAGATGCTCCTTGATCCGCAAGTCGCCAAAATCCTCGATCAGGACGAGGCCCTGCTCAAGGTCGCGCGCCAATATGCGCGGCGCGGCGAAGCCATCGGCGTTCAGATGCTCAGCGATGGAAATGAACGGGCGCGGGTCCTCTTGCGGGGGCGGCGCGTCCATCAGCACCGCCCGCCGTCCGGCATCCAAAACCCGGAAATAGCGGCGGAAAGATGCGTCGCCGGCAAGGGGCACGACGGCCGCATTGCCCCAGCCTGCATCGGCGAGGAAGGCTGGCGCGGCGGCGGGCGGGATCATATCTGTGACCATCGCGCCGTCCAAGCCTCCGGCACGTCCGCTGTCAAGCGTCGCGCGGTTTCATCCACTATCTCGAGGGTCAGCCGCAGCGCATGCGGCCATAGCGCATCACCCAGCCGGTCCGGCCATTCGATGATCAACAGGCTGTCCATCAGATAGTCACCCAGCGCCAGTTGCTCGACCTCATCCGGCCCATCCAGCCGATAGAGATCGACATGCGTCACGGGCAGGCGCACTTCCGGCACGTCATAGGGCTGGACCAGGGCGAAGCTGGGACTGGGGGCCTCGCTCTTCAGCCCCAACGCCTCCAGCAGGCCGCGCGCCAGCGTCGTCTTGCCAGTGCCCAGTCCGCCTTCCAGCGCGATGACGTCACCGATCTGGACCTGCGTCGCGATCCGGCGGCCGAGGTCGAGCATGTCCGCTTCGCCGGTCAGGATCATCGGCGCATCAGCCACGCGGCAGCTCGATCGTGACCATGGTGCCCTGCCCCGGTTCCGACAACAGCGTCAGCGTGCCGCCATGGGCCTCGGCAAGCTGACGCGCGAGCGGCAGGCCGATGCCCGCTCGGCCGCCGTTGCGCGCCTGGTCCGCGCGCTCCACCGGGTCGAAAGCGGCCTTTTGCTGCGCCGGCGTCATGCCCGGACCATCGTCCGAGACGATCAGGCGGGCTTTTTCCGCTGTTCCGTCCCCATGGACCAGGATGCGCGCCCCCTGTCCGCAATAGCGCAGGGCATTTTCCAGAAGATGATCGATGGCCTGGCCGATCCGGCGTGCGTCGCCCTTCACCCTGCCCAGATCGTCCTGCAGCGTCACCGCGACGTCGATCCCCTTGGCGGCCGCCTGATTCCGTGCGCGCTCCACGCAATCGCGCGCGACATCGGCCAGGTCGACCGGTGCGTGCTCGATCGGCAATCCGCCCACCTCGCCCTGCGTCAGGTCAAGCACATTGTCGATCAACATGGAAAGGCGCGCCGTGCTTTGCAGGATACCGTCGACATAGCCCGTGGCGGCTTCGCTGAGTTCCCCCGCATAGCCGGCGCTCATCATCTCGGCGAAACCCGAAATGGTGGTCAGCGGCGTGCGCAGTTCATAGCTCATATTGGTGACGAAAGCGGTCTTCACTTTGTCCGCCTGCTCCAGCGCCTCGTTGCGGTCCCGCAATATCTGCTCCACCCGGCGGCTGTCGGTCACGTCCAGCATGGTGAAGAGCGCGTTTCCGTCCGGCAGCGGCATGGCGGCGAATTCGAAAATGCGCCCGTCGGCAAAACCGACCCGGCCGGTCCGTTGCTTCCGCTCGACGGTAGCGGCGCGCACCAGTTCGCGGACCAGGTTGGACTGTTGCGGCTTGGCGAGTTGTGCCTGCACCGCTCGCATCAGATCGTCGATGCGGGGGTGGGTGGCGAGCAGGTCTTCCGTCGCGCCCCATACCGCGCGGAATCGGCTGTTCCACATCTGGAGCCTGCCATCCGCCGAAAAGACGCCGATCGATTCGAACAGATTGTCGAAAGTCGCGGTCCGCACCCGCAGCAGCGTGTCGCGCGCGCTCGACAACTGCACCTGCTCGGTGCGATCCTCGAAGATAAGCAGAAGGCCACCGTCCGGCAAAGGCTGGGCATAGACGCGCAGGTGCGTCCCATCCTGCAGCAGCCAGTTCTCCTCCTGCGGTTCGGGCGAAAGGAACCAGTTGCGCCGCTCCCCGCGCCAGGCCGGAAAGTCGCGGTGTTCCGGCAACCGGCGGGCGTCACGCATCTGGTCGAGCACCCGCTCGAACAGGGGAGCGTCGGCCAAAGCGTCCTGCCGCAGCCCGAACAGGCTGATGAAGGGTTGGTTCCAGAAACGCAGCGTACGATCCGCGCCGAAGCGCGCAACGCCGGCGGAGAGGCGGTCCAGCAGGTCGCGCTGCGCCGCTTCCAGCCGCCGATGCTCGACCCGTGCCTGTTCCAGTTCGTGCTGATCGACGGCGTAGCCGGCGATTCCCGCCGGTCCCAGCGGCACGTCCACCACCCGCATGGTCCGCCGTTCGCCGTCGATCGTGGCCGGGACCATGCGTTCTACCGGCGCGTCCTGGGCCACCGCGTCGGCCGCAGCGGCTTGCGGACTGACGCCGCCTGCGACCTCAACCAGTTCGATGCCATTAGCGATCACCTCTGCCGCATTCTCGGCATCGACGGCGCGCACATAGGCGCTGTTGACGAGGCTTAGGCGAAGGTCGGGGGTGCGATGCCACATCGGAAAGGGCGCAGCCTCAAGCAGCCCTGCCAGCGCCTCCAGCGCCTCGCGCAACTGCTCGACCTGTTCCTTGAGAGACTGGATTTCCGACTGGCTGTCCGTTGCGTCGAAGATCCACAATACCACGCCGCCGCTTTCGGCGAGTCCCGGCGCGGCCGGAGCCCCGCGGACCAGCAGAAGGCGGGTCGATCCGGTTCCGCGCACGGCCAGAGCGAAACTCCTGCCCGCCCTTTGCGCGGCAGCAATCTCGCGCGACAGCGCGGCGGCATCGTCCGGTTCCAGCCCGCCATCCTCCGCCACCAGTTCGGAAACGAAGGCGGGCACGCGCGTCTTGCCCAGCCATTTTGCGAGCCGATCCGCCGCTTCAAGCCGGCCGTCAGGATGGATAATGATAGGCGCGGCCGGCGCGGACGCCAGCAACACGGCGAGCCGGTCGAACTTGCCCTGCGCCTGCGTTCCTTCGCGCCGCATCCGCTGGCCGCTCGCCAGCGCCCAGACGGCACCGCCCAGCCAGAGCGCGAGTACCACGCCCAGGATCAGCGCAGCGAGTGGAGACAGCGCCGTCATGCCCGCCTGCCTCCTTCGCCTCTGCCCTTCGCGTTCCCGGTTCTCATCCGCTCCGGCCTAAAGCAGATCGCCCCTATCGGGAAGAAGGGACGCAACAAAAAAGGGAGGCGTTTCCGCCTCCCTTCCAGTTCCATCACCCGTAGCGGGATCAGTAGCGATAATGGTCGGGCTTGAACGGCCCGTCCACCGGTACGCCGATATAGTCGGCCTGGCGCTGGCTGAGCTTGGTCAGCTTCACGCCCAGCTTTTCTAGGTGAAGCGCGGCGACCTTCTCGTCCAGATGCTTGGGCAGCACATAGACGTCGTTCTTGTACTGCTCGCTGCGGGTCCACAGTTCGATCTGCGCCAGCGTCTGGTTGGTGAAGCTGGCCGACATGACGAAGCTGGGATGCCCGGTCGCGTTGCCCAGGTTCACGAGGCGGCCCTTCGACAGGACGATGATCTTCTTGCCGTCGGGGAATTCGACTTCGTCGACCTGCGGTTTGATCTCGGTCCATTTGAAATTCTGGAGGCCGGCAATCTCGATCTCGCTGTCGAAATGGCCGATGTTCGACACGATCGCCATATTCTTCATGGCGCGCATATGATCGACAGTCAGGACGCCTTCGTTGCCGGTGGCGGTGACGAAGATGTCGGCGCGCGGCGCCGCTTCTTCCATCGTCACGACCTCATAGCCTTCCATCGCGGCCTGCAGCGCGCAGATCGGATCGACCTCGGTCACCAGCACGCGCGCGCCGCCGTTGCGCAGAGACGCCGCCGAACCCTTGCCTACATCGCCGAAGCCCGCGACGCAGGCGACCTTGCCGGCCAGCATGACGTCGGTGCCGCGACGGATGGCGTCGACCAGGGATTCCTTGCAGCCGTAGAGATTGTCGAATTTCGACTTGGTGACGCTGTCGTTCACGTTGATCGCCGGGAAGGGCAGCTTGCCCTTCTTCGACAGTTCATACAGGCGATGCACGCCGGTGGTGGTTTCTTCCGACACGCCCTTGATCGACTGGACGGTCTTGGTCAGGAAGCCGGGACGGTCTTTCAGCACGCGCTTCAGCACCGCGCAGAAGATTTCCTCTTCCTCGTTCGACGGGGTGAACAAGGGCTCGCCAGCCTCGACCCGCGCGCCCCACAGGGCAAACATGGTGGCGTCGCCGCCATCGTCCAGGATCAGGTTGCATACGCCGCTATCGTCATTGTGCCAGTCGAAGATGCGTTCGACATAGTCCCAATATTCCTGCAGCGTTTCGCCTTTCACAGCGAAGACCGGCACGCCGGACGCGGCGATGGCGGCGGCGGCATGGTCCTGCGTCGAGAAGATGTTGCAGGTGGCCCAGCGGACCTGCGCGCCGAGCGCCGTCAGCGTCTCGATCAGCACGGCGGTCTGGATGGTCATGTGCAGCGACCCCGTGATCCGAGCCCCTTTAAGCGGCTGGCTCGGACCGAACTCCTCGCGCAGCGCCATGAGGCCGGGCATCTCGGTCTCGGCGATCTCGATTTCCTTGCGGCCAAAGGCGGCCAGGCCGATGTCGGCAATCACATAATCCTGCGCCTGGGCGGCGGGTGCGGTGGCCACGTTCGTGTCTCCGTTAGCTTAGAATGGGTCCACCGGCGCGCGCGGGGCGCATGATGGGAATGGCCAGCGCCTTACCAATCGGACGCAGTGGTGACAACCCTATATAAAGATTTCTTTATGTCGAAGGCGGATCAGGCCGAGCCTGCACCGGAAACCAGATGGGAGGAATCGACGCCCGCCGCGGCGAAGGCGGCCGCCCATCGGCGCCGCGCAGGCATGTCGAACAGCAGGTCGGGATCGCCATTCGCCAGGAACCAGCTCTCGCCCGTCAATTCCTGTTCCAGTTGGCCCGCGCCCCAACCCGCATAGCCGAGCGCGATCAGATAACGGCTTGGCCCGCGCCCTTCCGCGATCGCCTTCAATATGTCGAGCGATCCGGACAGGCCCCATAGGCCGCCCACGTCGACCATGTCCTGCCCACCCCAGTCGAGCGAATGTAGAACGAACCCACGCCTGGGTTCCACCGGCCCGCCGCGCAGCACCGGGACATCCTCCACTCCGGCGGCATCGATATCGAAGCTCTCCAGAAGGTCACGGAACCGGACGCCCTCTATCTCTTCATCCACCGCAATGCCCAGGGCGCCATTCTCGTCATGCACGCACAGCGCCACGACGCCATGATCGAACCGCATGTCTTCCATGCCGGGAAGGGCGAGCAAGAACTGCCCGCCATAAAAGCGTGCCGCTGTCATATCCAGGAATATAGGTGGCTGCCGGGCGATGCCAAGCCGTGCCTGCCGTTCGCATGGGGCGGGCCGACTTATTGCAGCGCCTCGTCTTGACACAAGGCCGCTTTGCGCCGACCTCCCGCCCGTAATCAGGCCAGGAGACAAGCATATGACGATTTCCAAAGGCGATCGCCTCCCCACCACCAGCTTCGCGAAGATGACCGAGAACGGCCCCGAAGCCGTATCGTCGGAGGATTTCTTCGCCGGCAAGACCGTTGCTCTCTTCTCGGTGCCGGGCGCTTTCACGCCAACCTGCTCGGCCCGCCACCTGCCCGGCTTCATCGACAAGGCGGAAGAACTGAAAGCGAAAGGCGTGGATGAGATCGCGTGCACCGCGGTCAACGATCCCTTCGTGATGGGCGCATGGAGCAAGTCCGCTGGAGCGGAAGGCAAGGTGACGATGCTGGCCGACGGCAATGCCGATTTCGCCAAGGCGGTGGGCCTCACCATGGACGGCAGCAAGTTCGGGCTCGGCACCCGGGGTCAGCGCTTTTCGATGATCGTCAAGGACGGCGTGGTCGAGGAACTGAATGTCGAAGCGCCCGGCGACTTCAAGCTGTCCTCCGCTGAATATATGCTCAGCCAGCTCTAAGCTTCGGCCGCGCGCTGGCGGATCGTCCGCCGGCGCGCGGCATTCGCCCGAAGGTCTTTCTTCCGTCACTCAAAGGCGGTAACAGGGGGCGATGACACAAAGCATCGGCACAGCGACGGTCGCGCAACTCGACCGGATTTACCAGACTTCGATAGAAACCCTGCGGGACGCGATGCGCGCCTATGCGCGCGACGGCAGCATCCCGCCGCCCGAGGCGCGGGCCGACCGCCGCTTCTGCTACCCCGAACTGCGCATCACCCATCATGCCGACGGCGAAGCGCCGCCTCCTGGCCGGTCCTTCGCGCGCCTGTCAAAGCCCGGGCGCTACGTCACGACGATCACCCGGCCGGCCATGTTCGCAGACTATCTCGCCGAACAGATCGACCTTCTGGTCCGCGACTATGGGGTGGAGGTGGATGTCGGGCTCAGTGACCAGCAAATCCCCTTCCCCTACGTGCTCGACGGGCTGGACATCAGCGCGCTGGACGGGACGCCGCCGACCGAATTGGCGCGGCATTTCCCCGCCACCGAACTGGCAGAGATCGGAGATGAGATTGCAGACGGCCTGTTCGTGCCCGACGCCCATGGGGATAGGCCGCTTGCACTGTTCGACGGGCTTCGCACCGACTTCTCGCTTGCACGGCTGAAACATTATACCGGCACGCCCGCCGAGCATGTCCAGCGTTACATCCTCTTCACCAACTATCACCGCTATGTCGACGAATTCGTCGCCTGGGCCTGCTCGGAACTGCAGCGCGAAGGGAGCCGCTACACTGCCCTGTCCGGCGCGGGCGGTGTCTATGTCACCCCGGAAACGGCGGACCCGGCGCGGATGGTGGCGGACAGCGCGTGGCGCAGGCACCAGATGCCCGCCTATCACCTGATCGCGCCCGATCGCAGCGGCATTACGCTCGTCAACATCGGCGTCGGGCCTTCCAACGCCAAGACGATTTGCGATCATCTGGCGGTGGTTCGTCCTGAAGCCTGGCTGATGATCGGCCATTGCGGCGGCCTGCGCCCCAGCCAGCGGATCGGTGACTATGTCCTCGCCCACGCCTATCTGCGCGACGACCATGTCCTTGACGAGATGCTGCCGCCGGAAATACCCGTGCCAGCGATCGCGGAGGTGCAGGTAGCGATGGCCAGCGCCGCCGAGGCGATATTGGGCAGTGGCGACCCGGAAGATTTCAAGCGCCGGTTGCGCACCGGGACGGTGGTGACGACCGACGATCGCAACTGGGAATTGCGCTATTCCAGCTCCGCTCTGCGCTTCAGCCTGTCGCGCGCTGTAGGGATCGACATGGAGTCCGCCACGATTGCGGCGCAGGGCTATCGGTTCCGCGTCCCGTACGGCACGCTGCTTTGCGTGTCGGACAAGCCCATTCACGGTGAACTCAAGCTGCCGGGGCAAGCCAACCGCTTCTATGAAGAAGCGATTGCCGGGCATTTGCGGGTGGGCATCATGACATGCGAATTGTTGCGGCAGGAGGGCGCGAAGCTGCACAGCCGCAAGCTGCGCGCGTTCAACGAACCGCCGTTCCGCTGAGGCAGGCTGCGGTCAGGCAGCCTCGCGCCAGACAGCGACGCGATTCCGTCCGAGATTCTTTGCTTCGTATAGGGCGGCGTCGGCCCGGGCGACCATGTCCTCCAGACGGGCGTCGTCAGCCATCAGTTCAGCGACGCCAAAACTGGCGCGAAGCTGAGGGCTTGGGACCTGCTCGAGCGCAAGATGCGCTACCTCTGCCCGTACCCGCTCCATGACTTCGGCAGCGGCTTGGGCGTCTGTGTCCATCAACAACAGGCCGAACTCGTCCCCGCCCATGCGACCGACAATGTCCCCCCTGCGCAGCGCGCTGGTCAGAAGGCCGGCGAAGCTCTTGAGCGCCTGATCCCCGGCAATATGCCCGTGACCGTCATTGAGTGCCTTGAACCCGTCCAGGTCGCATACCACCAGCGCCAGCGGACGCTTGTGCCGCCGCGCCAGGGCGATGGCCTGATCGGCCGCATCGTCCAGGCCGCGCCGGTTCAGCACCTCGGTCAGCGGGTCGTGCCGCATCTGCCGGCGCAGTTGCTGCGCCAGGTCGCCGGCGACGACAAGAACCGCGGTCACGGCATTCGCCACATAGATTGTCGGCGCGAAGATGCTGAAGATCAGCCGATAAAGTTCCTTGCCGCTTTCCGGACCGCGTATCATCATCGCTGACGTGGCGAGAGCAAACTGGACCATGACAAAGGCTACCAATGCCGCGAAAAAGGCCAGTTCCGGCGGCGTGATCTTGCGGTTCCGGGGCCAGAGCGAAATGGCGCTGACCGCCAGCAGCAGGCCAACATAGACGGGAATGATGAAGCCCTGCATCAATTGGCTGCTCGCCGAGCCGATCGCCAGCGCCATGGCGAGGACCACGATCGCGCCTGGCAGGATGAAGGCCATCAGCCGCAGGGGACGGCCGGATCGTTGGCGAACGCCCACCGCCAGCAACGACCCGCTGACGATCAATCCGACGCCCGTCAGTATGTAGAGCGCCGGGCTCTTCATGAAGAAGGCGGCTGCATTGGCGATCCACTGCAACATGCCGACGGCGTAGGATGCAGTCCATGTCAGCACATATCTTTGCCGTCCGAAATGCTGCCAGGCGACCGTGAGAGCGATCGTCATGACCAGGGCGGTGCCAAAGAGGAGCGACAGAAGAATGGCGGCTGCGTTCATGCGCAGCCGCCTATCAATTTTTATACCGACTTACCAGCCGCAAGACTTGCCTTTATTCTGTTGAACTAACCACTTCTGGAGCGGAGCGAAATAATTGACGAGCGCTTTGCCGGACATTGTCCGGCTGCCGGTGAAGGCGGCGAGTGCGTCGGGCCAGGGCTTGGACGCACCCATCTCCAGCATGGCGTTCAGCTTCTGGCCTACGGCCTTGTCACCATAGAAGGAACAGCGGTGGAGCGGGCCCTTCCATCCTGCCTGCCGGCATGCAGCTTCATAGAATTGGAACTGCAGCACCCGCGCGAGGAAATACCGGGCGTAGGGCGTGTTGCCCGGGATATGATATTTCGCGCCCGCGTCGAACTTGCTCTCGTCCCGCGCGACCGGCGGGACGATCCCCTGATATTTGAGGCGCAGGTCGGTCCAGCCCTTTTCATACTGGCTTTCGGGAATCGATCCGTCGAACACGCCCCAGCGCCATTTGTCGATCAGCAGGCCGAAGGGCAGGAAGGCGACCTTGTCCATCGCCTGCCTTAGCAGCAGGCCCAGATCCTTGTCCGCGCCCGGCACCTTATCCGCGTCCAGCAGGCCGATCTTCACAAGATAGTCGGGCGTGATCGACAGCGCGATGAAGTCGCCTATGGCCTCATGAAAGCCGTCATTGGCGCCATCGAGGTAGAGCGGCTTCTGAATCTGATAGGCGCGCTGGTAATAATTATGGCCGAGTTCATGATGGATCGTCACGAAGTCGTCGCCGTTGACCTTGGTGCACATCTTGATGCGGATGTCATTCTTGTTGTCGATGTCCCAGGCGGACGCGTGGCACACCACGTCACGGTCGCGCGGCTTCACGATCTGCGACCGTTCCCAGAAGGTCGCGGGCAGCGGTTCGAAGCCCAGCGAACTGTAGAAGCCCTCACCGGCCTTCACCATCTTCACTGGGTCGTAATTCTTCGCCTTCAACAGATCGGTGACGTCATAGCCAAGGTCGCCCGCGCCGGCAGGAGCGACGATATCATAGATGTTGCCCCATTCCTGCGCCCACATATTGCCCAGCAGGTCCGCCCGGATCGGCCCGGTTTTGGGCTGCACCGCGTCGCCATATTTCTCGTTGAGCTTGGTGCGCGTGTAGCAGTGAAGTTCGTCATAGAGCGGCTTCACTTCGGCCCAGATCTTATCGGTCAGCCTGGCGAAATCATCGGCCGGCATGTCATATTTTGACCGCCACATCGCGCCCGTATCGGCAAATCCCAGTTCCTTGGACCCGGCATTCGCGATGCTCACCAGCTTGGTGTAATCCCGTCGCATCGGGGCGCCGACATTGTCGTGCCAGCTGACCCACATCTCCTTCAATTCCTCGGGATTGCGGTTGATCCCCATCTGCTCTTCGATGTCGCTGCCGTTGATCGGCTGGCCCTTCAGCGTGCCCTTCCCCTTGCCGTAAGCGGACTGGAGCTTGGTCGCGAGATCGTTCAGTTGTTCCGCCGCGCCCGGCGTGGTCGGCGCGGGCAGCGTCAGCGCCGTGCGCAACAGCGTCAGCCGCCGCTTGGTTTCCGGGGTCAATCCCGGCGCGGTCGCGAACTTCGCCGCTTCCAGCGCGTAATCCACCCGCTGCTTGGTATCGATGGCTCCGAAATAGGATGCGATGGCGTCCGTATCGTCGGTGATATAGGTTGCATTGATCCATGCCGCGCGGCTGCTGACGATCGACTGGTCGAACAGCGACTGCTCGGCCTTGCCGAGGAAGGCCTCCGCATCGGCAGCGGTCGGTGCGGTCGCCTGCTGCGCCATGACCGGCGACGCAATGAGAGCGGCCGCAAGCGCGGCCAACGATATAGCGATTTTCATGGGAGTCCCCTTCTAGACCTATGGCCGGAAGGTGACTTCGTCCCGTGATCCAGTCAAGCGGTCAGGAAATCGACCATCGCCTGGCCCAGTTCCTTGCGGGTGACGGCATTCATATGACTGCCGGGCACCTCCACATAGCGGCTGTCGGGCAGCACGTCGGCCAGTTCGCGCGCGTTGCCGTTGCTGTCGTCATCGGCCCCGCAAATCACGGCGGTCGGCTGATGAAAGGCGGCAATCACCTCCCGCGGCGTATCGACGAAGGTGTTTAGGATATTCAACAGCGCGACGGGATCGCCCTTCGTGGTCTTGAGGAATGCCTCCGTCATCCATTCCGAGGTTCCGCGCTCGAACGTCCCAAGATTGGTCAGGACGTTCCGATAATAGCCACCATTGTCGAGCGTCTGCACAAGACCGCGCAAACCCATGCCGGACAGGATGACCCGGCGCGGGATAGCGCCGCGTGCCAGCATCCGCACCGTGGTTCGCGCCCCCAGAGAATAGCCGCCCAGATCATAGTCGGTGAGGCCCATCTGCTCCACCACCGCCAGATTGTCATCGGTCAGGGCGTCGGGCGGATAAGCGGCGGGGTCGTGCGGCTTGGCACTTTCGCCATGGCCGCGAAGATCGGGCAGGATCAGGCGGAATCCTGCGTCCACCAGCTTTGCTGCATGGCCGTAGCGAATCCAGTTGGTCCAGGCGTTGGAAAAATAGCCATGAATCAGCATCAAGTCCCGCCCCTGCCCAACGACATGCACGGCGATCGGCAGGCCGTCGAAGCCTTTGACTTCGTGGCGTTCGATCGGAAGGTCGGTCATGATGCTGGTCCTTTTCGGCGCGGG
>NZ_LSJY01000069.1 GCF_001556865.1 Sphingobium sp. CCH11-B1 | reverse complement strand
CCCCTTGGGAAGGATGCCCGCCACGGGACGAAGCGCCAGCCAAGGGGAAAATGGCCAACGCTTCGCGTGACAAGTCAGAAGAAACCCAGCGCCTTGGGACTGTAGCTTACCAGCAGATTCTTGGTCTGCTGATAATGATCGAGCATCATCTTGTGATTTTCGCGCCCGATGCCCGACTGCTTGTAGCCGCCGAACGCCGCATGGGCGGGGTAGGCGTGGTAGCAGTTGGTCCACACGCGCCCCGCCTGGATGCCGCGACCCATGCGATAGGCCCGGCTGCCATCGCGCGTCCACACGCCAGCGCCTAGTCCGTAGAGCGTGTCGTTGGCGATCGCCAGCGCCTCTGCCTCGTCCTTGAAGGTTGTAACCGCAAGCACCGGCCCAAAAATCTCTTCCTGAAAGATGCGCATGCGGTTGTGCCCCTTGAGCACGGTCGGGGTGACGTAGAAACCCTCGGCCAAGTCGTCCTGGTGCACCGCACGGCCGCCGCCGGTAAGCACCTCTGCGCCTTCCTCCCGGCCGATGGCGATATAGGACAGGATCTTTTCGAGCTGGTCGTTCGACGCCTGTGCGCCGATCATCGTGTCGGGATCGAGCGGGCTACCCTGTCTGATCGCCTTTACCCGTGCGATCGCCCGCTCGATGAACCTTTCATAGATGGATTCCTGAATGAGCGCGCGGCTGGGGCAGGTGCACACCTCGCCCTGATTGAGCGCGAACATCGCGAAGCCTTCCAGACATTTGTCGAAATAATCGTCATCCGCGTCCATCACATCCTCGAAGAAGATGTTGGGCGATTTGCCGCCGAGCTCCAGCGTGACCGGGATCAGATTCTCGCTCGCATATTGCATGATGAGGCGGCCGGTCGTCGTCTCGCCGGTGAAGGCGATCTTGGCGATACGCTTGTTGCTGGCGAGCGGCTTTCCCGCTTCGACGCCGAAGCCGTTCACGATATTGAGCACGCCTGGTGGAAGCAGGTCGCCGATGATCTCAGTCAGCACCATGACCGACATCGGCGTCTGCTCGGCGGGCTTGAGAACGATGCAGTTGCCCGCCGCCAGCGCCGGCGCGAGCTTCCACACCGCCATCAGGATCGGAAAATTCCAGGGGATGATCTGGCCGACGACGCCCAGCGGCTCGTGAAAATGATAGGCGATGGTGTCATGGTCGATCTCGCTGATCGAGCCTTCCTGCGCGCGCGCGCAGCCGGCGAAGTAGCGGAAATGGTCGATCGCGAGTGGAATGTCGGCATGCGTCGTTTCGCGGATCGGCTTGCCATTGTCGATCGTCTCGGCAAGCGCGATGAGATCGAGATTGGCCTCCATCCGGTCCGCCATCTTCAGCAGGATGTTCGAGCGTTCGGTCGACGACAGCTTGCCCCACGCATCCTTCGCGGCATGGGCCGCGTCCAGCGCAGCCTCGATATCGGCAGCGGTCCCACGCGCGACCTGACATACGACTTGGCCCGTCACCGGCGAGATATTATCGAAATACTCGCCATTGGCAGGCGCAGCCCATTCGCCGCCGATATAATTGTCATATCGGTCGCGGATCAGCCTTGTGCCTTCGAATTTCGCCAGCGCCTGTTGCAGCATCATCCCGTCTCCCAAGATCAAGTCAGTCGTGAATCTTCGGGATCAGCATGGCGTTCATGGTGCGTCAGACAATTGGACCTTGGGTCGGCTCGTCGGCGCGCAGTTCGGGCTGGAAATCGACTTGATAATCTCCTGCAGAGAGATCTGGGCACAGCGCCCGAATCATCGCGGCAGCAAGGAACGACCTCAGCCCGCATATCTATCCTTTCTGCGTGATTGCTCTCTCGACTTCCATGCGAATGTCCGAAGTGCTGAGCATCAAACCGAGCATCTCGACTTCGATAAGCGCCGTATCTTCATTCCTAGCGCCAAGGCGGGCCAGCGGGAGCAGCCGATGACCAAGGCCCTGTCCGATTTCTTGAAGGCTCATCCGGAAGGCCTGCCCGGCGATGCCGAATGGCTGTTCCCGAACAATGCCAGTCAATCAGGTAGGGTGATGACGATACAGAAGGTCTACTGGCGGGTCATCAAGGCGGCTGGCCTCAATCCCGATGAAGTTCTGCGTCATAGGTTCCGTCATACAGCTATTACGCATCTGGCGCAGGCGGGTGTTGACCTTCCCACCGTTCAGAAGGTGAGCGGGCATAAAACTCTAGCTATGGTGGCACGCTCCGCCCATGCAAATGGCGAACATATGGATGCCGCGATGGACAACCTTGAGCGGCGCATCGCAGTGCCGATCTGAATCCATTAAACAGGAATTACACGCGGAAGAAAGCGCCACTCGCTTTTTAGCCGTAAATACGCTACTTTTCAGTAATTTAATGGTGCCCGGGGACGGAGTCGAACCGCCGACACTGCGATTTTCAGTCGCATGCTCTACCAACTGAGCTACCCGGGCACGGGGTCTTCCGGCGGCCAGGCCGCCCGATGGAGGCGTGCCTATAAGCGTCAATCCGCTTCGCTGTCCAGCCCTTCGTCACCATTTTTTTGCGCCGTTAGATCGGCCGACGCGCCGGGTACGCGATAGCCGTCGCCCAGCCATTGGAGCAGGTCGCGATCGCGGCAGGCGGGGCTGCAGAAGGGGCGCGAAGCGGGTTGCGACGACTGGCCGCAAATCGGGCAGGAGGCGGGTTTAGGCGACATGGCCCGCCGATATGGAGAGTGTCGCATCGATTGCCAAGGCAATCGCGCCGCCACGCCGGCGGGCGAGATGCTCGATCCAGTCTGGGCGCTTGCGCAACAGATCGATGATGGACGGCGCGGCGGTAATCGTCGCGGGGCCGCCTTGCCCGTGCCGTTCCGCCCGGCGTAGCAGCGCCATGGCGGCGGTGCGCACCGGATCATCGCGCAGCAACTCCATGAGGTTTGCACGCTCGCGCCGACGGATGATCTGGAGGAAGCCAAAGCCGTTCACCGCCGTGCGTTCGAAGGGGAGCGGCAGATATTTGTCGATCTGGGCGGCGGCGATCATCCGCTCGTCCTTGTTGTTCATGGTGGGCAGGTCGATGCCGATCGACCCTGCCAGGCCCATGCGGCGGATGGTCTGGGCCGCGAGCTTTGCCCCCTTGGGGCCTAGCTGCGCAGGTGGGAGCGAGCCATCCACGTCGATCAGCAGCATGGCCGGGGTGAGAAAGAGGCGCAGGGCGGCGGCTTCCGTGCCCACCTCTCCGCTCATTGCCTCCTCCATCAGTTCGCTCCACCCGTGCGCTTCCAGCCGATCTTCCTCATGCGCGGGGCACGGGACGACGGGAATGCCGGTGGCGCGGATGCGCTGCAACAGGCTGGGGCCGGGCTGGGGCTTGGCGCCCTGCGACGCGACACGGGCCTTGGCGCGTTTTGGGCGGCCTTCCTCCGGAACGGCTTCACGCAGGATTTCGACGAGGACGTTGGCACCCTCCGCAAGCCGGGGCGGGATGGGTTCGAGCAACGCTTCCTCGCCCGTTGTCAGACGCACAACACCTCGCTTGCGGGGAATGAGCGTGGCGACAAGGCGGCCTTGGACGACCGCGCCGGCGCGGACGACGTCGCTATCGCGTTCCACCAATGCCTCGGCCAGCCGGCCATGTTCGATCAGCGCGGCGCGAGCCTCGCCAATGCCTTCTTCATAGAGCCATTCGGCCATGGTTCAGTCCAGTGGATAGCCCGCTGCCTTGAGCAGCGCGCGGGTTTCGTAAAGGGGCAGGCCCATGATCGCGCTATGGCTGCCCTGAATGGCGCGGATCAGGCCGGCGGCACGGCCCTGTACCGCGTAGCCGCCAGCCTTGCCCCGCCATTCGTCGGTTGCGATGTAGGCGTCGATTTCCACCCGGTCGAGCCGCTTGAAGGCGACGATATTGCCCGAAAGCCGGTGACGCGCCCGGCCGTCCCCGTCAATCAGGGTAATGGCGCTCCACACGCGGTGGCGACGGCCGGAGAGGAGGGCGAGGCACTGGCGCGCCTCATCCGCGCTTTCCGTCTTGGGCAGGATCCGGCGGCCGGCGGCAACCACCGTATCGCCCGACAGGACGAGCGCGCCAGGATGCCGCAGCGCTACCAGCGCGCCCTTTTCGGCGGCGACGCGCATGGCGTAGGCGTTGGGCAACTCCGCTTTCAACGGCGTTTCGTCGATGTCGGCCGGATCGACCGCATCGGGCACAACGCCTATCTGACCCAGAAGGTCGCGCCGTCTGGGGGAAGCCGAAGCCAGGATGAGCCGCATCTTGATCTGCGGCTTATTTGAAGCGGTAGGTGATCCGACCCTTGGTCAGGTCGTAGGGGGTGAGTTCGACGAGCACTTCGTCGCCCACGAGCACGCGAATGCGGTTCTTGCGCATCTTGCCGGCCGTGTGGCCGAGAATTTCGTGATCATTTTCCAGACGCACGCGGAACATGGCGTTGGGGAGAAGCTCCACAACCTGTCCGCGCATCTCAAGCAGTTCTTCTTTGGCCATAATATCCCGGATATGCGTAAAATCGCGCCGCCATAGCGCCAAATGGTGCAAAATGAAAGTCAGGCGTGCGTGCCGTATCTGTCACCAGCGGCATGCAGGGCCGCGAAGACCGCATCGAGCTGTCCGGCATCGAGGCAATAGGGCGGCATCAGGTAGATGGTGTTGCCCAAGGGGCGCAGCAAGAGGCCCTTTTCCAGGAAAAAGGCGCGCAGGCGCGGAGCGAGGTCGGACAGGTAGCCGGCGTCCTGCGTGACAAGGTCGATCGCTGCGATCGTGCCAAGCTGGCGTGGGTTGGCGTAGGCGGGATGTCTGGCAAGAACGGTAAGGCGGGTGGCGATGCCGGCGGAGAGGGCTGCGATTCGCCCGAGCACATCCTCCTCTCGCCAAATGGCGATATTGGCGGCCGCGGCGGCGCAGGCGATGGCGTTGGCTGTGTAGCTGGACGAATGATAGAAGAGCTTCGCCCGATCGGTCGAGCGATGCGCGTCGAAGATCGGTGCGGTGGCGAGCGTGGCGGCCAAGGGAATGGCGCCGCCGGTGATACCCTTTGCCACGGCCATGATGTCGGGGACGATACCCGCCTGCTCGCAGGCGAACAGCGTGCCGGTGCGGCCCCAGCCCGTCATCACTTCGTCGGCGATGAAGAGCACGCCGTGGCGGCGGCAGATGGCGGCCATCTCCCGCAGGACTGGGGCAGGATAGACCAGCATTCCCCCGGCACCCAGGATCAGCGGCTCCACGATGAAGGCGGCAGGCTTTTGCGCGCAGGCAGCCTCCAGTGCCGCGAGGCAGGCTTGTTCCGCGCCAGGCGTGGGAAAGGGCACGGTGCCGACATCGAAGAGGAGCGGCGACCAGGCCGCGTTATAGACGCCCCTTTCCCCCACCGACATCGCGCCGATCGTGTCACCATGATAGCTGTGCTGCAGCACCAGGATGCGATGGCGGTCGGACTCCCCGCCATTATGCCAATAGCCGAGCGCCATTTTCAACGCGACCTCGACGGCGGTGGAGCCGCTGTCGGAATAGAAGACATGGGCGAGCGCTGGCTGACCGGGCGCGCGCGGGGCAAGATCGATCAGACCCTGTGCGACTTCCTCGGCCGGACCATGGGTGTAGCCAGCGAAGATCAGCTGGTCGAGCATGGCCGCCTGGCGCGCGATGGCGGCGGCGATGCGGGGTTCGCAATGGCCGTGGGTCGTGACCCACCAGCTGGAAATGCCATCGATGAGAGGGCGGCCATCCGCCAGATGCAGGACAGCGCCGTTTGCGCTGACGACCTCGGGGATCGGCTCTTCCAGGCCATGTTGGGTGAAGGGGTGCCAGACGGGAGAAGCCATGGCCGCGCTTAGCGCGCAAAAAAGGGGAGGCCAAGAGCCTCCCCTTCGTCATCGCTACATCCTGTTTATTGCTGCGGCGGCGTGGCCGGTGCCGCCGGTGCAGGGGCAGAGGGAGCCGTCGCGGCCGGCGCAGGCGGCGCTGCCGCCTGGATGCGCTGCTGCAGCGCGGGATCGGCGGCGGCAGCCTGGCCGATCTGGTTGAACTTTTCAGGCGCAATTCCTGACGCTTGCAGCGCGGCAACCATCTTCGGCTGCTTGTCGGCATCCGCGATCGATGTGTCCTGCTGAATCTTGGTCACTTCGACGGCAGCGGCCGCGAACTGCTTGATGTCGGCATCACTGAAATTGCTTGCTCCGGCAGCAGGTGCGGCAGGTGCGGCAGGTGCGGCCGGAGCCGCGGACTGCGCTGGTGCTGCAGGCTCGGCCTGAGCGAAAGCCGGGACTGCGGCGAACAGGGCGACCGAAGCGATGCCGGCCTTGAGGAATTTATGGCTGTTGAGACCCGTCAACATTCTTCTCCTTTTCGATCGGTTTGACGATCAGACGGACAAGCTGGGAAATCCGTTCCCATGTTGAAAGCTATCAACGGCGAGTCGTGCGATTCAAGGGATGACAAGCGCAAGATGAAAAGCGAACCGCATGAGAATAGCGGATCGTAGCGAGGTATGGATGGTCAGCCGGGTCGAACGAAAGCCGTCCGACCCGGCGGATCGACTTACCAGATCTTCACGCGGTCCTGCGGCGCGAGATAGATTTTGCCTCCGGGCGCAGGCTTGAACGCATCATACCAGCCGTCGAAATTGCGGACGATGTCGGCACGATATTGCGAGGGGGCATGCGGATCGGTCACCAGCCGTTGCCGCAGGTTCGCCTCGCGATAGTTGCGCCGCCACACCTGCGCCCAGCCAAGGAAAAAGCGCTGGTCGCCGGTCGTGCCGTCGATCACGGGCGCCGTCTTGCCCTTGAGCGACGCATGGTAGGCGTCCAGCGCTACCGCAAGGCCGCCCAGGTCGCCGATATTCTCGCCCAGCGTGAACGCGCCCTTCACATGCGCGCCTGGGAAGGGTTCATAGGCGTCATATTGCTTGACCAGCTTGTCGGTCAGCCCCTTGAAATTCGCGACATCCTGATCGGTCCACCACTGGTTGAGCTTGCCGGTCTCGTCATATTTCGCGCCCTGATCGTCGAAATGATGGCTGAGTTCATGGCCGATCACCGCGCCGATGCCGCCATAATTGACCGCCGGGTCGGCATGGGGATCGAAGAAGGGCGGCTGCAGGATGGCGGCGGGGAAGACGATCTCCACCATGCCGAAATTGGCATAGGCATTGATTTCCATCGGGGTCATGCCCCATTCCCAGCGATAGATGGGCTTGCCCAGCTTGCCGACATTATAGGCGAACTCGAACGCGTTGGAGCGCATGGCGTTGCCCAGCAGGTCGTCGCGCTTGATTTCCAGCCCGGCATAGTCGCGCCACTTGTCGGGATAGCCGATCTTGGGCGTAAAGGCGGCGAGCTTCTGGTGCGCGCGGGCCTTTGCGGTGGCGCTCATCCACGGCAGCGCGTCGATGCGGCGGCCCATTGCGGCAAGCACATTCTTCACCAGCTCGTCCATCGCCGCCTTGGTTTCCGGCGGGAAATATTGGGCGACATAGGCCTTGCCCACCTCCTCGCCCAGCGATTCCTTGAGGAAGGTGACGCCGCGCTTCCACCGCTCCTCGCGCTCGGGCGTGCCGGACAGGGTGGTGCCGTAGAAGGCGAAGTCGGCGTTCGCGATGCTGTCGGGCAGATAATCGGCATAGGCATGCAGGCTGGAGAGCAGCAGGCCATCCTTCAGCACCTGGATCGGGGCCTTGGCGATCAGCGCAGCCTCGCCGGTGACGGCGCTTGGCTGGGCAACCAGCAGGTCGGCGGGCTTCAGGTCGTTCGCCCCATAATAGGCCGCGAAGTCGAAGCCGGGCGCGGATTGCTGCAGCTGCGCCAACGTCATCTTGTTATAGGTCTTGTCGGCGTCGCGGCTGTCGATCTGCGACCAGTGGACCTTGGCGATTTCGGTCTCGAACGCCATCAACGCGGCCGCGCGCGCCTTCACGTCGCTCTCGCCTGCCAGGGTCAGCATCTTTTCCAGATGCGCGACATAGGCGGTGCGGATCGCCGCCATCTTCTCGCCAGGGTCGAGATAATAATCGCGGTCGGGAAGGCCGAGCCCCCCCTGCATCATGGAAAGGATATAGGTTTCAGGATCCTTGTCGTCCTGCCCGACATAGAAGCGGAAGGGGCCGCGGATGCCGGACCGGGCGGCCTTCGCCGCAATTCGCGCATAGGCGGCCTTGTCGTTCACGGCCTTGATCTCGGCAAGCCAGGGCTGGATCGGCGCCATGCCCTTCGCTTCGACCGCCGCCTGGTCCATATAGGAGGCGTAGGCGTTGCCGATCTTGCTGGCGGGATCGGCCTGGGCGGCCTCAAGGATGCCCTTGGTGCGTTCCAGCGACAGGTCGTCGAGCGTATTGAACGCGCCATAGTTGGACTTGTCGGCGGGAATCGGAGTGTTCTTCGCCCAAGTGCCGTTGGCATAGTCGTAGAAGTCGTCGCCCGGCTTGACCGACTTGTCCATGCCGGCGGTGTCGAAACCATAGGTGCCGTATGTGGGCTTCGCAGCGGCGGTTGGCGCTGGCGTCGCGGCCTGATCGGCATAGGCGGCTGTCGCCGCGAGAGCGAGCGCGCTGGCGGCAGCACCCAGGAGAAGTTTGTTCATCGAAGCGTCCCTTGCTTGTGACGATGCGCCCTTCCGGCGCGATCGGCCTGCGCTGGACTTGAACGCTCGTCAAACAGCCTTGTCCATGTCGTTGGTCGAAAATTATCGCCAGTTGAAAGTTATGGAAAGGTCGATGTGCGCGCGGAAGGCTGCGGCCAGATGGGCGGGATCGAGCGGATCGAGCAACGGCAGGCGGCCAAGCGAGGGAATGCCGGCGAGGCGCGGGACGATCCGCTCGTTTTCTTCATGTTGTTCGCCGATGAACGCGATGCCGGCGATGGGGATGTCGCGTGCTTTGAGCGCCTCGATGCTCAGCAGGCTGTGGTTGATCGTGCCAAGCGTGGTGCGAGTGCACAGGATGACCGGCTGGCCCCATTGGACGAACAGGTCTGCCATGGTCAGCGTTTCGCTGATGGGGACAAGCAAGCCGCCCGCCCCTTCAACCACCAGCGGGCCGTCCACCCGCGGCAGCGCCAACCGATCAAGGTCGATTTCCACTCCGTCGATTCGCGCGGCGAGATGCGGCGAGGCGGGCGTGGTCAGCCGATAGGCTTCGGGCAGGATGCGTGCTGCTGGCAGGCCGGAAAGGGCGGCGACAGTGTCCCGGTCCCCTTGCGGATCGAGGCCTGCCTGGATCGGCTTCCAGTAATAAGCGCCGAGCGCCCCGGCGAGGCCGGCGGCGAAGACCGTCTTGCCGACGCCCGTGTCGGTGCCGGTGACGACCAGGACGCTCATCCTATAACCCGCCGCAATTCCTGCCCCAGGGCGGCGACATCGGCGCGGCTGGCGTTGAGAGTCAGGGATATGCGCAGCCGGCTGGTGCCCGGCGGCACGGTGGGCGGGCGGATGCCGCGCACGTCGAATCCGGCCTCCTGCAACGCTGCGGCGGCGGCCATGGCCCGGCTGTCCTCGCCCAGGATGACCGGCAGGATCTGGCTGCGCGGGGCGGGCAAGCCGAGCGGCGCGCAGATGGCTTCGGCGGCGTCCTCCCGCAGGATCTTGAGCCGGTCGCGCAGGTCGCTGGCTTGTTCGATCCGGTCAAGCGCGGCCGACACCGCAACCGCCATCAAGGGCGAGGGTGCGGTCGAGAAAATGAAGGATCGGGCGCGGTTCACCAGATAGTCGATATGGACGCGTGAGCCGCAGATCAGCGCGCCTTCCGCTCCCATCGCCTTGCCGCATGTATGCAGGGTGATGACATTGTGCCGCCCATCGAGGCCGGAGGACAGGCCGCGCCCGCCCGGGCCGAAAACGCCAGTGCCGTGCGCTTCGTCGAGCAGCAGCATCGCCTCGTTCTTCGCCGCCACCTTTGCGAGGTCGGACAAGGGCGCCATGTCGCCGTCCATCGAATAGAGCGTCTCCACCGCGATCCAGACGCGGCCCTTGCCCCCTTCGGCGCGGAAGGCGGCGATGAGGTCGGCCACGCTCTGCACGTCATTGTGGCGGGCAAAGACGACTGTCGCCTTGCTCATGCGGATGCCGTCATGCGCGCTGGCATGGATCAGTTCGTCCGCGACGATCAGGTCGCCGCGCTGCGGCAGGGTGGCGAAGAGCGCGAGGTTGCCGACATAGCCGTTGGCGACGAACAAGCTCGCCTGGGTGCGGAAAAAATCGGCGGCCTTTGCTTCCAGCCCTTCATGTTCAGGCGCATTGCCGCGCAGCAGCCGCGATCCGCCCGAACCCAGCGGTACGCCGCGCGCCAGCGCGTCCGCCACCGCCTGCGCGATGATCGGGTCGCCCGAAAGGCCGAGATAGTCGTTGGAGGCGAAATCCCGCCCGGTCCGGGGCGAGAGGTGTCGCAGCCGTCCGCGCTGCTCCAGCGCGGCAAGCTGGGAACGGAAGGGTTCGGCGGTCATGGCGCGCGCTATAGGCCCACCAGCAAATGGCGGCAAGCGGCGCTTAACCCGGCTTATTCACGAGACTGAGGCTCCGGGCTTTTTGAGTGGTGGTGCGTT
>NZ_LSJY01000007.1 GCF_001556865.1 Sphingobium sp. CCH11-B1 | reverse complement strand
AACGCACCACCACTCAAAAAGCCCGGAGCCTCAGTCTCGTGAATAAGCCGGGTTAGCCTGGGGCTTCGTTGCATGCAGTAGCGTGCCCTTACCTTGCCAGCCAATGCGACGGTGCATGTTTGCATCGAAACGCCTTTTGCTATGATGAAAACATTGACCAAGGCTATGATTGAAAATAGCGTATTTTAAGATAATCAGCGTAAAATTTCAGCTTCGCATACCTTTTTACTTGCCCCACAAGCGACCCGGAGTGAGCATGCAATTTAGTAATGATGAAAAAGACGGAGGTCTTAGCAAGCTAAGCTCTCATCAACGGAAAATTGCATATGCTAATTTTGATAATGAATACTATAAGGCTCATAATCCAGAAATTGAAACCGACCTTGAAGACCTTTTCATTCATTACCTGAGGCACGGTTGGCGGCAGGGTCGTAACCCTAACGCCTCTTTTCGTACGCTGGAATATTTGCTCAAGCATTCCCAGCTCATCGGTTCGGGACAGCATCCGCTTTTCCACCACCTTTTCGGCGGCGACGCGCCCGACACCGCTGCTGCCGCAGATGCGCCCGATGTCGTCGCAAGCGACTCCATGCCCGACCTGCCCGCGCTGATCGACATGCCTGGCCAAGACACTGGCCCTGCAGGTGTCGAGCACATCGCGCCCATCACGCCGCTTTCCGAAGAAGAGGCCCTTCGCGGACTCACTCCGCAAGAGATCGCCTCGCTGCGTGATGAATTCGACGAAGCCTACTACATCGACGAATATCCTGAGGTGCGGATTTCAGGCATGGATCCGTTCTTGCACTACATGACGTTGGGATGGCTAGAACGGCGCAATCCGAGCAGCAATTTTTCGACTAATTTCTATCTCAGTCTATATACCGACATCGCTGCTTCGGGAATGAACCCGTTCGTTCACTGGGCGCTTCACGGCAAGCAGGAACTTCGAGCAGCGATATCTTTCAGGCAAAAAATTGCAAAAAAGCGTTACGCTCCAAAAGTCTCGGCAATCGTTCCCAACTACAACCACGGTCGATTCCTGGCGCAACGTCTCGATTCCATCTTGGCGCAGACGTATCCCAACATTGAGATCACGGTGCTTGACGACTGTTCGAGCGACAACAGCCGCGAGGTCATTGATGGCTACGTAGAGCGATACCCCGGTCGCATCAAAAAGATGTACAACGTGGTCAATTCGGGCGGCGTCTTCAACCAGTGGCGCAAGGGCGTTGAGAGCGCCGACGGAGAACTGGTCTGGATCTGCGAGAGTGACGACTTTTGCGAACCGGACTTTGTAGAGAAACTCGTCCCCTTTTTTGCCGACGACAGTGTCCAGATGGCCTTCGGACGCATCCTTGAAACCGACATCGAAGGTTCCCCCAACCTCTGGCTCGACACTTATCGCGAACATGCGGAGCCGGGTATATGGGGAACGTCACTGGTTCGTCCGGCAGCCGACTGGTTCGCTCATGGCTTCGGAGTCAGCAACGTGATCGCAAACGTGGGCGGCTGTCTATTCCGACGCCAACCCATCGCCCTGCACGTCTGGGAAGAAGCAGCTTCCTATCGGGTGGTAGGTGATTGGTATCTGTATCTGCAAATCGCCGGAGGTGGGCAAATCGCTTGGGAACCCGAAGCGGTGTCCTATTTCCGGCGCCATGGATCGAACACGTCCTCAAGCTCGTTCAACGGAACCGGATTCTATTCCGAACTTGAGCGTGTGATGATTGAGATGCGCAAGACTTGGGATGTCCCGCATTCAACAGTCATTAAGTTCTACAACAACATTTTAGAGCAATACCTTTACTTTAAGGTAGAGGAAACGCACGGCCCTCTCGAACTTCACTGTAATCTCGACAAGATGCTCGCAGTAACGCGCAAAAAGGGGCATATCCTTTTAGCCATGCTGGGCTTCGTACCCGGGGGTGGGGAAAATTTCCCGATTCAGCTAGCGAATAGCCTTATCGATGCAGGCTGGATTGTCTCGATGCTTATCTTCGTGTCCGAAGAGGTGAACGAGCACATGCGCGCATCGCTCAACCCGGCCGTATCAGTCTATGACGCAGCATGGGTAACGGAGTACGGCTGCGAACGTTTCATCCGAAAGGCTGGCGTATCCCTTATCCATTCGCATACCGTTGGGGCAGAAATGCACTTCTACCACATGTGGAACCTCGATCCGGAAGTGCCTTATGTAGTGACACTCCATGGCTCCTATGAAGCATCGGACATCCCGCCCGAGATGATGAAACGGATCGCGCAGCCGATTGACCACTTTGTTTATACCGCCGACAAAAACCTTCTTCCGCTAAAGGGACAGGGCATCGCCGAGGCCCGCTTTACGAAGATGGCCAACGCCATGCCGATTGATCCGCTGCCCTATCCACAGACCCGTGCAGAAATGGGCATCGCCGAAGATGCGATCGTATTCACGCTAGTCGCGCGTGGTATCAAGCGTAAGGGTTGGCGCACCGCGATCGAAGCCTTTTGTCAGATCCGCAAACGTAATCCCAAACAACCCATGCACCTGTGCCTGGTCGGAGAGGGTGACGAGCCAGATCGCCACCGCAAGAAATACGGCAACGATCCTGATATTAGCTTTTTGGGCTACCAAGCCCGTATTCATGGCCTTTACCGGATGAGTGACGTCGCCATTGTGCCAACCCGGTTTGCTGGTGAATCCTATCCGCTATGCATCATCCAGTCGCTGCAGGTGGGGACTCCGGTCGTCGCCAGCGATGTCGGCGAAATCAGCAATATGCTGGAAAATGAAAACGGCGTACGCGGCGGGATCATCGTCAAGGCAGTGCGCGATACTGACCAGTTCATCGCAGCATTTGCGCAATCAATGGAAACGATCCTCGAGACCCAGTTACGCGAGGAACTGGGCAAGAATGCGAGGGAACTGGGCAACAGGTACGATATGGGTCCGCTAGTCGAAATATACAGCAACCTGTACGCGAAAATCCTAAACAAGCCCGTGCCCGCAGTAATGACGATGGCTGCCTAAAGCTTCGCGAAAAGGGCTAGGCCTGTATGTTTGACCCTTTTCGCGCTATTCATGTCCTGCCGAGCGATTAATCATGCAGGCGGCGCAGGGCTTTTAAAACCCTGCGCCGCAATCCCTGCCGCTGTCGCTGTGTGCCTTTTCCCAACAGCTCTAACTCTTCCCCCAAGTACATATTTGGCTGATGCTTTCCATCAGCGATGGATCTGAGATTGCGCAAATCTAGCCGTCCTACCGCCTCATCGGAAAAAGCCGGCGTGTAATAGATGCTGTCATCGAAATAATAGTGCGTCACCTGGGACCAGCGGGTCAATGTCGGATCATTCTGCCAGCTCCCGCCGTGGAGCAAATTGGCGCACCAGATAAGGGCCTGCCCCTTGCGTGCCAGAAATACTTCTTCCTGCGCGCCGTGCACCTCGCACAGGGCGCGCCAGGCCGGGCCATAGGGGTCCTGTGCCGACATCAGGTCACTGCCATAGCCGCGCCGCCCGATCAGGCTGTTGGTCATGATCGGCCAGCTGTGCGATCCGGGATAGTAGAAGAGAGGTCCCTGATCAGGCCCCACATCCTCCATCGCCAGCCACACGCCGCACATGAAGCGTTCGGGAAGACTGGAGAAATGGACCGAGTCCGAATGCGCATCCTGCTGGGTGCCGACGGGGAAGTTGAGCGTCTGGAAAGGAAACGCGCTTCGGCCGTACAGCTTGCCGAGCAGCTCAATCACCACTTGATTGGCGGCGATCGCGCGGACATCCTCGTCAAACTGCCATGCATCCTGGACCCGACGTTCGCCGCCGGTCTTGTCGCTGCCGGGGCTGTCGAAATCGATGCCGTAGCGCGGCGCCAGATGCTCCTTTATCCGCTCGATCCGCGCGTCGATCTCCGGATCGGGGAAGTCGAACACGGCATAGCCTTTGACATGCAGATCATCGGCGATGCGCTCTTCCTCCGGAGTCAGCCCCCAGTCGGCTTTAAGCCTGGAGTAGAGCGGGGATTCGATGAGCGGCAGGCCCGGGAAGATATGGTTCAAACGCGTCTGATCCTTCATGGCGTAAAGACAGTGGTTAGCAATGCCAGAACATCTGGTCACGAATCAGCCTCGCAGCGCGCGGCAGCCCTCCCCGGCCCCGCCCTATCTGCTTCAGAATGGCAGCAAAATCATGCCGGATAGTCCCCCTGTCGTCCAGTTCGGGGTAGAGCGCCCAGAAATCGGGAATGCCGATCGCCTGCGGCATCAGCCAAGCCCCATGATAACCGAAACTGCGACCGACATCGCCTGCCCGCTCTGCCGAAAACAGATCTGCAAGCCCGCGCGGAGCGAAGCTCATCCCCTGGTCTTCCAGCCAGTCGCGATTGATCCGCCCAATCGCGACGTCCTCGGGGTGGTGCTGTTTGAAAGCCGGATCGCGGCAAAGTTGCATCAGCCGCCGGGAGCGCAGCGAAAACCCCCCGTTGCCGACATCATGGCCATCGGCGAATTGCGGCCAACTCGCCCCTATATAGTCATGGTCGAGAAACTCGGATCGCCATCGGTTCGCGTCGATCACGTGCCCGTCCCACTGGATGATCAAGCAATGACTGGTATCGACATGCTCGACCAGACGGTTGAGCAGGAAATCGGAATAGGCGGCCGAAGAGGCAATTCGCGGGATCAGCACAACCTCTATGTCCGGGTGCGGCGGGCTGAGGGGGACGTCGGTGAACAAGCGCGCAGCGGCAACATCGATCTGCGCCAGACTATGGTCCATTGCTCGCACCGTCGCTGCCACATTGATGCAGCTGACCGCGCAAAGCGTCACCTGCGGCAGCGCCATGCGGGCCTCTGCCCCTGCCCTACTCATAGCGCCACCGCAAAGCGCTCGCTCGCGCGACTGAGATGAGGATGATGAAAGGGATCGACGATCTCGTTGGTCTTCCACAGGCGCTGGAGCGCGGCCAGTTCGCCTGCGAAGCGCGCCGCGCCAACCGGGTCCTGATCCAACCCGCGCGAGACCGATTCATGATGAATTAGTGTCGCACGCGGCTCATAGAGCGATTGCCAGCCTCTCTGGTTGAGCCGCAAACACAGATCGACATCGTTGAAAGCGACGGGGAAATCGACTTCATTGAGCCCGCCAACCGCCAGAAACTTCTCCCGCGCCACCACCAGGCAGGCGGCAGTCACCGCCATGGTGAATTGCGGCAGACTATGACGGTGGAAATAACCGTCCTCGTCGGGGCGCAAGCAACGGTGGGCATGACCCGCGGCATTACCGACGCCGATGACCACGCCAGCATGTTGAATGCGTCCGTCAGGATAAAGGAGCCTCGCACCCACCGCCCCGACCTCTGGCCGGAGAGCCTGCGTCGCCAGGGTGGCGAGCCACGTCCGGTCGGTTGTCTCGATATCATTGTTGAGCAGGCAAAGCAGACGGCCCCGGGCCTGCGCCACGGCGCGATTGTTGATCGTAGAATAGTTGAAAGGCCCGGTATGGCGCAGCACGCGGTGTCGTGCAGGATCGAGCCCGGCGAGATAGGCTAGCGTAGTTGGATCGTCACTGTCATTGTCGACAATGATGACCTCTAAATCTGGATAATCGGCCGCCACCACACCATTAATGCAAGTTCGCAGCAGATCGACCCGGTTGCGGGTCGGCACTACCACTGAAAGTGGCGGCAGATCGGCTGCGATGGTGATGGTCTGGGCAGGCACGCGCGGTACGGGCCTGTGGCGGCGATGATGCAGGATCTGCCGCACGTGCTGCGGGACCGCGCCCGCCTCAATGATCCGTCTTGTCAGCTGCGCGGGCCAATCCTGCGTGTCCTTCAATCTGTCCCAATCAGCGCAGTCCGCTTGCAGCAGGCACGAGCCTGTCAAATAGTCGTGATGACGGAACAGCTCCGCGTTCCAGTCGGGTTTGAAATAGGGATTGTTCCGCCGATCCGAGCGTTCGATGCCGTCATCGTCGGCATAAAGAAGGTAGGCGCCAGTGCTCTTCGCCGGCATCGCTGCGCGATAGGCGTCGGCGGTGCCCGGCGCGATCCTGTCGCCTGATGCAACTGGCATCAGCCACGCCCCGCCGCTCCAGTTGATGGCTGCCCGAACAGCGGCCAGATCAGGCGTTTCAGGCGACCCAACCAGGATCGCGGCCACACCGTCGGCCAACAGGCTATTGATCGTGAGGTCCAACTGGCGCTGCGGGTCGCGCGCTGTCACATTGCCACGAATATCGATCAGCGCGACGATTGGCGGCGAGACATCGGCGGCGCTGGCAAGTACCCCGCCCCTCTCGGCACGCAGCGCCCATAGCATATAGGCACGTGGCGATCGGCTAAGCAGAACCGCAAACTGACCGCGTGCGCGCACTCGTTTGCGCAAAATCCACCATTTTGTCGCAGTCAGATAGGCGCGCGGAGCTGCCAGGAACGCATCGACATGAACAGACGCCGTCAGGATCGCGTCTGCAATTCGCTTGAAATAACGCTCTTTCAGTGTGGTTCGCATCTGTTCTTGGCGCATACTCCCATCAAGCCCGATCACAAGAGAAAAGGCTGCCGACCCGGGTCCTGAAAAAGATATCTTAATGGTATCTAATAGCTATCGGATTGCTTCCCGGCTATCCTGTGGCTATCCTCTGGTCTATGCCTACCATCGTCTTCGTCAGCCCCAAGGGAGGCGTCGGCAAGACCACCGCCGCCCTGCTCCTCGCCTCCGAACTTGCGCGGGCGGCGCCTGTCACGGTGGTGGATGCGGATCCCAATCACCCTATCGGGGTCGGTACACAGAACGGACCCAGATATACGCTAAGGTTTTGCCGTGCCTTCGACGGCGCGCATCTGGCGAAGCGGTCTGAGCGCGGTGGATGGCGCATCGGGATCGGTCCAGAGGTAATCGCCGGTGAGATTGATATGCTGCCAACCGAGCGGTGATAGGTGTTGCAGCAGGTCCGGCGGGACCGGCCGGCCGAGGTTGGCGAGATGCATCCGGGCGGCTTGCAGGTAGGTCGTGTTCCACAGGACGATGGCACCGGCGACGAGGTTCAGCGCGCTCGCCCGATGGCTTTGGGCTTGCAGCGCATGATCGCGGATACGGCCGATGCGATGGAAGAAGATGGCGCGTTTCAGGGCATTTTCCGCTTCTCCCTTGTTGAGTTCGCGGGTGGCGCGGCGACGCTGTTCGGGCTGCTCGATCCAGTCGAGCGTGAACAGGGTACGCTCGACGCGACCGATCTCGCGCAACGCCAGTGCCAGGCCGTTGGCGCGTGGATAGGAGCCGAGCCGTTCCAGCATGATCGAGGCGCTGACGACGCCTGTGCGGATCGAGGTTCCCAGTCGCAGCACGTCGTCCCAGTGTGCCTCGATCAGACCTTCGTCGATGCGGCCCGCGACCAGCGGCGCAATATCGGGGCCGGGTTCGATGCCGTTAAACAGGTGCAAACGGCGTGCGGCGATATTCGGGATACGCGGCGCGAACCGGAACCCAAGCAGATGACATAGCGCGAACACATGGTCGGAGACGCCCCCGCCATCGACGTGATGCTCTTCGATGTGCAGATCGGCGCCGTGGTGGAGCAGCCCGTCGAGCACCTGTGCCGCCTCGCTCGCCGAAGCGGAGATAACTGTGGAATGGAACGGCGCGTAGCGATCCGAGACGTGGCTGTAAAAGGAGACAGCCGGCTCTGTCCCCTTGTGCGGATTGACTGCGCCGGTTGCCTGGGCGCGGCGGTCGAGCGGAAAGTTCTGACCGTCTGAGCTGGACGAGGTGCCGGACCCGAACAGCGCGGCCAGCGGCGCGGTGTGTTGGGCGTCGACAAGCCGGGCGAGCGCGCGACCGTAGGTTTCCTCGCGCAGATGCCACGAGGCGAGCCAACCGAGTTGGCGCTGGGTCACGAGATTGCAGGCTTCCGCCATGCGCGTATGGCCCAGATTGGTGGCATCGGCGAGCACCGCCGTGAGGATCGCACGTGGTTCATCCGCGGCACGGCCACTTTGCAGATGCGTGAAGCACTGGCTGAACCCGGTCCATCGATCGACTTCGGCAAGAAGGTCGGTGATGCGGATCGCGGGCAGATGCGCATAGAGCGGCGCAAGGGCGGTATCGGATTCCTCGGGAGTAATCGCCTTCAAGGGCGAAATCCGCAGCCTGCCCAAGCTGAGCTGCACGTCTTCCAGCGCGTCCGTCTCCGCCTTTCGCTCGACCTCGGCCAATCGACGGGCGAGGCGGGCGCGTCGTTCGGCCAGCCAGATATCGGCCGTATCCGGTGCCGGTATCGGCAAGGGGCCGGCCGCGCGCATGTTGGCGAATACGGGGGCAGGAATGAGTTGCTGCTCGACAGCACGATAGCGTCGGCTTCCCTCGACCCACATGTCGCCGGCGCGAAGCCGGTCGCGAAGCTCGACCAGCACGCACAATTCATAGATCCTGCGATCGGGAATGCCGGTGCCGATCGCCCGACGCCAAGCTTGCCGGATGAAGCCGACTGGCGTGCCTGCAGGCAATTTGCGCAGATGACCAAAATGAAGGTCGCGCATGATCGCGACCGCTCGCGCGAGCGCATGGCAGGCTGGCACCGCCCCGAATGTGAACGAGGCGATGAACGAGGGACCGACCTGTCGGAGGACGGGGTAATTGGTCGCGGCGACCGCGACGGGATCGACCGAATCGGGGCGGATCAGCTTGCGGGCTTCATCGACCTCGCGGCCGAGATCATTCCATCCGATCGCTGCCTCGACCGCAGCGCCGATATCGCCACCTGATATCTTGGCGGCGAGCAAGGCAGCGCCGAGTTGGGCAAGCAGCCGGATTTTGCCGTTGATGGTGCGCCGGTTGCGCTTGAGTGTCGTGTCCGCGCTGTTCTGTTCGCGCCGGAACATCTGCCCAAGCAGGCGATCGAACATCAGCACCGCATCGTCGGTGAGGGTAACGATGGTTTCGAGGATGGTCGCCACCAATGTGGCGCGACGCCGCGTCGCTTGCAGCGTCCGAACATGTTGCGCGGTCAGCCGCACGCCTTCCTGGCACAGGCGTCGGAGGCGCTCGGGATGGACGCCTACGGCGATATCCGGATCGATCCCGATGGCCCGAAGCAGTGTCAGTCGCTCGATGATGGCGGCGAATGTCTTTCGGCCGGGCTTGCCGGGTGACTGCCGCACCCAGGCCAGATCGCTCAAGTTCGTGCCTGTGTGGGGCAGGAGAAGCGCATCGAGCAGCCGGCGCTGTCGAGCATCGAGTCCTCGGGTCAGATGCTCGGCGACATGGCGTTCGGCATCGAGCAACGCCTGTGCGACCATCCGCTCGACCGAACTGATGCCCGGCACAATGATGCGCCGTCGCCGGCACTCATCCAGCATCACGCGCGCCAGCCTAGCCCCGCTGGTCGTCGTCAGCGCGATCGGCAGGAGCCATTCCTGCAACGTCGTTCGCAGCGGCCGACTGAGCGGCATGAAGCCGAATGCATCGCGCAGTGCATCGAGCTGTTCGTACCGGGTCGGGCCGCGCGTCGCGTAGTCGGCCAGCACCTCGGGTCCGACCTGCAATTGCTCTGCGACGAACGCGAGCGGCGTATCAGGGATCAGTTCACCGGGTCGCAGGAAACGGCCAGGATAGCGCAGCGCGCAAAGCTGGATCGCGAAACCCAGCCGGTTATGCGGTCGCCTCCGGCGGACGATGATGGCCAAGTCGTCCCGGCTCAATGTCCAGTGCTGGACGAGCAGGGTTTCGTCGTCGGGAAGCGCGAGCAACGCCGCGCGTTGCTCGTCCGACAGGACGGCGCGACGCGGCATCGGCTTAGACCTTGGCCGGTGCGGTCCAGCCGATCCGGGCAAGCGTGCCGAGAAGGGTCGAACGCGGCACCTTGAAGGTCCGGCAGACGGACGCCTTGCTGGCCCCGCCATCCAGCGCGGCGGTGATCCGCTCGAGCGTTTCGGCGTCGATCATCGGCGGGCGGCCACCTTGGCGTCCCCGGCGTTTGGCAGCAGCCAGTCCCGCCATCACCCGTTCGCGCGTGAGCGCACGCTCATATTGTGCCAATGCACCGAACAGCGAGAACAGCAATTCGCCGTGCGGCGTGGTCGTATCCATCTGCTCGGTCAGCGACCGGAACGCGATGCCGCGCGCCTTCAGATCGGTGACGATCGTCAGCAGGTGCGGCAGCGAGCGTCCGAGCCGGTCGAGCTTCCACACGATCAGTGTGTCGCCCGCGTTCAGATAGTCGAGGCAGGCTTTCAGGCCTGGTCGGTCGTCGCGCGCGCCGGATGCCTTGTCGGTATGGAGATGCCGATGATCGACCCCGGTTGCGACGAGCGCGTCCCGCTGGAGATCGACCGTTTGGCGGTCATCGGTCGTTGACACCCGCATATATCCGACCAGCATGTACGACAAACCCTCGAAAGCATGTTTTCGAACACCCTATCAAAGCGACAGGGTTTGTCGATCGTTATGGGCTGAGGCGGGTATGGTTCGGCAAAAGCGCAGGTCCGGAGCGTCGCCTATCACCTGTTTGCCGTCACGCGTCTGCTGTCCGTATGGACGCAAGTAGAAGGCACGCTGATGCCGCAAGAAGCACCAGGTCCTTCAACAGGAACTGTCCGGTTCCGGCCGAAATCGCCGGGAACCCGCCAGCGGTCGGCTCGGCGACGCCAGGCGTGCTCAGGAAAAACGTCAGTGTCACGGCATAAGTCAGGCATGACATCGCCGCGCCGAGAGCGGAGGCCGTCTTGTTGAAAGCACCGATAATCAGCGCAGCGGCCGTCGCGAGCTCGACGGTGCCTATAAAATAGCTTCCACCCTGCACCCCAAAAACGGCCGGAATCCAGCTCATGATCGGACTGTTCTTCATCAATGGCGCGATGCCCATCGCTTCATAGCTCGTGAATTTCATGCAACCGAACCAGAGAAAGATGACCACCAGCGCCCAGCGCAGCAACGCGAGAGACCCGCGAGAGCCGGTCGTCTTTTCAGCTATGTGTAATGTCGAAAACATGGTGCCTCGCTTTCATCATGGCGCATGACCTGCCTTCATGCTTAGACAGGCGTGATATATGCGCTGCGCATACACTATACGCCGTCAATGAATGAGGCAACCCTTTGAACGTACTCTCGGACCGGCTCGTCAATCTGTTCGGCGCCCTCGCAGTGGGCATCACCGATCGAATTAAGAAGGCGGCATTCGACCCGACGATACCCGGCGGTGGCGAAACCACCGCGGCGATCGTCGTCATCGGTCACGCGACCGGTCTTTCGATCGACGAATTAGGACGGGTGCTAGGCTTGTCCCACGCGGGGACGGTGCGGCTTGTCGATCGATTGGTTGCAGCCGGGTTCGCCGTTCGATCCAAAGCGCTACGGGACCGTCGTGCAGTAGCGCTGATGCTCACTGAGGCAGGCGAGACTCGCCTATCTGCGATCCTGCAACGAAGAAACGAGACTTTATCCGAAATCCTTAGCCATGTCTCGAATGCTGACCGCCTCGTGCTGGAACGTATTGCCGAGACAATACTTGCGCAGATGTCTGACGACGCTGTCTCGGCGCTGACGATATGCCGGCTCTGCGACGAGAGGCGATGCTACAACTGTCCGATGGATGCCTTTGGAATGCTGGAGTCGTCGACGCATAGAGTCGACCCATAAGTGCGCGCAGAGACGCTTAGCGTATATCTGTGCCCGTTCTATGTCCTGACCCCCTATCGCCAGCTGGAGCAAAGGGACCGCCCTGCCAGCCAACCTGTCGATCCTGGCCGATGTCGACGAAGATACGATCATCGACCGGATCGAGGAAGCCGCCGCGAAGACGCCGTTCGTGGTTGTCGACCTGGAAGGCACCGCGGCCAAGATCGTGCTGTTGGCCGTCAGCCAGGCGGACCTGGTGGTGATCCCGATGCAGGGTTCGCAGCTTGATGCCGAACAGGCGAGCCGGGCTATCCGAGTGCTCAAGCAGCATGAAAAGATGACCGGGCGCGCGGTGCCTTACGGGGTGCTGCTGACGCGCACATCGCCGATTATCCGCACGCGCACGATGGGACATATCCAGGGCGGCTTGCTCGATGCCGGGGTTCCGGTGTTCGATACACAGCTCAACGAGCGCGAGGCGTTCCGTGCGGTGTTCTCGTTCCGGCAGACGCTGGACAACCTCGATCCGCGCGAGGTGTCCAACCTCGACAAGGCGCAGGCGAATGCCGAACAGTTCGCCGCCGAAGTGATCGAGCGGCTGCGGGCAGCGCGCGGCGATTCCGGCAAGACTGCCGCTACTTCCAATGTGGGAACGGCATGATGAGCAGAGCCAACCCTTTCGGCGACCTCGACGATTTCGCTCCCCAAGGGAAATCGAAGCCAGTGCCGGCAGCCGCAATCGACGAGATCGCGCAGGCCAGCGATTTCCCAAGCCGCAAGGCGCAGCGCAAGGCCGCCGGTACCGACACAGCTGAAACCGCCCCCTCGCCTTCCCGGCCGCTGCGGCGTCGACGGCGGACAACCGGGCGTAATCAACAGATCAATATCAAGGCAACGGAAGAGACTATCGCGGAACTCTACCGCGTGGCCGACGAACTCGACCTGCCGCTTGGCGCCGTGCTGGAACAGGCACTGCAAGCGCTAGCTGCATCCAAGGGCCTCGGTACGGCGGACTAGATAGTACCTAAATGGTACTATTGGTACCTAATGATACCATTTGGTAGCCATTTTTTGGTAGCAATCGTGTCTCGCGTCCATTGTACGCGCTGGATCGGGTTAGATCGGCGTGGATGATACGCGATGGTAGTGCGGTGAAGGGCTCTGTTGCAAAGATTGGCGGCAGTCAGAGGTAGGCTGTCGCTCTGCGCCGAT
>NZ_LSJY01000068.1 GCF_001556865.1 Sphingobium sp. CCH11-B1 | reverse complement strand
ATGGCGCCACTTGAAATCCGTCATCGTTCCGTCCGTCCAATCTCCGCCAAGCATGTTCAAGCTTCACGATTTTTGCAACAGAGCCCGGCAAGCGGTAATCTATCGTCGGTCATCGGGATCAACTCCTCGGTGGGCGTGTGAAGTGTGGTAACTCCACCTTACCGATGAGCCCGGTGGCCACCGAGATCGAATTCGCATGGGTGGGGCATGCCCCACCCATGCGATCGCCTCAATCTACACCGGAAATTACACCACGAGCGCGGACGCTAACGGGTTCTACCTCGATCGTTGGTCAATCGGATTGCCGCCCTCCCATATCGGCGCCCGTAGGGCGGCACCACATAAAAGGGGCAGGAAAGCCTGCGAATAGCATCTGCTGGCATCGTACCGGATTTGTTCGCCCTTAGCGTGCAGATACGTCACTTTCGTGTAGTCACCCCAGATGCTCGTGCCGGGTCTCCTCGCGCGCGGCATAGAGGAGTAGATCGTCGCTGGTCAGGCCGAGCTGGGCCGCGACGAAATCCGATACCTGCGCCGGGATCAACTCGCCAGGAGCGAGCACCCGGCCCGGGTAGCGCAGGACGCACAGTTGCAGCGCGAAGCCAAAACGATTGTGGGCGCGCCGGCGCTGGCGGATATGCCCGAGATCCTCATCGCTGAGGGTATAGTGCCGCAGCAGCTCACCTTGATCGACCGGCAAGTGAAGCAGCGCCTCGCGCTGTCGATCGGTCAGGGTCACGCGACGCGGCATACATGCTCCTTATTCTTTCCGAGCTACGGTTTGAGATAGCTTGATTGAGATGCTGGTTAAGATACACAATAGCCCAATCTTATGTGCTCATGTTCGTCACCGCCTCAAACCTTCGTTTGTGATCCATGCTGATCGGCTACGCCCGCGTGTCCAAAGCCGACGGCTCGCAGTCGCTCGACCTGCAGCACGATGCCCTTCGCGCTGCCGGTGTCGAGCCAGGCAATATCTATGATGATCGTGCATCCGGTAGCCGTGATGATCGCCCCGGTCTTGCCGCCTGCCTGAAATCGTTGCGCGACGGCGATGTCCTCATCGTTTGGAAGCTCGACCGGCTCGGCCGAACGCTCACCCACCTGGTCAGCACGGTGCAGAATCTGTCGGATCGCGGTATCGGTCTGCGGGTGCTCACCGGCAAGGGCGCGCAGATCGACACCACGACGCCATCGGGCCGGATGGTGTTCGGCATTTTTGCCACACTGGCGGAGTTTGAGCGGGATATGATCCGCGAGCGCACCATGGCTGGCCTGGCCGCTGCCCGCGCGCGGGGACGCAAGGGTGGCCGCAAGTTCGCCCTCTCCAAGGCCCAGGTGCGGCTCGCTCAGGCTGCTATGGCCCAACGCGACACGTCCGTTTCCGACCTCTGCAAGGAACTCGGGATCGAGCGCGTCACTCTCTACCGCTATGTCGGTCCCAACGGGGAACTCCGGGATTACGGTCAGCGCGTGCTTGCTGCCAAAACGCGATGATGATGACGGGAGCCCCGATCAAACTTACCCAAGCGGACGCCGCAGACGTTGCAGACCTGTACAACCGTTGCAGCGACTATTTCCTGTTGCAGGACGGGGCCGCGCCCACGCTGGACGATGCTCGCGAGCTTTTCTCCGATGTGCCGCCCGAAAAGAGCGCCCACAATCAAGCTGTCCTGGGATGGAAGGGGCCTGGCGGCCTATATGCAATCGCGGCCATCCTCCGCGATTATCCGCGTGATGGCACATGGTATCTCGGCTTCATGATCGTAGATGCCGCACAGCGTGGTCGTGGCGTCGGACGCTCAATTTACTCGACGGTCGAAAGCTGGGCCGCTGCGAGAGGTGCCACAGAGATTCGGTTGGCCGTGCTGGAAGCGAATGAAGCGGCAGAGCGATTTTGGCGTTCTCTCGGCTTCATTGAGTATCGGCGCGTTGGGCCAGACACCTTCAAAATGCGTAGCCATCGCCGGATAGAACTGAGCCGTCGCCTTTCTGGCGCGACCGTAGAAGGCAGCAACAAGTAAGATCTCGCGCCGGCTATCTGGGCGAGCTTGGCGTAGGATTCCGCCCCCTCCCGCAAACGCCCCCTTTCAGGGAAGGGGGCTTGAGATCGCCTTGATGGCCTTCAATCCCGTTCCAAAACGAGCGATCGCGTCCCTGTTTCTCTCCAGCTCGCCATAGGGCAGATAGGCGAAGTCGAGATCGGCAATACGGCTGAAAGCCGGGCGACGGAGTTGCGCGCGAACGTCCTGCTCGCGCGCATTCGGTGCGACCAGGAATAGCCCGGCGGCAGCGTGCAGATCGCTCCCCGACAGCGCCAGATCGAGCATGCGCACGATCCCCGAGTAGATCGAGGTCGAATGTTCAACCTCGAACGCGGCGGCGACGCCGTCGCCACCCTTCGCCAGCCACAACACGTCGATGAGGCGGATCGAGTCCGCTCCGGGAGAGGTCGCAATGGCGTCTGGAAGGCGCTCGAGGCATCCCTGTCCAAGCGGGCAGCCAGCGTGAAGTCGACCGCGGTCATTGGCGGCGATCCACACATCGTAACCGAGGGCATGGCCGAGGTCGCGCAGCCAGGCCTGGATTTCGGCGTGCGTGCGATCGGTTTCGCCCTGCGCGGCGGCTGTCTTGTCGAGCCGGCTTGCCTCCGCTCTGGCATGTTCCAATCTGCCGAGCCAGTCGTCGGCCGCCGTTGCGTCATCCTCCAGCGGTGGCGCGGGATAGCGGCCCGAGCCAATGTCGAACAACAGTCCGCCGATCGCGCCGAGATCGTTGGAGAGCAACTCGCGGTAACGGTCGTTGAGGTCGAGGATGCCGGCGCGCATGGCGAGAAAATGATCCCATGACCCGAGCTTCACCTTGGCGCCGGTGACGGCATTGTAGCCCTTGACGATCGCGGTATTGAAGGGCGGCACCAGCGTCGGGTGAAGGAAATAGAGCAGGTTGGCCGCCGCCGGCCCCAGCCCCTTGATCTTGAGCGCGTCTATGCTGCGGATGTGGCTGATGATCTCCTCGGCGGTATCGCAGCACGAGCAATTGTCGAGCAGGCGACCGAACGCCCGCTGGTTGTCCGGGCTTTCGTAGATGTCTGGAATGCGCAGCTTGGGCTTCCACAGCCAGGCATGGTCGGCGCCCTTGAAGATCTGCCGCTGTTCGGCGATCGAGTGGACAACCGTTTCCAGTGACGAGCCGCGATAGGCGACGCCGAACCGCCCACTTTCGATTTCTGCGACCACCTGCTGCAGCCCGCGACGGATGGAGCGGAAGTTTTTCAGCCGTTCGTCCCACAGAAACCAGGAGCGATAGGTGGCGCCGGGATCGTCTCGCCAACGACGGACAAGCTCGCTCACGAGATCATGATGTGTCGCGGGTAACAAGGTCATACTGGCTGGGTCATCTAAACTGGGCTCCTTGCCGTTCAGGCTATCGCGAGCAAGGGCGGCTTGCACGTTCAATGTGCGATCCGCGAAGCGTGCTCAAATTGTCGGTGATCGCGCAGGGAAACGCCGCTGGCATTGGGCGTTGCCGGTCGCAACCGTCGACCGGGCGCACAGCCAGGCAGACGGCCGGCACGGGCGTCGCCGCCCGGGAGCGGCGACGCAACCAGCTTTTTCCGGTCGAACTTAGCGGATCACTGCTTTGCGATCGCGGTGACCTCGCCATCGCTGCCCTTGAGCGAGAGGTCGAAATCGACCTTGTCGCCGACCTTGACCGCATCGGTGATCGACGGCGCGGCCTTGAACGCCATCGTCATCGCGGGCCACTTGGCCTCCGGGATCGGACCATGATCGAGCGTGATCGTGCCTGCCGCCTTGTCGATCGCGGTGACGGTGCCATGGCCCTTGGCCTTGATCGCGGCGTTCGCGTCAGGCGCCATCGACATGTTGCCCATGTCGCCGCTCATGGTCGCGGCGGGCGCCGCCTCGTTGGTCTCAGTCGCAACGGGGGCCTCCGCCTTCTTGCCGCACGCGGCAGTCAGGGCGGCGAGGCCGAGGGCAATGGTCAGTCGTGCATGGTTCATCGTCTTCTCCTTCATGATGAAACGGGTTGAGGGATGGGATCGGTCTTGGGCCGGCGCAACAGCAGGTAGGCGGCGGGCAGGACGAACATTGAGAGCAAGGGCGCGGTCAGCATGCCGCCGATCATCGGCGCGGCAATCCGGCTCATGACCTCCGAACCCGCGCCTGATCCCAGCAGGATCGGCAGCAGGCCGGCCAGGATCACCGCCACCGTCATCGCCTTGGGACGGACGCGCAGCAGCGCGCCTTCGCGCACGGCGGCCTCGACCTCGGCAGCGTCCGGATGTGCGCCGCGCTCGGCCAGCGCGTTCTTGAGATAGATCAGCATCACCACCCCGAACTCGGCGGAGACGCCGGCGAGCGCGATGAACCCGACCCCGGTGGCGATCGACTGGTTGAACCCCAGCAGATAAAGCGTCCAGATGCCGCCGGTCAGCGCAAACGGCAGCGTCCCCATGATCAGCGCCGCCTCGTCGAAGCGGCCGAAGATGAGGTAGAGCAGCACGAAGATGATCAGCAGCGTCGCGGGCACGACCAGCTTCAAGCGGTCGACCGCGCGCTCGAGATATTCGAACTGGCCAGAGTAAGCGATGCTGACCCCAGGCGAGAGCCTGACCTGTTTCGCCACCGCACGCTGCAGATCGCCGACCACCGAGGCAAGATCGCGCCCGCGCACATCGACGTAGACCCAGGTCGAAGGCCGGGCATTCTCGGTCTTGAGCATCGGCGGTCCCTCGGCGATCGAGACGTTTGCCACGGTGCCCAAGGTGATCTGCTGGCCCGCGGGCGTCAGGATCGGTAGCGCCCGCAGCCTTTCGAGGCTGTCGCGCAATTCGCGCGGATAGCGCACGCTGATCGGATAGCGGGCGAGGCCCTCGACCGTCTCGCCGATCGTCTCGCCGCCGATCGCGCCGGAGACGATGGCCTGGACGTCGGCGATGTTGAGCCCGAACCGCGCGGCGGCGGCGCGGTCTATGTCGACATCGACATAGCGTCCGCCGGTCAGCCGCTCGGCGAGCGCCGAGCTGACGCCGGGCACGCTCCTGGCCACGGTCTCGACATCATGCGCGATGCGGTCGAGCTCGGCGAGGTCACTGCCCGACACCTTGACCCCGATCGGGCTCTTGATGCCCGTCGCGAGCATGTCGATGCGGTTGCGGATCGGCGGCACCCAGATATTGGCGAGACCCGGAAGCTTCACCCGGCGATCGAGCTCGTCGACAAGGCGTTCGGGCGTCATGCCCGACCGCCACTGGTCGCGGGGCTTGAATTGGATCGTCGTCTCGAACATTTCGAGCGGCGCGGGATCGGTCGCGGTCTCGGCGCGGCCGGCCTTGCCGAACACGCTTTCGACTTCGGGCACGGTCTTGATCAGGCGGTCGGTCTGCTGGAGCAGCTCACTCGCCTTGGCGGCCGAGAGGCCCGGCAGCGCCGAGGGCATGTAGAGCAGGTCGCCCTCGTCGAGATTGGGCATGAACTCGCCGCCGAGCCGGCTGAGCGGCCAGGCCGTGGTGGCGAACACCAGAGCCGCGATCAGCAGCACTGCCTTGGGCCGCTTCATCGTCCAGTCGATCGCGGGCCGGTAGATATTGGTGAGCCAGCGATTGACCGGATTGGCCTGCTCGGCCGGAATGCGGCCCCGGATCAGCCAGCCCATCAGGATCGGCACCAGGGTCACCGACAGGATCGCGGCCGCGCCCATCGCATAGGTCTTGGTGAAGGCGAGCGGCGCGAACAGCCGGCCTTCCTGCGCCTCCAGGGTGAAGACCGGAATGAACGACAGCGTGATGATCAGCAGGCTGAAGAACAGCGCCGGCCCGACCTCGGCCGCCGCCTCGGTGACGACGATCCAGCGCATCTCGCCATCGAGATGTCTGTCCGGGTGATCCTGCTCCCAGCGTTCGATCCTCTTGTGGGCGTTCTCGATCATGACGACCGCCGCATCCACCATCGCGCCGATGGCGATGGCGATGCCGCCCAGCGACATGATGTTGGCGTTCACCCCCTGGAACCGCATTACGACGAACGCGGCCAGCACACCGAGCGGCAAGGTCAGGATCGCGACCAGCGCCGAGCGGACGTGCCAGAGGAACAGGGCGCAGACCAATGCGACGACGATGAACTCCTCGACCAGCTTGCGGGTGAGGTTCTCGACCGCGCGATCGATCAGCTGCGAGCGGTCATAGACCGTGACCACCTCGACGCCCGGCGGCAGGCTTTTCCTGAGATCGGCGAGCTTGTCCTTGACCGCCGCGATGGTCTCACGGGCGTTCTTGCCTGACCGAAGAATAACGACGCCGCCGGCGACCTCGCCTTCGCCGTTCAGTTCGGCGATGCCGCGCCGCATCTCGGGGCCGACCTGGATCGTGGCGACATCGCCGAGCCGGACGGGCACGCCGCCCGCCGCAGTCTTGAGCGGGATTGCCCGGAAATCGTCGAGCGTTTTCAGATAGCCCGAGGCGCGGACCATATATTCGGCCTCGGCCATTTCCAGCACCGAGCCGCCGGCTTCCTGATTGGCTTGGCTGATCGCCTGCACTGCCTGGGCGTGGGTTACGCCGTAGGCCGCGAGCTTCACCGGATCGAGCAGCACCTGGTACTGCTTGACCATGCCGCCGATGCTGGCGACTTCGGCCACGCCGGTCACGGTCTTCAGCTCGTAGCGCAGGAACCAGTCCTGCAACCCGCGAAGCTGCGAGAGATCGTGCCGGCCGGTGCGGTCGACCAGCGCATATTCATAGACCCAGCCGACCCCGGTCGCGTCCGGCCCGAGCGCGCTGCGGGCGCTGGCCGGCAACCGACCCTGGACCTGGTTGAGATATTCGAGCACGCGGCTGCGCGCCCAGTAGAGATCGGTGCCGTCCTCGAAGATCACATAGACGAAGCTGTCGCCGAAGAAGGAATAGCCGCGCACCGTCTTGGCGCCGGGCACCGACAGCATGGTGGTGGTGAGCGGATAGGTGATCTGGTTCTCGACGATCTGCGGCGCCTGACCCGGATAGGAAGTGCGGATCACGACCTGCACGTCGGAAAGATCGGGCAGCGCGTCGATCGGGGTCGAGCGCACCGCCCACAGGCCCGCGCCGACCAGCGCGAGCATGCCGAGCACGACGAAGAAGCGGTTCCTCACCGACCAGCGGATGAGATGGGCGATCACTGGCCCGCCACCTTCGCCATATGCCGCAGCGTCGGTCCCGCCGGGGGCCGGTCGAACCCGAACCGGACCCGGTCACCCGCCTTGAAGCCGCGCGCGATGCCCGGATTGGCGAGCGCGAAGGTCATCGTCATCGCCGGCCAGTCGAGCGCGGGAACGGGCTCGTGGCTGAGCGTCACCGAATTGGCCGTGATCCGCTCGATCTTGCCCGTCGTCTCGTACAGCGTGGCTTTCGACGCCGGCGCGGCGATGGTCGCCGATGCCGCACCGCCGCCGATCGGCCGCGCCTCGATTCCCGACAGGCTCGCCTCGGAATCGATCAGGAACTGCCCCGAGACGACGACGTTCTCGCCGGGCGACAGGCCGGCAAGGATCTCGGTCTCGCCGCCTGCCTCGCGGCCGATGCGGACCTCGGCGGGATGATAGCGCCCGTCGCCTGCGGCCAGCATGACGAGCGTGCGCCTGCCCGTGCGGATCACCGCTTCGCTCGGCACCAGCAGCGCCGGCTTGGCATCGCCGCCAAGCGCGACGCTGGCGAACATGCCCGGCCGCAACCGGCCGTCCCGGTTGGGCAGCTCGATCCGCACGGTGAGCGTGCGGCTGTCGGCCTGCGTGGTCGGCAGGATCGCGATCACCCGGCCGGCGAAGCGCTCGCCGGGGAAGCCCGCCAGCGTGGTGCTGGCATTCTGGCCGACCCGGACATCGCCCGCGCGCGCTTCGGGCACCGCGGCATTGAGCCAGACGGTGCCGAGCCCGCTTACCTGGGCGAGCGTCTGGCCCATGGCGAGCGTCACGCCGGCACGGGCGTCGAGCGTCTGGATCGTGCCCGAGATCGGCGTCGTGATCGTCACCACGCCGTTCGGGCGTCCGCTCCGCTCGACGCTGGCGATGAGGCCGTCGGACATGCCCATCAGCCGCAGTCGCTGGCGCGCGGCCGCGGTGAGGTCGGGCTTGCCGAGCCGCCTGACGCTCAGATATTCGGTCTGCGCGCCGCCCCATTCGGGCAGGAGCAGGTCCGCGATCGGCGCGCCGGCGCGGACCACGTCCCCGGGCGCTCGCGCATAGACGCGGCTCACGAACCCGCCCGAACGCGCCTGGATGACGGCGACGTCGCGCTGGTTGAAGTCGATCGTGCCGGTGACTTCCAGCGTGCTCGCAAGGCTGCCCATGCGGGCCTCGGCCACGCGCAGGCCGAGGCTCTGGCGCGCGGAGGGATCGACCGTCACCCCGGGCGCCGCGCCGGCACTTTCGCCGTCGGCATATCTGGGCACAAGCTGCATATCCATGAACGGCGACTTGCCGGGCTTGTCGAACTTCTGGTTGGGAAACATCGGGTCGTACCAGTAGAGCACCTTGCCCGAGCCTGTGCCCGCCTCGCCGGACGCGGCGGCCTGCGGTTGCGGCGACCTGTGGCCCGCCCAATAGCCCGCGCCACCGGCGGCCAGCGCGACGACAAGGATCGATGCGCCCCAGCGCACTGTGTCCGACTTGAGCGTCATGGCCGCTCCTCCCCATAAGTGATGTTGATACGGACCGCGTCGCGCGCGACATCGGCCTCGCGGTTGAGCGTTTCGACCTCGGCCTCGGCGAGCGCCAGGGTCGAGAGCAGCGCGGTTCCCAGGTCGAGCTTGCCCGCGGCATAGCTGTCGCGGTCGAGTTCGGCGCGGCGCCTGGCGAGGGGCACCAGCGTCTCGCGGGCATTGCGCAACCGGGAGAGATGCATGGCATGGTCTGCGAGATCGGCGTCGAGTTGCGCCACCAGCTCGCGGCGGATCGCCTCGCGGTCGAACCGACCCCCTTGCACAAGGCTCTCGCTGGCAGCGATCCTGGGATTCTGGCGCTTGCCGGCGAACATTGGCAGGTCGATCGACACGCCGACCGAGGCCATGTCGCCGTACATGGGATCGCGCCGGCCATAGGTGACGCCGACCTTCCAGTCGGAGCGCTTGTCGGCGCGCGCGAGGCGCACGTCCGCTTCGGCGACTGCGATCCGCGCGTCCTGCGCGCGCACGGCGGGAAGCGCATCGATCCCGGCCCGCAGCCGGATCGGATCGACATCGAGTATCGGCGGGTCGCCCGTCGCCTGCGGGTCGGGGTCGCCGGTATAGCGCGCGAGCCGGGCCCGCGCCTGCGCCACCACCGCAGCCATCTCGGCGCGGCGATCGGCGATGGCGGCGCGGAGCTGGTCGGGCTCGAGCGCCTGGCTCGGGCGCGCGCTGCCCGACGCCAGGCGTGCGGTCACGGTCTTCTGCAGGTCGTCGAGGCTGGCATCGAGCAGGTCGAGCTGCCGGAGCCGGCGTTCTCCATAATAGAGATCGACCCAGGCGAGGGCGGTCTCGAGCCGCACGTTGCGGCCTTCGACCAGCTCGCCCGCCTCGGCGATACCGATATCGGCCGCGGCGCGCGCGGCGCGTGCATGGCGCTTGGCGAGATTGGGGAAGGTCTGGCTGAACCCGATCGTCGCCATAGTGAAATCGTCGCGCGTGAAGCTGCCGGCATTGGGGCCGCTCACCGGGAAGTTCTGCAGGCCCAGGTCGAGCGTCGGATCGGGCAGGCGATCGGCCGCGACCGCCGAAGAGCGGGCGCCGGCTGTCGCCGCCGCGCGCGCCTTGAGGCTTGGCGCGTTGGCGGCAGCGAGCCTCACTGCCTGCTCGTAGGTGAGCGGGCCGGCCGACACCGGCACGGCCCAGGCGCTCGCAAGCGTCGCACCGATAGAGAGCAACAGGCGTCGCACAGCGCGCCTCGGCATCATGATCATGGATATCATCCCCTCATGACAGAGGCGGCGCGCCAAGATGTGACGCGCCGCTCCGGAGCGGGTTTAGCCCTTGTCCGACCTGACTGCGCCGCGCATGCAGTCGGCGGCGCTTGCCTGCATCATCGCGCAATCGCAGCTGGCCATGTCCCGGCTGTCGGGCACCCATATGCGGACACGCGCAGGGCCAGTCGCCCGCGGACCATATTGCGGCGCCGACCGCCATTCCCAATGGCCTTGCGGCGTGCGGCTCGCGTCGGTTGCAAGCGCAGGCGCGGCGAGACTGAGGGCCGCCACAAGGGCGGCCGGAAGCAGTTTGATCATCACGAAAACCTTTGACTGAAAAGAAGGAAACCGGGCTGCGCGCATCGATCGATGCGCGCAGCCCGTGCTCGTTCAATCAGGCAAGGCTGGTGGGAGGATCCGGCTCGGGCACAACCGCCTTGCCGGTCAATATCGTATCGGTCGTCCAGAAGCTGGGCGCGTCGTAGAGACGCGCAGGCGCAACGCCGCCTGCCAGGTCCGCTGCGACCAGCGGGATCACGCACCCCATCGCGGCGATGCAATCGAGCGTCAGGCCCTTGCAGGGCTTTTCGCTGGGCGCAGGCTGCTGCTTGGCCATCATTGCCATGCAGTCTGCATCCATGCCCTTGGCCAGCGGCGCGCCTGCCGCCTGCGGCACGCTGTGCGCGGCCGCCATCTGGGCTCCGAAGAGACCGGACAGCGCTCCGATGACGAGCAGAAGGGCGAGCAGGCGTTTCACGAGCCTCGATATCTAGCGGGTTTCGCTGGCGCAGCCAACCAAAGTCTCGCGCCGCGCGGGTTTTGAAGTGCTGACGGCTGATTCCGTCAACTCCGCGTCAATAAAGATCTGGCCCGGGGAAGAAGATCGGCTGCGGCCTCTACGTATATCGAGGCTGGACCCGGGACCGTAGTCCCAAGCCTGAAGAGACGCTCTTCCCCCCGGCAGGTCCGGGCGGTGGCTTACCATCCAAGGAGGTGAATATGGTCAGAAAAACTCTCATGGTCGGGCTTGCCGGCATTTCGATGCTTGCTGCCGTCCCCGCTATGGCCCAGGGCATCGGGCACAGCTTGTTCATGCGCGGCTCGATCGTCGACACGGGCAGCAACGGCACGGTCGTCTGCATCGGCAAGGCCGATGGCGCCGAGGTCGGCCAGAAGCTCGAGGTCTATCGCGTCGTGACCCATCCGGGTCCGCCCAAGGGCGTGGCGCCGACCTATCACCGCCAGCTCGTCGGCCATGTGACGATCGATCATATCTTCGATGATCACTTCGCGCATGTGTCCGTCGCCGACGGTACGCCTGCCAAGCACGACATCGTCGAGCTTCGCAAGAACTGACGCGCCGGTGGCCCGGCGGCACACGCTGCCCTGATGCGAGGCATCGGGGCAGCGGGTTGCCGGCGGCAACGGACCGTTCGGGATCGAGGCGAAACCGCTTGACCCTGGACCATGGTCCTACCGGCATGATCGAGCGGATGACATGGGCAATTTCAAGATCGGCGAACTGGCCGCGGCCGCAGGCGTGGGGCGGGATACGATCCGCTATTATGAGCGGATGGGCCTGCTGCGCGAGCCCGCGCGCACGGCAGCGGGCTACAGGCTCTACGACGCGACCGACCTCGAGCGCGTCAATTTCATCCGCTCGGCGCAGGAGCTTGGTTTCACACTCGAACAGGCCCGGCAGCTGCTGGCGCTCAGGGCGTCGGACACCGCGCATGCCCAGGCCGTGCTCGATATCACGCTTGCCAAGATCGCGGACGCCGAAGCCCGGCTCGAGCGCCTGTCGGATATCCGCGACATGCTGCGGATGCTCGCCGACGAATGCCCGGGCGAAGTGCCGGTCTCCGATTGCCCGATCCTCGCCTTCCTGACGGCGCGGCGGAAAGACCAGCAGCATAACAAGAAACATCAGGCAGCGCAGGACGAACGATCACCACGAGCGAAAGGGGTTTTGTCATGAAGAAAATGCGTTTGATCGCCGTCCTCACGCCGGCGCTGCTTCTAGGCGCCTGTGTGACCACGCGGCCGACCTCGGCGCAGGTCGAGAGTTGCCGGGCGATGGAGGGCAATATGGGTCTCCAGACGCCGCATGATCATGGCGAGATGAAGGGGCAGGGGCGCAACCCGATGAACCTCTCGCACGACCGGTGTCTCCGGATTCTGCGCAGCGCGCAATGAGCCGGTCCGGACGCCAGGGATGGCGCCCGGACACAGTTTTCAAGCCAAGGAGCAAAGCCATGATCGACCATGCGAAGAAAGCCCTTCCACTTGTCGGCGGAAGCCTGTTGCTGGCGCTCGCGCTTTCGGGCTGCGACCGCCAGGCCGACCAGACGGTGCCGCCCGCGGCGAACAGCGTCGCCGCCACCCCGGTCCTGACCGACAGCGGCAACGCTGCAGACGCGGCGCCGATGGACGCGATGAGCAACCAGGCCGAGATGGAGCGGCATCACCGTCAGGCGATGGACCATGACGCGATGCGCGCCGGGGCCGGCAACCAGACCGCGCCGGCACCCGATCCCGCGCCGGGCAATGCGGCGATGCCGATGAAGGATATGTAGGCTCGCACACTAAGGGGATGAGGATGTCCAGGCGGATCAGCCTTCGACGCTTGAGCCTCGGCTGCGCAATCGCTCTCAGCCTGTCCGCGAGCGCGGGCGCGCAGGAGGGCGAGGATCATGCCGCGCATCATGGCGCAGGCATGCCGGCCGGCGGGGGCATGTCCGCACCGGCAGAGCCGGGGTCGTCGGACATGGCGAAGATGATGAACCCCATGATGGATCGCATGATCAATGGGGAAGGGGAGAATGAGCACGGCCACGAATCGCGCCGGACCGGCTTCATCTCGCAGCTGCTCGCCTTTCCCGCGCTTGACGAAGCGGCAAGGCAGCGGGTCGCTGCGCAGGCCGGCGAACGGGTAAGCACGGGTCTGGCGATGATCAACGCCGCCTCGGCCGACGGCGCGCGTGCGACCACGGTCTCGGCCCGGCTCGATGCGGCGCGGCGCCTGCGCGAGGGAACCGACCTGTTCCGCTCCGGCACCGCCGCGCAGGGCGCGATCGGGGGCTTGCAGCCGCCCCGGGAGGTCGGGCTTGCCTGGCTGCGCGATCAGCTCGACATCGACCAGGCCGCGCCCGGCCATGCCGATCACTGGTTCGGCATCTCGCCCTCGCACCTCCTTCTCATGCTGTTCCTGGGGCTGGTGAGCGCCACGCTTATCGCGCTGCAGATCTTCCGCCTGCGGCGGATCGGGGCGATCGCCGGCGGTGTCGCCACCGCCAAGGTTCCAGCAAAGCCGGAGCCGAAGGCTGCCCCTCCCGCTACCAGGGTTGCGCCCGCGCCTGCACCCGTTGCCGACAGCGCCGGGCTCGCGCCGAGCAATGCGGCCGCACCCGCTGGGGCGTCGCTGCGCAAGCCCAAAAGCTGGGCGGGGCAGCTGCGCGTGGTCCAGATCGTGCGAGAGACGCCGAGCGTGCTGACCTTCCGGCTCGCGGACCCGACCGCCGACCGGCTGCCGTTCGACTTCCTGCCGGGCCAGTTCCTGCAGGTCGAGGTAGAGCCCGAAGCGGGCAAGACCGCGCGCCGTTCCTACACGATCGCCTCTTCGCCGACCCAGCGGGCCTATGTCGAACTGACGGTCAAGCGCGAGGAGCAGGGCGTGGTCTCGCGATACCTGCACGACAAGGTCGTCGCCGACGATCTGCTGAAGGTCAGCGGACCGTTCGGCGCCTTCACCTTCACGGGAACGGATGCCCAGAGCATCGTGCTGATCGCGGGCGGGGTCGGCATCACCCCGATGATGTCGGTGCTGCGCTATCTCACCGACACCGCGTGGAAGGGTGATATCTTCTTCTTCTACGGCGCACGGTCGACCGAGGAATTCGTGTTCCGCGACGAGCTCGAGCGGCTCGAACGCCGTTTTCCCAACCTCCATGTCGTCGCCGCGATGCAGCGCGCGCCCGGCACCGTCTGGATGGGCCCCGAAGGGCCGATCACGCGCGAGATGATCCTGGCCGCGGTGCCGGAGATCGCGAGCCGGCGCATCCATATGTGCGGCCCGCCGGCGATGATGGGCGCGATGCGCGGCGTGCTGGCGGAACTCGGCGTCCCCGAAGCGCAGCTGCACACCGAGGCGTTCGGTCCGGCCTCGCTGCCGGCCGACCACGAGGATCTCGAGGTCAAGCCCGCGCCCCCGCCAGCGGATAAGCCGGCCCCGAGCGCCGAGGTGGCGCCGAGCACGGTGACCTTCTCCGTGTCGGGGGTGTCGGCGGCCTTGCCCGCGGACGAGACCGTGCTGGAGGCGGCCGAGGGCGCGGGCGTCGAGATCCCCTATGCATGCCGTGCGGGCACATGCGGCGCCTGCGTGGTCAAGCTGCTGCAGGGCGAAGTGACGATGGAGGTCGAATCCGGCCTTGCGCCCGCCGACAAGGCGCAAGGCTATGTGCTCGCGTGCCAGGCGAAGGGGACGGGCACGCCGCTCGTGGTCGAAGCCTGATGCGCGAACGCAGCAACATTGCCGTGGGCCTGCTGGTCGCGTTCCTGCTGCTGTTCCCGTTCGGCTATCTCGTGCATGTGTCGCCCCGCTTTCCGGGTAGCCTGGCCGGCGGGATCATCGGGATCGCAGCGCTCGTGCTGATGCTGCTGACGCTTCCTTATGTCGCGGCCAAGCACATCGCCTGGGTCGACAAGGCGCTCTCCCGGGTCGTCAGCAAGCCAACCCTGCTCGCCATCCACATCTATGCCGGCGTGCTGGCGCCGATCCTGGGTCTGGTCCACGCCGCGCACAAGCTCGAAAGCCCGGTCGGCCTGCTTCTGACCGTCCTCCTGCTGATGACGGTCATCACCGGCTTCATCGGCCGCTACCTGCTTGCCCAGCTTGGTCGGGCGCTGCGCGGACGCAGGTCAGAACTGGCCTCGCTTCGCGCCGCCTTCCTCGAGGAGCCGGCGGCGCCGACGCAGGCCGATACCGCAGCCCCGCCGCTGTCGGGCTGGAAGCGCTATCTGTTCGTCGCCGGGGATGCGTCCGCGGGCCAGCGCCCCCAGGACAAGACGGGGATCGCCGCAGCGCTGGCCGATACCGAATTCGCGATCCGTGCCGAAGAGGCAACCAACACCCTGTTCGCGCGGTGGCGGTTCCTGCACATCCTGCTGGGCTGTCTCATCTTCGCGCTGCTCGCGCTCCACGTCGGCGCGGCGATCTATTACGGGCTGCGCTGGCTATGAGCTGGCAGCGTCTTTCCTACGCCGTCTTCATCGCAGCCCTGCTGGTGATGGTCGCCGCGGTCGCGATCCGGATGCGATCGGACGCGCCGAGGGATGCCGGCCTGGTGGCGCAGCTCGTCTCGCCCGGCCCGCTCTCGAGCGCGCACCAGTCCTTTGCCGGCCAATGCACGGCCTGCCACACGCCGGGCAAGGGCGTCGAAACCCGGACCTGTCTCACCTGCCATGCGGGCACCGATTTCGGGACGAAGCAGTCGACTCAGTTCCACGCGAAAGCGACGCAGTGCACCTCCTGCCACGTCGAACATGAGGGAGAGCGCGGCATCATCCGCATGGATCACGCCGCCTTGCTCGACATGGCAAAGTGGCGGCAGCCTTCGGCGGGCATGTCGACAAACACTAGAAGCCTGACTCCCGAGACCGCGCTCAATTGCGCGAGCTGCCATGCGTTCCGCGATCCGCACCAGGCCCTGTTCGGCACCGACTGCGCGAGCTGCCACAAGACCGACAGCTGGAAGATCGTCAATTATCGCCATCCATCGGTCAATTCGACGCAGTGCGCCGAGTGCCACAAGGCGCCACCCAGTCACTTCATGGAGCATTTCAGCATGGTCTCGCAGCGCGCAGCCGGATCGAAAGCGCGCGTCGACCAATGCTATGCCTGTCACGCCACCGACAGCTTCAACAATATCCGCAAGCGAGGCTGGTATGATCACCATTGAGGCCGACTGGCTGAGCGCCTTCTTCCGGCTTGCGGTGATCGGCCTGGAACTGGCGGGCACGCTGACCATCCTCGTCGGCGCGGGGCTCGCAACCTTTCTGTTTGCGCGGCGGGCGAGGGCGGGCGACCGGACCGAGGCCTATAGCGCGTTCCGCTCGGCGCTCGGCCGCAGCATCCTGCTCGGTTTGGAATTTCTGGTCGCCGGCGACATCGTCAAGTCGCTGGTGATCAACCCGACGCTCGACGATCTCATCGTGCTGGCCGGGCTTGTGCTGGTGCGGACCTTCCTGAGCATCTCGCTTGGGGTCGAGATCAACGGCCACTGGCCTTGGGAGGAAACCCGGATGGCGCGGGAGAAGGCGCGTGCTGCGGCGTTGGATGGGTCGCCTATGACGGCTGAGGCCGCCGGACGCGGCGCAGCGCTCAAGGGATAGCAGATGGGAGGTGCATGATGATCGAGAGACGCGAATTGCTGATGGCCGGCGCCGGCCTTGCCGCCGCTGGAACGCTGGCTGGGCCGGCGGCGGCGCAGCAGCATCGAATGGAAGGGATGGCGATGTCGATGACGGACTGCATCGACGATTGCGTGGCTTCGCACCGCATGTGCCTGGAGACCGCCGCCTGGCTGACGAAGCAAGGCGGCGCGTCAGCCACGGCGTCGCTGATCGCCATGCTGAACGACTGTGCGGAACTGTGCCAGGCGACCGCCAACTCGATGCTGCGCGAATCCTCCCTCCATACCATCCTGTGTCGCGCCTGCGCTGACGGCTGCGAACGATGTGCGCGGGAATGCCTGAGCCACGTCGTGGGCGAGCGGATCAAGCGTTGCTCGGCTACCTGCAAGGATTGCGCCGCCAGCTGTCGGATGATGGCGGACATGGCCAGCTGAGTGTCCTAGAACGCGCCCAGGCGTAGTGGGGTCAAGCAGCTCCGGCACGATTGAAGCGATCCGTCGGCTCCACAATGTGGGACCGCTGCGAAGCTGGGTCGTACGGGCGCGAAAGCGGGACTGGTTAGGTATCGGCGGTAGCGCTTTTAGACTAGCCAGGCAGCGATCGCGCCAACCACCGACTTGGTTTCGGCAACGTCGCGGACTTGCACGGTATCCAGCCCGAGGTGCTTGGCCGGATAATCATTTCCGCCCGGGAAGATCGCGTCACCGAAGAAGATCATCTTGTCGAGTGCGACGCCGGTCTGCTCGGAAAGGCGCTTGAGGCCATAGGCCTTGTCTATCCCTTCGCGCGTGATGTCGATCGATGTCGCCCCGCCGATATTGATGCCAAAGCCTGGCAGCAACGGCTGGAGCAGGGCCTGCAATCTCTTGCGCTTGGCGTGATCGGGATCCCACGTGTCCTTGGCCTCGAGCGGCGCTTGCTGACCGAGCGCGGAGAATGTGATCTGGCTGCCGCGATCCTCGATCTGCTCGCCCCAGATGTTCTCGTTTGCATAGCCCGCCTGCTCGACCGTCTTGGTTAGTGCTTCGCGGATGCGCTGGCTTTCGTCGCCGGTGAACAGATCGGCATAGATACGCGTCCATACTTAAACCCCGAGGCCTCCGACAAACCCGGGGCGGTTCAAGTTGATCAATAATCAGCCAGGCGAGCGTTCAATCACTGCGGCACCGATCCGAGTGAGCGTCTATTCCGACAATTTAGCCTGGGCCAGTCCGAGTGGCTGGTTCGGCGGTGGGCCTTGCCACGATCGCGCCGAAGCAAAAGCGGCGTGCGATTTACGTTTCGCTGTTCGCCAACTGCAGCAGGCGGCGTCGCTTTGCAGTGCTCGGGCTAGGCGGAGGCTTTGATGGCCGCCGTCTTCGGCCATCCGCGCCCAGCTTTTGCTAGTAGCCGAACTAAAGCGGACATTGCAGGCTGACCGCCAGCTTCGCAAATTACGTATACTGCCACCTCCAGGCCGATACCATCTCAACGGCAAGCTCCCTGGGGAGCGAGAATCGACCGGGCATGTGTCCGGTCGAACTGAAACTCAGACTTGAAGGAATCATATTTGCGCAAGAAAGCAGCGATTATCGCTTCGCTCGCAGCCTTTGGCGTCCTTGCCGTCGGCGCCGGGCCAGTTCTCGCCGATGGGATGCCGCCGGGCATGCCCGACCTTGAACAGACGCTCAAGGCGAAGCCGGCGCCGGCTCGGTCCGACACGGCCCAGATGCAAGGAATGCGACACCGCGAAGTACGGATGCACGGTGAGATGATGCAGGACCATCGGATCGCTATGCGGGAGATGGGAACCCAGGACGGAGCCTCCCGCATGTTGCATAGGTCGCGGGGCGGTTGCTGACCCTGCATTAAGCCAGCTCCGACCACGAGGCTGGGCGGCCAACGACCGTGGCCTAGTTCAACCGCAGCTTTGGCCCGCCGTTCTCCCACGGCGGGCCAATTGGCTTTTGCACTTCGCTGCCGGCCGCCATCAAGCGGGATCATGAATTCGCTTGAACTTGGGCCATGGTCCACCCCGCACGATCCCGCTCATGCTTGTCGCGATCCAAAGCGGATTCGTAAGTTACGTATACAGACTGCGTCTCGCTAGCAGCATTGAAGCTTCGGAATTGCCGGGATCGGAACGTCGACCGGGCAACAGGACGAACACTCGGAGACCCTCAATGCGACAGACGACATTTCGCGCGGCGACCATCAGCCTCTTCGCGACGCTAACCTTCGCCGCCGGCACCGCTCTCGCCCAGTCGACGCCCGCGCCCGCGCAGACTGCGCCGGCCCATGCCCACCAGCAGGGCATGGATCATGGCGGGCAGCAGATGCACGATCAGATGATGAAGGATCATCAGGCCGGCGCGCAGAAGCAGCAGCGGCAACCGGCCCAGCAGGATCAACAGGGCATGTCGGGGATGGCCGGCATGTCCGGCGGGTCGCCTGCATCGAACGGCTCGGGCATGGCCGGTAAGGCGAAGAGTGGCTGCTGCAAGATGCCGATGAAGAAGGCCAAGCCGGCCGCGAAGAAGACCGCCAAGCCCATGGCCGACAAGCCGATGAGCGACATGTGAAGTTTCCAGCCCCGATAAAACACCCCCCGGGGCTGAGGGCCCGCCGCCGCCCCCGCGGCGGGCCAGTTCTTTGACGATGCCCAGCGTCGCCCCGTGCTCCCAACTTTCAAAGCCGGGACCGAGCAACTGACGTGAGAGAGGAAACAGTGATGCGAAAACATCTTGGCGTCGGTGCTGCTGTTGGCTTTCTGCTCTTTGGCAGCACGCCGCTCCTCGCACAGGGTATCGGCCATAGCTTGTTCATGCGCGGCAAGATCGTCCGTACGGATGCGGGCGGCACAGTGGCCTGCCTGGGCAAAGCCGATGGCGCGCACATCGGGCAGATACTCGAAGTCTATCACGCAACGCCGCGCCACCGCCGCCTTGTCGGTCATGTCGAAGTCGACCAGATTTTCGACGACCATTACGCTCATTTCCGCGTGAGGGACGGGACGCTTCAGAAAGGCGATTGGGTGAGCCTAAAGCGCTTCCGGGCGTAACGCCAGAATTGGAATGCCAAGCGCCGCCCTTCCCAAAAGAAGAATCAGCCGAGTAGCGTGTCTCGGCATAATTCCGATCATGCGTGCGCGAATAGGTTCGGGAGTCGATGAATACTCATCGGCTCCGTTGGCGTGTCTGACCCTCAAAGACCGCGACACCGATACCAAACTACCTTCTGCGGAACTTACTTATAGGCCGCCCGGGCAAAGAGATTACTCCGTCAGGCCATCGATAGAGATGGAGTCAGGTAATGTTCGAGAAGGCGATCGGGACCATCAATGCGGCGGCCTCCTTCCGACACCGCTATGATAATTTCATCGGTGGTCGATGGAACGCTCCTGCGAGCGGCGAGTATTTCGCCGACACGAGCCCGATCAATGGTGCCCAGATCGCAGAGTTCGCGCTGTCGACGCCGGAAGATGTCGAGCGCGCGCTCGATGCGGCGCACGCCGCCAAGGATCAATGGGCAAGAATCGCCCCCGCCGAGCGCGCCAGGATTCTCAATCGCGTCGCCGACCGGCTCGAGGATAATCTGGAGCTGCTGGCGCTTGCCGAGACGATCGACAATGGCAAGCCGATCCGCGAGACGCGTGCTGCCGACGTTCCGCTTGCGATCGACCATTTCCGCTACTTCGCCGGCTGCATCCGGGCGGAGGAAGGCGGCATCTCGACGATCGATGCGGACACCATCGCCTATCATTTCCGCGAGCCGCTCGGCGTCGTCGGCCAGATCATCCCGTGGAACTTCCCGCTGCTGATGGCGGCGTGGAAGATCGCCCCGGCGCTGGCGGCGGGCAACTGCACCGTCATCAAACCCGCATCCCAGACGCCGCTCACCTTGCTGATGTTCGCCGAGCTCACCGCCGACATCCTGCCGCCCGGCGTGCTCAATGTCGTTACCGGCCCGGGACGGACCGTCGGCCAGGCGATCGCCGCCAATCCGCGCATCGCCAAGGTCTCGTTCACCGGCGAGACCGTCACCGGCAAGCAGATCATGCATGCGGCCGCCGACCATCTGATCCCCCAGACTATGGAGCTTGGCGGCAAGTCGCCGAACATCTTCATGGCGGACGTGCTCGACGACGACGATGCCTTCTTCGACAAGGCGCTCGAAGGCTTTACTTTGTTCGCGTTCAACAAGGGCGAGGTCTGCACCTGCCCGTCGCGTGCGCTGATCCATGAGTCGATCTTCGACCGCTTCATCGAGCGCGCCGTGGCGCGCGTCGCCGCGATCCGCCAGGGCGATCCGCTCGACCCCTCGGTCCAGGTCGGCGCGCAGGCGTCGGAGGACCAGCTCCACAAGATCCTGGGCTATATCGATATCGGCAAGGCCGAGGGCGCGCAGTGTCTGGTCGGTGGCGCCAGGGCGCTGCCGGGCGGTGCGCTCGACCAGGGCTATTTCGTGCAGCCGACGGTGTTCGTGGGTCAGAACCACATGCGCATCTTCCAGGAGGAGATCTTCGGTCCCGTCCTGTCGGTCACCACCTTCAAGACGGTCGAGGAGGCGATCGCACTTGCCAATGACACCGCCTACGGTCTTGGCGCGGGCGTCTGGACCCGGAGCGGCAACACCGCCTACCGGCTCGGCCGCGCGATCGAGGCCGGGCGGGTCTGGACCAACTGCTATCATCAGTACCCCGCCCATGCCGCCTTCGGCGGATACAAGGCGTCGGGCTTCGGGCGTGAAAATCACCGGATGATGCTCGACCATTATCAGCAGACCAAGAACCTGCTCGTCTCCTATGACGAGCACGCGCTCGGCCTGTTCTGACCCCTCGCTCAAAGGAGATGGCATGAATGATTTGTGATCGGCCTTGGTGCTCGGCGTCGTGGCG
>NZ_LSJY01000067.1 GCF_001556865.1 Sphingobium sp. CCH11-B1 | reverse complement strand
GGCGGGGGCGACGCAGCGAAGGCCGGCGCGGTGACCGATGCCAGCAGCACGGTGCCGATGCGCAGCCAGTCCGGGCACGGAAGCCGGGGAGGGAGCATGGCTTATCGCAGGGCGTAGGACGGAGCCGTCCGGGGACGAACGGCTCCGATCCGACTTACTTGATGAGCGGCGCGGTCACAGCCTCGACGGGCGAGCTGAGTTGCAGATTTGTGCCATTGGGCGAGTTGGTCTTGATGAGCGTGGTGTAGAGGCCCAGCGTTTTGTTAGGGCCAAGCAGCCGGACGCTGGTGCCCGCATCGTTGGCGGCCCCGACTTCGCTCGACAGGATGCTGACGCCGATGCCCGCGACCGGTTCATTGGGGCCGAGCAGCGCGCGACCATTGCCGATCTGCACCCGGATCGGCGAATTCTGAAGTAGTTGCGCCTGAGCGGTCGGCACATTGGCTGCACCGACTACGGCAGCGGCACCCAGAGTCATTGCGACAAATTTGTTAGAGGTACGAAACAGATTATTCATGTCATCCTCCTTCACACTTCCCACTCCTGATGTTCATCTACAATCGATCATCAGGTTTGATCCCGAAAATGATAGTTAATCTTGCGTAAATTACCTATCAAAGCGATAATATTGCTTTCTTTTTCGGAGGTGTAGTCTACGCACAACCAGGATTAACAAATATATCACGGGAGACGCCCGATATGTCCGAAATGCGCGAGATCATCTGGTGTTGCTGGTTTCAGGGTAGGGATGCGGCGCCTCATCTGGTGCGTAGTTGCCTGCATAGTTGGGAGCAGCGCAATCCAGGTTGGGAAGTGCGCATAGTCGATGCCTTCAGTGCTCTCCATTACGCGCCCGCGCTCGCCGACTTCGACCTTAGCTCGCGTTCGGTGACGGCCGCCTCTCTGTCGGATCTGCTGCGGCTGTCGCTGCTGCACGAATATGGCGGCGTTTGGGTCGATGCCACCGTCTTTTGCAACCGCCCACTCAACGACTGGCTGCCTGAATGCATGGGGGAAGGCTTCTTTGCCTTCCACCGGCCCGACCGTCCGCTTGCGACCTGGTTTCTGGCGGCTGTGCCGCACGATCCGATCATTGCCCGATGGCTGGCAGCCGCGATTGATTACTGGACAGACAGGTCCGAAGCGGATGATTATTTCTGGGTCCACAATCTTTTTGGGCAGTTGCTGGCGAACGATCCGCAGGTCGCGGCGACATGGGGGCGGGCACAGCGGCATTCGGCCATGCCGCCACACCAGATCCAAGACCTGGGAATGCTGACATCCGCGACCGAAGCGACGCATCTGGTCGATTGGTCGCTGCCTTTGTTCAAGCTGACCTATCGCTATCCCGAGGCCGAGGCGGCGGTGGATTGCCTGCTGCACCATCTGATCGGCGCGCCCGACGCGGCCCAGACCGCGCCTCCAGTCCCGTCGGTACCCGTTCTTCCGACAGGACCGGTTGCCGCAATCAGCGTGGGCACCGAAAATCTCGGCGATCATGTCCAGATCATCGCGGCGCAGCGGCTCTTGGCGCGCTATGGGCTGGCGCCCGACCTCCATGTCGACCGCGACACCGCGCTGGCCGAGCCGCCGCCGCTCGCGGGGCTTCCGTCCGACATCGCGCCCGAGTCGCTGCCAATCGTCATGAACGGATGGTTTAAAAGCGGCAATGGGTGGCCGCCCCATCCCGCCTATGCGCCTATCTTCCTTGGCTTCCACATCCGCCTGTTCCAGAGTCCGGCGCTGCTGTCGCCCGAAAGCCTGGCCTATTATCGCGCCCATGAGCCGATCGGCTGCCGCGACGATTATACTGCCGATTTGCTGGCGGAGCAGGGGATCGACTGTTTCGTTTCCAATTGCCTCAGCCTATCGCTGCCGCGCCGGATCGCGCGTGAGGGGCAGCATCGCATCTTCGTCGTGTCGCGGGATGAGCGCCTGGCTCAGGCGATGCCGCCCTCCCTCGGCGACTTCACCTCTCTGCTCCATTATAGCGGTGACCATGACTTCTGGCGCAACATGGACCGCGCCACAGCTCTACTCGACCGCTATCGCGACGAAGCGGGGCTGATCGTCACCTCGCTGCTGCACTGCGCGCTGCCCGCCATCGCCATGGGCATTCCGGTCATCATGTTCTTTCCACCCGACAGCCCCGCCGGACGGCAATCGGACATGGAGCGTTTTTCGGCGCTGGCCAAGCTCATCCCGATCCGTGATGTGAGCGAGATGGAAGCGATGACGTTGACAGACTGGTCGCCTGTGCCGGTGGAGGTGGGCGCCATCAAACTGGCGCTTATAGACCGGCTGAGCGCGGCGCTAAGGTTGATGGGACTGGCGCGGGCGCGCGCGGTGGGACCGCTCGCCTCGTCCTCGGTCCTGCCGCCCGGCGCTCGCAAGATGGTCGTCGGCTGAACCTGTCTACATCTCATGTCGATAATCGAAAGAGTCGCGTGATAAGCCGTTGCGCCCCGCTCGTGACAGGCCAACCGACCGGAGATTGCGTACCCGGACCGTTCCACCGCCGACCTCGTGGCTCAGTCAGTCGTCGTCTCAAAGTGGCGCGTAGATGCGCGGCGATGTGCTGGGCATCGGGGTGGTGGCGATCCCGATCAACTGCAACAGCGCGGTCGAGTTGTCGGGCCTGTTCGACGCGGTGCGGCGTACGCGGGTTCGGGGCGCTCTTCGTCATCAAGGCGACGAACGCGCTGGTCGCTCAAGGGCGGTCGAGTGTGTGCTTCTATGAAATAACGGCGGGTTTCTGCTAACGACGCCGATGGCCGACCGCGCAGAGCTAAGCGCCGCGCCCCAAGGCCCGTCCTGTCGGCTTTTTCTTTGCTCGCGCCCATAATATCGCTAACGCGGCGACGTCATGGAAACGAACCGGACAGAAAGATGTGGTGGGCAGCTGGCCTATGCAGCGCTGCTATCATGGGTACATGTCGAGGCCTTCAGAATTGCCCCTCGTGCCTATCTTACCGCCTGCTGGTGGCGGCTGAAGCGCAAGCGAGTCCGATCGCGCGCCCAGTTCGCGACCCTGCTTGGCGCGTCGCCGCACGCTTATTCGCTCTGGGCGTTGCAGCGGACGCGCGCGGGAAGACTAAGGGCGGGGGAATGCGCTGCGTCGCATGAAGCCGGCACCCCGTTAATCATCGCGCTCGTCGATCTGGTTGAGGGCGAAACCGGGCTGGCCGGCACGCTGCAAGCCCTGGCGGATGAAGGGATCACGGCGCTAACCATCGGACACGAAGGTCCCGCTGAGGTCGTCGCGAGGACCGACCGAAACGCCCGTCCATGGCTGATGCCGATTGCGGCGGGCGACCGTGTCGCCGCCGGCACGGGCAGCGCCTATCGCAAAGCCATAGCCGAGGCAGGTGCGGATGTATCGGTGTTCTATGCCGATGACGACTTGGTCACTCCACGGGGCAACTATGTCTCGCCGCATTTCAAACCGGATTGGAACAGCGAATTGTTCCGCCATTTTGATTATCTGACCGGCGCCTGCATCCTGCGCGCCGACGCAGACGATCTGGCGACAGCGAGGGGGCGGGATTGGGCGCGGCAATTGGTGGCGCGCGCCGCGGGGCAGGGGACGCCGATGCATCTCCGAGAAGTGCTGCACCATCGCCGTTCGCGCCCCGCGCCCGCCGTGCCCGCGGCAGTTGCTGCGCCATCTCGCGACCTGCCGCCGGTCAGCGTCATCGTGCCGACCCGCAACCGCGTCGATCTGCTGCGTACTTGCTTCGCGGGCGTGTCTGCCACCGCCTATCCCGATATCGAGCTGATTGTCGTCGACAATGACAGCAACGACCCTGAAACGCTCGCCTATCTCGATAGGTTGCCCGAAACGATACCGGGGGTGCGCGTGCAGTTGCTACGCCATGCCGGTGCTTTCAATTTTTCGGCGATCAACAATCGCGCGGCAGAGGCCGCGAACGGAAGACTGCTCTGCCTGCTCAACAATGACATTGAGGTCATAGAGCCACACTGGCTGACGACCATGGTGGTGCAGGCGCTACGCCGCAATGTAGGTGCGGTCGGGGCGCGGCTGCTCTATCCCGATGGCCGGATACAGCATGCCGGCGTTGTTATTGGCATGGGCAACGCGGCGGGCCATGCTCACCGCTTTCTGCTTCCGCAAGAGGAGGGCTATTTCTATCGCCATGCCCTCCCGCAGTTCACCTCGGCCGTTACCGCTGCCTGCCTCGTCGTGCAGCGTGAGAGATTTTTTGCCGTAGGTGGCCTTAACGCCCGCGATTTCGCGGTCGCTTTCAACGATGTCGACCTATGCCTTCGCTTGAACGAGCGCGGCTGGCAATCACTCTATGAGCCGCGCGCGACGTTGATCCATCACGAGTCCGTATCGCGCGGTCTTGATCGCGATCCGGTGGGTGCGGTGCGCTTTGCCGGAGAGCTAGCGGCACTACAGCGATTATGGCGTACCGACAACTTGACGGATCCTTTTCACCACCCGCGGCTCAGCCGCGCAGCAGAGCGTTTTACGCTGGAACTGTAAGACATTGGCACCCGCTTCCAAGCCCCGATTGGTACTGCCCCAAGTAACATTGTGCGCGGCAACCTCGGTCAATGTTGCGGCGACGATCCGGGCGCTTGAAGTGAGCCTTGATCAGGTAGATTTCGCCGCCTGCAAGCTGTTCACTGATGCCAAAGTGGTGCCCGATCATCGGGCAATCGAAATCGTGCCGATCGCGCGCCTTTCTTCTGCAGCTGCCTATTCTGATTTTTTGCTACGCCATATGGTCGATTATCTCGAAACATCGCATTGCCTGATCGCGCAATGGGACGGGCATGTGCTGGATGCCGCGCGGTGGCGCACGGAATTTCTCGACTATGATTATATCGGCGCGACTTGGCCACAATTCCATGATGGCCATGATATCGGCAATGGCGGCTTTTCGCTACGCAGCCGCCGCCTGATGGCAGACTGCCGGGAGCCTGGTTTCACACCCTCCCACCCCGAAGATATCGCCATTGGCCGGACGAATCGCACTTGGTTAGAGGGGAGAGGCATGCGCTTTGCCCCAAGCGCGTTTGCTAACCAGTTCGCGGCCGAGCGCGCCGGTGATATCGATGCGGCCTTTGGCTATCATGGTGTCTGGCATATGCCGCACGCGGTCGGCGTAGAGTCGTTCTGGCACATCTATCGCGCGCTCGACGACAAAAGCACCATTCGACGTGACTTTGCCACGATTTTCAAAAATATGGGGCAGGGGCGACAGGGCCTGGGCCGCCGCATGCGCCTGCTTTTCGACCATATGAGGAGGTACAAGCCGTGATTGACCCGCTCCCCGGCCTGCCTCTGGTCGAATCTCCTCTCTTTCCTGCACTTTGCGATGCGCAAGGCTGGAGCAAGGAAGAGATGCGGATCGCGCGCGATCTGCATGTACATGGCTATGCCGTGCTCGATTTCCCTGACGCCGAGATTGACGCGCGCATTGAGCGAATCAAGCAGAACCTTGGCCCTTGCTATGGCGTGGATTTCACTGACCCAACTAGCGACAAGACGATAGGCGAGCGCCGTGTCCAGGATGCCTGGAGTTTCGACAAGGACGTGCGCGCCATCGCTGCTAATGAGCATGTCTTAAGCCTTTTGAGCCGGCTTTACGGTCGCACCGCGTTCCCGTTCCAGACATTGAACTTCCCTGTCGGCACGCAACAGGACGCACATTCGGATTCGGTCCATTTTTCCTCGCTGCCCGAACGCTTCATGTGCGGTGTCTGGTTAGCGATGGAGGATGTCGGCCCCGACGCGGGCCCGCTTTTCTACTATCCCGGCTCCCACCGCTGGCCGATCATGACTAACATGCTGATCGGCCGACGTGGGTTCGGTAGTGATTTGAGCTCTGCTCAGGATCCCTATGGCCCCGCCTGGCGCGCTATATGCGAAGCCAATGAGGCGAGCCAGGAAGTGTTCCTAGCGAAGAAGGGCCAGGCGTTGATCTGGTGCGCCAACCTGCTGCACGGCGGCAGCCGCCAGAACGACCCGCGCGTGACCCGCTGGTCGCAGGTGACACATTATTATTTCGATGACTGCATCTACTATACGCCCGCGTTTTCAGACGAAGCTGTTGGGCAATTGGCCTTGCGAAACATTGTAGCGATTAGCGACGGAGAGCCGCGAGCTAATATGTATCTAGGCGATGAAGTGACAATGAATAATCCTGTCTTGCCGCCACGCAGTAAAAAATTGTCAAAAAAATCAATTTTCAGACGCTTGTTCAAATTAAACGTCAATACAAACAGGATTACATAAGTATCTATCGTATTAATTAATTTGCACGTTGATTTAAAGTAAATTGTAAGGATATTTACTTTGAAATTTATTAGAAAATTTGCATATAAATTCATAGTGAGTAATTTTGCGAGGGGATTTAATGCGAATTTCTATATAAATCACTACAATTTAAGTTCGCATAGCAAAGGGCAGGCTCTATGGCATTATATTAAACATAGGAAATTGGAGGGTGTGCTCCCAAATGAGGCAGCATATCTGAAATATGCTCTTTCCAACGATGAGTTTCGTAATAGCTTTGACATAAATGCTTACAAGTTCTACAATAAGGATTTGGCTGAAAGATTTAACAAGGATGAAGACTTCTTTCGCCATTATTTAAATCATGGTCGCAAGGAAGGGCGATTATGCAAATTTGAGCATGATCCCACGTCGGGCAATACTTTTACCAATCAGGAAAAATGGCGATCCATATTTCTGACATCCGATTTCCTGGCATGGTGCGGCGATGAAATAGAGGAAATCCCTCGTTCGCGTGCGGAAGCAATAAATCTCTTCCTTGCGAAAGGCGTTGACCGAATATGGCCGATCAATTTCGAATATGCCTTTGACGCGCAATTTTTACGCGAAAACAATCTGATGTCGGGGCGTGGTCGAAAATCTGACGCGGATTTGTATCGGGACTGGCTGACCGAAGGCTTCACCGCCGGCATTGCGCCTAATGAACGTATTTTCCTTGCATCCTATCTCGGCGGATTACCTTTTCCCTTGTCTTTCGACTGGCAGGCGTTTGTGCGAAGATCGCGGCTGCCCTCCACCACCACCCGAACCCAAGCCCTGATCGCGCTTTATGACCGGTCTGCGGGCGAGATCATCCGCCATGTCGATCTGATGGGACAGGATACGGCTTGGCTGCTGGCTAGTATCGGCCGTCGCGCTCTGGTCCATGGCAACACGCACAAGGCAGTGGTGATGTTCAAGCGATCTGTCGCAATAGCGCCGCAAGCGGAAACTCTGCTGCTTCTTGGGGACGCTTACCGGGAACTTGGGGAAAACGGGAAGGCGCTGGAAGCTTACACCGCCGCGACCGATGGTGGCCGCGGTCCGTTGCGAGCCTTCCTCCAGGCAGCGACGATCCATGCCGAACAAAGGGCGTTTCCCGAGGCCTTCGACATTCTGCGCCGGGCCCACCCGCTCTGGCGACAGAAGGCGGAATATGGCCAAAAGTTGCACGAAGTGGTTCAGCTCGCATTCGATCATCAAAGCGCGCGGGCGCATGCGCTGTATCGGGATACGGCAGAACCCAACTCCACAATTGCCGAACGAGCAGCGGCGGATGCCCTGATGGTCCACACGCTGGATGAAATCCAAGCGCTGTATAAGGAACTGGACGATCTTCCCGTTTCCACTGGTGGCGATCCTGAGGGCTCTGTTGCAAAAATCGTGAAGCTTGAGCATGCTTGGCGGAGATTGGACGGAC
>NZ_LSJY01000066.1 GCF_001556865.1 Sphingobium sp. CCH11-B1 | reverse complement strand
AAAGGGGGTCCCTCTTCGACGCCGATCGGGGGTCCCTTTTGAACGCCGTTTGACACTCGAACAGTGCGGTCTCGAACCGATCGCCGACATAGAGCACGCCGTAGCTGCCATCGGTAAAGCGGCTCGGCCGGTCTATGCTGACGTGGGTGAATGGCGCCATGAGGTAGGAGGCGCCGCTGCCGCCAACGCGGCGTTCGACCGGCACCAGATCGAGATTGCCGATCGTCGCCATGATGCGGGGATTGGTCTTCTGCTCTGCCGAGATCAGCAGCGGCCAGTCGGCTGGATCAGCGATGTCCTCGAACAGGTCGATCGGTGGAAAGGCACTGCGGATGATCCTGACAGCGCCCTTCCACTCAACTCGAGAAACGGGGATATCCGCCGTTTCGTTCACCAGCCACCACGCTCGGCGTCGAGGTAGCGACGCACCCGCATTATGTCGGTGAGTTCGCCCCCGAGCATCACGTCGAGCGCACTGGCTCCACCGAACGCATCATTGGCCGACCTGATCCAAGAATAGCCGCGCGAGCCTTCCGAGAAGATGATTCGAAGCGCCTTGTGGATGCCCATCAGGTTGGAAAGACGCGCACGCCCATCACGCGAGATGCGCCCGGGGCCTTCAGCCTTCCAGCGGCGATAAGAGCGCACAGGCATGTCGAGCAGCGTTGCGGCCTGCTCGTCGGTCAGTTCCCATTTGCCGAACAGATTGAGGACTGCCCGGAACATGGCCGCTGCCTCGTCCTGCGTAATGGGATCGGGACGGAAAGCGGAAACGGCAGTATCAACGGGTTGCAGAGCCAGCATGGCAATTCTCCATATGGCAGCATATAGGCTGTATTATGCCATTTGGCAAGGTTCAGACGAATGGCGCCAATCTGGCAATCACGCCCCCAGCGCCCTCGAGCGGCACGAACAGCCGCGTCTGGTAGCGGATGATCTCGGTGAAGCAGCCTTGGGCCTTGTACCAGTCAAGGCGGGCTGCGCTCCATCCGGTCAGTTCAATTCGCTGTGAGCCATTGACCAGGCTGCGCTTGACCATGAGCTGCTCGCGGCCGTTGAATTCCATGGCTCGACCGGTCGCCAGAACGGTCTGGACGATGTCATCGGCGGAGAGCGTTTGCTCGCGTTCCAGACCCAGCGCCCGGCACAGTTCCGGAACACAATGGACAGGAACCTCCCGTCCAAGGAGCGAGCGGCCATCCGCCGCCGAGATGCGACTGACCCTCACGAAATCCGAAGGGAGCTTGTCCCAGACCGGCAGCAGGAGGCCCGTCGCCAGATAGAGGCGCTCGCGCTTGTGGCTGGACCGCGCTTCTTCAACCTCGGCCGCCCAGGCTTCGCGGAAAGCGTCGATGGAGATACCCTCCCAGCTGCTCTCAGCGAGCTGACCCTCGGTGATGTGGCTGCGCTTCAGCGGGCGCAGCAATTCGAAGCGAGAAACGCGGGTGCCGTCATCCGCAAGAATGCTGCGGGCGGGCACGAGCAAGCCAACCCGGCCTGAACGCGCGTTCCGAACAGGCCGTTGCTGCTGCCCAGCGAGGCCGTGGAACTCCTCGAGCCGCTTGAGCGTGAGCGGCTTCAAGGCCCGTGCAATTTCCAGTTCCAACAGATGGGTGGTCGCGCCAGACGCCGGATCCGTGCGCAGCAACGTGTCCGACAGGACCGCGAAGTCTTCGACCGCGATGGTCTCTAGACCGAGGTCGAGTGTGCCGGCCTGACGCGCGGCATCAATCCGCGCCTCAACCAGCCCCATGAACTCATCGAAGATCGCGTTCTGCAACGCTATGGGAAGCGCGAGGATACGATTAAGCCAGCGCTGGATCGAAGGCAGGTCATCGACCATCGACCCGTCAGGGGCTTCGATCCTGAGACCTGTCAGCTTTTGAAAGCGCCCGAGGCTGACCGCTTCGAGCTTGCCGGTGAACAAGAGGCCGAACCAGCGATGGAGCGCCTCCTTGGCATAGATGCTCTCGAGGTTGTCAGCCGGATCGAAGAGGTTCTGACCGCCGGTCTGGCGCTGCCCGCGCGTCAAGGCACCGAGGCTGTCGAGGCGGCGTGCGATCGTCGAGATGAACCGGCGTTCGCCGCGCACATCGGTCGTCACTGGCCTAAACAGTGGGGCCGACGCCTGGTTGGTGCGATTGGTGCGGCCAAGCCCCTGGATTGCGGCATCAGCGCGCCAGCCCGGTTCGAGCAGGAAGTGCACGCGGCGGGCTTGGTTCTTGGCCGCCAGATCGGCATGGTAGCTGCGCCCCGTTCCCCCGGCGTCGGAAAACACCAGGATGCGCTTGGTGCCGTCCATGAATGCCTGGGTCTCGGCCACATTGGCGCGCGGCGAGCGGGATTGGAGTTTCTGATGGCCATCGCGGCTGACGATGAGCCGACGTGTCCGCCCAGTCACTTCCGCCACCTGGTCGACGCCGAAGCGTTCAATGATGGCATCAAGCGCGGTCGCGATCGGCGGCAAGGCGCAGAGCTGCTCGATCATCCGGTCGCGCGCAGCGGTTGCCGATCGGCAGAGCACCGGCGCGCCGTGTTCGTCGCTCATCGGCTCGGAGCGAGGATTGCCGTTTTCGTCGGTGAACACCGCCATCAGCCGGACGGGAAAGCTCTTGGCGAGGTAATCGATCACATATTCTTTGCAGTCGCAGTTTATGTCGAGCGTGGCGGCGAGAGACGCAGGTTTCCTTCGGTTTTCCATGATTTCACTCCAGATAATATGCGGGTTAGAGGGAGTGTTCGAAGACGGGTCAGGCCCGCCTTCGAACGTCGGTGAGCATTGTGATCAAGGCGTCGGAAGGCGGCTTGAAGCGCCCCGGCTTGATCGCAGGGGCACCGTGGGCTGCGAGAATCTGCAGCTTCTCTTCGGGATCGGCGCGCAAGTAGGTCTCGGTGCTCTGGATACTGGCGT
>NZ_LSJY01000065.1 GCF_001556865.1 Sphingobium sp. CCH11-B1 | reverse complement strand
TACGAGAGGCCATCGGTAGGGATTGAGCCGGGATCGATCGCGAAAAACCCCAGGGAAGCGAAGAATTTCAGCTGCGCGGCGAGGCCAAGGCGCGTCAGGGCCGGCTTCGAATTTACAAAATCAATATCGGCAAAGCTCAGGCTCCATCGTCCGATCAAATCCCCGCCCGGAATACTCCGATCCATCAACCCACTCCCTATGATGGAGCGAACTGTCCTCTTCTATGATTTCCATCGTCAATACCGAATGCCACGTTCCCAAAACGTTCTCCGACTTGGCCAAAATCGCAGCTTGGGGCCGACTGGGCCT
>NZ_LSJY01000064.1 GCF_001556865.1 Sphingobium sp. CCH11-B1 | reverse complement strand
CCATCCGTGCAGGCTCTGACCGGGCTGACCGTCACCGGTTCTTCGATTGCGCAGCAGTTGGAGGCGGCCGTCCGCCCGTTCCTGGGCCAAACCCCCGACGCCACCCGTCTCCAGCAACTGGCGCGCGCGCTCGACGCCGCCTATGCACGCAGCGATGTAGCAATCTATATGATTGATATTCAGGAGATCGATCGGCAGGGACGGTTGCAGGTGAAGGCGCGTGAAGGGCAGGTGCAGCGCCTGCGTTTTACAGGGCTTGAGGATGGTATCGGACGCCGCGTGCGCATGATCGCTGCCCCGCTTGGCCAAGGGGATGGCGCGCTCAGCCGCCGGCAACTCGATCGGGTGTTGCGGCTCGTCCAGGCGATTCCGGGGGCACGGGTCGAGGCGACCATGGTTGCAGGCACGGTGCCAGGCGGCGTGGAAATCCATTTTCATGTGGAGGGCGACCTGCGCCGTTTCGGGTTGCTGCTGCATAATGACGGTCAGGCACTGACGGGCCGCGCGCAGGCGCAGGCCACCGCGCAGGGCAACAGCGTCCTGCGGCGCGGCGACCAGATGATGGTGCAGGGCATGCGCGGACTTAATGGCCGGGTCTGGACCACGGCGGCCGCTTACACCCTGCCGCTGGGGAGGCAGGGCGCTGCCGTCGACATGTCCGCCGCTGCATCGGGCAGCGAACTTGCCGCCTATCGCCTGGGCAGTGACGCCTATGGCTTGGGGGCTGGCCTCACCTATCCCCTGCTGGTGGACAAAGAAGATTGGATCACGGCGGCGTTCAGCGTCAGCCGGCAGAGCAGCGGTTCGCATTTTGCAGGCTATCGGCTCTATCGGGAAACCACCACCAGCCTCAGCGCGGCGCTGCGCTGGCAGCATGACACTCCCCGCGCCGTCAGCAGCATTCAAGTCAAAGCCACCCGCTCGGCCCCCTTCGCCGCGGTTCGGATCAGTGCGCAGATGGCCGCTCGCCATTTCACCAAGCTGGAGGCGCAGGTCAGCCATGACCGGATGATTGGCCGTTCGGCTGCGCTACGGCTGCGCGCGCACGGCCAATATTCCCCCGACCCGTTAACCCAGGCTGACGGCATGGCGTTGGGCGGCCCGAGCTTTGGCCGCGCCTACGATCCCGCGACTCTGGTGGGCGACAGCGCGCTGGCAGGATCGGCGGAACTGCTGTGGAGCGCGGCGTCGGGCAAGGGCCGCGACATCCAGCTTTATGGCGCGCTCGACGCCGCTCGCGCTTACTATAAAGAACGCCCCATCTATCGCAGCGGCCGTTTCGACCTGGCCTCGGCGGGCGCGGGCGTGCGAGTGCAGCAGGGGCGGGTCAATCTTGACCTGTCCGCTCATCGCGCGCTGCTCGCCCCATATCCCGGATATGAAGACCGATGGCGCGTACGCATCAATGTCGGCCTGGCCTTGCCTTGATTATCCGGGTCGTAAAAATCTCACTCATAAAGTCACTCGTCCCGCCAGACCGGCTCCGGCAATTCATGCGTGAGCCGGCAGGATCCGGATGTAATGGATTCGATGGATGCCCCTGAACGATACGAGTTTAATCAAATGATTTTCTTGTGAGAATGGATGCTATCAGAGGAGCATGTACGCTAGTCTTTCAAACCATACATCCGCCACTTTTTAATTGGATTTTTGTTCTTGCCGTGGAGGGTCTTCCTTGCCACGCGGCTTTCGCATTTGTTTTCGAGCCGTAGACTTTCTATGCCAAAGCCCGTCGATGGTCCCTTAGACTATTTCGGGTATGGAATAGTACTCAAAGAGGGCATGAATGGGCGCTGGGTTTGAAGCCGGCAGCTGGAAGGATTAAGCAGAGCCATGGTGACCACTATTTCCAACATTGACGGGCGATCCATCACTCCGGTCATATTGGCGGGAGGATCAGGTACGCGGCTATGGCCCATGTCGCGCAAGTCCTACCCCAAGCAGTTCGTACCCTTGCTGGGCGAAAGAACGTTATTCCAGGACGCGGCGCAGCGCATGTCCGGGTCAAGCGCGACCGTGCGGTTCGCCAAGCCCATGGTGCTCACCAATTCGCTGTTCCGCTTCATCATCACCGAGCAGCTGGCGCAGGAAGGAATCGATCCCGAAGCCATATTGATCGAACCGGAAGGGCGCAACACGGCGCCCGCGATCCTGGCGGCGGCGGTCCATCTGGCGAAGACGCAGCCCGATGCCGTCATGCTGGTGGCGCCGTCCGACCATGTCATCACTGATCGGGAAGCCTTTCACGAGGCAGTCGCGAAGGGACTGACAGCCACGGCGAAGGGCGATCTGGTGACATTCGGCATCCAGCCGACCCGTGCTGAGACGGGCTATGGCTATCTGGAGATCGGCGAGCGGCCGGACGGATCGGGGATGCCGATCGCGCTCCGCAGCTTCGTCGAAAAGCCCGACGCGGTTCGCGCCGAGGAGATGCTGGCGACGGGCAACTATCTGTGGAACGCAGGCATCTTCCTCTTCGCGGTGAAGGACATCCTTGCCGCATTCGAACGGCACACGCCGGAGTTGTTCGAGGCGGTGAACCAGGCTGTCGAGCAGGCGGAAGGTGATCTTGGCTTCCTGCGCCTTGCGGCCGAGCCGTGGGCCCGGGCGGACAATGTTGCCATCGACTATGCCATCATGGAGCGGGCGGACAATCTGTCTGTCGTGCCCTATGATGCGGGCTGGTCCGACCTGGGAGACTGGGATTCGGTGTGGGGCCATATGGGCCCCGATGAGCAGGGCGTGAGCCTGGCCGGCGCGGCGACGGCGATCGACTGCCGAAATTCGCTGCTGCGATCGGAGACGGAGGGCCTGGAGATCGTCGGCCTCGGGCTCGACAATATCGTGGCCGTGGCGATGAACGACGCGGTGCTCATTGCCGACAAATCGCGCACCCAGGATGTGAAGAAGGTGGTCGAGGCACTGCAGCGCAAAGGCGCGGCGCAGGCGGAGACCTTTCCGAAGGATCATCGGCCATGGGGATGGTATGAGAGCCTGCTGATCGGCGGCCGGTTCCAGGTGAAGCGGATTACCGTGCTGCCGGGCGCGTCACTCAGCCTGCAGAGCCATTTCCATCGCTCGGAACATTGGATCGTCGTCGAAGGCACCGCCAAGGTGACATTGGATGACGATGTAACGCTGCTGACGGAAAATCAGTCAGTCTACATCCCGGTCGGCGCGCGCCACAGGATTGAAAATCCCGGGCGCATCCCGATGGTGTTTATCGAGGTGCAAACCGGACCCTATGTCGGCGAGGACGACATCGTGCGCTACGAGGACCGATACGCGCGCGGTTGATGGGGCGACGCATCTTCGGATGGCCCGGTCGGGAGCCAGAAGGACAGTGATGAGGCAGACAGTTTCCATTGCCGACTTGATGACGCAATCCGGCGTCGCGTTCGGCACCAGCGGCGCGCGCGGTCTGGTCAGCGCGATGACGGACCGGGTGTGCTTTGCCTATAGCTGCGCTTTCCTGCAGCATCTGGCCGCCATCGGCCAGTTCGCGCCAGGCAAAGCCGTCGCCATCGCAGGCGATCTGCGGCCGTCCAGCCCGCGCATCATGGCGGCCTGCGCGGCGGCAATCGAACATATGGCCGGCGAGGTGCATCATTGCGGGTTCGTGCCGTCTCCCGCTGTTGCGGCCTATGGTTTCGCTCGGGGCATTCCATCGCTGATGGTGACGGGCAGCCATATTCCGGACGACCGCAACGGCATCAAGTTCAACCGCACCGACGGCGAGGTGCTGAAAGCCGACGAGCAGGGCATCCGTGCACAGAGCGTGACGCTGCCCGATCTGTTCGACGAAGACGGCATGCTGAAGAAAGTCGAAGCGCTGCCGCCGCTGGTGGATGTCGCGGCGCCCTATGTCGCGCGCTATGTCGATGCGTTCGGAAGCCACGCGCTGTCCGGCATGAAGCTCGGCGTTTACGAGCATTCTGCCGTGGGCCGCGACATCCTCGTCACGCTGGTCGATGCGCTGGGCGGGGAGGCTGTGTCGCTGGGCCGATCGGACAGGTTCATTCCCGTCGATACCGAAGCGGTCCGCGCGGAAGACCAGAGGCTCGCGCGCGAATGGGCGGCCGAGTTGGGACTGGACGCGATCCTTTCCACTGACGGCGATTCCGATCGTCCGCTGCTGGCCGACGAAAGCGGCGCATGGATGCGTGGTGACGTGCTCGGCATCCTATGTGCACGATCGCTGGGCATCCGCGCGGTGGCGACCCCGGTCAGTTGCAACAGCGCGGTGGAACTTTCCGGCCTGTTCGACGCAGTGCGCCGGACGCGAATCGGATCGCCTTTCGTGATCGAGGCGATGAACGCGCTGATCGCGGAAGGACATTCCAGAGTCTGCGGCTATGAAGCCAATGGCGGTTTCCTGCTGGCGACGCAGGTGGCCGTTGAAGGGCGCGACCTCCATGCGCTGCCGACGCGGGATGCGGTGCTACCGATCCTTGCGACGCTGGTGGATGCGCGACGGCTGGGCGTGACGCTCTCCGCGCTGATGGCGCAACTGCCGGAACGCTATACGTTCAGTGAGCGGCTGCAAAATTATCCGACGGCGCAGAGCCAGGCGCTGATCGCGCATCTGGAGGAAGGCAGCGATGCCGACATCCTGACGCGGTTGACGGCGATGTTCGGCGGCATCGCGGGCCAGGCGGAGGGCATCGACCGCACGGACGGGCTGCGCATCCATTTCGCAGCCGGCGACATCATTCACCTGCGCCCCAGCGGCAATGCGCCGGAGCTTCGGTGCTACACCGAAAGTGACAGCAGCGAGCGGGCGGCTCGGCTGAACGAAGAGGCGCTGCAGAGAGTGCTGGATTACAGGACGTTGTGATTCCGATTTATGGCGCCGAGCGCCGCCCTGTGCCCAGTGGCGGAAGTTTCGCCTGTACGAGTGCCTTGTCCAGATAGCGCAGGAAAGCTGCGTTTCGCCCGGCGTCTCGGGCGCGCAGCCAGGCGAGGGCCACCACCGGCCGCCACTCGTCAAGTTCGCGCGGTGTGACGGGAGAGGAGGCGAGATAGGCCCTGCCCAACCGGGCCGCCGCCCAGTCGCGCCACAGATTCGTCACCCAGTCCGCCGGCCCGACGCCGAAGCGCATCAGCATTTCGGACCGCACCGCGTCGGCGGCGGGGTGGCCGACCGCAGCCTTGGACCAGTCTATCACCGCCATGCCCTTGGGCGTCATCATGACATTGCCAAGATGAAAGTCGCCATGCGTCAGCGCGGCTCCCTGCGGCAACGCGTGAAGATAGGCGGTCGCGGCCTGCTGCACTGCCGCGGGTGCCGGGCCATAAGCGATATCGGTCGCGAGCACATCCTTGAGCGTGCGCAGCGCGCCACCTTCTTTTGCGTGCATGGCGACATGAACAGCGGCCATGCCGTCAAGCGCCCGTCCCGCCTTCATCGGGTTTCGCCGGATCCAGTCCATCAGCGTGCCGCCGTCCAGTCGGGGATAGAGGATGCCGCGCCGGCCGGCGCGGTCGTCGCGGCCGATGGCCGCCGCGGTTGGCACACCGCAATTGCCGGCATGAACGGACGCGGCGATTTCGCGCGCGATCATGTCATCGGACACCGTGTCGCGAAACAGTTTGAGCACATGGCCATCGCCAAGATCGAACAATTCTGCGCTCGCGCCCCGCGCCATGGCGCGGGACGGCAGAAGCAGGGAGGAATTGGCGGCGTCCATGCGCCTTCCTTGCCGGGGAAGCAGGCCGCTTTCAATTCGGGATTGTCGTGCCGCCAGGCAACCTGGAAGCAGACATGTGGCGCGTCTCGCAAAAACAGGCTAGGAAGCGACCGCAGATGATCACATCCCGCTTCGGCACCGTTCGCGGCCTTGTCAGGCTCGCGCTTTCCTATCCGCAGATGATGTTCGGCCTGTCAGGGCAGCGTCCGCCCGATCCGGCGCGGGTGCGCCGGCTGGTGTTCGTGTGCCAGGGCAATATCTGTCGCAGCGCCTTCGCCGATGTGGTGGCGCGGCGCGCGGGAATGAACAGCGCATCCTTCGGCCTGTCGACCAGCAGCGGACGCGCCGCGCACGATCCGGCCATCGCCGCGGCGCAGGCGTTGGGCCATGACCTGTCGGCGCATCGGGCGCTGGACCTTCAGGACTATGTTCCGCTGGAGGGCGACCTGCTGCTGGCGATGGAAGTGCGGCAGCTGCACAGATTGGCGGCAGACCCGCGCCTTGCCGGGCTGCCCCGGATGTTGCTGGGCCGCTGGACCAGGCCCGTGATGCCGCATTTGCATGATCCCTATAGCCTGGACGATCGCTATATGGCGCGCTGCCTCGGCCGGATCGAAGCAGCGGTGGGACGGCTCGTCAGCGCCTTTCCAGGCGCAAGGCTTTCCTGAGCATGTGCCACAAGTCGCGCAGGAAGGGCCGTGGATCGGAGCGGCTGAACACATAATAGCGGCCGCGCGGATCGAAAAAGCCGAGGATATAGGCCATGAGGTCGGCCATAGGGCGGGGATGGAAGAAGGGGTCGCCGATCCGGTCTGGCCCCAGGAGCAGCCGCGCGAGACGCTTTGTTTCCGGCACCATATAGCGGGCGCGCAAACCATCGCGCGGTCGTGGCGCAGCGTCTGTCTGCCCCAGCACGGCGCGGCGATAGGCTTCCCATGCGAAATGCGCGTGGCAATGGCGCGCAAGCGGCAGGCTGCCCCAGAAGCGCCCGTTGACCTCCATCAGCCAGTAGCGCCCGGCTTCCGGCTCGTAGCGATATTCCACCATCGCCTGTCCTTCCCAGTCCAGCGCCCGCAGCAGCTTTTCCGACAGGGCCATCTGCGCGGCATGCGCGTCCGCCGGTTCCGCGCGGCACAGGGTCGACACGCCACCTTCGGGCGGCCATTCATGCAGGCGGCGATGCTGGAAGCGCAACGTCGCCTGTCCATCCGCCATGTAGAGCATCTGACCAAGGCCGACGCCCCCGCAATATTGCTGGATCAGCGGCCAGCGACCGATCGACGCATAGCGATCGAGCAGAGCCGTCAACTCGCGCGGCGTATGGACATAGGCCGTCTTGAACCATTCGAGGCCGGCCCGGTCGAGCGCGGCCATCACTTCGGGCGGGTTGGCCCATTTGGCGACCAGCGGATAATGCATGGTGGCGGCGCGGCCGGCAAAATCCTCGCCCTCGACCGGCTGCCAGGTGTGCGGCACGAGCAGCCCGGCGGCCGCCGCAATCTCCAGCGTACGCCGTTTGTCGAGGACGCGGGCCAGGGGTTGCGGACGGGGGACGAGAATGTGGCAGTCGCCGATGACAGGGGGAAGCTGCGACAGGGCGATGAGATCGGTTTCGGATATCGCGAGCACCGCCTTCGCGCCGGTGCGCGATATGAGTTCAGGCAGCCAATCCGCAGGATCGCCCGAAGGCCGCAGCGACCAGTCGCGGCAATGGCGCGAGGCCGCGCCGATCGCCATGGGGTCCCGCGCCACGCCATGGACGGGGACGCCATGTTCGCCCAGTTCGCGCACGACCGTAAGGCCGATGGCGTTTTCCAGACCGATGACGATCGCAACCGGATGAAGGGTCACGCGGGGACCAGCCGATGTTCGTAGCGCCACGTCGCCCAGGCCTGCTGCGCCTGTCGCAGGCCGGTGCGCAGCCGGCTGGGCGCGGCGCGCGTGAAAGCCCGGCCGGGCGCGTCCGCCAGCGCGGGCGGCAGGTCGGCAAAGCCGGCGGGGCGCAGCGCCGGCAGGCGGGCCGCTTCCCGGCAAAGCCGTTCGAAGCGGGCAATGACGGCGCGGTTCGGCCGGCGACGATCGCGCGAGAGCATTTCGAAACTGTGAGTGACTATGACAAAGGCGTCCTGCGCTTCCTTTACGGCATGGCGGATGCCCGCGCGCATTTCCGCTGTCGACATCGCGCAAATCTGGGCGGGTCGGAAGCCGCCCGGCCGGTCGGCTATGCCGGAGACTGGCAGTTCCGCCATACCGAACCGGCGGGCGGGCGCGATCTGGTCGGCTGCCATGCCGATGGCGCATTCCCGGCCCAGATAGGCGGGATTGACGCTGCTGTCCCACAGGATGCCGATCGTCGCGAGCGCACGCAGCGTATCGTCATTGGCACCGAAATTGCCGGCGCGGAAAGCGAGAATCGGCGGTGCGCCGGCCTCCTCCAGCAGCGTCCTGGCGAGACGCAGCAGCGTGATCTGGTCGTCGAGCGCAAAGTCGCTAATGTTGCGGCCGCGCCGGCCGCCGACAGGCGAATTGTCGACCCATTCGAGCCATTCGGTGTGGATGTGCAGCTGCACCTCATGCCCGCGCGACACGATGGCCCCGACGATGGCGCCGAGGAAGTCCCGCCCGTGGATCAGCGCGGGCATGGGATCGAGAAAGAACACGCCCTTGAGGCCATGCCGGTCCAGCAGGTCCATCTGCCAGCCGATGCCGAACGCTCCGTCCGGGGTTTCGGCCCAGATGGACCGTGCGACATTGTCCTGCACACTCGCGCCGCCGCGGTGCAGGGAGGATGACAGCTCCGTATCCACGGTGATGAGCAGGGAGGTCATGAGCGATCCGGAGCAGGGGCGACGAGACTGGCTTAAAGGAAAGACCTTAACGAGCTATAATATGTCTCATCCATGTCCGATCCGTCACCGGATGAAAAGATGGTCGGTGGATCGGGTGACCGCCTCCGTCAGTCCAGCAGGGCAAACTCCCCATATCGCCCCTGGAAGAAGAGCAGCGGCCGGTCGGCCCGCTCCACCTCAAGCGCCGCCACCCGCCCGATCGCGATATGATGGTCGCCTGCGTCATGCACCGCGTCCAGCGTGCAGTCGATCCACGCAACGACATCGTCCAGGATCGGCGACCCGTTGGCCGAAACCCGGTGGGCGATGTCCCGAAACTTGTCCGGGCCGGGCGCAGCGATCTGGCGACAGAGCGGCAGCTGGTCGCTCGCCAATATATTGACGCAGAATTTGCCCAGGCGCTCGATCCGGGGCCAGCTGCTGGAGGATTTTGCCGGGAAGAAGGCCACAAGCGGCGGATCGAGCGACACCGAGGTGAAGGACCCTACGACCATGCCGATAGGCGCGCCATCAGGCTCTACCGCCGTCACGGCGCATACGCCGGTCGGATAGTGGCCCAGCACGCGCCGGAAGGTCGCACTGTCGAAACTGGTCGCGCTCATTCCTCTGCTCCGAAACTATTGCCGCCTTCCCCTGCCCCGGCGTTCATGCGGCTGGCAAGCGAAAAGCCCTGATGGACAGGCGAGAATGTTTCATCGAAGCAATCAGAGCGCGACCCCGCCGGCGGCCAGCACCGCCAGGGTCAGCAGCTCCGACGCATTGTGCGACATGGTGGCGATCTGCACCGATTTGTCCATGCCGACCAGCAACGGCCCGATCATCGACGTGCCGCCAAATTCGCGCAGCAGCTTGGCCGAGATGTTGGCCGACTGCAGTCCCGGCATCACCAGCACATTGGCGGGACCCGACAGGCGGCTGAACGGATAGCTCTTCATGACCGCAGGGTTGAGCGCCGCGTCCGGCGTCATCTCGCCTTCATATTCGAAATCCACCTCGCGCGCGTCGAGCAGCTTGATGGCATCGCGGACATTGTCGAGATAGCTGCCGGGCGGATTGCCGAAATTGGAGTAGGAGAGGAAAGCGACCCGCGGATCATGGCCCATCCGCCGGGCGACCGCCACCGTGCCTTCCGCAATGTCGGCAAGTTCCGCCGCCGACGGCCGCTCGTTGACGGTGGTATCGGCCAGGAACACGGTCTTGTCCTTCGCGACCATGACATGGATGCCAAAGGGCGTCCGACCCGCCTTCGGGTCCATGACGCGCTTCACCTCCCGCAGGGTCTGATGATAGGGGCGGGTTGTGCCGGTCAGCATCGCGTCGGCCACACCCATCTTGACCAGCAGCGTGCCGAAGATGTTGCGGTCGCGGTTGACCATCCGCTCGCAGTCGCGGCGCAGATAGCCGCGCCGCTGGAGCCGGGCATAGAGAATTTCGACCATGTCGGGCACCAACGGCGAATTGACGCTGTTGTGCAGTTCGAAGCCACCCGGGTCGCTGACCCCCAGCGCCTTCAGCTTGTCGATCACATCGTCGCGTCCGACCAGCACGGGCACGCCATAGCCAAGGTCGCGAAACTGGATCGCCGCGCGCAGCACGACTTCCTCTTCCGCTTCGGCGAAGACGACCCGCTTGGGATCGGCCTTCGCCACTTCATAGGCGGTCGTGAGCACCGAAGTGGTCGGATTGAGCCGTCCCTTGAGCGACTGGCGATAGGCCGCCATGTCGGCGATAGGCCTTTGCGCAACACCGGTTTCCATCGCCGCCTGGGCGACGGCCGCCGGCACCACCTCCATCAGGCGCGGATCGAAGGGCGCGGGAATGATATAGTCGGGACCGAAGCTGTGCGAACGGCCATAGGCCTTCGCCACTTCCTCCGGCACCTGTTCGCGCGCCAGTTCGGCAATCGCCTTGGCAGCGGCGAGCTTCATCGCTTCATTGATGCCAGTGGCGCGCACGTCGAGCGCGCCGCGGAAAATGAAGGGGAAGCCAAGGACATTATTGACCTGGTTGGGAAAATCCGACCGGCCGGTGGCGACGATCGCATCGGGACGGGCAGCCTTCGCTTCGGGAGGCAGGATTTCGGGATCGGGATTGGCCATGGCGAAGATGATCGGCTTGTCCGCCATCGACGTCACCATCTCCGCCGTCATCGCACCCGCGACCGAGAGGCCGAGGAACACGTCCGCGCCCCGAACCGCGTCGGCGAGCGTGCGAGCGTCGGTATCAACGGCGTGGGCGGACTTCCACTGGTTGAGGCCCTCGGTCCGGCCCCGGTAAATGACGCCCTTGCTGTCGCACATGATGACATTGTCATGCGGGACGCCCAGCGCCTTGATAAGTTCAGTGCAGGAAATGGAGGCGGCGCCCGCGCCGTTCACCACCACCTTCATGTCCTTCATGTCGCGCCCGGTGAGCAGCGCCGCGTTGAGGACACCCGCCGCCGCGATGATCGCCGTGCCATGCTGGTCATCATGAAAGACCGGAATGTTCATCCGTTCCTTCAGCGTCTGTTCGATGATGAAGCATTCGGGCGCCTTGATATCCTCAAGGTTGATGCCGCCAAAGCTCGGCTCCATAAGTTCGACGGCATCGATGAAGCGGTCGACATCTTCGGTATTGAGTTCGATGTCGATGGAATCGACGTCAGCGAAGCGCTTGAACAGCACCGCCTTTCCTTCCATCACCGGCTTCGACGCCAGCGCGCCCAGATTGCCGAGGCCAAGGATGGCGGTGCCGTTCGAGATGACGGCGACCAGATTGCCCTTCGCCGTATAGTCATAAGCAGTGGAAGGATCCCGGGCGATGGCGCGAACCGGCACAGCGACGCCGGGCGAATAGGCGAGGCTGAGGTCGCGCTGCGTCGCCATCGGTTTGGATGCGACGATCTCGATCTTCCCCGGCCGTCCGGTCGAATGGAAGAACAGCGCTTCACGCTCGGAAAATTCCACATGCGATCGGTCGGACATCGGACTCTCTCATTTTAGGGCAGCGAGGCCGGCCCTAGCGGTAAGATTATCTTGGGGGCAAGTGCGAGAAGCGCAATTTTCCTGCTCCATTTCGAAGCTCTGGTCTCCCGCCCGGCTTCCCGCTATCGGCTGACATGATGGCGATCTCCACTGACAGCACCGCTCCCACCCCGATGATGGCGCAATATCTGTCATTGAAGGCCGAAGCGCGCGATTGCCTGCTTTTCTATCGCATGGGCGACTTTTTCGAGCTGTTTTTCGACGATGCCAAGCTCGCCGCGGCAACGCTGGACATCGCACTCACAAGTCGGGGCGAACATGGCGGCGCGCCGATCCCCATGTGCGGGGTTCCGGTGCACAGCGCGGAAGGCTATCTCGCCCGGCTCATCAAGGCGGGGCACCGGGTCGCCATCGCGGAACAGACGGAAACGCCAGCCCAGGCAAAGGCGCGGGGCGGCAAGGCGCTCGTGGCGCGCGCCATCGTCCGCTATGTGACGGCAGGTACGCTGACGGAAGAAACGCTGCTCGACAGCCGCCGCGACAACATGCTCGTCGCTCTGGCCCAGGTCGGCGGCGAGACGTCCGGCGAGATCGGCATCGCCGCCGCCGACATTTCCACCGGCCGGTTCGAGACGATGACCTGCACGGCCGCCGATCTGCCGGCCGAGCTGGCGCGGTTGCGGCCAAGCGAGACAGTCGTGGCGGACGGATCCACCATCGACGTGGCGAACGGCCATCCGTTCGACCGCGCGGCCTTTTCCAGCGCACGAGCCGAAGAGGCGCTGAAACGGCTGTTCGGCGTAGCGACGCTCGACGGTTTCGGTCAGTTCGGGCGGGCGGAGCTGGCAGCGATGGGCGGTCTGATCGCCTATCTCGATCATGCCGGCAAGGGCAGTCTGCCCTTTCTCGCCCCGCCCTTGCGCAAGGCGGCGGGCGGCCATGTGGCGATCGACGCGGCGACCCGCGAGAGCCTGGAGATCGTGGCGACCACCGCCGGGACGCGCGCGGGCAGCCTGCTCCACGCGATCGACCGGACGGTCACGGGCGCGGGCGCGCGTCTGCTGGCGCAGGATTTGTCCGCGCCGCTGATGGACCCAAGCGCCATCGAGGCGCGGCTGGGCCTTGTGCAACTGTTCCACGACGATGCCGGGCTGCGCGATCAGCTGCGTGGCGCGTTGCGCGCCCTGCCCGACATCGGCCGGGCATTGGGGCGTGTTGCGGTGGGGCGGGGCAGCCCGCGCGACCTCGGCCAATTACGCGATGGCCTGGGCGACGCGAGACTGCTGCGCGAGCGGCTGGGGCGATTGGCCGACATGCCGCCACTGCTGGCACAATTGCTGCCCGCTCTGGACGGCCATGGCGCGTTGGTCGACGCCCTGTCGCGCGCGCTGGTGCCGTCTCCACCGACCGAGACAGCCAATGGCGGCTACATCGCGGACGGCTATGATCCGGCGCTGGACGAATTGCGGCGCATGGCAGGCGACGGCCGGCGCGCGATCGCTGCACTGGAGGCGAAATATCGCGAGCAGACGGGCATTTCGACGCTCAAAATTCGTCACAATGGCGTCCTGGGCTATCATGTCGAAGTGCCCGCCCGATCAGCCGATGCACTGATGGCGCCTGACAGCGGCTTCACCCATCGCCAGACGCTGGCCGGCGTGGTTCGGTTCAATTCGATCGACCTGCATGAAGAAGCCGGGCGCGTGGCGCAGGCGGGCGCGCATGCGCTGGTGGCGGAAGCCGCGCATCTGGAGGGCTTGATCGAGGCGGTGCTGGATCGCAAGGCGGACATCGCGCGCGCGGCCGACGCGCTGGCCCGGCTGGACGTGGCGGCGGCGCTGGCCGAACGCGCGGCGGAGGGCGGCTGGCAACGGCCGCATTTCGTGCCGGTAGACGGGGCTGGCCAATGCCTCGACATCGTGGGCGGGCGGCATCCCGTGGTGGAGGATGCGCTGCGCCGCGAAGGACAGCCCTTCGTCGCCAACGACTGCCGTCTGTCGCATGGCGACCGGCTGTGGCTCGTCACCGGCCCCAATATGGGCGGCAAGTCGACCTTCCTGCGGCAGAACGCCCTCATCGTCATCCTGGCGCAGGCGGGCGGCTATGTTCCGGCGCAGTCGGCCACGCTGACCCTGGTCGACCGGCTGTTCAGCCGGGTGGGCGCGTCGGACAATCTGGCCAAGGGACGGTCGACCTTCATGGTCGAGATGGTGGAGACGGCCGCGATCCTGGCCCAGGCGACGGAGCGCAGCTTCGTCATCCTGGATGAGGTCGGGCGCGGAACGTCCACCTATGACGGCCTGGCGCTCGCCTGGGCGGTGGTGGAGGCGGTGCACGAGGTCAATCGCTGCCGCTGCCTGTTCGCCACCCATTACCACGAGCTGACCCGCCTCGCCGAGACACTGCCGTCCTTGTCCCTCCACCATGTCCGGGCGCGCGAGTGGAAGGGTGATCTTATCCTGCTGCATGAACTGGCCGAGGGGCCGGCCGATCGCAGCTATGGCCTGGCGGTCGCGCGGCTCGCCGGAGTGCCCCCGGCGGTGCTCAAGCGTGCCAAGGACGTGCTGTCGCGGCTCGAGGCGGGCAAGGCGAAGACGGGGGGGATCGCGGCGGGCCTTGACGACCTGCCCCTTTTCGCCGCCACCGCCGCGCAGGAGGAGGCCGCGCCAGACCCGCTGCGCGCGGCGATCGAAGCGATCGACGCCGATGCCCTGTCCCCGAGGGAAGCGCTTGATCACATATATCGGCTGAAACAACTGGCCGCCGACGCCCGTCATGACTAGATGACGGGGATGGTCATACAGTCCCCCGCGCTGGGATCGCGCCGTGCGATCATCGACCGGCGCGTCATATCCGACACGATCGACGCCCTTGCCCGGGAGCATGAGGGTGACAGCGTGCGGCTGCGCGGGCTGATCGTGCGGGAATTGAAGGCAGCGCTGGACCATGGCCGGGCCGAGGTGGCACGGCGGCTGGACGCCCGCCCGACGCGCGGCCGGGAGTCTGTCACGGCCTTCGCCTTCCTGATCGACCAGATATTGCGCCTGCTCTACGACGCCACGACCCATCATCTCTATCCCGCCGGCAACCGCAGCACCGGCGAGCGGATCGTGCTGATCGCGGTGGGCGGCTATGGCCGGGGCGAAATGGCACCGCACAGCGATGTCGACATTGGGTTCATCACCCCATGGAAGCCCACCGGCTGGACCGAGCAGGTGATTGAATCCATGCTCTATTCGCTGTGGGACCTGGGGCTGAAGGTCGGGCACTCCAGCCGATCGGTCGACGAGACCATGCGCATGGCGAAGAGCGACCTTACCGTGCGTACGGCGCTGCTGGAGGCCCGCTACATCTGGGGCGACCGCGCGCTCTATGAGGAAACGTCGGCGCGTTTCGACGCGGAAGTCATGCAGGGCAACGCCCGCGCCTTTGTGACCGAGAAGCTGGAAGAGCGGGATGAGCGGCACAAGCGGATGGGCGACAGCCGCTATGTCGTCGAACCCAATGTGAAGGAAGGCAAGGGGGGCCTGCGCGACCTCCACACGCTGTTCTGGATCGGCAAATACGTCAATCGGGTGCGATCCGTCGCCGAACTGGTGGATGTGGGCCTGCTGACCCAGAGCGAGCTGCGCCAGTTCCAGAAGGCGGAAGATTTTCTGTGGGCGGTGCGATGCCACCTCCACACCATCACTGGCCGGGCCGAGGACCGGCTCACCTTCGACCTGCAGCTGGAGACGGCGACGCGGATGCATTTCACCGCCCGCGCCGGCCGTTCCGGGGTCGAACGCTTCATGCGTTATTATTTCCTCAACGCAAAGACCGTGGGCGACCTGACCGCCGTGTTCCTGGCGCATCTGGACGACCAGATGGGCCCCAAGGGACGGCGCTACATTCCCGCCATCTTCCGCCGGCCCAAAAAACTGGACGGCTTCGTTCTGGAGCGGGGTCGGCTCGCGCTTCCAAGCGAGGATTTCTTCCAGGCCGATCCGGTCCGGTTGCTGGAGATCTTCGCCGTGGCCGACCGGCACGGGCTGCAAATCCATCCAAGCGCGATGCGCGCCGCCAGTCGGGATGCGGGCTTCATCACGGCAAAGGTACGGAAGGACCCAAGGGCGAACGCCGCCTTCATGGAGGTGCTGACCAGCCGGCGCGATCCCGAGACGGTGCTACGCTGGATGAACGAATCGACGGTGTTCGGCCGCTTCATTCCCGATTTCCGCCGCGTCGTCGCGCAGATGCAGTTCGACATGTACCACCATTATACGGTGGATGAGCACACCATCCGGGCGGTCGGGCTGCTGGCGCGGATCGAGAAGGGGGAGCTGGGCACCGACCATCCGCTCGCGACCGACCTGATGGGCAAGATCCTGTCGCGCCGGGTGCTGTATGTCGCGGTGCTGTTGCACGACATCGCCAAGGGACGCGGCGGCGACCACAGCATATTGGGCGCGGACGTGGCGGAACATCTCTGTCCGCGGCTGGGCCTTAGCGCCGCCGAGACCGAAACGGTCGCCTGGCTGGTGCGCTATCACCTGCTGATGTCGGCCACGGCCTTCAAGCGCGATCTCGCCGATTACAAGACCATCCTCGATTTCGTGGATGTGGTGCAAAGCCCGGAGCGGCTGCGGCTGCTGCTGTGCCTGACGGTCGTGGATATCCGCGCGGTGGGGCCGGGGGTGTGGAACAGCTGGAAGCGGCAGTTGCTGGGCGATCTCTACGAATCGGCCGAAGAGGTGCTGCGCCTCGGCCACAAGCAGAAGGGCCGGGGCGAGCGCGTGCTCGCCAAGCAGGAAGCGCTACGGCAGGCGCTGGGCATGGACGAGGCGGCGTTCGACGCGTTCAGCCGGCGGATGCCGGAATCCTACTGGATCGCCGAACCGGAAGACATATTGGTCCACAATGCCCAGCATATAGTGGCGGCGGGCGATGCGGCGCTGTCGATCGCGGCGCATTATTATCCGCAGCGCGGTGCGACCCTGGTCACCGTCTATGCCGCCGACCATCCCGGCCTGTTCTATCGCATCGCCGGGGCCATCCATCTGGCCGGCGGCAATATCATCGACGCGCGCATTCACACCACGCGCGATGGCGTGGCGATCGACAATTTCCTGGTGCAGGACCCGTTCGGTGGCGCGTTCCACAGTCCCGAGCAGCTGGATCGCATCCGCAACGCGATCGAGGATTCGCTGTCCAATCGCCACCGGCTCATCACCAAATTGTCGGCGCGCCCCCTGCCCCGGACCCGCGCCGAAGCGTTCCGGATCGAACCCAATGTGCTGATCGACAACAAGGCGTCGAACCGCTTCACCGTGATCGAAGTGAATGCGCGCGACCGGCCCGCCCTGCTGTTCAGCCTGGCCAACGCCTTGTTTCAGTCCAAGGTTACCGTGCATAGCGCCCATGTCGCCACCTATGGCGAGCGGGCGGTCGATACTTTCTACGTCACCGACCTTCTGGGCGGGAAGATCGAGAGCAAGGGGCGCCTCCAGACGCTGGAACGGCGTTTGCTGGAGGCTGCGGGCGGCGAAGTGGGCGAAGCGCTGGAGATGGCCTGAGAGGTCCAGCGCCTTCAGGGCATGATTTCCATCGCGTCGCCCGGCACGAGCAGCGGCAGGAGGCGCAGCATGTCGCTCCGCTCGACCGCGACGCAGCCGGCGGTGGGACGGCCTTCGGACAGGTGGAAGAAGATCGCGCTGCCCTTCCCCGGCACCGGCGGCGCGTCATTGTGGGCAAGGATGATGATCACGTCATAAGCATCATCGTCGCGGATCAGGCTTTCGGCGGAAGAGGGTCGCGGCAGGCGCACTGGCCGGTTGTAGGCCGGGTCGGCCGGATCGTCCGACCATCCATCGCCTGCCCTGATCCAGCGCCAGGGCAGCGATATGCCCGCAGCGGAAACCTTGCCGGGGCGAAGAAGCACCGCGCGGAGGGGCCATGTGCCAAGCGGCGTGCAGCCATCCCCTTCCCGCTTGTCCTCTGCGGCGCACGATCCGCCCCGTCCGATGGCGCAGGTCATGCCGATATCGCCAAAGGCGAGGCGGCCCGCGCCGCTTTCCACCCGGATCAGGTTCACAGCTGGTGGCCGGTGCGGTCTCGCTTGGTGGCGAGATAGCGTTCGTTATGCGGATTGGCCGGAAGGATGATCGGCAGCCGTTCGACCACCCTGATGCCCGCCGATTCCAGACCCGCCACCTTGTCAGGATTGTTGGTAAGCAGCCGCACGTCTTTTACGCCCAGCAGGTCGAGCATCCGCGCCGCGACGGAAAAATCGCGCGCATCGATGGCAAAGCCCAGGCGGACGTTGGCGTCGACCGTGTCGAAACCCTGATCCTGCAAGGCATAGGCGCGCAGCTTGTTGACGAGGCCGATGCCGCGTCCTTCCTGCCGCAGGTAAAGAAGGATGCCCCAGTGCGCATCCGCGATCTGGTGCAGCGCCTCATGAAGTTGCGGTCCGCAGTCGCATTTGAGCGAGCCGAGAACATCGCCGGTCAGGCATTCGCTATGAATACGGATGACGGGCGCCGACGCGTCGCGCCGGCCCATGACCAGCGCCACATGCTCGCGCGGTTCGTCAGCGCTGCGGAAAGCGACGATTTCCGCATTTTCGCCGGCTGCGACGGGCAGGCGCGCGCGGGTGGCGATAGCCAGATGGACCGCATCGTCATAGGCCGCGACGGCGTCCGCATTCACCTCCACCTCCACCGGGCCATCGCTTTCCATCAGGAAAAAGGCGGGGAGGATGCCCGCAAGACGGGCAAGCCGCAGCGCCGCCCTGGCGGCATGAGGCGCGGCGAGCGGAAGCGCGCGGAACGGCCCCTTGAGCGGGGAGGCCAGGTCCAGCACCGGGTCGGAGATGGCGGTGGCGACGTCGGCGTCGATCCATGGCGCGCGTTCGACCAGCACCGGCCAGCCGGGATCGGCTGCCGCGAGCTGATTGGCAAGCTTCAACGTTTCGGCGCGGGCGGCGGAAATCAGGATGTCCGCCCGCCCGGCGGGATCGAAGCCGGCGAGTGTCACGGCGTCGGCCCCTTCCACCGCCATCAGTCGGACGGCGCCATCCGCCGCGCGCAGCCGGATCGCCCAGCCACGGCGCAGCGCGTCTATCGCGCGGGCGGTATCACGGCCATTGCCGGCGGCGCCCATCAGAATGCGAACTCAGTGATGATGGGGATGTGGTCCGACGGCTTGACCCAGCTGCGCGCGGGTTCGACCACGCGATGCGCCACCGCCTTGTCCGCTACGTCGCGGGTCATCCACATATGGTCGAGCCGGCGTCCCCGGTCCGATTCCGCCCAGTCCTTCGCGCGATAGCTCCACCAGGTGTAGAGACGGGCCGGCGCGGGGTGGAAGTGGCGGCCGATGTCCACCCAGTCGTTGGACGCCTGCAACCGGCCGAGTATCTCGCACTCGACGGGCGTGTGGCTGACGACGTTCAGGAGCTGCTTGTGGCTCCACACGTCGCATTCGAGGGGAGCGATGTTGAAGTCGCCGGTCAGGATCGTCGGCTTGTCGTCGAGCGCGGACGACCATTGGATCATGCGCTCCAGGAAATCGAGCTTCTGGCCAAATTTGGGATTGAGATCGCGGTCCGGAATGTCGCCGCCGGCCGGCACATATACATTCTCGATACGAACGCCATTGTCGAGCCGGACGCCGACATGGCGCGCCTCGCCATTGGCCTGCCAGTCGAACCGGTCGTCCTCATGGATCGGCACCTTGCTCATGATCGCGACGCCATGATGCATGCGCTGGCCGTTCAGCACCTGATGCACATAGCCCATGCGCCTGAACATCTCGCGCGGGAAGATGTCGTTCACCACCTTCGTTTCCTGAAGGCAGAGGATGTCGGGGGCTTCCTCGCGCAGCAACTGTTCGACGATGTCGATGCGCGCGCGGACGCTGTTGATGTTCCAGGAACAGATGGAAAGCGTGTCGGCCATGCCAAGCCACCTAGGATGGCGCGCATTGTTGCGCAAGCGGCCGGGGACAAGAGGCGGAAGGCACAAAGTAAGACCCCCGCTCCGGGGGCATGGAACGGGGGTCTCGATCGCGCCCTTGAAGCGCTTCGCGGTGGAGGTGGGGACCGGGTAACAGGGGGGAAATCCCGGTAGTGCCATCCGCCGTGAAATCCTGATTAGCGCCGCGGATATGAGCCGCAGATGAACGACGCGGAAAGTTTATCTTTCCGCCGCACCACGCGCTCGGTTCATCCTCCCGAACGGCCGCGCGGACGCGGATCCGTCCAGCGGAACGCCGAGTCGGGCACCGGCACGCCATAGCGCTGGTTCGACAGTTTCACCGATGTCCGGTTGTTCTGCGAATCGAGCGCCACCCAGCCATAGAGCTGAAGCCCGGCAGGGCTGGCCCCATCCCGTTTGAAGATCATCGTGATGGTCCCGAATTCGGGCCGCTTAGGATCGCGCGCCTGGACGCTCAGGATCGACGGATCGTCGGTCGGGACCACCTTGCCGAATTTCGACAGGTCTTTCGACGGGTCCAGCAGGGCGCCCAGCGGCGAATTGCCGATCGGCCAGCGTTGCACCTGCCGCACCTCATAATCGATGACGGTCAGCGCCTTGCCATCACCGACGATCAGCAGGGGGACGCCCCTCTGATACTGGAACCGTATCTTGCCGGGTTGTTTCAGCGTCAGCTGGCCGGTCAGGGTCTGGCCGTTGCGGTCGGTCTGGGCGAAGTCGGCGGTCATGGTGGTGACGGCGCGAAGATAGGCGTTGACCTGCGCAAGGCCGGAGGGGGCCTGCTGCGCAGCGAGGGGAGCAAGCGGCAGCGCGACCGGCGCGGCGGCAAGGACGAGGATCAGGGGCGCGACCAGGCGCTTCATGGGTTCAACTCCATCTTGGTCTATGGGCCATGACTTAGGCGTGGAGGGTTGAACCCGCTGTGAACCCGGTCGTTCCGATATTGCAAGGATTGGGACGGCATTCATCTACGCGGAACAAAAAAGGGCCGATCTATACGACCGGCCCGGAAAGTTTTTAGGAGAGGATGCCTGAAAGGCCCTTTCCATATGCCGTCCAGCCGCCTTCGCTGCAAATGCGAACGGAGCGACGATGATTGCGCGAAATGCAATCGCGGCGTCAGAGAGGATTGCCGTTCTCATCCCGGAGCACTTCGCGCCGGCCAACATGGTTGGGGGGACCGACCAGACCCTCCTCTTCCATCCGCTCGATCAGGCGCGCGGCGCTGTTGTAGCCGACGCGCAATTGCCGCTGAAGCCAACTGGTCGAGGCTTTCTGGTTTTCGAACACCAGCTGGCAGGCCTTGCGGAAGAGCTGCGCGTCGGGACTGTCGTCGCCAAGATCGACGCCGTCGAGCGCGAAGCTGCCTTCCTCCGGCTCTTCCGTGACGGCGGAGATGTAGTCGGGCTGGCCCTGCGCGCGCCAATGGTCGGCGACGACGCGGACCTCGTCATCGGACACGAACGGACCGTGGACACGCGTCAGGCCCTTGCCGCCATGCATGTAGAGCATGTCGCCCTTGCCCAGCAGCTGCTCCGCGCCTTGTTCGCCCAGGATGGTGCGGCTGTCGATCTTGCTGGTGACGAAGAAGCTGATGCGGGTCGGCAGGTTTGCCTTGATGACGCCGGTGATGACGTCCACCGAAGGGCGCTGCGTCGCGAGGATCAGGTGGATGCCGGCTGCGCGCGCCTTCTGCGCGAGGCGCTGGATCAGGAATTCGACTTCCTTGCCCGCCGTCATCATGAGGTCGGCAAGCTCGTCCACCACCACCACGATCTGCGGCAGCGGCTGGAAATCCAGCTGCTCCTCCTCGTAGATCGGCTTGCCGGTTTCCGGGTCGTAGCCGGTCTGGACGCGGCGGCCGAGCGGCTTGCCCTTGGCCTTCGCGGCGCGAACCTTTTCATTATAGTTGGCGAGGTTGCGGACGGAGATCGACGCCATCATCCGATAGCGGTCCTCCATCTGCTCGACCGCCCATTTGAGCGCGCGGATCGCCTTGGCGGGTTCGGTGACGACGGGCGAGAGGAGATGCGGAATATCGTCATAGGTCGACAGTTCCAGCATCTTGGGATCGATCATGATGAGGCGCAGCTGATCCGGCGTCATGCGATAGAGCAGCGACAGGATCATGGCGTTGAGACCCACCGACTTGCCCGACCCGGTGGTGCCGGCGATCAGCAGGTGCGGCATGGGGGCAAGGTCCGCAATGATCGGTTCACCCGAAATATTCTTGCCAAGGATGATTGGCAGTGTCGCTTCCTGCCCGAACTGTTCCGAAGTGATGAGTTCGCGGAAGGATACGCCCTCACGATGGGCGTTGGGCAATTCGATGCCAATGACGGTGCGACCGGGAATGGTCGCGACGCGCGCGGACAGCGCTGACATGTTGCGGGCGATGTCGTCGGCCAGCGCGATGACGCGGCTCGCCTTGATGCCGGGCGCGGGCTCCAGCTCGTACATGGTGACGACCGGGCCCGGACGGACTTCGGTGATGTTGCCCTTCACATGGAAGTCGTCGAGCACGGATTCGAGCAAGCGCGCATTGCGCTCCAGCGCCGCCTTGTCGATCTTGCCGCCCTGGCTGGCGGGGATGGGATTGAGCAGATCGGGCGAGGGCAGCGAGGAGTTGCCGAACAGGTCGTCCTGGCTGACCGGCGCCATGGCGCGCTGCGCCGGGGCGGGCTTGGGCGACTGGATGGTGATGGGCGGCTTGGGCTCGTTGGACACCTGGCGGCGCGGGGCGATGACCCGCTCGGCCGGTTCGTCATCATCGTCGAAAACGTCCGTGTCGGCTGTTGCGCCGCCCGCAAAGCCAAGAGCGGGGCGCGGCAGGCTGAGCCGCGGGAAGCTGGGGCGGCGCATCGCGATCAAGGGCTTTTCCAGCGCTAGGCTGCGGTAGCAGGCGAACAGGCCGGCGATCAGCGCGACCACGACCAGCAGCCCCCGGATCCACGGCGCAGCGGCGGGGACTTGCGCGGTCAGGCTGGCGATGCCCTTCGCTGTGACAAGGCCGATGACCCCGCCCCAACCCGCGGGCAAGCCGACCAGCGGCTCCGTCTGAAACAGGGCGAGCGCAATGCCGACCAGGGCGATGCCCAGCAGACATTTGCCGAACTGCGCCTTCCATCCCGCCATGTCCTGATCGCCCCACAGGCGGCGGGCGGTAACCGCCATCAGCGGCAGGATGAGCGCGACCGGCACGCCCAGCAGCCAGAGCAGGAAATCTGCGGTCCACGCACCTGGCGAAGCCATGATGTTGGCGACATGATCGCCCGCCACCGTGTTCATCGACGGATCGCTGGGCGCGTAGCTGAGCAAGGCCAGTGCGAGGAACAGGGTCGCCGCGATCAGCGCCAGCGCACCAATCAACGCGCCACTGCGGATCAGGCTGCGCTTCAGCATTTCCCGCCATTCCGGCGATCGTTTGACGGTGCGGCCGACGGCCATAACTATCCCATGTCCCCCAAATGTTCCGTTCCGGCACAATGCGCCGAGGGGGGAGTCGGCGTCAAGCCTGCCGGCCGACGGCTCGTCGCGCGCGTATCCGTAACAATCCCTATTACGGCGGGAGGTCGCCGCGACCTACCATCTCCGGCAAAGGAGACCGTCCGATGATCGCCACCTTCTATCCCGTCCTTGTCGTCGCTGCCCTGGGATTCTTCGCCGTGACGCTGATCGCCGTCAGCGTCGAGGACTGGCGGCGGAACTGAGCGCCACCAGCGCATCGCCCTCGACCCGCTGCACCGTCCATTCATCCATCGGCTTGGCGCCCAGCGAGCGGTAGAAGGCGATCGACGGCTCGTTCCAGTCGAGTACGGACCATTCGAGGCGGGCACAGTCGCGCTCGATCGCCAGCTGCGCGAGATGCGCGAGCAGCGCCTTGCCAGCGCCAAGGCCGCGCGCTTGCGGCAGGACGAACAGATCCTCGAGATAGACGCCCGGCCGCCCTTCGAAGGTCGAGAAATTGTGGAAGAAGAGCGCGAAGCCGACTGCGACTTCCCCCTGCTCGGCAATCAGCACTTCAGCCATCGGGCGGTCGCCAAACAGGTAGCGGCCAAGCGTCGCGCGGTCGGCCTTCACTTCATGGGCGAGCCGCTCATAGTCAGCGAGCGCGAGGATGAAGGCGTGGATGCTGTCCAGATCGTCGGCGCATGCCGGGCGGATGATGATGTCGCTCATGCTGTCCCCGCTTCCACATGGGCCATGTCCGGCCGTTTCGAGCGGGCGGCGATAAGGCAGCCCGCGACGATCAGCAAGGCGCCCGCGACAGTGGCCGGGGTCACCCTTTCGCCGAACGCCAGCCAGCCGACGATCGCCGCCCACAGGAAGGCGCTATATTCGACCGGGATGAGTCGCTGCGCCTCACTGCGCGCATAGGCCCAGGCAAGCGCCGACAGGGAGGTGAAGGCCAGCAAGGCGGCAAGCAGCACCAGCGGCGCTGCCTCGACAGGGGGAATCGTCAGCCAGACGGGGGCACCCAGCACGAAGACGCCGAGCATCACAAGATGCTGGAAGAAGGCGACCTCGATCGGCGTGGCCAGTTGCGCCTGTTGCCGCTGGATCACGAGATTCCAGGCGAAGAGCACGGCCGACGCCAGCACCGCCAGCGCGCCGAGAAGGGCGTCCGGCGCATAATGGCCCTGCAGCCGGCCCGACAGGATCACGCCCACGCCGACCAGCCCCAAAAGCGATGCGCCGATCGCCTGGCGCCCGACCTTCTCCTTGAGCAGCAGCGCAGCGAGATACAGCGCGATCAGCGGGGCGATGAAGGAGAGCGCAATCGCTTCGGCCAGCGGCAGGCGCATGATCGCCCAGAAGAAGAGCGCCGCCATAGCAGCGACCACGCTTCCCCGCAGCAGGTGGATGCGCAGCACCGCCGCCGTGGGCCAGCGCTGGCGGGTGAGCAGCATCAGAGCAAAGCCAAGGAGGGTGCCGGCCACGGCGCGCCAGAACAGGGCGTTGTAGAGGCCGATGGACAGGCTGAGCCCCTTCATCGCTGCATCCATGACGGAAAAGAGCGCGACGCCAAGGCAGCAGACGGCGAAGGGAATCGCGAAACCGCGAGCAGGCTTTTCCATCCTCAGCCGGCTATTCCGCCGCTTCCGCCTTGCCCGCGTCGGTGGTTTCCGCTTCCAGCTTTGCCGCCTCTATTTCCGCCGCCTTGGCCTCAACCAGGGCAACGATATGGTCGATCATGCCTTCGTCCTGGACCGTATGGTCAGTAAGGCCGGAGAGATAGACCATATGCTTGCCCGCGCCGCCGCCAGTGAGGCCGATGTCGGTTTCGCGCGCCTCGCCGGGGCCGTTGACCACGCATCCCAGCACCGAAAGCGAGAGGGGGGTGTGGATATGCTGGAGCCGTTCCTCCAACGCCTGAACGGTGCGGATGACGTCGAAACCCTGCCGCGCGCAGGAGGGGCAGGAAATAACCTTGACCCCGCGCGTGCGGATGCCGAGCGATTTAAGTATTTCGTACCCGACGCGCACTTCCTCTTCCGGTTCGGCGGAAAGGGAGACACGGATCGTGTCGCCGATCCCGGCCCAGAGAAGATTGCCGATGCCGATCGCGCTTTTAACCGTGCCCCCGATCAAGCCGCCCGCTTCAGTGATGCCAAGGTGCAGCGGGCAATCGACCGCGTCGGCAAGCTGCATATAGGCGGCTACGGCCAGGAATACGTCGCTCGCCTTCACCGCGACCTTATAGTCGTGGAAATCCTGGTCCTGCAGCAGCTTGATATGGTCGAGCGCGCTCTCGACCAGCGCTTCGGGGCAGGGTTCGCCATATTTTTCCAGCAGGTCCTTTTCCAGGCTGCCGGCGTTGACGCCGATGCGGATCGAACAGCCGTTCGCCTTGGCAGCGTCCACCACTTCCTTGACCCGCGCCTCGCTGCCGATGTTGCCGGGGTTGATCCGCAAACAGGCCGCGCCCGCGTCGGCAGCTTCCAGCGCGCGCTTATAGTGAAAATGAATGTCGGCGACGATCGGCACGCGCGCGGCGCGGACGATCTGCTTGAGGGCTGCGGTCGAATCCTCGTCGGGGCAGGACACACGGATGATATCGACGCCCACGTCCTCGCAGCGGCGGATCTGGTCCACCGTCGCCCGCACGTCATGGGTGGGCGTGTTGGTCATCGTCTGCACCGACACCGGCGCGTCGCCGCCCACGGGCACGTTGCCGACCATGATCTGGCGGCTCTGGCGACGCGCGATGTCGCGCCAGGGGCGAAGGCCGGGATTGGACAAAGACATGAAAAGGGGCTCCGCAGGTTACGGAGCCCCTATAGTCATTCGCGCTCGATATTAGAAGCGGAGCGTCACCGAAGCCGCGACCTGATCCGCATTGCCGCTCGTCTGCGCCAGGGTGGTGGCGGTGACGGTCGCCGGAGCGGGGAAATAGCTGTCCGGGCGGATGATGTTCGCCTTTTCGACGAAGGTATGGGCATAGCTGAGGTTCAGCGCCGCCGCCGGCGAGATGTTGAAGGTCGCGCCCCCGGTCAGCCATACGCGATCGCCATCGGGCACGCGGGTCGTCAGATGCTGCGGATTGGTAGGCGTGCGGTCGAACATGGTGCCCGCGCGCAGCGTCAGCGCCGGGCTGACGTCATATTCGCCGCCCGCGCTGAACGAATAGCTGTCGCGATAGTCCAGTTCCTTGTTGGTCGTGCCGGTTGCCGAGGTGACGGCGATGCCCTTGAACTTCGACCAATTATACCATTTGCCGGTCAGCATCGCGCGCAGCCTGGGAGTCAGCTTGTGCATCATCGACACGGTGACAATGTCGGGCAGGTCGAGCGGCGCGGTCGCGGCGAAATCGCCGTTGCCCGCGGCGATCGGGCCGATCAGGCCCGATACGGACTGGGTGCCCGCCAGCCGATGGTTGATGCCAGAGCGATAATGGATTCCGAAATTGGTGTCGCCCGTGGTGTAGAAGAGACCGGCGTTCCAGCCTACGGACCAGTCGTTGCCCTTGAGCCGGGCGAAGCCGTCCGACGGCGCGAGCGGGGACAGTTGCGGCAGCGCGTTGGTGAGTTCCGCCTTCACATATTGCACGTCGACGCCACCGCCGATGGAGAGATTGTCGGTCAGCTTATAGGCGGCAGAGGGCTGGATATTATAGGTTTTGAGATCGGTGTAGAGCGAGTCGTAGCGGCCGAAGAAGCCATCGTCATAGCCAAGCTTCAGACCGAAGGGCGCGTTGACGCCCAGGCCCAGCCAAAGGCGGTCGGTCACCTGCGCGCTGGCGTAGAAGCTGGGCACGGGAATGACGCTGTCGAAGGGATTGCCACCGTCATTGCCCTGCACCGGGACGCGCAAGGCCGAGCCGGGCACGGAGCGGTAAGTGCCACGGTTGGTCTGGTGGGCGGAAGCGAGAAGCGCGGAGGCGCCGCCAGAGAGCTGGATGCCCTCAAGCTGCGTCATGGCCGCTGGATTGAAATAGATGGTGGACGGATCGTCGCCGGCTGCAGCGCCACCCGACAGGGCGCGGCCGATTTCGACGGGCGATTGTTCCTGAAGATAGAAACCCCCGGCCCAAGCGGAACCCGGCGCGGCAAGCGCGGCCGTGGCGAACAGCCATTGTGCCAGATGGGGGGTAAAACGGCGGCGAACGGGCATGGCAGATCCTCTGCTATTTTGCGACTTGTCTTGTGCCGTTCAGCGACGCTGCCAACGCGCCAGACCGGCAGGGGAGCCATGCGCTTAGCGCAGATTGCGTTAATTTCCAGTGTTGCTGTTGTGTCGCGTCCGCGCCTTTGACGGCCGGTGGGTCCACGACGCTACGGCGACGCGACGACAGCGGCCGGAAAAATGCACAAAAAAAAGCCGCCAACGAGGGCGGCTTGAAAGTTTTAGGAGAGGATGCCTGAAAGGCCCGTTCTTTGTGCGTCGCGGCGCTTCATATCGCAAATGCGAAAGACGTGGCTCTGATTGCGTTTGATGCAATCGTCACCGTCACCGCTTGTTTCCGTAACGTCAATTATCGATGAAAAATCCTACTGTGCGGTGCTTGGCAGTCGAAACATGCGCCCGAATCACCCGATTCGACGCACGTCCGATTCGGCAAGCTGCGAATCGACCTGATCCAGCAACCTGGCGAGCGCCGCTTCGTCCACCGCTTCTGCACGCGCGACGAGTGCTGCCTGGGTGTTGGACGCGCGAAGCAGCCACCAGCCATCCGGCGTGCATACGCGGACGCCGTCGATCAGCGTGACCGCCGCATCCATCGCCAGCAACCGCGCCGTCACTTCCTCCACCACGGCGAACTTGCGTTCCTCCGTCACCGGGAAGCGAAGCTCGGGCGTGATGACGCTGCTGGGCAGTTCGTCCGCCAGCGCAGCGAGGGTTTGACCACCCCGTCGCAAGAGGCGGATCAGCCGGACGGCGGTATATAGGCCATCATCATAACCTGGATAATCGTCGGCGAAGAAGAAGTGGCCGGTGGTTTCGCCGCCCAGAAGCGCGCCAGTCTGCTTCATTCTGGACTTGATATGGCTGTGACCGGCCTTCCACATGTCGCCGCGGCCACCGAGCGCGGCGATGCGGTCGAACACGCGCTGGCTGGTCTTCACATCGGCAATGATGCGCGCGCCGGGCCGGTTTTCGAGGATATCGGCGGCGAAGAGCGCAAGTAGCCGATCGCTCGCGATGGTACGGCCCTGCCCGTCAATCACGCCGATCCGGTCGCCGTCGCCATCAAAAGCCACTCCGAAATCGAGCCGCTTGGCAAGGACGAGCGCGCGCAGATCGTCCAGATTCGCCTCCACGGAAGGATCGGGATGATGGTTGGGGAAATGACCGTCCACATCGGTGAAGAGCAGATGATGCTCACCAGCGAGGCGCTGCGTCAGCTTCTCGACCACTTTGCCGGCCGCCCCGTTGCCGGCATCCCAGCCGATGCGAAAGGACGCGCCGTCGAAAGACTGCAGGAGGCGGTCGACATAGGCATCCATCAGGCCGATTGTTTCGACCTTGCCCGCGCCGGTTGTCCAATCGCCCGCCGCCGCCATGTCGCCCAGCCGCTGGATGTCCGCGCCGAAGAAAGGGGCGTGGCCATGCACCAGTTTGAAGCCATTGTCGTCGGCGGGATTATGGCTGCCGGTTATCTGGATGCCGCCATCGACATCGCCAGTCGCTTCGGCATGATATAGCATGGGCGTCGGACCAAGGCCGATGCGGAGCACGTCGATGCCGGTCGCGACAAGACCGTCGACCAGCGCGGCTTCCAGCATCTGCGAACTCAACCGCCCGTCATAGCCGACGGCTATCCGACGGCCCCCTGTCCGGGCAATGACGGTGCCGAAACAACGGCCCACCGCCCATGCGTCGGCCCGGTGCAGCGTCTTCCCCACGGTGCCGCGCAGATCATAGTCGCGCAGCAGCGTGGGGTGGAAGATATGGCTCATCCCTCCTGCCGCTGGCCAAGCAGCAGGTCGCGGGCGGCGTTGATCTGGGCCGCGAGCGCTTCGGTGCCACCTTTATCGGGATGGACAGAAGCGATGAGGCGGCGGTGGGCCGCCCGGATGGCGGCGGGATCAGCGTCCGGTGATACGCCGAGCAGGGCGCGCGCCTTCGCCACATCATCGGCGCGCGGTGGCGCAGGAACGGCCCGCTTACGGGTGGCAGCGCGCCTGTTGCCCTGTCTGGCGAAAAAGAGCGCCGCGCCGATCAGCAGCGGCGCGCCAATCACCGGCTTGCCCTTGGCCGCCAGCACCGCGCCCACCAGCGCCGCGCCCAGGGCCATGCCATCCTTCGCCGTCATGCGTTGCAGCCTTCCCGTCCAGATCAGCCAGACCGCAAGGCCGGCCAGCAGCAGCGCCAGCAGGCCCATCAGGCAGCGCCGAGCATATCCATCGGCACGGCACCATCGCGGGTGGGAAGGGCGAGGCCCGACACCATTTCGCGCAGTTCCTGCCGCGCGGCGATATGGCTGACGCCCAGATCGCCCAGATGCCCCTTGTCGAGCAGCGTGAGGCCCGAGGGGAAGAGTTCGCGGAAGATCACGCGTTCCGACAAGCCGGGAATGACGCGGAAGCCAACGCGGCGGGACAGTTCCATGAGCGCGTCGCCCACCCGCTTCTTGTTGCGGGCGTCATGATGCTGGACACGGTTGCGCAGCACCACCCAGTCGATCGACACGCCGTCCGCCTTCGCGCGGGTCTTGCGCGCTTCGAAGATCAGTTCGGAATAAAAGGACAGGCGGCGCACCTTGAAGGTTTCGGCGTCCACCTGACCGATCAGGTCGAAATCGACGAAACTGTCGTTCATCGGCGTCACCAGCGTGTTGGCGCGCGCCGCCATGTGCCGGGCGAAGGCATCGTCGCGGCCGGGCGTGTCGACGATCAGGAAATCCTTCCCCTCCGACACCGCGGCCGATTCCGCCTCCAGCGCGTCGATGCTGTCACCCTTCAACACCGCGAAATCCGGCGCGGGAAGATCTATGCTGCGGCGGCGCGCGGTTTCGGCGCGGTTTTCCATGTAGCGAGTGACGGTGCGCTGGCGCGGATCGAGATCGATCATGCCGACCCTGTGGCCCAGCGTCGTCAAGGCGATGGCGGTATGGACCGCCGTGGTCGACTTGCCGGTGCCGCCCTTTTCATTGGCGAAGACGATGAGGTGCGGCTGCGGAGTGGCCATTGGTCCGGTGATAACCCTTGTTGTCGCAATCTATGTTGACGGTCCCGCCGGCCCGTGCCTAGCAGGTGATCCCTGTTTCAAACGCCCTTATCGGAGCCCAACCTTCCGTGCAAACGCTGCGTGACCTGCCCGCCCTGCGCGCCGCCGTGGCCGCGCTGAAACGCGACGGAAAGCCGCTAGTGCTGGTGCCCACCATGGGCGCGCTGCATGACGGGCATATGGCATTGGTGGAGGAAGCACAGCGGCACGGGCGGCATGTGGCCGTGTCGATCTTCGTCAATCCCAAACAATTCGGGCCGAACGAGGATCTGGACGCCTACCCAAGGCGGGAGGCCAAGGATGCGCAGATGCTGGCCGCGGCGGGCGTGGACATGCTCTGGGCGCCTACGGTCGAGGTCATGTATCCGGCAGGTTTCGCCACCAATATCAGCGTGTCGGGCGTCAGCGAAGGGCTGGACGGCGCGGCGCGGCCGGGTCATTTCGACGGCGTCGCGACCGTCGTCGCCAAGCTGTTCAATCAGGTGCAACCCGACGTCGCGATCTTTGGCGAGAAGGATTATCAGCAGCTTGCCGTCATCCGGCGCATGGTCGCGGACCTGAACCTTCCCATCGAGATTGTCGGGCTGCCGACGCAGCGCGCGGAGGACGGGCTCGCCCTCTCCTCGCGCAACGCCTATCTGAGCGATGCGGAGCGCAAGGCGGCGCTGGCGCTGCCCCGCGCGCTGGGCGAGGCGAAACGGCAGATCGAGAAGGGCGAGGCTGTGGAGGGGGCGCTGGCGAAGGCGATCGCGACGCTCGGCCAGCACGGCTTCGATCCTATCGATTATGTGACGCTGTGCGACGCGGTCACCCTTGAACCCATGACGGTGCTGGATCGCCCCGCGCGGCTGCTGGGTGCGGCACGGTTGGGACGGACGCGCCTTATCGACAATATTGCGGTCGATCCGGCTTAACTTCGCATATTTCCCGCAAAAATTGACATAAAGTTGCGCGGGACTGGTCCTATCGAAAAGCGGCAGCATCCTTGTAACATGATGCGCCGCCTTTAGGACATGAGCATCAGAAGGGCTTGACGATCACTGCGACGACGATGATCGCGGCGGCGATACCGGGTATCTCGTTCATCATGCGCAACTGCCTGTCGGACAGGGGACGCTGCCCCTTGTCCAGCTTTTTGGCATAGCCGGCGATCCAGCCATGATAGGCCGAGAGGCCAAGTACGAAGAGCAGCTTCAGGTGGAACCAGCCGAAGTTCCAGGCGCCGATCTCCACCATCAGCATCAAGCCAAAGATCCAGACCAGCGTCAGCGATGGGTTGAGGATAATCTTGAGCAGGCGTGTTTCGCGCTCCACCCATTTGCGATCCTCCGGCGATCCCGGCGCGGTTTCCTGATGATAGACGAAGAAGCGCGGCATCATGAACAGCCCCGCCATCAGGAAGATGACGAAGATGACATGGGCGGCCTTCACCCAGAGATAGGCAGCGCCGAGATAGGGCATCAGTCAGGTTCCCTTGCTTGCCGCACATGGCCAATGAGTGCTTCGACATGCGCGATGGGCGTGTCGGGCAATATGCCATGGCCGAGGTTGAAGATATGGGGGCGGCCAAAAAAGGCTGTGCGAATGGTGTCGACCGCCTCCTCCACCGCGCGGCCGCCGGCGACCAGAGCCAGCGGATCGAGATTGCCTTGCACCGGCATGCCGGCGGGCAGCGCTTCATTGGCCCAGTGCGGATCGATCGTTTCATCGACACCCACGGCATCGACGCCGGTCAGACGGGCATAGTCGGCGAGCTTCGCGCCCGCACCCTTGGGAAAGCCGATCACGGGGACATCCGGATGGATGGCCTTCAGCCGTTCCACGATGCGGCGGTTGGGTTCTATCACCCAGCGTTCGAATTGCGTGGGCGCAAGGCTGCCGGCCCAGCTGTCGAACAGCTGCACCGCTTCCACCCCGGCCGCGATCTGGCCGGACAGATAAGTGACGGTCGCGTCGACGATCGCATCGATGAGGGCGGCGAAACGGTCCGCTTGGCTGTAGGCCATGCGCCGCGCGGCCGCATGATCCTTGCTGCCCTGTCCCGCGACCATATAGGTGGCGACGGTCCAGGGGCTGCCGGCAAAGCCAAGGAAGGTAACGGCAGGATCGAGCGCCGCCTTCACCAGCCTGACCGTTTCATAGACGGCGTCGAAGCGGGAAAAGTCGGGCGTCAGCGCCGACAGGTCGGTGTCGCCAAGGATCGGCGCGAGGCGTGGGCCCTCGCCGGCTTCGAACCACAGATCCTGCCCCATGGCGTAGGGGACGATCAATATGTCGGAAAAGAGGATTGCGCCGTCGAAACCGAAGCGTCGGAGCGGCTGGAGGGTTACTTCGGCCGCGGCCTCGCTGTCATAGACCAGTTCGAGAAAGCCGCCCTTCTGCGCCCGCAGCGCACGATATTCGGGCAAGTAGCGGCCCGCCTGGCGCATCAGCCACATTGGTGGCACGGCAGGCACCTCGCCGTGGAGGACGGCCATCAGTGGCTTGGGTTGCAAAGCCGTTCGGGCGGGGTCCACCCGGTTTTCCTGGCGCATCAGACTCTCTCTTTAATATTAGATTCAAAGGTTGATGGAGATAGATGCTCCGTTGGCAGCGGGATTTATGCGCTGTGCCCGGTTTTGCCAACAGCTTGACTCCCCGGGCCCACGCTTTGCCGTCCGAGTCAGTATGTTCATCCCCGTTATCCACAGCATGTGGATGAAAATGGGGGCTTGTTGGGCCCTTGTGGATAAGAGTCGGGACTGCGGGGACGGGATGCGGGTGGCATTTCATCCCCGATTTCATCCCTTGCTTTATCCACAAGCTGCCCACAGAGATGCCCTATGGCGCGCATCCACCTGCACCTGCTGTCCGACTCCACCGGCGAGACGCTGGAGAATATCGCCAAGGCGTCGATCGGCCTGTTCGAGAATGTCGAGGCGATCCGCCACTTCTGGCCCATGGTGCGCTCCGATGTCCATCTCGACCGGATCATGGAGGAAATCGCCGCGAACCCCGGCCTCGTGCTCTTCACCCTTACCAACCATCCCCTGCGCAAACGGCTCGAAACACGGTGCCGGGCGCTAGGCCTGCCCCATGTCGCCGCGCTCGACAGCGTGGCGGACGCGCTGTCCAACATATTGGGGCAGGAGACGCGGACGCGGCCGGGCCGCAAGCATATCCTGGACGAAGCCTATTTCGCGCGGATCGAGGCCATCCAGTTCACCATCGCCCATGACGATGGCGTGGGCCATGAAAATTGGGAGGAAGCCGACATCGTCCTGGCGGGCGTGTCGCGTGCGTCCAAGACGCCCACATCCATCTACCTTGCCAACCGGGGATATAAGACCGCGAACATCCCGCTGGTGCCGGAATCGCCGCCGCCGCGCAGCCTGTTTTCGCTGAAGCATCCCATGGTCGTGGGCCTGACCGTCAGTCCGGAACGATTGATCCAGATACGGCGCAACCGGCTGCTGTCGCTCAACCAGGCGCCCGAGACCGCCTATGTCGACAATGACAAGGTGCAGGCTGAGCTGGCCTTCGCCCGGCGCATGTTCGCCGACAATGGCTGGCCTGTGATCGACATGACTCGCCGTTCGATCGAGGAGGCGGCCGCCGCGATCATCAACCTGTTCAACGACCGTGAACTCGCCGAAGGCGCCGACGGTCTGGCGGGGGCGGGCGCATGATCGTGCTGGCGTCGCAAAGCGCGAGCCGGCGGGCGATGCTGGAGGCGGCGCAGGTTCCGTTCGAGGCGTTGTCGCCGCAGGTGGACGAGGAGGCGGCAAAGGAGGCGCTGCGCGCGGACGGACTCGACGCGCGCGCCCTGGCAGACGCGCTGGCGGAGCTGAAGGCGCTGCGCGTGTCGCGGCGGGCGCCCGGCGCGCTGGTGCTGGGATGCGACCAGACGCTGTCGATCGGCGAAAGCGAGGCGCGCGGCGAGATGATCGACAAGGCCGTTGATCGGGAGGATGCGCGGCGCATCCTGCGCCTCCTGTCCGGGCGGGTGCATCATCTCCACAGCGCTGCGGTGATCGCATTGAATGGCGGGCCGATCTGGCGGCACGTCGAGCGGGTGCGGATGACGGTGCGGCCGTTGTCCGACAGTTTCATCGATGCCTATCTGGAGGCGGACTGGGAACAACTGCGCTGGTGCGTGGGATGTTACCGGATCGAGGGGCCGGGCGCGCAACTGTTCAGCCGGGTTGAAGGCAGCCAGTTCGCGATTCAGGGTTTGCCGCTGCTCCCCCTCCTTGACTTTCTGCGCGTGCGCGGCGTTCTGGCGGCATGACAGACACGCTTCCCTATGCCGAGGTGATCGGCGACCCGATCGCGCACAGCAAATCGCCGCTGATCCATAATTTCTGGCTGAATGCGCTCGATATAGAGGCGGAATATCGCAAGACGCATGTGACGGCGGAGGGCCTGTCCGCCTATTTCCTGATGCGGCGGGCCGATCCGGACTGGTTGGGGTGCAATGTCACCATCCCCCACAAGATCGCGGTGATGGACTATGTCGACGATCCGGGCGGGGTGCAGGAGCGGATCGGCGCGATCAACACCATCGCCAGCGAAACCGGCGGACCGCTGATCGGTACCAACACCGATGCGGGCGGCTTCCTCCAGCCGCTGCTGCGCGACAAGTGGAAGGGCAAGAGCGCGCTCATCATCGGCGCGGGCGGAGCGGCGCGCGCGATCCTGTTCGCGCTCACGACGCTGGGCGTGCAGGAGATCGTCATCATGGCGCGCGACGCGGCCAAGGGGCAGGCACTGCTCGACCGGGCCGGGGTGAAGGGCCGTGTCATGGCGCTTACCGATCGCCTGCCGGCCGTCGATCTGCTGGTCAACTCCACCTCGCTCGGCATGGTCGGACAGCCCGTTCTGGAGCTGGACCTCTCTCCCCTGCCCGACAGCGCGACCGTCTATGACATCGTCTATGCGCCGCTCGAAACCGGATTGCTGAAGGCGGCGCGGGCGCGGGGCCTCAAGACGCTCGACGGCCTCGAAATGCTGATCGGGCAGGCCGCGCTGGCATTCGACATCTTCTTCGATGCGGTCGCGCCCCGCGAGCTGGATGCGGAGTTGCGAGCGCTGCTGACAGCGACGCCCTAGATGAAGATTTACGGCCTGACCGGATCGATCGGCATGGGCAAGTCGGCGGTGGCGGCGATGTTCCGACGCGAAGGCGTGCCGCTGTTCGACGCCGATGCCGAGGTGCATCGCTTGCAAGGGCCTGGCGGTGCGCTGCTACCCGCGATCGAGGCGCGTTTCCCCGGCACGACCGGCCCGGCGGGGGTCGATCGCGCGAAACTGGGCGCGGCGGTGTTCGGCCATCCGCACGAGCGCCGCGCCCTTGAAGCGATCGTCCATCCGGCGGTACAGGCCAGCCGGCGCGCCTTCCTGCGCCGCCATGGCAGCCGCAAGTTCGTGATTCTCGACATCCCCCTGCTGTTCGAGACCCATGGGCACAAGAAGCTGAGCGGGGTGATCGTCGTCACCGCGCCCGCGTGGAAACAGCGTAAGCGGGTGCTGGCGCGGCCGGGAATGACGCCGGCCAAATTCCGGCAGATCGTGCGGCTGCAGACCCCGGACGCAGAGAAGCGACGGCGGGCGGACCATATCATCCGAACCGGCACCACATTCACCGATACGCAAGCGCAGGTACGGCGACTGGTCGCTTGCCTTGGGGCGAAGACAGGCCGATAAGGTCAAGTCACAGAGTCGATGCGAAGAGGGCGATGCGCGAGGTCATTTTCGATACCGAAACGACGGGATTCGATCCCGCATCGGGCGACCGGCTGGTAGAGATCGGGTGCATCGAGCTGATCAACCGGGTGCCGACGGGTCGGACCTTCCACGCTTATTATCATCCCGAGCGCGACATGCCCGCCGCCGCCTTCGCCGTGCATGGCCTGTCGGCGGATTTCCTGTCCAAGCATCCGGTGTTCGCACGCGGCGCGCTGGAGCTGATGGAATTTCTGGAGGACAGCCCGCTGGTCGCGCATAATGCGCGCTTCGACTTCGGCTTCCTCAACCATGAATTGAAGCTGTGCGGTCATCCCGAAGTATCGATGGACAGGATGATCGACACTGTCGCGATCGCGCGACAATTGCATCCCGGTGCGAAACACAGCCTGGACGCGCTCTGCACCCGTTACGGCATCGACCGCAGCCATCGCGTCAAGCATGGCGCGCTGCTGGACGCGGAACTGCTGGCGCAGCTTTACATCGAATTGACCGGCGGCCGGCAGATCGGCCTGGGTCTGGCACAGGAAGAGGTAAAAGAGACTGTGCGGGTGGAACTGACGGCTGGCGCCACGGTTCGCCCTGTACGTCCTGCGCGGGTCTTTGCGGCCGGCGCGGAGGAGCTGGAGCGGCATGCAGCGTTCGTCGCGACGCTGAAGGAGCCGCTCTGGTTGCAGGAGGCATAGACCCTTACCCAATGGCCTATGCCTCCCGAATGAACCGCGCCGTCTTCCCGGCGGCGCGGCAAGAACAAGGAGAAGGCATATGGATATTCGTGTTTCCGGACATCAGGTCGAAACGGGCGACGCGCTCAAGAGTCACGTCACCGACCGTTTGCAGGCGATGGCCGAGAAATATTTCTCCCGCGCGCTTTCCGCCCAGGTGACATTCCGAACCGCGCCCCACGGCGCTTTCCACTGCGACATCGTTTGCCATGTGATGACCGGCCTGATCCTCAAGGGCGCGGGCGAAGCGCAGGAGGCACACCCGTCCTTCGACCAGGCGGCCGACCGGATCGAAAAGCAGCTGCGCCGCTACATGCGCCGGCTGAAGGACCGCAGCGCGCAGGCGGCAGCGGCCGAGGCGCAGCGCAGCAATGGCTATGCCCTGGATGAGATCGACGGAGCGGGATACACCATCTTTGCCGGCGGCAGCGACGAGGAGGAAGCGGTCGATGCGCCGCTGATTGTCGCGGAGACGCGCGTCGACATCCCCGAAGCCAGCGTGTCCGACGCGGTCATGATGCTGGACTTGCGCAACACAAACGCGCTGCTTTTCCTGAATGCGGGCACATCCGCCTACAACATGGTCTATCGCCGCCATGACGGCACGATAGGGTGGGTAGAACCCCGTGGCTGAAGCCACGGGTGGCGGCTGGGTAAAACCCCGTGGCTGAAGTCATCGGCTGCGGTGGGACAGAATCCCGCAAATGACAGACGATGGGGGCGGGCGTCGAAAAGCGCCCGCCCCCTGCTCCCCACGCCCTGCCCGCCTGTTGACCTCTTTCGACAGGGGGCTTATGGGGCCGGGCTTTGATAGTCCGAGGAGCGCGCGGAAATTTGAGGCGCGGCTCGGCCGGTTCGGATTGACCATGGTTCATTTCAACGACATCGTTTCGCCCGAAGCGTTGGCTACGGGCCTAGCCGCCAATGGCAAGAAAGCCCTGTTCCAAAAGATCGCCTTGCTCGCAAAGCGCGCCTATGACCTGGATGCGGACGAAGTGGGCGACGCCCTGTTCGAGCGCGAGCGGCTGGGTTCGACCGGCTTTGGCGGCGGGGTCGCGATTCCCCATGCCAAGATACCGGGGCTGGAGCGGATGTGCGGCGTGGTCGTTCTGCTGGACCCTGCGGTGCCTTTCGACGCGGTGGACGATGCGCCGGTGGATGTCGTGTTCGCCCTTTTGTCGCCGCAGGACAGCGGCGCCGAGCATCTGAAGACGCTGGCGCGCGTGTCCCGCTATCTGCGCGACGAGACCGTCGTGGCGCGGTTGCGCGGGGCCAAGTCGACCGGGGCGCTCCACGCGCTGTTGTCCGGCGCGGGCGCGCGTGACGCTGCCTGACGGGCCGAGCGGTGAGGCGGCGCACTTCCGCGCCCTCGAATCGCTTTATCGGTCCGCGCCGATCAACCGGCTGTTCCGATCCGAACTCGCAATTCCCGAAGCCGGCCGCTCCATCATCGATTTCGACGTCGACGAGACCCAGTTCCACGCCGCCGGGGCGGTGCATGGGACCGTCTATTTCAAGATGCTCGACGATGCGGCCTTTTATGCGGCCAACAGCCTGGTCAGCGACCGTTTCCTGCTGACGACCGCATTCAACCTGCTCTTCACCCGCCCGATCGGGCCGGGGCGAATCCGCGCCGAAGGGCGGTGGATCAGCGGCCGGCGGCGCGTGTATGTCGCCGAGGCGAGCCTGATCGATTCGGACGGCGAGGAAGTGGGACGCGGCACCGGCACTTTCATGCGATCGCAATTCCCCCTCTCCTCACTGCCCGGCTATGTCGGCTGATCCGCGGCTCACCAGCGAGATGCTGGTGGGGGCGCTCCGCCGCCGGGTGAACGACAGCGGCGGCTTTGCAACGGTGCTGGCGAAAGGAGACCCGATCAGTGGCGTGATCCTGGTGCAGGCCCTTGAAAAAGGGGTGTATCAGGGGCTTTTTGAGCGCGTTTCGAACCTTCTTGGCAGTGGCGCGTTGATGCGCTGTGGCCCCTCGGTCGACGAAGGGCCGGAGGCGCTGGATCAATATCTGGCGCGTCGGCGCAGGTCGGACCCCGACCTGTGGATAATAGAACTCGACATCCCGGATGCGGAACGGTTCGCCGCTGAAACGATCTGCTGATCGTTGACTCATCGTCATGGTCCGTGCACAGGGCCGCCCACGCCAACGCGCAGGTTGCCGCATTCGTCCATGAGGGGCGGGCGCGGTAAACACGCAGACGGGGGGCGGCCGGTCGTCGAGAGAAGATTTGGGTTAAAAACGACGCCCAGGCCAAGAACCGCCTTATTTTGAGCCACGATGAGTTTCCGCCTGAAAGCTGCGATCGCCGCAGCCTTTGCCTTGTCCGTATCCGCAGCGGTCATGGCGTCCGACATGTCGATCGCGAGCGAGACGCTGGCATCGGCCACTACGCTTCCCATTGAAGCGACGACAGGGCAGAAGCCCGTCATTTTCGCCGCGCCGCGCGAAGTCGCGCAGCCGCTGGCCGCCGCCCCCAAGGGCGATTCCGACTTTTCTTCCGACTCCAATGTCCCGGCACGCAGCCTCGCTGCTCTGGTCGACGCCCAAGGCGCGCCCGAGGAGCTTGATGGCGACATGAAGTGCCTGGCGGGAGCGGTCTATTTCGAAGCGAAGGGCGAGAGCCTGGAGGGCCAACTGGCTGTCGCGCGGGTGATCATCAACCGGGCCAAGTCCGGCCGCTTCGCCAGCAGCCTGTGCGGCGTTGTCTATCAGCCGAGCCAGTTCAGCTTCGTGCGCGGCGGCGGTATGCCGCCGATCCGCACCGAAAGCCGCAGCTGGCGCGAAGCCGTTGCGATCGCGCAGATCGCCTCGCAGGACGAGTGGGACAGCCTGGCCGAAGGCGCGCTGTATTTTCACGCCCGCCGCGTGTCGCCGGCCTGGGGCAAGACGAAGCTGGCCTCGATCGACAACCATATCTTCTATCGCTGAACCTGCCTGTCTGTCAGCAAGGATGAAAAGGCTGTTTTGGGATGCCGAAACGGCCTTTTCATTTGTTCCCTGATTGTTCTATGATCGGGGAATGGACGCCGCCACGACCGATAGCTGTTCGCCTCTGACCGACGGCACCGCGCTGGCGGTAGCGCGGGGCACGTTGCGCCTGTTTTTCCGCCACGACATGAGCGGCATATTGGAAGTGCCGCTGCCCAATGGCAGGCGCGCGGACATCATGGCCATCGATGCCGCCGGCCGGCTGACGATCGTGGAGATCAAGTGCAGCCGGGCAGACCTTGTCGGTGACATGAAGTGGCCGGATTATTTCGACTATTGTGACCGTTTCTTCTGGGCCGTCCCCGCAGGGTTCGACCTGACGCCGTTCGAGAGCGAGGCGCTATGGCCGACGCGCACCGGCCTGATCGTCGCGGACCAATATGATGCGGAGCTGGTGCGCCCTGCCCCGGTCGAGCCGTTGGCGGCGGCGCGGCGCAAGGCGGAGACGCTGCGCTTCGCGCGCCGGGCGGCGCGGCGGCTGACGGCGCTGGCCGACCCCGATCACGCCGCCGAACTGGGCTGGTAGAGAGCCGTCAGGCCACCGTCAGAAGACCGGGCCTTGTACCGGGCCGGCAGGCTTGCTGCCGGTCTTTGCGGCATCCAGCGCTTCGGCAAGGCCCGGGGTGCGGTTGTCGCGCTTGGCATAGTCCCGAGCGGACATGCCGGCGATGGTGTCGCGACGATCGGGATTGGCACCCTGCGCCACCAGCAGCCGGACAAGACCGACATCACGAAGCTGTACCGCGCGGATGAGCGGGGTTTCGCCGCTGTCGTTGACCTTGTCGACCTGGGCGCGGTTGGCGAGCAGAGTGCGGACGCCTTCTTCGAACCGGCCCTGCACCGCGTCCATCAAAGGCGTGTTGCCGTCATTGTCCGTAAGGTTGGGATTGGCACCCTTCGCCAGCAGGAAGCCGAGCCAGGTCGCGTCGCGGCGGGCGACGACGATATGGAGGGCGTTTTCCCCGCTGGTCACGTCCCGGCTGTTGATGACCGTCGAGCCGGGCTTCTGGATGAGGTCGGTGACTTTCTGCCCGTCCCGGTCCTTCACCGCCTTCAGGAAATTATAATTGTCGGAAAATTGCGCGCGCGCTGGCGTGGCGGCGGCCATTGCCAGCGCCGCCAAACCGATAAAGGCCGAAATCGTCTTCGTCGTCATCATGCGCCCCGTTGCGTTTGCAAATCGATCCCTAGCAGGGCATGGCTGGCCGTGCCATGAACAAAGACGCCAAGGCTTCCGCCCTATCCCTGCTCATCCTGCCGATGCTGGCCCTGCTGGCCGCATGCAATATGGGCGCGGGCGGCGACGCATCAAGCGACGGCGCGCAGGGCGAACTGGCCGGCGCGCGGATCGGCGCCCCCTTCACCCTGACCAATCAGGACGGCAAGCCCACGCGCTGGGAGGATTTCAGGGGCCAGTACCGGATCGTTTATTTCGGCTATACCTATTGCCCGGACGTGTGCCCGGTGGACCTGCAGCGCATCATGCAGGGTTTCGCCCGGTTCGAGAAGGAGAAGCCGGCGCTCGCGGCCAAGGTGCAGCCGATGCTGATCAGCGTCGATCCGAAGCGTGACACGCCAGCCGTGCTGAAAACCTATGTCGCCGCCTTCCATCCGCGCCTCATCGGCCTCACTGGCACGGAGGCGCAGATCGCAAAGGTCGCCAAGGACTTCGTCGTCATCTATAATCCCGAAAAGGCGGAGGGCGCGAGCGACTATCTGGTGAGTCACAGTCGCACGCCCTATCTGTTCGATCGAGACGGCAAGCCGGTGGCATTGGTGCCCGTGGACGATCCGTCGACCCCGAACATGGACGAAGGCGCGCCGGACAAGGTGCAGGCATTCCTGGACAAATGGATCAAGTGACGCCTTTCTGGGAAAAACCCCTGGATCAGCTGGACCGCGCGGAATGGGAAGCCCTGTGCGACGGGTGCGGCAAATGCTGCCTCCACAAGGCCGAGGATGAGGATAGCGGCCGCATCTATCCGACCAACGTCGCCTGCCGGCTACTCGACCGGCAAAGCGGCCAGTGCAGCAACTACAAGAATCGCCGAAGCTTCGTGCCCGATTGCGTCCGCCTGACACCGACCAAGGTGAGGCAGATCGGCTGGCTGCCCCGCACCTGCGCCTATCGATTGCGGGGCGAGGGCCTGCCGCTGCCGCCGTGGCATTATCTGATCAGCGGCGACCGGGAATCGGTGCATCGCGCGGGCGAGTCCGTGCGCGGCTGGACGGTGGCGGAAGCCGACGCCGGCGACTGGGAGAATCATCTTGTCGACCGCGAGCTTTGACGCCGGGGCGACCATCCTGATCGACGGCGTGGCAATGCCGGTGCGCGTGCGTCGATCCGCGCGCGCCCGTGCCTTTCGGTTGACACTGGACGGGGCGCGGGGCGAATTGCGCCTGTCGCTGCCGGCGCGCGCAAGCCTGAAAAAAGCATTGGGATGGGCGCAGGATCACGAAGGCTGGGTGCGGACTCAGATGGCGAAACAGCCGGCCGCGACCCGGTTGACAGACGGCGCGCTATTCCCCCTCGAGGGGCGCGAGGTGCGCATCTGCTGGACGGAGGGGGCGACGCGCACGATCCGGCTGGACGGCGACCGGCTGATCCTTGGCGGCGCGGCCGAGTCGGTGGGCGGACGGGTGATGCGCTGGTTGCGCAGCCGGGCGAAGGCGGTGCTGGAAGCCGAAAGCCGTGAACTGGCGCGGGAGCACGGTCTGAACATCCTGTCCGTGGGCGTGGGCGATCCGCGCAGCCGCTGGGGCAGTTGCACATCGACGGGCGCGATCCGCTACAGCTGGCGGCTGATCCTGGCACCGCCGGACGTGCGGCGCGCGACTGTCGCGCATGAACTGGCGCATCTGCTGCATATGGATCACAGCCCGGCCTTCCATGCCGCCCATGCGCGTATTCTGGGCACAGACCCCCGCCCTGCCCGCGCCTGGCTGCGCACGCATGGCGGCGGACTGCATCGCTATAGCGAGTGAGCAGGTGGCGCGGCGCAAGCGTTACCTGACCGCAACCATGCCCGATGGTTATGTGAAGCGGATCGGGCCGACAGCGGACCCGCTGACCCACTATTGGCGCATCGTTGCTGTTCTGGAAAACGGGAAGAGTGAAGTCTTCTGGGGCCATACGCGTTCGCTGGCCGAAGCGCGGAAGCTGCGGGGGGCGGCGGCGGACGGCGCGCGGATGCGTGGCTGGAAAAGCTATGCCTTCGAGATTGCCGAACTGGTCGAGAGCGACGATTAGGCCCGGTGGGGCCAGGCGCCGTCACCCGGACAGTCATGCGCGGCGTCGCGGGGATGCGGCAGGCCGCAGGCGCGGCAGGTGACATGGTCACCGGGCGCAAGGCCATGCCCCACTGTCACCCGTTCGTCGAAGACATAGCATTGGCCCTGCCAGCGGCTTTCCGCTTCGGGTACTTCCTCAAGATAGCGCAGGATGCCGCCTTTCAGATGATAGACATCGTCGAAGCCCCGCGCCTTGACCAGGGCGGTCGATTTTTCGCAGCGTATGCCGCCGGTACAGAACATGGCGATTTTCGGCGTTCGTCCTTCGTCACGCAATCGCGCTGCGAAGGCATCGAACCAGGCGGGGAAATCGCGAAAGGACCGTGTTTCCGGGTCGATCGCGCCATCGAATGTACCGCAGGCGACCTCATAGGCGTTGCGCGTGTCGATGACGACCGTGTCAGGATCGGCGAGGAGGGTGTTCCAGTGCCGAGGATCGAGATGGATGCCGGCCCGCGTCGCGGGATCGAGCTCGCCAGCGCCCAGCGTCACGATCTCCGCCTTCACCTTCACCTTCATCCGGGCGAAGGGCGCATCTTCGCAGAAGCTGTATTTGACGTCGAGGTCGGCGCACCCCGGCAGCGCGCGGATATGACCGATCAGCGCCGCGATTACCTGGGCGCTGCCCGCGACGGTGCCGTTGATCCCCTCGCCCGCCAGGATCAGCGTGCCGCAAGTTTCGAGATCGGCGCACAGCGCGCGCAGGTCGGCGGCGATCGCCTGCGGATCGGGAAAGCGGGCGAACTGATAGAGGGCGGCGATTGTGAAGGCGGACATGGCGACGCCTATAGGCGGTCGCGCGCCCTCTTGAAAGGCGCGGCGGAGAAGCGCATAGGCGGGGCATGGTTCCCCTTTCGTTCGCTGGCCAGGAATTTCTCGCGCTGCCCGAAGCGGCGCTCTACTGGCCGGCGCAGCAGGCTTTGCTGGTCGCTGACCTGCATTTCGAAAAGGCAAGCTGGTATGCGCGCTTCGGCCAGTTCCTGCCCCCGCATGACAGCGCAGCCACGCTGGACCTTATCGAGGCGCTGGTGGCGCGGACCGGAGCGACGCGGCTCTGGTCGCTGGGGGACAGCTTCCATGATGCGGAGGGTGCGGCGCGGCTCGACGCAAGCGCGCGCGCGCGGCTGGCGGCGCTGACAGGCCGGCTGGATTGGATCTGGATCACCGGCAATCACGATGCGGGCGTCGCGGCTATGCCGGGCGGCAGGCGCGTCGCGGAGGCGGAGGTGGCGGGCATCTGGCTGCGTCACGAAGCCGAAGCTCGGGATAGCCGACCCGAAATTTCCGGCCATTTCCATCCCAAGCTGCGCCTGTCGCTGCGCGGGCGACATGTGTCGCGCCGTTGTTTCGTCGGGTCGCCGACGAAGCTTATCCTGCCGGCGCTGGGCGCGCTTACCGGAGGGCTGGATGCGGGCCATGGGGAGATCCGCCGCGCGGTGGGGCCGGGTGCGGCTGCGCTGGTACCCGTCGCTGACCGGCTGCTCCGCTTTCCCTTATCGTAAACTTCCCTTACGTAAACGGGAGGAGAGCTGTTGCAAAGATACAACGGTGTCTTGGCATTATACACAGTCCATGCGGAAAAAGCCCGGAAATGCGCCGGTCTCTTGCGCTTCGCCTGTTGTATCAGCATAATCCGTCACGCCCCGACGTGGCAGAAAGTCGCGCGGGCCAGGAGAGGACATGAGATGATGACCGACAAGAGTCTGTGGTTGACGACGGTAGCGGCCGTTGCCCTGAGCGCCAGCGCACCCGCGATGGCTCAGGAGAGCGGCTCTTCCCAAAGCGCACCGCAGGAGGCCGCCGCCGACCAGGACGAAGCGCAGATCATCGTCACTGCCACTCGCCGCGCCAGCCCCCTTTCGGATGTCCCCATCGCCGTGTCGGCGGTGTCGAGCCAGGCGATGCAGAATAGCGGCGCGAGCGATATCCGCACGCTGAACCAGCTCGCGCCTTCGCTGTTGGTGTCTTCCACCGGATCGGAAGCCAATGCGTCCGCCCGTATCCGTGGCATCGGGACGGTGGGCGACAATCCGGGCCTGGAAAGCTCGGTGGCGGTGTTCATCGACGGCGTCTATCGCTCCCGCACCGGCGCGGGCCTCAACGAGCTGGGCGAGATCGAGCGGGTCGAGGTGCTGCGTGGTCCCCAAGGCACGTTGTTCGGCCGCAATGCGTCCGCCGGCCTTATCAACATCATCAGCAAGGCGCCGGAAAAGACCTTCAGCGCGAAGGGCGAGGTCACATATGGCAATTATGATTATTGGCGGCTGTCGGGCCGCGTCACGGGGCCGATCAGCGACAGTATCGCGCTGGCGCTGGACGGCGTGTGGAGCAAGCGCGACGGCTTTTACAAGCTGGTCGACAATGCCGGCAACAAGATAGGCGACACCAACGACCGTGACCGCTATTTCCTGCGCGGGCAGGCGCTGATCGAACCCAATGACGCGCTCTCCATCCGCCTGATCGGCGACTATACCAACCGCGACGAAAGCTGCTGCGGCGCGGCCTATGTCGAGGCGCGCGAGCGGACGCCGGCAACGGGCGGCGGCTATAATACGGCCCCGTTCAACCGGATCGCCGCGATCCTTGCAGGTCAGGGCAGCGTCATCGCGGCCGACCCCTATGATCGCGCACTTACCATCACGCCGGGTCGCGACTATGTGAGCAAGCTCAAGGACTGGGGCGTGTCGGGCGAGGTCAATTATGATTTTGGCGGCGCGAAACTGACCAGCATCACGGCCTATCGCGACTATCGTTCGCGCGACTATGGCGATTATGACTATAACCGCGCCGACCTGCTCTACCGCGATCCGAACACGCAGCGGCAGTTCAAGACCTTCACGCAGGAATTGCGGCTGCAGGGCAGCGCGTTCGGCGATGCGCTCGACTGGCTGGTGGGCGGCTATTATGCCGACGAGAAACTGACGCTGCAGGACAATATCCGCTTTGGCACGGATTATGGCCGGTTCGCGGCCTGCCGTCTGATGGCGGGGGCTGGCGCGACCAGCAATTTCAACGCGCAGCAATTGGCGGCGTGCGGTAGCGGCGTCGCGACCCAGGCGCTGATCACCGGCACGCAGGCGAACCTCAATGCGGGGCTTGCGCCGGCGATCCGTGCCAGCCTGATCGCACAGGGTGTTCCAGCACCTCAGGCGACGGCGATCGCCAACGGGCAGGCAGCGGCCATTTCGACAGGCCTTGGCAACGGGCTGCGCGCGCTGGCGGCGATTCCCGCCGGCACTGGCGACACCGGCTCGCTTTATTATCAGCGCAGCAAGAATTGGGCGCTCTTCACCCACAATATCATTCACATCACGCGGCAGCTCGATCTGACTCTGGGACTGCGTTACACGCGGGAACGCAAGCGGTTCTCCGCCGATCTCAACAACAACAATGCCACCTGCGCGGCGCTCCAGCCCGCGCTTGCGCCTATCGCCACCAATGCGGCGCTGGGAAGCGCGGCGGCGCTGGCCGGCGGCATCCTGACGCTGGGGTGCCTGGGCAATGCGTCGACCAGCCTGAACGCGCTCGACCTCAATGACCGGATCAGCGACGGGGAATTCAGCGGCACGGCGGTGCTGTCGTGGAAGCCGGTGGACGAACTGCTGCTCTATGGCAGCTATTCCAAGGGCTATAAGGCCGGCGGCTATAATCTCGACCGGTTCCAGCTGGGATCGACGGGCCTCAACGCTGTGCCTGCCGTGTTTGCGCCGCGCACCAATGCCGATGCAGCCAGTCTTCGCTTCGCCGCGGAAAAGGTCGATGCCTTCGAAGTCGGTCTGAAATACAGCCAGCCCAAATGGAGCGCGAACATCGCGGCGTTCCGGCAGGAATTCAAGAATTTCCAGCTGAACACCTTCAACGGCACCAGCTTCGTCGTCCAGAATATCAACGGGTGCGATGGCGCCCTGTCGGCAGCCCGGACCTGCGCGGACGGCGATGTCGCGCCGGGCCTGATCAGCCAGGGTGTCGAGCTGGAGCTGACGGCAAGTCCCGCGCGCAATTTCAGGGTGTCGGGCGGTATGACCTACGCTCGGGCCAAGTTCGCCGACGGCCGCGTGCCGCTCGACCCGGCCCTGTTCCTGCTGCCGGGATCGATCAACTCCAACGCCCCCCAAGTCGTGACGACGGCCAGCGCCGCCTGGACGCCGGAGCTGGGATCGAACGGGTTGTCGGCGCTCTTCTACGTCGATGGCCGCCTGACCAGCGACTTCAACACGGGGTCAGACCTGTTCCCCGAAAAACGGCAGGACGGCTTTGCGGTGGTGAATGCCCGCATCGGCATTCGCGGGCCGAACCAGCGCTGGGCTGTGGAATTTTGGGGCCAGAATATCTTCAACCAGGATTATACGCAGGTCGCCTTCTCCAGCCCGCTCCAGTCGAGCAGCCCGGCAACGTCGACCACCGGCCAGTTCGCGCTGGGCGCGCCGATGGCCAACCAGCTGATCTCCGCCTATCTGGCGGAACCCCGGACCTATGGCATCACGTTGAGGGGCAGTTTCTAGAGCATGATCCGTTCATACTGAATCGCATCACGCTCCAGTTATCTTTTGTTTTCCGCATTTTCCCAGGCAGCGGACGACGCCGTCCGCTTCGAAAATGCTCTAGGCGCGCGAGTTTCGAATCATGCCGCGCCCGCTGCCCGGGATCGGGCGGGCGC
>NZ_LSJY01000063.1 GCF_001556865.1 Sphingobium sp. CCH11-B1 | reverse complement strand
AAAGGGGGTCCCTCTTCGACGCCGATCGGGGGTCCCTTTTGAACGCCGTTTGACACGTCGCGGAAACCGGGATCGGCACCTATGGCGTCCAGGCAGGCGCGATCCGCTATTTCCATCATGGCGCGGGCAAGCTGACCCGTGCCGAAGCCGCCCGCATCGCCGCCGTCCTGCCCCTGCCCAAGCGGCGCGCCGCCGTCGCCCCCGGCGGCTTCACCCGCCGCTACGGCAACAGCATCGCCCGCCGCATCGGCTTCGTCCAGCGCGATCGCCTGGACAGCTGCCTGAGATGAAATAGGAAATCCCGCGCTTAACTTCGCATATTTCCCGCAGAATTCGTCATAAAGTTGCGCCGCGCCGATCCTATCGGAATGCGGGCAAGCCGCGCAACAGCACCCACCCTGCCGTCCCACGCACCGATAGGACAGCAGCCGCCCAACAGGAAAGGGCGGGGATCGCTCCCCGCCCTTTCCCGTTCGATTGCGCTAATGCGATCAGAAGCTGACGTGCAGCGAACCCGACACCGCGCGCGGCGAACCGATCTGCACGAAGCCCGGCGAGCCGTAGACGCCGGCGTTCGCGCCAGACAAGGTCAGGCTTTGGTTCAGGTTGCCGCCGAAACCACCGACGTAGAATTTGTCGAACAGATTGCTGACGTTCAGCTGGAAGTAAGTGCCTTCCGCACCCCAGCGCGCCAGCGAGAAGCGGGCGTCCAGATCGACCAGCGTGTAGGCCGGAGCCGCCGCGCCGTAGATCTGCTGTGGGGTCAGCGCACCCGCAATATTGCGGTACGTCGGCACGTTGGTGTCGTAGACGTAGCGCTTGCCGGTGCGCTTGGCCTGGATACCCAGCGTCACGCCCTCGACATTGATCTCGGCGCGGGTGCCAAGCGTGTAGACAGGCGCCCCCGATTCACGCTTGCCCGCAGTCGGAGCAAAGAGCGGGGCATTGGCCGCCGTGCAACCGGGGATCAATGCGAAGCCGGTCGCCGGGCATACACCGATCTGGAGGTCGTCCTTGATCTTGGACTTCAGATAGGAGCCGAACACATAGAGGTTGAAATATTCGATCGGCGACCAGGACACGCTGCCGTCGATGCCATACTTTTCGACCTTGCCAAGGTTACGATAGACGCTGGCGTTAAGTTCGGCGTCGTAGGACGAAGCTAGGCGGTTTTCATAATTGGTATACCACAGCGAAACCTGCGCCTGGAAATTGCGCGAAGTGTAACGGCCGCCGAGGTCGAAGCTATCGGTAGTTTCAGGTGAAGGATTGGCGCCGTCGGTGCCAACCGGGAAGAAGAAGGCGTTGTAGAGCGAGTCGGTTCCGGGAACCGACAGACCCTTGGAATAATTCCAGAAGATGCTGGCGGCAGGGGTGATCTTGTAGTTCAGGCCAACGCTCGGCAGCACCTTGTTATAGTTGTAGGTACGCTTTTGTGCGGGTTGCCACGTCGGGTTCAAGGTCGTGGTATTGGTCGGGATGGCGACACCGGTGCCGAAGCATTCCACAAAGCCCGAGGCGCTGGAGGTCAGGCAGTTGTTCTGGAGCTTGCGCTTGAAGAAAGGCGCGCGCAGGCCAGCCTGAACCGTCAGCGTTTCATCCATGAACTCACCGAGATATTCGGCCGAGACCTGATGCAGGATCGCGTAGGACAAACGATCGCGCTTTTGGAGCGCGGTGCCGTTCACGTCGAGCTGAGGATCGTCCACCGGGAAATATTGGAGGCCATAACCGGTCTTGCCGACCAGGCCCACTTCGCCGGTCTGGCGATGGCGGCCATGATCGAAGGTGTAGGCGACGCGAACGCGCTGCGTGTCGCTGATGTCGTAGCGCAGCGAGGAAATGACCGCGAACCGGTGCGTCTGGGTCTGGCTGGGTGCCAGCATGTTGACCGTGTCGAGGATGTCGCCGTCGCCGTTGATGTCACGACCGAAATAGGGGACGCCGCCGAAATAGCCTGCGGTGCAGGCGACGCCCGCGCCGGTGGTGACGGTGGTGCAGTTCGCCGCACCACCCGTGGGATTGATGTCGCGACGCGCTTCAACCGCCGCGACGGTACCGCCACCATTCGCCTTCACATACTGGTAGCTCGGATCGACGGTCAGGACCAGTCCGTCCGCCAGGGTGAAGCGCGAATTGATGCGGATGTTGCCGGTGTCTGACGGGTTGTAGCGATAGTCGAACACGGTGCCGCAGCTACCGGCCGCCTGGGCGGTGCCGGCAACGGGCGTCGGTGATTCGCAAGGCGCGAGCGTATAGAAGCGCTCATCCTTCGTGATGGGGAAGCGATTGCTCGACGCGGAACCCGCGACGCGCGGCGCAGAGTTGGTCGGCGACTGGGTCGTGTCGACTCGCAGCGGCAGCGATCCGAAGAAGTTGTTACGGTTAGCATTCCAATGGCCGGCGACCGAGACGAAGTCGCCATTGCTGCCGATCGGCTGATAGATCTTTGCGTTATACTGCTGCTTGTCGATCTTGCCGATATTGTTGAACGGCACTTCATTGCGCGTGGTGGACGCCGAGAACCAAGCCTTGGTACCGAAGGGCGTGAACACGCCGGTTTCGACAAGGCCGAACAGGCGGAAGAAATCATACTCGCCGGCCGCGCCGACCATCGTCACCTTGAAATCATCCGAACCCTGGATCGAACGATAGTTGACCGTGCCGCCCGAAGCCGCCGCCGTGGGGCTGTCGACGTCGGTAGAACCCAGGTTGACGTTGATTTCCTCGATCAGCTCGGGATCGAGCTGCTGGTTCGAATAGATGGCGTAGTTGCCGGTGTCGTTTAACGGCATGCCGTCGAAGGTCAGCGAAACCCGATCCGGGCCAAAACCGCGAATGTTGAGCGTGCCGCCGGCTGAGCCGTACGGGTCGTTGTTCTGGAAGCTGACGCCGGGGATCAGGTTGATGGCGTTCAAAATGGTGTTGCCCGACCCCTGCTTGGCGATGATTTCCTTGGTCAGGACGCCCTTAGCCTTGGTGGTGTCCGGAAGCACCACGCCTTGAATGCCGCTGGAAACACGCGCACCGGTGACGACGATCGTGTCTTCAAAATCCTGGGAACCCGTCGACTGCGCCGACACTGCGCTGGGTGCAACCACAGCGATAACCGCTGCGCTTCCCATCAGAAACTTTTTCATATGACCCTTGTCCCTTTTCAAGAGTGGCGCGTGCGCCCCCATCCATGCTGTATTTCAAGCCGCGGCCGCTTCTGGCGGCGCCTGACGACGCCCCTGTGATGCGTCGATTGCAATTATGTTACAATGCGCCAGCGAGACTGTCACATTTGTGCGCCGACCCCATCACTCCTCCCCCACGGCGACGATCTCATGGCATCAATGCACTGAAAACAAACAGCTTTATGCCGAAATTCACGGGTCATTGAACAGTGGTGCAATTTTGCAACGCGGCAGGATTTTTTGTGCGGCGCGAGGAACCACATGAAAAAGGGGCAGGCGATGCGATCGCCTGCCCCCTTATGAAGTGCCTGGAACCAATCGAAATCAGGCTGCGTCTTCGGCCCGCTTCTTCTTGTCGCTGAACACCCGAATCGGCTCCTTCGTGCCGGCGACGACATCCTTGTCCACCACCACTTCGCCCACGCCTTCCATCGACGGCAGGTCGAACATGGTGTCGAGCAGGATCGCCTCCAGGATCGAGCGCAACCCACGCGCACCGGTCTTGCGCTCGATCGCCTTGCGCGCGATCGCGGTGAGCGCGTCGTCGGTGAAGCTGAGTTCCACATTCTCCATGTCGAACAGCTTGGCATATTGCTTCACCAGCGCGTTCTTCGGCTCGACCAGGATCTTGACCAGCGCGGCCACGTCCAGGTCTTCCAGCGTGGCGATCACCGGCAAGCGGCCGACAAATTCGGGGATCAGGCCGAACTTCAGCAGATCCTCCGGCTCGCTCTGGCGCAGAAGCTCGCCCGTGCGGCGCTCTTCGGGCGCGGCGACATGCGCGCCGAAGCCGATCGACTTGGCTTCCAGACGATCGCCGATGATCTTTTCCAGCCCCGCAAAAGCGCCACCGCAGATGAACAGGATGTTGGTCGTGTCGACCTGAAGGAATTCCTGCTGCGGATGCTTGCGCCCGCCCTGCGGCGGCACGCTGGCGGTGGTGCCTTCCATCAGCTTGAGCAGCGCCTGCTGTACGCCCTCGCCCGACACGTCGCGGGTGATGGACGGGTTTTCGGCCTTGCGGCTGATCTTGTCGATCTCGTCGATATAGACGATGCCGCGCTGCGCCTTCTCGACATTATAGTCGGACGCCTGCAGCAGCTTGAGGATGATGTTCTCCACATCCTCGCCGACATATCCGGCTTCCGTCAGCGTCGTCGCGTCCGCCATGGTGAAGGGGACGTCGAACGTCTTGGCCAGCGTCTGGGCGAGCAGCGTCTTGCCGCAACCGGTCGGGCCGACGAGCAGGATGTTGGACTTGGCCAGTTCCACCTCGCCCGGCTTGGAGCCGTGGTTCAGGCGCTTGTAGTGATTATGGACCGCGACCGACAGCACCCGCTTGGCGCGGTTCTGACCGATCACATAATCGTCGAGCACGTCGCAGATTTCCTGCGGGGTCGGCACGCCGCCATCCTTCCGCCCGACAAGACCGCCCTTGGTCTCCTCGCGGATGATGTCGTTGCACAATTCCACGCATTCGTCGCAGATGAAGACGGTCGGCCCGGCGATCAGCTTGCGCACCTCATGCTGCGACTTGCCGCAGAAGGAACAGTATAAAGTGCTTTTCGAGTCCGAACCGGTAAGCTTAGTCATTCGCCATTCTCTCTTCCCCCGTGCCGCCGGCCGCCTGGCCGGGCGCAATCAGGGGATTTTCTGGTCCAAAGATCATCCTAGACCGCGGTACGCCATTTCCACAAGGGGTCAAAGTGGCGCACCGCGGTAAAGATAGTCTTTAGCCCTCTGTTGTCTCGGCCGCGACGGGCCGGCGGTCGAACACTTCGTCGACCAGGCCGAACGCCTTGGCTTCGTCCGCTTCCAGGAAAGTGTCGCGGTCCATCGCCCGCTCGACTTCCTCCAGGCTCTTGCCGGTATATTTGACGTACAGGTCGTTCAGGCGACGGCGGATGCGCAGGATTTCCTTTGCCTGGATTTCGATGTCCGACGCCATGCCCTGCGCGCCGCCCGACGGCTGGTGCACCATGATCCGCGCATTGCTGAGCGCGATCCGCTTGCCCGGCTCGCCCGCCGCCAGCAGGAAGCTGCCCATCGAAGCCGCCTGGCCGATGCACACGGTGCCCACCTGGGGGCGGATATATTTCATCGTGTCGTGGATGGCCATGCCCGCCGTCACGACCCCGCCCGGCGAGTTGATGTACATCCAGATGTCCTTTTTCGGATTTTCCGATTCCAGGAACAGAAGCTGGGCGACGATCAGCGAGGCCATATGATCCTCGACCTGCCCGGTGACGAAGATGATCCGTTCCCGCAGCAACCGCGAGAAGATGTCGAAGCTGCGCTCGCCGCGGTTCGACTGTTCGATGACGATGGGGACCAGCGCGGCCATGGGATCGGACATGATATCGGTCATTGTTGCTCTTTTCCGGGTGATTGCTTTTGCCCACGCCCTACATCGGGACAAAAGACAGATGGTTCAAGGGGGGAAGCGCATGGCCGCGCGGGCCGTCAATCGCGCCGCGCGAAATCGGATGGCGCGCGGAAGGCGAGGTAGGCGAGCCGCCGCACTTCCCGCCGCCCGCGCACCACGGTATCGAGGATGAGGCCGCACATGATCGACAATGTAGCCAGGATCATCAGCCCGGTGACGAGGATGGCGGTCGGAAAGCGCGGCACCAGGCCCGTCTCCATGTAGGTGACGATCAACGGCGCCGCCAGCCCGAGCGCCAGCGCCGCCAGGAACGCGGCGATGATGCCGAAGAACAGCACGGGCCGCTCGACCCGGTAAAGGGTGATGATCGTGCGCAGGATGCGCCATCCGTCGCGATAGGTGCTGAGCTTGCTCACCGATCCTTCCGGCCGCGCGCCATAGGCGGTCATGACCTCGGCAACCGGCATGGCGAGTTCCAGCGCATGGACGCTGATCTCCGTCTCGATCTCGAAGCCGGCGGACAGGACCGGGAAGCTCTTGACGAAGCGGCGCGAAAAGACGCGATAGCCCGAAAGGATGTCGGTGAAGCTGCGGCCGAACAGCTGCTTCAAGAGGCTGGTGAGCGCCCAGTTCCCGAAGCGGTGGCCGCGCCGGTAGGCGGCCTCCACCTCGTCACGGCGCGCGCCGACGACCATGTCGAGATTGTCGTCCAGCATCGCGGCGACCATGCGCGGCGCGGCGGCGGCCTCGTAGGTCGCGTCGCCATCGGCCATGACATAGATGTCGGCGTCCACATCGGCGAACATGCGGCGCACGACATGGCCCTTCCCCTGCTGGCCCACACGGCGGACGATCGCGCCCGCCCCTGCCGCCAGTTCGTAGCTGCCGTCGCTGCTGTTATTGTCGAAGACATAGATGTCGGCGGTCGGTAGGGCGCGGCGGAAATCCGCGACCGTCTGCACGATGGCACCGGCTTCGTTATAGCAGGGCAGGATAACGGCGATGCGCGGCGTGGGGCTGGCGACATCGCTGTTCACTGCCGGATATTCCTTCATCGCTTGCGCGCCCCTGCCCCGTCCATGCCAGCGACATGGCGCATCATCATTAAGATTTCGTCTGCCATGCCGCGCGCGAAATGAAAAGCGCCCGGCTTCGTGCGTGAAGCCGGGCGCGTGTTCCTGCGGCAGGACTGCCGGATTATTCCGCCTTGGCGGCAGCCTTCTTGGGAGCAGCCTTCTTCTTGGGCGTCTCCTCGGCAGCCGGCGCATCCTGCGCGACGGTTTCTTCCTTCTTGGCGGCGGCTTTCTTGGGCGCGGCCTTCTTCGGCGCGTCCTGCGCCGTTACCTCTTCGGCGGCCGGAGCGGCGTCGGCTTCGGGCTCGGCGGCCTTCTTCTTGGGAGCGGCCTTCTTCGCCTTGGGCTTTTCGCCATGATCGTGGTCATGGTCGCAGTCGGGGCCATGAACATGCGGCTTCAGGTCGCCGTCTTCGGCTTCGATCGCGGCTTCCAGCTCCTCGCGGGTCACGGTGCGGTCGCTGATCTCCGCCTTTTCGAACAGGAAGTCGACGACCTTGTCCTCATAGAGCGGGGCGCGCAGCTGGGCGGCGGCCATCGGGTCCTGACGCACATATTGCACGAAGCGCTCCCGGTCCTGCGGGCCATATTGCTGCGCGGCCTGCATGATGAGGCGGTTCATTTCCTGGTCGGACACGGTCACGCCGTTCGCCTGACCGATTTCCGACAGGAGGAGGCCCAGGCGAACGCGACGCACGGCGATGGCGCGATAATCGTCCTTCTCGGCTTCCATTTCCTTCAGCGCGGCTTCGGGATCTTCCTCATGGCTGGCTTCATGCTGAAGCTGCGCCCAGATCTGGTTGAACTCGGCCTCGACCATGCTCGGCGGCACGTCGAAATCATGCGCCGCGGCCAGCTGGTCCAGCAGCTTGCGCTTCATATAGGTGCGGGTGAGGCCGTTATGCTCCTGCTCGATCTGCCCCTTGAGCAGTTCCTTGAGCTTGTCGAGCCCTTCCAGGCCCAGCGACTTGGCGAATTCATCGTCCAGCTTGGGTTTGTCGGCGTCCAGGATCGCCTTGACCGTGACGTCGAAGGTCGCCTCCTTCCCGGCCAGGTGCTCCGCGCCATAATCTTCCGGGAAGGTGACGGTGATGGTCTTCTCGTCGCCCTTCTTCACGCCGGTCAGCTGTTCCTCGAAGCCCGGAATGAACTGGCCCGAACCGATCTTCAGCTTCACGTCCTGCGCGGTGCCGCCCTCGAAAGCCTCGCCATCGACCTTGCCGACGAAATCGATGCTCAGCGTGTCGCCGTCCTTGGCCTTGTGGCTGGCGGGATATTCCTCCAGCGCGCCCTGCTGGCTGGCGATGCGGCCAGCGGCTTCATCCACCTGCGCTTCGGGCACTTCGGCGGTCAGCCGTTCCAGCTTCAGGCCTTCGATGCTGGGCGCCGCGATTTCCGGCAGCACTTCCAGCTCCACCTTGATCTGGGCGTCCTTGCCGAACTCGAAATTCTCGTCCAGCTCGACCGAAGGCTGCATCGCGGGGCGCAGCTTCTGATCGGCGATCAGCTTCTGGATGCTGTCCTGGATCGAGTTGTTGAGCGCGTCGCGCTGCAGCGATTCCCCGTGCATCTTCTTGACCAGGTTCGCCGGCACCTTGCCGGGGCGGAAACCGGGCATGCGCACCTGCGGTGCGATCGCCTTCACTTCCTTTTCCACGCGGGCGTCGATGTCCTTCGACGTAATGGTCACGGTATAGGCGCGCTTCAGGCCCTCGTTCAACGTCTCGACAGTCTGCATCTCTTCTCTCAAACGCTTTCTTCAGCTGAATTTCGGTGGCTTGGCCGCAGGCGGCGCACTGGTGCGGGCGAAGGGACTCGAACCCCCACATCTTGCGATACCAGAACCTAAATCTGGCGCGTCTACCAGTTTCGCCACGCCCGCATCGGTCGCCGGTCGGCGCGGCATAGAGAAAAGCGCGATAAGAGGCAAGGGATAGTGGCGACGCCGGCGGAACCGGGCCTTTGCCCAAGCGTAGGCCTGTTGCATGACAAAGGAGAGACAGATGGCCACGCGTCCCGACACCGGCCCCGATGGCGTTCCCGCGCCCGACATCATCGAGCCGCAGTCGCCCGATGAACTCCCCCCTCCGTCGACCCCGGACGAGACTCCGATGCGGGAGCCGGACGAGATCGCGCCGGTCGGCCCGGACTATGACCAGCCCGACAGCGCCCCGACGGAGCTTCCCCCGCCACCCGACTGATCCGCATCAATGCCGGGGCGCACAAACTGTGCGCCCCGCGCCACATATCCACAATTTATTTTCACCATTTCGGAACTTTCCGCACGATCCCGGAAAAATGCTGGCCCGACGGCTGGACAGCCCCCTGCAAGCATGATTGACTGTTACAAAATAAAGAATGGCGGGAGAGGCGCGGCTGGCAATCAAGGGGGTCGACGTGCACGGGGTTCGCGCAAAACTGGACTGGTTCAAGACGGTGATCCTGCCTCAGGAAGCGGCGCTTCGGGGCCGCTTACGCCGCATCCTCCCTTCCACCCACGAGCTTGAGGATATGGTCGCGGAAGTCCTGACCCGCGCCTATGCCACGGAAAATTGGGAGAATGTGACGACGGGAAGAGCCTATCTCTTCACCATCGCCCGCAACCTCGTGATCGACACCGCCCGCCGCAACAAGGTGGTCAGTTTCGAAACCATCGCCGACCTCGAACTGCTCGGCGGCGAAAACAGCATCGAAGCCCAGCTCCACGCCCGCGAAGCGCTCCGCCAGGTCGAAACGATCGTCGAGTCGCTTCCCCCGCAATGCCGCCGCGTCTTCATCCTCCGTCGCATCCATGAAAAATCGATGCTGGAAATAGCGGAGGAAATGTCCCTGTCCGTTTCTACCGTTGAAAAACATCTGGCCAAAGCAATCGCAATAGTTATGCGAGCCTGGGCGGAACGTGAGGAAACGGACTTCGAACGTGCAGGCGTCGGGACCAGAGTCGGATGGCAACAGCCGGAACGCGATAGAGGCGGAAGCCGCGCGCCTGCTGGCCAGGCTTAACGCCGACCCCACCCCGGAGGACGAAGCCCGGATCTGCGCCTGGGTCGAATACAGTCCCGCCCACGCCATAGCCTTCGCCCGTGCCGAAGCCGCCTGGGACGCGGCCGAGCGGTTGAAGAGCGCCGCCGCCGACATCACCCTGCCCCCCATCGTCAACGAAGCGAACCAGCGCCGCCTGTCGCGCAACATCATGGTCGCCGCCGCCGTCGCGGTCATGCTGTTCATCGTCGCCGCCATCGTCACCGTCCGCACCTTCAGCGGTGTCGACCGCTACGAAACCGCTGTGGGCCAGATGCGCGACATCGCGCTTTCGGACGGGACCATCCTTCATCTCAACAGCGACAGCGAGGCGGAAGTCCGCTTCACCGAAAACGGCCGGCGCGCGCGCATCCTGAAAGGGGAAGCGTCGTTCGACATCGCCCATGACACGGCGCGCCCCTTCGATGTGGAGGCGCGGTCGGCCGTCATCCGCGCGGTCGGCACCGCCTTCAACGTCCGCCTGCGCCCGTCGCTGGTGGAACTGACGGTTACGCAGGGCGCGGTCACCGTGCGCTCGGGCGGCAGCGCGGCGCAAAAGGTCGCGGCGGGCAACGGCGCGGTGATCCAGCCCCGCCGCATCTCCCTGACCCAGCTAGGCCCTAAGCTGATCGGCCAGCGCACCGCCTGGCGCGAACAGATGGTCGAACTGGACGGCGAGACGATCGAGCAGGCGGCGGGCGAGTTCAACCGCTACCGCAGCGCCCCGATCCTGATCGGCGACCAGCGCGTCTCCTCGCTCCGCATCGGCGGCCGATTCCGCACCACCGACAGCCGCGAATTCCTTTCAGCCCTGCAACTCAGCCTGCCGATTCGCGCCGTCGACGGCGAAGACGGATCGGTCATGCTGCTCTACCGCGACGAAGAGCAACCCGTCCCGAACCAGGAGCCTGGCCGCTCTGCCAGTTGACGGCGGCAGAAGACGGCGACATTTGCCGCCATGCCGCGACGCCCCTAAAGTGCCGCGATGAAGATCGCCGTCCTTTCCGACATTCATGGCAACATCGCCGCGCTCGACGCGGTGCTGGCCGATGCCGCCGATCGCGGGGCGGACCGGATCGTCAATCTGGGCGACATCTGTTCCGGCGGCCTGTTCCCTGTGGAAACGGCGGACCGGCTGATGGCGCTGGACCTGCCGACGATCAGGGGCAACCACGAACGCCAGCTGTTGGAGCAGGCGCCCGAACATATGGGATTGTCGGACCGCCATGCCGCGCGCACCCTTCGGCCAGAGCATCTCGCCTGGCTGGCGGCGCTGCCTGAGACAGCGTGGCTGACCCATGACATATTGCTGGTCCACGGCACGCCCGGCAGCGACCTCGCCTATTTTCTGGAAACCGTGACGGAGGACGGCATCCGCGCCGCCACCCCTGCGGAGGTAAAGTCCCGCATCGGCGCCGTCTGCGCGCCAGTGATCCTGTGCGGGCACACCCATATTCCCCATGTGGTGGTGATCGAGGACGGCCCGCTGATCGTCAATCCGGGCAGCGTCGGCCTGCCCGCCTATGACGATACCCGTCCCTACCCGCACAAGGTGGAGACGGGGTCGCCCCATGCCCGCTACGCCATGCTGACGCAGGCGGATGGCGCATGGCAGGCGGAGTTGCTCTGCGTCGACTATGACTGGGAACAGGCGGCCCGCGATGCAGAGGCCAATGGCCGTCCCGACTGGGCCAGGGCGCTGCGCACCGGCCGCGTCTAGCGGTCCACGCCCCGCCCTGCTGCCGCCCTACATGGCATTGCCGGCGGCCTCCATCGCATCCTCCATCGTTTCGGGCAACGGCGGCTGCACCGGCCGGTCGCATCCGGCCTCCCGCATATGGGCGCGCAGCGCGTCCATCCGGTCCAGCCGCCACCGCGCCAGCGGCACGCCCAGCGGCCGGAACTCGGCCCGGTCGAACAGCTCGACGACATAGGACTGGCAGAGGCGGTCCACCTGTTCCAGCGACAGCATGCCAAGGTTCATGACCATCGGCTTGCCCGGCACCCCGTCCCGCCCACGCACCAGATCGGTGACGTAGAGGCCGCCGCGCGGATCGACCAGCACCACATCCGCCTGGCTCGAATCGATCAGCCTGTGGCTGGCGGCATAGGGCGCGACGAATTCATGCGTCCGCCACACCAGGAAGGCGCTGCCCAGCGCGGTGATGGCGAGGCCTACGAACAGCGGACGCATCGCGCCGGCCGGGCGGTAGCGCGCCCATCCCAGCCCGGCGAGCAGACAGAAGGGGCCGATGAAACCATGGGCATAGCGGAATCCCCAGCCATAGCCCTGCGCCAGCGCCAGCACGCATCCGGCAAGGCAGCCGAGCGCCAGCGGCAGCGCGATCTCCTGCCCCCGGATCATCCCTCGCCAGCGCATCGCCGCGATGCCCAGCATCGCAAGCGGCACCATCAATATATTGTTCCACGCCATATAGCGGCTGAGGTTCACCAGCGGCTGCCACCGATCGCCCAGCCGCTGGAACAGGCTGCCCACCTTGTCCGCCACGCCCGCAGACGGACGGACATCGGTCGGCGCGCCCAGCGCATGAAGCAGGAATCCCGGCCACAGCTTCGCCCACACGATGACGATGACGACTATGGTCAGCGCGTGGAACGCTGCCGCGCCCCAGCGCCGCGCCAGCAGCATCCACAGGATGAAGGGGATGATGAAGATGGGCGGAAAATGCCACTGGTGCAGCCCCGCCGCCACCAGCGCCACGACCCCCGCCGCCAGGTGCCCGGCCACCCCGCCGCGCAGCACCAGCGCCAGCCAAACCATATTGAGCGCGAAATGGCCCGTCATGGCATAGGGGGTCATCGCCGTGACCCATAGCTGGCTGGAGGAAAAGCCGAGCAGGATCGTCACCCACACGGCGTCCGGCCGGTCGGGCATCAGCCGCACGGCGATCCGCCACAGCGCGGCAAGGCCCGCCATCAACAGCACCGGTCCCGCCAGATTGGGGTCGCCCAGTTGCCAGAACAGCGCCTGGATCGCGCTGTTCACTGGCAGATAGGCCGCCGTCCAGTAATCCGCCGCGCCGAACGGGGAGAAGAATTCCGGCATGATCGCCCGGCGATAGGGTTCCCATTCCACCGGGATCGGCCGGGCGAAAAGCCCTTCGCGCATATAGGCGGCGGCGAAGCGCGCGACCTCTTCGTCGCGGCTGATCGCATAATCCTGGAACAGTGCATAATGGCCCGCCCATGCGGCCATGCCCAGCAGCACGATCAGGGGAATGACGATCCGGGCGCTGGGCGGCGGCAGGGCGAAACCCCGCCCTTCGGCAAGGGGCGCGGCCAGCGCCAGCAGTAACGCCATGCCCAGCAGCGCCGGGAAATCCTGGTCCAGAAACAGGATGACGGGCAGGCTGAGGCCTTGCCGATAGGTGACATGCCACAGGAATGTCGCGCCCAGCCACAGGGCAAGGCCGATCGCGCCTGCCAGGAACAGGCGGCGCGCATCGACGAAGGCGCTGCCTTGCCCCATGCTCAATCCCCGACCAGCGCCCGGTTGACGAAGATGCCGTCCATCTCGACCAGCAGCGGGAAATGCCCCTTGTTGTTGGCGAAGAAGGCCGATGGCGCGAAGCCGCGCGCCTCCAGCCAGTCGATCATCTGGCGATAGCTGGTCCCGCCGTCATAAATCGGCCGCACGCCCAGTTCGGTCTGCACGCCCGCCATGCGGGTCAGCATCCCGCCCGCGCCCTCGCATACCGACAGGTCGTGGCCCTGCGTGTCCATCTTCAGGAACGGGCGGCCGAAACCGTGGCTTTGCATCAGTTCGGGCAGCAGCGTGTCGATGCGCCGGCACTGCATCTCCACCGTTTTCGTCACCTTGTTGCGGTCGGCAAAGACCGCATCCTGATCGCCTGCGGGATTTTTGAGCGAACTGAACTGGTCGGCGGCCATGATGTTGAAGCTGGCCGCGCCATCGAAATCCGACAGCGCCATGTTGAACACTTGCCAGCGCCGGTCCGAAGCCGCCTTGCGCTGCAACTCGGCAAACACATCGGGGTTCGGCTCGAACGACAGGATCAGGCCGCGATAGCCCGCGTCCTGGCGCGCCATGGTCGCATATTGGCCACGGTTCGCGCCGACGTCGATCAGGCAATCCACCGAAAAGGCGCTCAGGAACCGGCGGAGCGCCTGCACCTCTGGATATTGGTGCGCCCGCCCGGCCAGCGACAGCCGTGCCGCCAGCCACCTGTCCCGCAGCTCGCGCCGGTATCGGTTCATGCGCGACCGGCCAGCACGGTTTGGTAGATGCCGATCGTCGCCAAGCCCATGTCCTTCCAGCTACCCATCGTTTCGCCATAGGCTCGCGCCCGCGCGCCTGCCTCCCGCCTGATGGCGGCGCTTTCGATCAGCGGCAAGAGGGCTTCACCCAGCGCCGCGGCATTTCCCGCCTGCGTCCGCGCCGCCACGCCGTCGGGCAACTGGCCGAACATGCCCGCGTCGGATGTCACCATCGCCTTGCCATGATGCAGCGCGGACAGGAACGCCCCGCTCGAATCGATCTGCCGATAGGGGAAGGCGATGATGTCCGCCCGCACGATATGCGCGTCCAGCCGCGGTTCGGTGAGGAAGCCGAACTCGGTGACCAGCCGGTCGGCAAAGCCGGCCCCGGCCACAGCCTCCACCAGCGGCGCGACATCCATGAACGGCTTGCCCACCAGCGCCAGTTCGAAATCCAGCCCGCTGCGCCAGAGGCCGATGCACGCCCCGATCAACAGGTCCACGCCCTTGTAGGGGCGGATCGTGCCGAAGAAGAGCAAGCGCGGACGGGCAGGAGCGGGCACCGCAGCCAGATCGGCGGCGGACGCAACGGCCAGGCGCATGGGCGGGTGCGGCGTCACGTGGATGCGCGCGTCATCGACCCCCTGCCGCACCAGCGCGGCGCGCGTCGTGTCGCCATGCACGACCAGCGCATCGAACAGGTCCAGCAGCGCGCGATAGCCCCGCCCCTGCACCCCGGCATCGTCATGATAGGCGTCGGCATTGTGCACCGTATGGACCAGCGCGACGCCGCTCCGCTTCAGCCGGCGCAGCAGCATCGCGTCGGCGGGCGCGAGCGGCAGCCACTGGACATGCACGATGTCCGCCGACCGCATCGGCGCGATGTCGCCCAGCGCGCAGCCCAGCCCATATTCCGCCGCCTTGACAAGGCGGAAGCCGCGCCCCTCCCCGATCCTGCGCCGCAACGCCTCACTTACGCGGAAGAAGTACGGGACGTAACGATAGCCCTGCGGCAGAATCGCATCCGTGTCGCGCATCGGCCTGCCGAGCAGCGTCACCCGTGCGCCCGCCTGTCCCATCGCCGCGCACAGGCCGTCATCGTAACGCCCGGTGAAGAGCGACGGGTCGAGCATGGCGATCTTCATCCCCGCGCCAGCCTGCGCAGCGACGCCATGTGCAGCAGCGCGGCACCTGACAGCGTCGCGGCATAGAGGGCGAGAAAGGCGAGGTCGAACCGCTGCGGCCATAGCAGCGCCGCCAGCGGCGCGCTGGCCAGCGATCCGGCAAGGAAAGGCAGCGACCGGCGCAGCAGCAGCGCGAACCGGCCGAGCGCCGCCTGCACATAGACCGACACGCACAGCAAGGTCAGTCCGCCAAGGCCAAGGAGCATCAGCAGCAGGTCCGCGCGGTCGATCGCCGCCCGACCGTCGAACAGCAGCCTGAACAGCCGTTCCCCCGCGACCATCAGCACCGCCGCCAGCATCCCGGCGAACAGCAGCGCGGCGGCCAGCGCCCGCCCCAGCAACTGCCGCAGCCGCACGACGTCGCCGGCATGAAAGGCGCGGGTGATGCGCGGCAACGCCGCCTCCACCATCGCGCGCACCAGCATCGACAGCGATCGTGACATTTTGAAGAAGAAATCGAACAGCAGCATCGGGCGCGGGTCTGCCGTCACTGCTGCGATGGTGAAATAGGGCGCGTTATAGGCGACGATGTCCGACAGGGTGAACGCCGCCGATGCGCCGATGTCGCGCAGATAATGCGCGCGCACATGGCCGCCCCCGACGCGGAAGGCCAGCCAGTGCCGCCGCTCCATCCCCAGCCGCCGGTGCACATGGCCGATGGCGTAGGCGATGACAGCCAGGCTGACGGCAAGCTGCAACGCCACCGACAGGCGCGGATCCATGCCGCCCAGCATCGCGACCAGCAGCCCGATCGTCACCACGCGCCGCCCGCAATCCAGCATTTCCCAAAGGACGTTGCCGTCCACCGCCGCCAGCGCGCGCTTGGCGAGCAGCGCCGGCAGGTTGAGGCAGGCCGACAGGAAGAAGAGCAGGAAGAGCAGCGGCATCCGCGTCTCCAGCCATCCCATCGCCAGCGCCCCGCACAGGATCAGCAGCGCAGCCCCGACCAGCAGGCCAAGGAACAGGAACAGCACGCCCATCTCCTCCAGCCGGAAACCGCCCGCAGCGTCCGCCTCCTCGCTGCCGAGCCCCCCGCCCG
>NZ_LSJY01000062.1 GCF_001556865.1 Sphingobium sp. CCH11-B1 | reverse complement strand
AAGGGGGTCCCTCTTCGACGCCGATCGGGGGTCCCTTTTGAACGCCGTTTGACACCCAGGACGGCTCACCAAACAGTTCCGGCGACCCGATCAACGCACTTCGGAACTTGCGGCGCTCGCGGACGGCTCTTGCGTTCTCAAGGGCTGCGGGACCTCGATCATAGGGGTAGCCGGCTTTCGGCCCTACGCTGTCCTTAATGACATGGGAGCTTTCTGTCGGTCGATGGGGCTGGAACATGTTTAGGGATGACACTCTCATGGTCCGGGTCGCGGTAACCACGATATGATCGACGATATCGATGTCGAGGGAACGACCGATTTCCGACAAGGTCTGTGTGACGGCAATGTCGCTTTCGCTGGGATTCGGATTTCCACTTGGATGATTGTGTACAAGGATCAATCCGGCAGCATCGAGTTCCATAGCACGTCGAAAGATAGCGCGAGGATAAAGTGCCAGTTGCCGGAGAGAACCAACCTGCAGTTGCTCATCGGCGATCAGATGCCCCGCGCTGTCAAGAAATATGACCCGCAAGACCTCGTCGGGCAGAGCGCCCATCGAAGCCATCAGATATTGAAGCAAATTGGGGCAGTCTGGACTGATCGGAAGAGAAGCAAATTCCTCCCGCATTCCTTCAAGGAGCACCAGGCGGGAGCCCAGCAATATCCGGGCGACGGCTGCATGACCGCCAAGCACACGCTCCAGCGACTGGGGGCTTTGAGCGAAGATGCGCCCGAGGCTACGAAATTCGTCGAAGAGGGCGTTTGCTAGCTGGTCTCCATCGACCGGCTCGATGATTTCAATGAAGTCTGCCAGGATGGATCGCTGCCGTTGCGTTGCAGGCGCAGCCGATGTCGCCAGGTTCCGAGGGCCAGAAGCGGCGGGAGAAGCCAGGATGAGGCAACCTGCATCGTCAGATACGCGATCGGATGCATGCTCAGATCCAGCGCCCGGCTGAAATGCGCCAGAAGTGGAAGTATCTGAAGGACGGCAGCCACCATCGGCCAGAACCTGTGCGCCACTATGGCCAGCGAGATCGTCGATGCCGCCGCAAAGAGATCGATCGTAAGATGACCGGTGTCGACCGTCGCAAAGTGGGCCGGTATGAAGAGGTGAAGAGCCTGATCCATCAAGGCCATGGCTATCAGGATAGCGGCCATAGCCCGTTCCGGCACTCCTCCCTTCCAGATGGCGTATCCGATCGCCATCGACAGGAATATCAGAAACAGGGCAATGCGTAACATTCCGTTTCCAAATCATGTCGATGGCTCCTGGTCAATCGACTTTAGGCAACGGCGGCGAGGTGAGGGGGCGCTACGGCCATCGAAGGACATTCGTGGAGATCGAGACCTGCGGTCTCCTTGCCGATATCGGCAAGTTCGCCATGGGCCCGTAGAACGTCGTTGCTGATATCGATCAGCGACATCTGCGCCTTTGCGAGACGTATGATGGTCGCCTGCCCCGTTTTCGCGGCAACGCCTATCTCACGCCGGGCAGTCACGACGCTGGTCATGAGCGTGGAAAGGGCGATGATTGCGTCGTCGATCCGGGCTTCGGCACCAGGCACATCGCGTTGGAGACGAGCTACCGCGAGCGATTCGGAATTGGACATAGTTTCTCCTTCGCCGGGAGCGCGAAGCGCTTCCGGGCAATGTTGGGCCAGATTGTCAGGATTAGTTGGAAACGAGGCGCGTAAGCGTCTCGGCAATGCCGAGGCCCAGAAACACGACGATGACCAGGGCGGTGAGCATAGCCACCATGATCATTATGCGCGCCGGGATGCCGTAATCGTGTCTCCACCCTTCCTGGAACGGCGCCAGAAAATCCTTCCCTATGTCCCCGGACCTGATGCTGGGCGCGATACTATCGCTCAGCAAAAGAACCGATGACGGGTCGCCGTCCGAGAAGTCTGATGGCACCAGGACAGGCAGCGGGGGAAGCTGCACTGGATCATATGTGACGCGATCATATACACTCTTCAACCTGGCGTAGATGACTGCCGCCTGATCGCGGTCGGCTGCATCGAGAATTTTTCGGGCGGCGGTGATGCGCTGATCGACGGTGGGCTTGGAAATCTGAAGAACCCGTGCGATTTCCTTCGAACTCTTGCGTTCAACAACAAGATCGAGGCAGGCGCGATGCTTGTCAGTGAGGCGTGACCAGCGGGAGAGGCCGTCTGATTCTTCCACTGATGCCTTCCTCCTGCCCGAACACGCGATATGGCAATGCGCAATCTCCGCACGCGATCAAGGCGAATCGCCGCGAAGAAGCATATCCATACTCCTCGATTGAAACACCCCGCGGTCGGTAACAGCCGAAAAGCGTTCCTATAATTCTTCCGGCTATAGATTTTTGAATCTTCGTAACTTGCGCCACGAATGCGGATTCGGTAACGTGCCAAGGCTTCATGACATCTGCGAAGGTCTCCGGACAAGGAGACCCTTCGCTTGCCCAAGCTCAATTTCCGTCTCGATGAGTCGCTGCATGCTGCCTTGATGCGCCGTGCTCGCGGTGCGAACCTGTCCTTGTCCGGCTTCATACGGCAGCTGCTTGAGCAGGCGGTCGACGAACGCAAGCGCTACGTCTTCTCCTCCCAGGATGAGATCCTCGCCACTTCGATCCAGATATTATCGATCGTCGCGACGTCCGTCGGCCAGCAGTCTCCCAAGGCGCTCGAGCAAGGGATGTCGCAGGCCCGCGTTATTCTCGCCGAACGCGGTCTGCTCGGTGGAGAGGATCTCCCATGAGCATCTTCCGCAACGATATGCTGGGTTCATGGACGCGCGGCGGGCAGGCGATCGTCCACAACGTCCGCATGACCACACAGGTCTTTTACCAGACGATATTAGCCGGCTTCATCATCTGGATCATCGGCACGCTTTGGTATGCGTTCGAAAAATCGACCGAATATGAGCGGTTTGTCCTGCTCAAGCTGGCCGAGGCGATGATCAAGGTCGACGCGGCTGCCGGAACCAATGACCCGGTACAGTTTCGCACGCCAGAAGGCCTGGCTTACTGGACTTCGGCGGACTGGCTGGTCGCCTCGGCGCTCGCGAACAAGACCCTGCGGTCTTTCGAGGGCTATCTGCTGCATGGGGCGCTAATTTCCGGGCTGTTCGCGTTTGCCATGCTCGGCTGGGCGTGGTTCTATTTCACGCGGACGGGCAGGGGGCTCGGCTCCAACGAATATTTGCGCGGCGCGCGCTTCGGCACCATCCGCCAGGTTCGACGCGCGCTGTGGGGTCAGAAAAAAGGGCCGCTCGTTATCGGAGCCGTTCCAGTTCCGGAAGCCTTCGAGCCCGAGCATATCCTGCTGTGCGGCGCTCCGGGTACCGGCAAGACCAATCTCATTGTCGGCATGCTGGAAGGTATCCGTAAATCAGGCCGTCGCGCGATCGTCTATGACACCGCCGGCACCTTCGTCGAGAAATTCTACCGGCAAGGCACCGACATGCTGCTCAACCCGCTCGACCAGCGGACGGCGCGGTGGTCGCCCTGGGTCGATGTGCCGCGCGACTATCACTATGATCAAATCGCCGAGTCGACGATTCCTGACAAGCATGGCGATCCCTTCTGGGCCAAGGCGGCGCGGGGCACGCTGGTCGCGGTCATGCGCAAACTCGCGCGTCAGAAACATACCTATGTCTCGGTCCTGCTCGATCGGCTCTTGCGTTCGAAGCTCAAGGATCTGGCCGCCTTCGTCACCGGCACGGACGCCGCCGCCTTCATCAGCACGGAAGGCGAGCGGACATCCGCCGGCATCCAGGCCGAACTCGCCTCGGTCATGCGCAGCTTCAGCTATCTCGACGATACCGAGGACGGCTTCTCGATCCGCGACTGGGTAGAGAAAGGCGCCGAGGGAAGCTGGCTCTTCATCACCGTGAAAGCCGATCAGCTTCCCTCGCTGCGCCCGCTGATCACCGTCTGGCTCGACATCGCAATCAGCGCCATCATGAGCCTGACGCCAGATCGCGACCGGCGGCTCTATTGCGTGATCGACGAACTGCCGACGCTGCATAAGTTGCCGTCGCTTTCGGACTTTCTTGCGCGGGCGCGCAAATATGGCGGATGCGGCATTTTGGGCTTCCAGTCCTATCCACAGCTCAAGGCGACCTACGGCAAGGAAGATGCCGCGGCGATCACCGGCTATTGCTCAACCTGGGTGGCGCTGCGGGCGAATGATACGGATACCGCCGATCATGTCTCGATCAACCTTGGTCAGGTCGAACAGGTGGAGGCCAATGAGGGCATGTCCTATGGCGTCAACGACATGCGCGATGGCGTCAACCTATCGCGTATGCAGGTGACACGGCCGCTGGTCATGCCGACCGAAGTCACCAACCTGCCCAATCTGGTGGGCTTCCTGCGCTTCGGCCGCAATTTGCCTGTGGTCCGGTTCGATAGCCGGTTCAACAACATTCCATCGCTGGGAGAGGCCTTCGCCGAACGTACTGATCCGCCCGCCCAGATCGACAAGGCGCAAACACTCGTTCGCATTGCCCACGCCGAATCGCGGGTCCGTGAAGCCATGGAGCGCGAGGCTGCGCAGACGCCGCCAGCCCCCAACGCCGGAGAAAAGCCGTCGAAGAAGCCCCCGGTATTCCAGGAGACGCCAACGCCGCCTTCACCACAGCCGGATCTGTTCAGCCCTCCGGCGCCCGATATCGATCCGCAGCGGGTCGAGGACATCCTGCTGAATGAAGAGCATGCCGAGCTCCCGGCTCCCGCGCGATCCCTGTGGTCCATCCTTGCCGGCAAGCAGGGAGAAATCCGCTCCGAACTTGTCCAGCATGGCCATGAAGATGGGCCGCGTGAGCAGGCGAGGCCGGCATGATCCAGCCCCAGCGTCTCCATGGTCGGCCCGCCAACATTGCCCGCTATTATACGGTCGGCGACTATTACACCAAGGGCGGGAACGAGCCTTCGGAATGGGCCGGCAAGCTCGCGGCTGATCTTGGGCTGTCAGGCGCGGTCGATCCGAAGCTGTTTCGCGACCTTCTGGCTGGCAAGGTTGGCGACCAGCAGCTGGGGCGCCATCGCGCCGATGGGCAGATCCAACACCATCCCGGCTGGGACTTCGCGGTCAACGCGCCAAAGTCCGTGTCGATCATGGCGCTGGTGGCCGGGGACGAACGCGTACTTGCCGCCCATGAGGGAGCGGTGACCGCCGCTATCGCCTATCTGGAGGAACAGGCGCAGTTGCGCCGCCGGAACGAAGGCCAGATCGTTCACGAAACCACCGGTCGCATCCTCGTTGCGCGCTTTACCGAACATGGCAGTCGCGAACTCGATCCTCATCTCCACACCCATCTGGCCGTCCTCAACATGACCAACCGTGAAGCCGGCGATCCCATGGCGAGCCTGGAAAGCAGGGTCATGTATGGCGAACAGCGCGTCGCGGGTCAGATCTATCGCAATGCCCTGGCCTTCGGGTTGCGCGAGGCTGGCTATGAGATTGACACCAACCCGCGATCGGGCCTCTTCGAGATACGCGGTGTTCCCGATGATCTGATTGAACAATTCTCGCAGCGCGCCGACGCGATCGAAGAACATGCCCGCGAACATGGGCTGGTGGGACAGAAGGCCCAGCGCGCCTCATTCTACGCCACGCGCAAGGCCAAGGTGAAGATCGGCAAGGAAGACCTTGTCGCGCGGTGGCACCAGCGGACCGGGCCACGGCTCGACGCGCTGCGGTTGATCACCGACGAAACGCATGAGCGAGAAGGCAGACACCTGCCACCCACCGAAAAGGAGGCATCGCGTGCCGCGCTGTTCGGCTTGCGGCAATTGGAGACGACGGAAGCGGTCAACAATCTGGGCGATATTCTGCGCACTGGTCTCGCCGCCCATGTCGGCGAAGTCCGGCTCGAGGATATCCGTCCCCGGATTGAAAACCACGAACTGGTGCGCAAGCTGCTGCCGACCCATGAGCAGACCGGCGACAAGATACTGACGCGCGGGAGAACCAGTCGCAAATCCTGGCGGCTGGAACTGGCGCTCACCCAGCATATCGCGCTCGGCCTGAATGATGCTCGCCCGATTGCCTCAAGTGATCGATTACTTACCGTGCTGGAGGGGACCAGCCTCAACAAACAGCAGCAGAATGCCCTTGTCGAGACGGCGCTGACACCCGATCGCATCACCGCCATCCACGGTGTCGCGGGATCCGGCAAATCGACGCTGGTCAGAGTGTTGGGAGAGGCGGCTGAGCCCGGCACGACCTTGATCGCCCTGGCGCCCACATCTTCGGCGGCCGCCGAACTTGGCAAGAGGGCAGATATCGCCTCCTATACTGTTGCCGGCTTCGTCGCGCGAGGCGGGCAGGGGATCACCGACCGTCATGTGCTGGTCCTCGACGAGGCGGGGCAACTGAGTAACCGCCAGGCACAGCGGCTGCTTGAAATCAGCAGGACGACGGGCGCACGATTGCTGCTGCTGGGCGACGAGAAACAGACTGGCGCCATCGAGCAGGGCAAGCCGTTCTGGCTGATGCGCAAACTGGGCCTGCCGACGGTCGAACTTACCGAGGCCGTGCGTCAGGAAACCAAATCGATCAAGGCGGCCGTCACTGCCGCACGTTCGGGCAACTTCACCGAGTCATTGGCAAAGCTCGATAGCGTCAGCACCGTCACCGACAATGAGAGGATGGCCGAGCAGGTCGTCCATGCCTGGATACGGCTCAAGCCGGACTCGCGGGTCGGCACCAATATTCTCGTCCTCGACAATGCGACCCGCCTCATCGTCAACAGCAAGATTCGCGATGCGCTGAAGGATGAGAATGGTCTCGCCGCCCAGGATAGCCGGCTGTCCATCCTCGCACCCGCCGGCCTGACCGACATTGAAAAGCATATGGCGCGTTTTTACGGCTCTGGTCAGATCGTGCGCTTCGACCGCGACATCGTCGGCCTCGGTGTCGCCCGCAATGCCGACTATCACGTCATCGGACTGGGGCGTGAACCCAATGGCCGGCAGGTCGTGCGCCTCGTCGATGAGCAAGGACGCACAATCCGATGGGATCCGCAGACCACCGGGGCCCGGCACATCAACATATTCAATCCCGAATATCGCGATCTTGCCGAAGGAGACCGTATCCAGTGGCGTCTCGTCAACCGTGAACTGGATCTGCGCAATTCCGAGCGCGGAACCGTGCAGAAGCTGGGAGGGGAGGTGGCAACGATCCGCTGGGACCGGGACGGACGTGTGCAACAGGTCGATCTCGCCGAGCACAGGACCTGGGATCATGGCTATGCCGAAACCGTCTATTCCGCCCAGTCCAAGACCTATCCGCGCGTCTTCGTGCTCGCCCCGGTCGAATCGCCGCTGGTCAACGCCCAGAATTTCTACACGGCCATCACCCGCGCGGCCTTCGGCGCGAGGCTTTGGACCAACGACGTCGAGGCGTTGATCGCCAAGCTCGAGCGGCAGTCGGGCGAGAAAACATCTTCGTCGGAAGGGTTGGGGCGGCTGAAGGCAGACCGTGTCGATGCACTCTCTAACCGCCATGGACAGCATCTGGCCAATCTCAAGGCCGAACAGGAGCAATTGCGCGCACAACGCCGCGATCGCATGCTCGAACGGCATCTTGATCGCCGGGAGCGTCCGCCGCGCGGCGCCGCCGAACATCTCGCCGAGGGCGCGCGCAGTATTGCACAGGTCCTGGACCGCTTCCTCGAGGGCATTCTCGACCGCGCCCGCACCGATCGCGGGGCACCAGACAATCAGCCGACGCGGCCAACGCCATTTCCTGTCCATCACCCCGAGCCGTCTCACGGTCCCGAGCGATAAGGTCCTTTCCCATGCTGTTTATCCTGTCCGCGCTGCTGCTCATCCTTCTGGCTTTTTTCGTCCGTCGATTTCGGATGCCCGTGAAGCATCGCTGGCGGAGGCGGCAGGCCAGGGCCATGGCGGCCCAACTTCGCGGGCGGGACCGGTTGCAGCCGCCACAACTCCTCTATGCCCGCCTGCGCGCCATGGACCCGCTCGCGTTCGAGGAGCTTCTGCTCGAAAGTTTCGAGCGCCGTGGTCACAAGGTCATTCGAAACCGCCGTTACACCGGTGATGGCGGGATCGACGGACAGGTGGTCATCAATGGCGCAGTCTGGCTGATCCAGGCCAAGCGCTATGCTGATACGATCCGGCCGGAACATGTCCCGGCATTTGAGGCGCTCTGTCGCACGAAGGGGCGGCGCGGCCTCTTCATCCATACGGGACGGACCGGGCTGCAAAGCCGGGCCGCCGTCGCGCATGGCAGCACTATCGAAATCATTTCCGGTCGCGCGCTTCTGGCCTTGCTGACGGATGGGCCGTTTCCAGACCTCACCGGCTTAGGGCACCATGACCGAGCGGCGTCAAAGGCGATGAGGGCTGTATGATGCGTTTCGTTCCCTGTCTCATCGGTATATTGCTGTGCGGAGTGATAATTTCACCGTCCTTGGCGCAGGCCAGGACGCGCAATCGGGATGAGGAACGTCTAATCGGTGCGTGCATCCGCCAGGCCTCACTTGGCAGGCCCTGGCTCGAAAAGACGCTATGGGGCTTACGCGACCAGGAGGCAGGCTGGATCGGTGCCGAGGTCGCCAACACCAACGGCACCCATGACCTGGGGCCTTTGCAGATCAACAGTTGGTGGGTCGGACGCATCGCAGCGCATATCGGCCGGCCGAAAGCCCATGTGCGTCATTGGCTCCGTTTTGATCCCTGTTTCAACGCCGAGGCCGCACGGTGGGTGTTTCTGTCCGCTCTGCGGACGACGGGGGACTATTGGAAGGCCGTTGGCGTCTACCACAGCCCGACAACGTGGCGTCAGCGAAACTATATCGCCTCTGTGGCCATGCACCTGAGCGGAAGGTTCGGGAACGATGTGTTCGTGCCTGGAACTTCGCCCGCTACCGTACAACTGAAATGAGAGCACTAACGAATAACCGTCTTCAAGTTACTAAAAAATATGATATTATTACTTTTGCTTCGTGACATCGCGTGGGTGCTCCAGTGAGGAGCGCACAATGCGTTTTGCCATCTTTCGGACTTCGGGGCCGACTCTTGTCCCAGTGGGAGTTGCAGCCACTATCGTCCGCTTCCCGGACGCTGAGGCCCATCCATCTACAGCGGCGCCCAACCGGATACGGCGCTCTTCGTCACAGCCAGATATAACGTCAGATCTCACCAACCGGCTCGCCAAGGGAGGGAGTGGGGAGTGCGCCAGGCAGGGGAACACGAGTTGGGTTCGCGTCCTGCGGTCTTTGGCAGCGTGCTGTGGCCGAACAGCGTAAATCCTCACCACGACGCCCCAGTCTCGCCCAGGCCATCCGTATGGCCTGCGAGGGTGGACTGACGATCGTGCGCACCGAGATCCACCCTGATGGGCGGATCATCCTCGTGCATCTGGAAACGGAACCATCCGCGGTTTCGTCGACCCCGTTCGACGAATGGAAGGCGCGGCGCGATGCGCGTCAATCTTAAAGGTGTCCACAGGGTACGCAAGAAACTGGCAAGCGGCCTATACGCAACCTACTATTATGCGTGGCGTGGAGGGCCCCGCATCGAGGCCAAATTCGGCACACCGGAATTCCATCAGGCTTATGTCACAGCGCACGATGAGCGAAAAAGCAGGCCCAAACCAAGCGACACGCTCAACGGCGTGTTTCGGGCTTTCGAGCAATCCACCGATTATACCCGTCTCGCTCCCCGCACCCGCAAGGACTATGGGAAGCATCTGAGATTCATCGAAACGGAGTTCGGAGACTTTCCGATAGGCGCACTGGGTGACCCGCGCACGCGCGGCGAGTTTCTGGCTTGGCGCGATCGAATTGCCGGCACATCGGAACGCACGGCGGATTATCGCTTTGCGGTTTTGGCGCGGATTCTTGCATGGGCGCTTGATCGCGGACTGGTCGTCGCCAACCCCTGCAAACGGCCCGGCCGTCTATATCAATCCGGCCGCGTCGATTCCGTCTGGAAAGACGGTGACGAGGAAGCCTTCTATAAGCACGCTCCGCCCCACCTACACCTGGCCATGACGCTCGCCTTGTGGACAGGGCAGCGTCAGGGCGATCTCATCAACCTGCCCTGGGCGGCGTATGACGGCGCGGAAATCCGTCTCACGCAGAGCAAGACAAAGAGCAAAGTGAAGAACCGCAAGCCCAAGCGGGTGATCGTTCCTGTGGGAGCACCGCTCAAGCTTGCGCTGGACGCTTTGAAGGCCCGCTACGACGTCGAGGGGAAGTCGTTGCCGGCAACGATACTGCTCACCGAACGCGGGCAATCCTGGACAAGCGACGGCTTTCGGACATCGTGGCGCAAGGCCTGTGTGAAAGCCGGTGTCGCTGGTCTCACCTTCCACGACCTGCGGGGCACTGTCGTGACCCGCCTGGCGATCGCAGGAGCGAGTGTTCCGCAGATCGCGACGATCACCGGGCATAGCCTCAAGGACGTCGAGACGATCCTCGATACGCACTATCTCAAGCGGGATTCCGAGATGGCGGAAACGGCCATTTCGAAGCTCGAAAACCGGAGGAAATTGTAAACCAAGCTGTAAACTGGAGGGGGTGGGTCCAGCTTTGGACCTCAAAATACCGCCTAAGTCTTTGAAAGATATGGTGGACGCACTTGGGCTCGAACCAAGGACCCGCTGATTAAGAGTCAGCTGCTCTACCAACTGAGCTATGCGTCCGTTGCCGGTCGGAACCCGTCCGGCGAGGAGCGGCTGTTAGCAGGCACCTTCGCCTTTGCAAACAGGAAATCACCCCCGGCCGAAAATTTTTCGCGGACGCTTCGGTCAGGCCCAGCTACCCGGCGTCGCGCGCCGCTTGCGGGCCCGGTCGATCGACATGATGATGCCCACGCACAGCATCACCGTCAGCATCGACGATCCGCCATAGGACATGAAGGGCAACGGAATGCCCACGACCGGGGCAAGTCCCATCACCATCATCAGGTTGATGGCGACGTAAAAGAATATGGTGGTGGTGAGGCCCGCGGCGGCGAGGCGGGAGAATTTATCCGGTGCGCGCAATGCCACGCGGATGCCCCAACGGAACAGCAGAAGGAAGGCCAGGATCAGCAACGTGCCGCCCAGCAGGCCCCATTCCTCCGCCATCGTCGCGAACACGAAATCCGTATGGCCTTCGGGCAGGTAGTCGAGGTGGCTCTGGGTGCCGCGCAGGAAGCCCTTGCCGAGCCAGCCGCCCGAGCCGATCGCGATCTTCGACTGGCTGATATGATAGCCCGCACCCAGCGGATCGCTCTCCGGGTCGAGGAAGATGAGAACCCGGTTCTTCTGATAATCATGCAGAAAGCTGAAGGCGATCGGGATGACCGCCGCGCCCGCAAGGGCCGTGCCGATGAACAGCCGCAGCGGCAGCCCGGCGAGGAACATCACCGTCACGCCGCCGGCCGCGATCATCGTCGCGGTGCCGAGATCCGGCTGCACCAGGACCAGCGCCCATGGCACACCGATCAGCACCAGCGCCGGCCAGATTGCGTTCCACCGCCGGATTTCCCCCACCGGCAGCATCGCGTAGAAGCGGGCGATGGTAAGGACGATGACCGGCTTCATGAATTCGGACGGCTGCAACTGCATGAAGCCAAGGTTGATCCAGCGCTGGCTGCCGCCTGCGACGCCGCCGATCAGCTCTACCCCGAACAGCGCCGCCAGCACCGCGCCATAGGCGGGGAAGGCGTAGCGGGCAAATATGTCCACGGGAATGCGGCTGAGGCTGAGCGCCATGACGGAAAAGATGAAGAAACGGAGCGCCTGGTTGAAGGCCCAGGGGAAGATGTTGCCGCCGGCTGCGCTGAACAGCACGACCGTGCCGAACCCCGCGATGGCGAACAGCAGCGCCAGGATGCGCCAGGGAAAGTCGGCCAGCGGCTTGGGAACGATGCTCATCGCTCGTCCGTCATATTGGAACCCGGCGGCGGCGGGACATCGTCCGCCTCACCTGCAGGCGCGGGTGGAGGCGCGGGCGTCGCCATATTGGCGGCTGCCGCATTGTCCGTGACATTGGCGACAGGCGGCGGCGCTTCGCCCTTCTCGATCGCTTTGGCCAGGCGAAAGGCGGCCATTTGCCGTGCCTGCCGCTCGGCCGGCGTACCGCCCCAACCCTTCTCCAGCGTTTCCAGCTTCTCCATCGCCTTCCTGGGGTCGAACAGGTAGGACAATGTGTCGCTGGCGATCATCGGCGCGTCTTCGATCCGGTTGATATGGCCACCATGTTCGATGATGCAGGCGATGGCGTAGCGCGGATTGTCGAACGGCGCAAAACCCTGGAACAGCGCATGGTCGCGCAGCTTGAAGGGCAGGCCGGCATTGCCGCGCACGCCGCCGGCGCGCTCCGCCATGGTGATGCGCCGCACCTGCGCCGTGCCCGTCTTGCCCGCGATCATCACGCCGGGAATGGAGCTGCGCGCTGCCGCGCCGGTGCCGCCGCCGTTCACCACCGCATTCATCGCGTCGCGAATGACGACCAGATGGTCCTCGCTGACGCCCACCGGTTCGGGCGTGGCATGGGGCGCGCCGTAGATGAAGTTGGGCATCAGTTGGCGTCCTGTCGCCAGCCGCGCCGCCATGACTGCCATCTGCAGGGGATTGATGAGCATATAGCCCTGGCCGATGGTGGCGTTCACCGTGTCATAGACTTGCCATTTCTGATCATATTTCCGTTCCTTCCAAGCCGGGTCTGGCACGGTGCCATAGCTCTGGCTGGGGAAGGGGAGCGGGAATTTCTGGCCCATGCCGACGCGCCGGGCCATGCTGGCGATGCGGTCCATGCCGATGCGCTGGGCCATCTGGTAGAAATAGATGTCGCAGCTTTGCGCGATCGCGCCGCGCATGTTGAGCGGCCCGTGGCCGCGCCGCTTGTGACAGTGGAACAGCGTGTTGCCGACCCGGATCGCGCCGCTGCAACTGACCGTCTCGGTCGGTGAAACCCCCGCTTCCAGCAGCGCCAGCGCCACCATGGGCTTGACCGTCGACCCGGGCGGATAGAGGCCCTGCAGTGTCTTGTTGCGCAGCGGGACATGATCGTCCTTCGACAGCATCTCATATTCCAGATGGCTGATGCCGTCGGAAAAGCTGTTCGGATCGAAGCTGGGCATGGAAGCGAGCGCCAGCACGTCGCCATTATGGCAATCGATCACGACCACCGATCCGCTTTGCGTCGCAAGCCGACGCCCGGCAAATTCCTGAAGGCCAGCGTCAATCGTCAGCTTGATCGACCGGCCCGGCGAATCCGGCCGGGTCGTCAATTCCTGCACGATCTTGCCGCGTGCCGTCACCTCCACTCGCTTCGCGCCCGGCTTGCCGGTCAGCGGAAGATCGAACGCTTTTTCAAGTCCGTCCTTGCCGACCTTGAACCCCGGCGTGATGAGCAGAGGATCCTTGCGGGCCTTATATTCCTCCGCCGTCGCCGCGCCGACATAGCCCAGCAGATGGCCGACCGACGCGCCGGCCGGATAGTTGCGCGAAAAACCCTGACTCGGCGCAACGCCCGGCAAGTCGGGCAGACGCACGCTGATCGCCGCATATTGATCGTAGGTCAGCTTGTCGGCGACCTGCACCGGACGGAAGCCGGCGGATTTGTCTAGCTCCTCGCGAATGCGATCGACCTCGTCGGGTTGCAACGACAGCAGGCGAGCCAGTTGGCGCACGGTCGACTCCGGGTCCACCATGCGCTGCGGGATCAGGTCGACGCGGAAATCGGTGCGGTTGTTCGCCAGCGGCCGTCCGTTGCGGTCGATGATCCACCCGCGGCGCGGCGGAATCAGCGTCAGGTTGACGCGATTGCTTTCCGACAGCAGCGTATATTTCTCGTTCTGCGCGACGCTGATCCACGCCATGCGGCCGATCAGCATCGCACCGATCGCGCCCTGCAACCCGCCTACCACCATCGCGCGACGGCTGAAGGTCAAGGACTGGACGGCTTCGGTGATGATCTTGCGCTTGGGAGTGGGAAACTTCATGCCATTACGCGCCAGCGGTCGATCCGCGCGCATTGCCGGACGACGAAGGGGAAAAGAAGGATCGTCCAGACCATTTGGGGCAAGATCAGAAAGAAGCGCAAGGAACCTCCGCCGGTGATCCGCGCAAAGAACAGGCCACCGGAAATGCAGAAGATAATCGCCAACGCCGCGATAAGCCAGTCCTGCCGATAGCTGCGCCACACCATGCGATGTTCGATGGCGTCGATGGCGATGAGCGCGACGGTCCACAGAAACATGGCCGAGCCGATCGGCTGGCCGCTCGCCATGTCGTCGAACAGGCCCAGCGGCACGCCGATCCACGCACGCCACAATTCGGGGCGCAGCAGCCGCCATGACAGCAGTAACAGCAGTCCGAACGGCGGCATGATCGGCGACTGGGCGATGACGGGCAATGTCGTCAGCAGCGATCCCAGCAGCACGGTGACGATCGGTGTGGCCTCCAGCCGGAAACGGGAAGGGTGCCGCCCAAGCCGGGGAACATGATGCAGATGCGGGTCGATCATGGCGCGGCGGTGGCGGCGTTCGCAGGCCCGCTCTCGGCGGCGACGGGCGCGGCGGCCGGGCCGGGACGGGTCACCGCTTCCTCGAAGATGCGCTCGACCACCACAGCATCGACCCGCGCGGGATTGGCGAGCGGGACGCCATAGGCGATCTCGCCCTGCGCGCGCACCACGACGGCGACCGGTATATTGGGCTGATAGACGCCGCCGATGCCGGACGTGACGAGCAGGTCGCCTGGCTTGAACGGATTGCGGCCAGCAGACAGCGCGCGTATTTCTACCGATCCGTCGCCAAGTCCGGTGGAGATGGCCGGGATATTGTCGGCCGCCCGCCGCACCGGGACGATGTTGCTCGTGTCGGTCAGGAGCAGGACGTCGGAACTGTTGGGCGTGGTGCTGTGGACGCGGCCGATCAGCCCTTCCGGCGCGCGGACCGGCATGCCCGCCCGCACCCCCTGCCAACTGCCCGCATTGAGGCGCGCGAAGCGCCGCGCGCTGGATGAGGAGGACGCGATCAGGCGCGCGGCGAGCAGGTCGCTGCTATCCTCGTCCACCAGTTTCAGCAGCTTCTTGAGGCGCAGATTCTCCTGCGCCACGGCCTTCGCCTCGATGATGCGATTGCGGTCCGCCTCCACCTGCCGACGCAGCGCGACATTCTGCGATCCCGCACGCCAGTAGGATGCCAGCACCTCGTCCACGGACGCGACGCCGCTCACCATGCCTTTCATCGTGACGGACGCAGGCCGGCCGATTTCGGCGGCGGCGACGCGCAGCGCCGAAAAGCCGGTCGGGTCGAAAATGGCGATGACGATGAGCAGCAGTCCCACCGCAGCGCCCGTCAACGCCACGACATAGCTGGCGAACAAGCTATATTGCGCCCGCCGGTTCAGACCGGGGCGTCGGCTGGGTGGCCGCGCCATCCTCTATGCCCCCTTCAAGCGTCAGGCGGTTTGCAGCACGCCCCGGAAGATCGGATCTTCCATCGCGCGCCCGGTGCCGATGGCGACGCAGGTCAGCGGATCTTCGGCGATGGTGACGGGCAGTCCGGTCTCGTCGCGCAGCTCGTCGTCCAGCCCCTTGAGCAGCGCGCCGCCGCCGGTCAGCACGATGCCCTGATCGACGATGTCGGCCGCGAGTTCCGGCGCGGTGTTTTCCAGCGCGATCCGCACGCCTTCGACAATGGTGCTGATCGGTTCGGCCAATGCGTCCGCGATCTGGCCCTGGTTGATGCTGATTTCCTTGGGCACGCCATTCACCAGGTCGCGACCCTTGATATGGATCGTCTCGCCGACGCCATCCTCGGGCGGCTGCGCGACGCCGAACTGCTTCTTGATCCGTTCGGCGGTGGCTTCTCCGATCAGCAGATTGTGGTGGCGGCGGACGAACGACACGATCGCTTCGTCCATCTTGTCCCCGCCCACGCGGACGGAGGTCGTATAGGCAAGGCCCCGCAGCGACAGCACGGCGACTTCGGTCGTACCGCCGCCGATATCGACGACCATCGATCCGATCGGCTCGGTCACGGGCATGTCGGCGCCGATCGCGGCCGCCATCGGCTCCTCGATCAGGAAAACCTGGCTGGCGCCCGCGTTGCTGGCAGCGTCGCGGATCGCGCGGCGCTCGACGCTGGTGGAGCCCGACGGCACGCAGATCACGATTTCCGGCGCGCGCCAGGGGCTGTGCTTGCCGCCATGCACCTTGGTGATGAAATGCTTGATCATCTGTTCCGCGACATCGATGTCGGCGATCACGCCGTCGCGCAGCGGCCGGATGGCCTCGATCGAATCCGGGGTCTTGCCCATCATCAGCTTGGCGTCTTCGCCCACGGCCTTGACCCGCTTGACGCCGTTCAGCGTCTCCACCGCCACCACCGAAGGTTCATTGAGAACGATGCCGCGCCCGCGCACATAGACCACTGTATTGGCGGTGCCGAGGTCGATGGCCATATCCTGCGACGAAAATTTGAAGAGACGCGAGAAGATCGACATGCCTTATCCTGTATCGTCCGCCGCCCCCGTCAGCGCGTTGCGGGGCCGGTCGGATAGCGGTTTCGCTCGTCCGATCAGCCCTGTTTCCTTGCGCTTTGCAGAGCAAAAAATATGGGATCGCGGCTCGCGGAAAGCGCTCGATTGGGCTAGTCCCTAACCAATGTCAATACGCCGCCTGCCCGAACATCTGGTCAATCGTATCGCTGCCGGTGAAGTGGTTGAAAGACCCGCCAGCGCGCTCAAGGAACTGGTTGAAAATGCACTCGATGCGGGCGCGACTCGCATCGCTGTCCGCTTGTCCAACGGCGGCCTCGACCGGATCGAGGTCAGCGATGACGGATGCGGCATGGATTCGAGCGACATGGCCCTCGCGCTGGAACGGCATGCGACGTCGAAGCTGCCCGACGATGCCATTGAAAATGTAGCGACATTGGGCTTTCGCGGAGAGGCGCTGCCTTCCATCGCCAGCGTGGCGCGCCTTTCCATCGACAGCCGTCCGGCAGGTCGCGACGGATGGAACCGGACGATGGACAATGGTCAGCTGGTGGCGGAAGGCCCGGCCGCGCTGCCGCCGGGCACGCGTATCGCCGTGGAGCAACTCTTCGCGCGGGTTCCGGCGCGCCGCAAATTCCTTCGCTCGCCCAAGGCGGAATATGCCGCCTGCCTGGACGTCGTGCGCAGGCTGGCCATGGCCCATCCCGCCGTCGCCTTCTCCGTTGAGCATGATGGCCGCCGGGTGCTGGGCGTGCAGGGCGGGGAAGCACGGGAAGAAAGGGTGGCCGCGCTCACCGACCGCCAACTGGCCGACAATCATGTGATCGTCTCGCTTGAACGGGAAGGGGTGCGCCTGTCGGGCGTCGCGTCGCTGCCGACTTACAATCGCGGCGTTGGCGATCATCAATATCTGTTCGTCAATGGCCGTCCGGTGAAGGATCGGCTGCTGATCGGCGCGTTGCGCGGAGCCTATGCCGACATGCTGGCGCGCGACAGGCACCCGGTCGTCGCACTGTTCCTCGACGTCCCCGCGCAGGAGGTGGACGTCAACGTCCATCCCGCCAAGACCGAAGTCCGTTTCCGTGATCCGGCACTGATCCGCGGCATGATCGTGTCGGGCCTGCGCCGCGCGCTCGACGCCGAAGGCTTCCGCTCCGTGCAGATGGCCGATCCCGCCGGCCTTGCCGCCTGGCGGCCGGAACCGGTGTCTCCCACGCCCATCGGGGCGATGCCGATCTTCGACGCCGCCGCAGCGCCGGTCAGCTATAATCCGTTGTTCCAGTCGGCGCTTGCCGACCGCCGCCCGTCGTTCGCAGCGCCCCCGCCGCAAGCCCGCGCGGAGGCCGCCGCCGCGTCTGTACCGGAAGGACATGATTTTCCACTCGGCGTGGCGCGGGGGCAGGTGGCGCGCACCTATATCGTGGCGGAGGCCGAGGATGGCCTTGTCATCGTGGACCAGCATGCCGCGCACGAGCGGCTGACGCTGGAGCGGATGCGCCGCGCGATGGAGGGGCAGGGGGTCGCGAGCCAGGCGCTGCTGCTGCCCGAAGTGGTGGAACTGGACGAGCCTGCCTGCGACCGGCTGGAGGCACGGGCGGTGGAATTGCGAGACTTCGGGCTGGAGCTGGAACGGTTCGGTCCGTCCGCCATACTGGTGCGCGCGGTGCCCGCGATACTCGGCCAGTCGGACGTACATGGCCTCGTCACCGATCTTGCGGACGATCTTGCCGCCTATGACAGCGCGCTTTCGCTCATGGAACGGCTCGACCTCGTCGCCGCGACGATGGCCTGCCACGGCTCGGTCCGCGCGGGGCGGGTGCTGAGCGTTGCTGAAATGAACGCTCTGCTGCGGGAAATGGAAGTGACGCCCCGGTCCGGTCAGTGCAACCATGGCCGCCCGACCTGGGTAAAATTATCGCATGGGGATATTGAGAAATTGTTCGGGAGGAAATGAGCCGATGACGATCCTTGCCGCGCTGCTGCTTGCCGCCGCGCCCGCCTCCGCCTGCCCAGCTCCTGCACCGCTCGCGGAACCGTGGAGCAACTGGAACGGGGGCGGGCAGGCGGAGGCGGGGGTAGAGGCACAGGGTGCGCCGCTGCTGATCCCGGGCAAGGCGCTGACCGCGGATCTGAGGCCGATCGACCATGTCCATTTCGCCGCTCCACCAGGCAAGGGCGCGAAGGAAGGACGTGGCGGACTGTTCGTCCTGTCGCTGAAGGCGGCGGCGCGAGTTGGCATCGCGCTGTCGGGGGCGGCCTGGGTCGATGTCGTGACCGGCACCGTTCCGGTCGCTTCAGTCGACCACGGCCACGGCCCGGACTGTTCGGGTATTCGCAAGATCGTCTGGTTCGATCTGCCCGCCGGCCGCCATATCGTCCAGATCGCGGGCGCGATAGACCGGCGCATGCGCATCATGGCAACGGATGCGAAGACGCCCCAGCCGGGGTGACGGAGCAGGATTATATCGGCCGTGTCCGCCACATGACGATTGGGATCATCGTCAGTACGGGCTTGTCGCTCTGATTGTAGATCGTCACTTGATTACGGACGATGCCCATTTCGGGTCGGCTTGCCGATGCCTTCTTGCCGATCACCTCGTTCGTGCCGCGCAGCGTATCGCCGGGACGCACCGGACGTAGCCAGCGCAGTTCGTCCACGCCGATGGCGCCCAGGCTCGCCGCCTGCCGTCCTGGCTCCTTCTGCATCGCCGTAACGAACATTTTCATGAAGAGCGCCGTGCTGTGCCACCCGCTGGCCGCCAGCGTGCCGAAATGAGTCTGTGCGGCGGCTTCGTCCGACAGGTGGAATGGCTGCGCGTCGAATTCGGCCGCGAAGCGGATCACCTCTTCCCGCGATACGGTCAACGGCCCGAAGTCGAAACGGTCGCCGACCGCGATGTCCTCGAAATAGACTATGTCGTCAGCCATCATCGGTCTCCTGTCCGGGTGATGGCTTACGACCGCTTTCCGTTTACGTCAATGTCAGGCGATGCTGATCGAAGGCTGGCCGCGTGGCACGGTGAGCGTGGCGCGCGTGTTGATGTCGGCGCCCGCCGTCGACACATGGTCCATGACCCGGAACCGTGTCGTCCAGGCATCCGGCGTGACCTCGCACAGCAAATAGCCGCGCTGGTCGTTCAGGAATTTCAGCTGCGGATTGTTCCTGAACATAATGTCGCTTCCCGCGCGCAGGTCCGACCCGTCGCCGCCCGATGAGATGGAGGTGGAGACGAACTCTACCGCCACCGGCTTGCCCTCGCTTTCCAGCAGGCCCGCGAAATTCTGATGCTCGTCGCCGGTCAGCACGACGACATTGTCGAGCCCGCGCATTTTCGCCAGCACGCGCTTGCGCGCGACTTCATATCCGGCCCAGCTATCGAGATTGTAGATCTTTTCCTTCTCGTCGGCGTAACGGCGGCGATCGAGCGACATCATCATCACCTGCTGCGCGACGCAGTTCCACTTGGTCTGGGCCCGCGTCAGGTTCCGAGTCAGCCAGCTTTCCTCTTCGGCCGAGATCACCTGCGCCTTGGGATCGTCGATGCCCGCACAATGGGTCTTGAACCCGTCATCGCAAGGCTGGTCCGACCGGAAGGATCGGGTGTCGAGGAAGTCGATGGAGAGCAGGTCGCCGAAGCGGGCCTCCCGATACGCATTGGTGATGATGCCGTTGCGCGGCAGGAGCGCAGCGCGCACCGGCATATATTCGTACCAGGCCTGCAGGCCCGCCTGACGACGCAGGCGGAATATTTCCGGGGGAGCATCCTTCCAGTCGAAATCGCCGACCCAGTTATTCTCCACCTCATGATCGTCGAAGGTCGGGAACCATGTGTGCCGCGCGCGGGCGGCCTGCAGGTCATAGTCGCTCAGATACTGGGCGTAGCGCAGGCGGTAGTCGGTCAGGTCGAAACAATCCTGCCCGATATGCTGCCGCACCTGATCGACCGGCAGTCCGTCCTTGTCATAGTCCGGCCCGCGCTGCTCATATTCATAGATGAAGTCGCCGAAATGATAGACGAAGGCGAGATCGTCCTCCCGCGCCAGGTGCCGGAAGGCAGTGAAATAGCCGTCCTCATAATTCTGGCAGCCCGCGACCCCGAACTTGATCGAGGCGGGGCTGGATGATGGCAGGGGCAGGGTGCGTGCGCGACCCCGGCTCGACATGTCGCTACCCAGGATGAAGCGATACCAATAAGGCCGGTCGGGCTGCATGCCCGTCACCTCGACATGGACCGCATGGCCAAGTTCCGGCCGCGCCTGCGCTTCGCCCGAGGCGACAATGGTCTTGAACCGGTCGTCGCTTGCGACTTCCCATTTCACCGGCAACGGCACCATCGGCATGCCGCCATGCGGATCGAACGGCTTGGGCGCCAGCTTGGTCCAGATCACGAAGCCATCGGGCGCGGGATCGCCCGAAGTGACCCCAAGCGCGAAAGGATAGCCGGCGAACCAGCTTTGCGCCTTCACGATTGCGGGCGCGGCCAGCGTGGGCGCGATAGTTGCGGTGGTCAGGATCTGGCGGCGGGTGAACATGGGAGGGCGACCTTCGGATTCGTATGCGTGACCTGTGTCTTAATCCGCTCCCCTATCCGCGCAATATGACAGAACGATGCGCGTCGATCATACGACCCAGGGACGCAGGGCACGCCACGCCTCGGCCTTCTTCTCGCGCGACAGGCTGGCATAGGCGCCGCTGGAGGAGGGGAGGTCGATGAGCGTCAGGTCCGGCCGGTGCCCAAGCTGTCGCCGCCCATGCGTCGCTGCGGTCCTGCCGTTGAAGCCCACGGCCCGCAACGCCGGCAGGCGGCTGACGAAAAGGCCAAGGTCGCGCAATTCCGCACCCCGGATGCTGCCATCCAGGCTGCCTTCCCGCTCGGCGCTTTCGATCACGTCCCACAGGCCGACGGCACGCACTTTCAGCCGCTTGAGCCGCATCGCATACGGCAACCCGCGCAAATCCTCGTCCAGCACATCGCCCAGCAGATGCCAGAAGGCGTTGCCGCGATGCGCATAATATTCGCCCTGCCGGATCGATGCGTCGCCGGGCAGACTGCCCAGGATCAGCAGACGGGTGTCAGCGTCGACGCTGGGCGGAAAGGCGAATTTGAGGGGCAAGGCCTTTTTCCCGTCATCCCAGCGAAGGCCGGAATTTCAGGCCTTGGTGCGCTGCCGCCTGCGGCACCAGCCTCCGCCGGGGCGACGATGGGTGGCTACACATTGAACCGGAACAGCATGATGTCGCCATCCTGCGTCACATAGTCCTTGCCCTCGGACCGCCACTTGCCCGCCTCCTTGGCCCCGGCCTCGCCATTGAACTGGACATAATCGGCATAGGCCATGGTCTCGGCGCGGATGAAGCCCTTCTCGAAATCGGAATGGATCGCGCCCGCTGCCTGCGGGGCCTTGCTCCCCTTGGTCACGGTCCAGGCGCGCGCTTCCTTCGGCCCCACGGTGAAGAAGGTGATAAGGCCCAGCAACTCGTAGCCCGCGCGGATGATGCGGGCCAGGCCCGCTTCGGTGAGGCCCAGCGCTTCCAGATATTCGGCGCGCTCCTCGACCGGCATGGTGACCAGTTCCGCCTCGATGGCGGCGGACACGATCACGGCCTTGGCGCCCTCGGTCGCGGCCTTTTCGAACACGCGCGCCGAATGGGCGTTGCCTTCCGCCGCCGCTTCCTCCTCGACATTGCAGACGTAGAGGACAGGCTTGGCCGTCAGCAGCTGCGCCTGCGCGAACAGGCGCTCCTCTTCCACGTCGCGCGGCTGCGTCAGGCGGGCGGGCTTGCCATCGCGCAGCAGGTCGAGCGCCTGCCCCAGTACCGATGCGGCTGCCTTCGCCTCCTTGTCCCCCTGCGCCGCCTTCTTGGCGAAGTTCGGCACCCGCTTCTCCAGCGACTCCAGATCCGCCAGCATCAGCTCGGTCTCGACCGTTTCCGCGTCGGCGATGGGATCGACCTTGCCCTCGACATGGGTGATGTCGTCATCCTCGAAGCAGCGCAGGACGTGGACGATGGCGTCCACTTCGCGGATGTTGGCCAGGAACTGGTTGCCCAGACCCTCGCCCTTCGACGCGCCGCGCACAAGCCCCGCTATGTCCACGAAGCTCAGCTGCGTCTCGATGATCTTGGCCGAGCCGCCGATCTTCGCGATGGTCTGGAGCCGATCGTCCGGCACCGCGACACGGCCCTCGTTCGGTTCGATCGTGCAGAAAGGGTAATTGGCCGCCTGCGCAGCCTGCGTCTCGGTGAGCGCATTGAACAGGGTGGACTTGCCCACATTGGGAAGGCCGACGATACCGCAACGAAAACCCATTTGACTGCCTTACACGATCGGAATGACTGTTGCCGCGCCGATAGCGTCTGGCGCGCGGAAAGGCCAGCCTTGGTCAAACAGGTTAGCGGCGTGTCGGGGTAGGACAAAAGGCGCAGTTGAAAAGCGCTGCGGCCACGCGACATGGGGGCGGCAGATTGGAGGCGACATGACGGAACAGGGCGGCGCACAGGACGAAGGCTGGTGGACCGACGCGTCCGGCCGGCGGTGGAAGAAGCGTCCGGCGCATGAAACCGGCGTCATGGGCCGCTGTCCGCGCTGCGGGGAAGGGCACATCTTCCGTGGCTTCCTGACCGTGCGCGATCATTGCGAGGTGTGCGGCCTCGACTACAGCTTCGCCGACCCGGCGGACGGCCCAGCGGTTTTCGTCCAGCTTTTCGCCTGCGTGCCCGGGGTCATCTTCATCCTGATGCTGGAAATCTTGGCTCGGCCGCCGCTCTGGGTTCACATCGTCGTCGGAGTACCGGTGCTGATCCTGACCACCGTGCTGCCGCTGCGCCCGATCAAGGGATGGCTGGTCGCCGCCCAGTTCACAACCCGCGCGCAGGAAGCGGGCACCAGTGCGCTATGGGCCAAGCTGCATGACGAAGGGCGGGTCAATGCCGGAAGAACAGGGTCACCGACGCCACGTGATTGACGCGCGTGTTGCCGGCGCGCTGGTTGATGACCTGGTTGAGATAGCCGACCTCCAGCGTGGATGCGCCCGGCAGGCCGAGTTCCGCGCCGATGAAGCTGCGGAGCTGGTCGAAGCCTGAGCGCGCGCCCCAGTCGGTGTCGTTGAGCGCGGCGAAGCCTTCGGCATAGACCAGCGCATTCACGGCGTCGCTGTCAGCCTTCAGCGGCTTTTCGTAGCGGATCATCTCCCGCAATCGCCAGCCCATGTCGTCCCCGTCCGACCGCCAGCGCTGCTCCAGCCGGGTGCGGGACGACAATTCCCCGCCCCAGGGCTTGCCCAATGTCCAGCTCAGCTGCTGGAAGCTGCGTTCCTCATTCACATCCTTCCCGCCTTCGACAGGCAGGACGACGTGCGCGTATCCCTGATAGACGATGAGCGACGGTGAGAATTTCCACCCCAGCGCGCCCCGGAACAGCGCCTGATCCACGCGCGACACGCCGTCGCCCACACGTGGCTGGATTTCCGCGAAATAGACCAGTTCGTCCTTGATCGATCCCGTCGCCGTCAGATTGAGCCAGAATTGCTCATCTTCGCTGGTGGCGGCGACGGCGGGGCTGGACATAAAGGCAAGAGCGGCGGGCAGGCAAAGCAGAAGGCGGCGCATCTTGGTCCCTGGAAAGAGGATGAAGGGTGCGACCGGATCGATCGGCAGCCTGTCCTTCCTAATGCGCGCGCGTTTCCCTCTTGTTTCCGCCTCGTGAGTTTGTGTCAGACGCACCCCATGTTTGCGTCATGTAATGACGCTGGGGCGGTCCATGCCCGTGAAGCCGGCGATGTCCGCCACCTCCTGCGCGGCGGCGATCAGCGGCGACAGCGCGTCCGCCGTCTCCAGCGTCAGGTCGCCGTCAGGCCCGACATAGCGTTCGATATAGACGCGCAACGTCGCACCCTCGGTCCCGGTGCCCGAAAGGCGGAAGACGACACGGGATCCGTCGTCGAACAGGATGCGCACGCCCTGATTGCGGCTTACCGACTGGTCCGTGGGATCGGTATAGGCGAAATCGTCGGCGCTCTTCACCGTTCCGCCGCTGTTGGCAGTGCCCGGCAGGCTGTCCAGCTGGCCCCGCAGCGCCGCCATCAGCGCATCGGCCTTGTCCTTGGCGATCGCCTCGTAATCGTGTCGCGCATAATAGTTGCGCCCGTAGGTGGCCCAATGATCCGCCATGATCGCGGCCACGCTTTCTTGACGCACGGCCAGAATGTTGAGCCACAGCAGCACGGCCCAGATGCCGTCCTTTTCCCGCACATGGTCTGACCCGGTGCCTGCGCTTTCCTCGCCGCAGATGGTCGCCATGCCGGCGTCCAGCAGATTGCCGAAGAATTTCCAGCCGGTGGGCGTTTCATATAATGGCACGCCCAGCTTTTCCGCCACCCGGTCGGCCGCGCCGCTCGTCGGCATGGATCGCGCTATGCCTTTGAGACCCGCGGCATAGCCAGGGGCGAGATGGGCGTTGGCGGCCAGCACGGCCAGCGAATCCGATGGCGTCACATAGATATGCCGCCCGATGATGAGGTTGCGGTCGCCATCGCCGTCCGATGCCGCGCCGAAATCCGGCGCGTTCGGGGCCATCATTCGGTCGTATAGCTGCTTTGCATGGACCAGGTTGGGATCGGGATGATGATGGCCAAAGTCGGGCAGCGGCGTGCCGTTCATCACCGTGCCCGCCGGCGCGCCCAGCCTTCGCTCGAAAATTTCGGTCGCATAGGGACCGGTGACCGCGCTCATCGAATCGAAGGCGAGGGTGAAGCCGCCCGCGATCATCGCCCGGATGGCCGCGAAATCGAACAGCGTCTCCATGAGGTCGGCGTAGTGGGCGACGGGATCGACCACCTGGACCGTCATGTCGCCCAGCATCGTTTCACCGATGGTATCGATGTCGACATCGGCGGCGTCCAGAATTGTATAGCTGTTGATCGCCAGCGTCCGCGCGTTGATCGCGTCGGTCACCTTCTCCGGCGCGGGGCCACCATTGCCGATATTATATTTGATGCCGAAATCCTCGTCGGGGCCACCCGGATTGTGGCTGGCCGACAGGACCAGACCGCCGAACGCGCCCGCCGACCGGATCAGGTGGGATGCCGCTGGGGTCGACAATATGCCGCCCTGGCCGACAAGCACGCGGCCAAATCCGTTGGCCGCCGCCATTTTGAGCGCGATCTGGATGACTTCACGATTGAGGAAGCGCCCGTCGCCACCCACCACCAGGGTTTGCCCCTGATATCCTTCCAGGCTGTCAAAGACCGACTGGATGAAATTTTCGGCATAATGGGGCTGCTGGAACACCCGCACCTTTTTGCGCAGGCCGGACGTGCCGGGCTTCTGATCGGCATAAGGGCGGGTGGCGATGGTCTGGACCGGCACGTTGATCTCCGAAAGAAAACGGGGAAGCGCGCTGCTTATGATCGGCGCTCCACGCTTTCGCAATCACCTATGCCGCTTTATCTCATGCGCAATGCAGGTTGACGGCGGCGGCGGGCTGGTAACGCCCGGCCATCAGCTCGTCGTGCAGCCGCCGCCAGTCGGGGAAGGGCCAGTGCGCCGGCTCTTCACGGCTCACCACCTGATCGCCGTCCATGCCGCCAGTGATGAACACATCCCGTGCCGGCAGGAATTCGCGTGCGCGTGCGTCGAAGAAGGCGCGCGCCATCGCCCGCGACCCGCGGCGGCCGTTGGGCAGAATCACCGCCAGCCGGTTCGACCGCAGCCGCACCAGCAGGCCGGGCGGAAAGATCGCCACGCTCTGCATGAAGGTGAAGAGCAGAGCGGGATCGCAATGTCCCTGCCAGCTTTCCATGCGCATGATCGCCTCTGCCGGCGTCCATGCCTGCTTGTAGCAACGGTCGGATGTCAGCGCGTCATAGATGTCGCAAATCGCGCCCATGCGCGCCGCCACGCTGATGTCGGAGCCTTTCAGGCCGAACGGATAGCCCGCACCATCGACCCGTTCATGATGATGTAGCGCCACGTCCAGCGCCACCGCCGGGACGTTGCCGCTCGTTACCAGAAGTTCGTGGCCGGACAGCGGGTGACGCTTCACCTCTGCGAATTCGCTGTCGGTCAGGCGGGCCGCCTTGTTCAATATGTCGGCTGGCATGGCCATCTTGCCGACATCGTGCAGCAGGCCGGCGACGCCCATCTCGTGGACCCGCGCCTCGTCCATCTGGAGCTGCCGCGCGAAATTGATCATCAGCGCGCAGACGGCGACTGAATGGAGATAGGTATATTCGTCCTTGGACTTCAGCCGCGCCATGTTGATGAGCGTCGCCTGGCTGCGCTCCACCGAGCGAGCGATGTCCTCCACCAGCGACGCGACATCGTCGGTCACGACCAGCTTGCCGAGGCGCGCGTCGTGGAACAGCCCTCTTACCAGCGCCTGACCCTGGCTTAGGATCGTCCGGGCCCGTTGGACCTCCGGGTCAGAAAGCGGGCGGTCCGTAGCAGAGGGTTCGGCCTGGTCCCCCTTTTCGGACGGAATCGGTCCGGCACCCGCCCGCGCCGGCGCAACGCCCAGGGCGGTATCGATCAGCAGCGCGTCGATGCCGCTGGCGCGGATCCTTGCAAGCACCCGTTCGTCCTTGATCAGGAAGCGGGCGCGCCAAAATGGATGTTTGAACCAGGACCCTTCAAAACCAGACACATACATGCCCACGCATGCCATGTCGGGCGCGATACGCAGCAGGGTTTCTCCACCTCTCACGTCCCCCGCGTTATCCGGGCTTCGCTAAAAAATGGTTGAAATGCCCGGCTTGCACCCTTCGCCCTATGCCGCCAGCCGAAGCGCAACCTCGTTCATGAACCGGACGTCGTCATTCTTGGCCAGCCATTCGGCCTCCGCGCCGATGGCGCCCAGCATGTCGGCCAGCGCATCCGTCTCGCTCTTGGCATAGTTGCCCAGCACATAGCCATGCACCCTGTCCTTGTGTCCGGGGTGGCCGATGCCGATGCGCACCCGGCGGAAATCCGGCCCGATATGGGCATCGGTGGAGCGCAGGCCGTTATGCCCGGCATTGCCGCCGCCGCGCTTCACCTTGACCTTCATGGGCGCAAGGTCGAGCTCATCGTGAAAAACCGTCACATCCTGCGGCGTCAGCTTGTAGAAACGCATCGCATCGCCAATGGACCGGCCGCTTTCGTTCATGAAAGTGGCGGGTTTCAGCAGCAGGATCTTCTCAGGCCCGATGCGGCCTTCCTGCACCCATCCCTGGAACTGCTTCCTGGGTGGGGAGAAGCGATACAGATCGGCGATGAGGTCCGCGGCCATGAAGCCCACATTGTGCCGGTGCATCGCATATTGCGGTCCCGGATTGCCGAGTCCGGCCCAGATCTGCATGGCTGACCTCCCGAAAAGACGAACCCCGTTCGCCCTGAGCGTCTCGAAGCCCTCGCCTGAGCGGATCGAAGACTGACCTTCGCGTCGCTCAGTTGAGGGCTTCGACTTTGCTCAGCCCGAACGGGGTCTGACAAGTCTTCAAGAACCGAAGAAGCCTTATTCGGCTTCGGCTTCGCCTTCCTTGGTCGTGTCGCCTTCGCTGCTCTTGAGAGCGGACGGCGCAACGATCGTGGCGATGGTGAAGTCGCGATCGTCGATCGCGGTCTTCGCGCCCTTGGGCAGCGTCACCGCGCTGATGTGGATCGAATCACCGACTTCGAAGCCCGACAGGTCGACGACGACATCCTCGGGGATTTCGGCTGCGTCGACCACCAGTTCGATATCGTGACGCACGACGTTCAGCACGCCGCCCTTCTTCAGGCCAGGCGCGGCGTCTTCATTCTCGAAGCGCACAGGCACGTTGACGCTGACGGTGGCGTGTTCCGAAACGCGCAGGAAATCGGCGTGCAGCGGACGGTCGGAGACGGGGTGGAACGCCACGTCCTTGGCCAGCGTGCGAACGGCCTTGCCGCCCACTTCGACCATGATGACCGAGTTGAAGAAATGGCCGGTGCCCAGCAGTTTGTTGAGGAGCTTTTCCTCGACGTGGATGGACTGCGGGTCTTGATTGTTGCCATAAATGACGGCGGGAACGCGGCCCTCGCGGCGGAGAGCGCGGGAGGCTCCCTTGCCTGCCCGATCGCGTGCCTCGGCCGACAGCGTAAGCTGCTCGCTCATTGCGTGTCTCCAAAAGCTAGATGATGTACTTTCCCGCCACGCCTCCAGGGATGACCATCGCGGGAAGGCGGCCCTTTAGCAGAAAGGGCGCGAAAGGCAAGGGGTGGTGCCAACAGCGGCCGCTATTGCACCCGCTTGACCGTAAAGCCCTTCGCCTCCAGCATCGCGATCAGGTTGCCCTTGCCCGTCAGATGGCCCGCGCCGACCGCGATGAAGGGGTGGCCCTTCATTGGCTCGATCGCCTTCACCCAGTCACGGTTGCGCGCGACCAATATCGCTTCCTCGACCACGGGATCGGGTTGTTCGCCGATCTCGTCCTCCTTCGCGATCGCGGCCATGTCACCCTTCAGCCACGCGGCAAGGATGCGGTCGTACAACGCCTTCATGCCCTTGGCTTCATGCACGGTCTGCACCAGCAGGCGCGATTGCGCGGCTTGCGGCAGCGTGTCGAACGCGCCGAACTGCCGCTCCACCGTTTCCAGCCCGCCGATCGGCTTGCCCGCTTGTTTGAACGTTGCGATCAGCACTGGCTCCACGCCGTCGCTCTGGCTGACGCCCAGGCCCTGCTGGCTTGCGGCGGACAGCAGCATCGCCGCTGCCCAGCTTTCATAGCCGGACAGCAATTGCGTGCTGGTTCCGCCGTCCGCCATCGCCTTGTCCAGCGCCGCGACCTCGCTTGCCGGCACCCGCTTCTCGAGAGGCGGCAGGCCGGGGCTGCGGCCCATCCTCTCGAATAGCGTCAGGGTCTTCTGCTCGTCCTGCAGGTCCGATGCTTCCAGCACCAGCCTGTCCGCCTCGCCCATCGCCGCCCGAATTGCCGGGGTGTCCCAGCCGATGCCCTTGGGCAGCACATGGATGGTGCCGAACAGCCAGCCCTTCATGTCGCCGCGCTCGACCTGCCACAGAGCGGGACCGCCGCCACTCGGCGGCTGCGGGGCAGCGGCCTTGTCGCAGGCAGTGACGATCAGGAGCGCGAAGAGCGCGAGCAGCCGGGTCAGCACGGGCTTATTTCCCCACCCGCGTCGATGCGACGCCTAGGGCCTTCAACTGGTCCTGCACGCTGCCCTTGCCCGCCAGATGGCCCGCGCCGACCGCGACGAAAACCGTGCCCGGCTGCGCAAGCCGCGTCTTGATCCAATGCGCCCAGGTCGCGTTGCGCCCGGTCAGCAGCACCTGCGCCAGTTCGGGCGTCGTCTCCAGCGACTCGTTCATCATCTTCGCCAGCTTGTCGGGTTGCCCCTCCTGCCAGTAGCGCAGCAGCGAACCGAATTCCGTTTCCATGTCGGGCAGGCCGTCGACCGTGGCGTTCAGGAACTGGATCTGCTGCGCCATCGGCAGACCGGCGAAGAAGCCGACCTGCTGTTCGATCGTCTCCAGCGCATCGACCTTCTTGCCTGCGCCGGTCGCCGCTGCGCGCAAGATCTTCTCCGCGCCGATGTCGCTGCGATAGCCCAGCTTCTCCAGCGGCGCGACCGACAGCGCCATGCCGCTCATCCAGGGATTGAACATCTCGAACGTCTGCCAGGGCAGGCCGTTCGCCTGCATCGCCGCCTGATAGGTCGCTCGCGCCTCCGGGGACAGCCGATCCGACAGCTTCACCCCGTCCTGCGCCACCGCCTGCCGCATCATGGTCGTGCCCAGCGCGGCGGGATCGTCCGGCTCGATGATCTCCAGCACCAGCTCGTCCGACGCGTCGAACGCCTGCTTTACCGGGCCTTTGAACCAGTCGATCCCCGGCTTCATCACATGGACGGTGCCGAACAGGTAGAGGGTGGTGTCAGCGTCCTTGACCTGCCAGAGGGCAGGGGAGGCGGCGGACGCATCGCGCGCCTCCGCCGCGCCGCTGGCCACCAGCAGGGCGGCGGGCGTGACGCGCAGAAGGGCGCGAAGCAGGAGGGGGATCATCTTCATGGCCGTGAAGATGCGCATCGCATGCGCGAAGGGCAAGCGGGTTTACCCTCTTTGCCGCCGCAATAGCTTGACCCTTTCCAAGCCATGCGCCAAGGCGCAGGGCCTGTCATTCAAGCCTGTAGCGTAAAGAAGGACCATCGTGGCCGAAGGCAAATCGCTTTCTTTCCAGGACCTGATCCTGACCCTCCATGCCTATTGGGGGCGGCAGGGCTGCGTCATCCTCCAGCCCTATGACATGGAGGTCGGCGCGGGCACCTTCCACCCGGCCACCACATTGCGCAGCCTTGGTCCCAATCCGTGGAACGCCGCCTATGTGCAGCCCAGCCGCCGCCCGACCGATGGCCGCTACGGCGAAAATCCCAACCGGCTTCAGCATTATTACCAGTATCAGGTGATCATGAAGCCGTCGCCGGCGAACCTGCAGCAACTCTATCTGGGATCGCTGGTGGAGATTGGCATCGATCCGCTCGTCCATGACATCCGCTTCGTGGAGGATGACTGGGAAAGCCCGACGCTGGGCGCCTGGGGGCTGGGCTGGGAAGTCTGGTGCGACGGCATGGAAGTCACCCAGTTCACCTATTTCCAGCAGATGGGCGGCTTCGACTGCAAGCCGGTCGCGGGCGAGCTGACCTATGGGCTGGAGCGCCTCGCCACGTATATTCAGGGTGTCGACAGCGTCTACGACCTGAAATTCAACGATGCCGGCGTGACCTATGGCGATGTCTTTCTCGAAAACGAGAAACAGATGTCGAAATGGAATTTCGAGGTCGCGGACACGGAAAAACTGTTCCGCTGGTTCAAGGACTGCCGGGCTGAATATGACCGGTGCATCGAAAACGGCGTGCCGCTCGCCGCATTCGAGCAGGCGATCAAGGCCAGCCATACGTTCAACCTCCTGCAGGCACGCGGAGTCATCTCGGTGCAGGAACGCGCCAGTTACATGGGCCAGGTCCGCGACATGGCGCGGGGCAGTTGCGAAGCCTGGATGAAGCATAACAAGTGGGCCGCCTGATGACTGATTTCCTCCTCGAACTGCGCTGTGAGGAAATTCCGGCGCGCATGCAGTTGAAGGCGTCCGACGACCTTGCCCGCCTGTTCACCGAGGAACTGGCGAAGGCCGGGTTGAAGCCTGCCGCGATCGACAGTTTCGTCACGCCGCGCCGGCTTGCCCTCATCGCGCGCGGCCTGCCGCTCGAAACCGCCGCCGTCAGCGAGGAATTCAAAGGACCGCGCACGTCCGCGCCCGATCAGGCGCTGGAGGGCTTCCTGCGCAAGACTGGCCTGACCAGGGACCAGCTTGAGGACCGGGACGGCGTCTGGTTCGCTGTCGTCGAAAAGCCCGGCCGCGCGACCGCCGACGTGCTGGCGGAGGCGGTGCCCACCGTCGTCCGCGCCTTCCCCTGGCCCAAGTCGATGCGCTGGGGCGCGGCCAGCCAGACGACCGAAAGCCTGCGCTGGGTCCGCCCCTTGCAGGGCATCGTCGCCATTTTGGGCGAAGACCTTGTCGACTTGGAGATTGAGGGCATCCGCTCCGGCTTCGCCACCCTCGGCCACCGTTTCCACCATTCGGGCGAGATCACGATCGGCGGTGCGCACGACTATGTCGAGAAATTGCGCGCCTGCCATGTGATCGTCAGCCATCAGGATCGGCAGGCGATCATCGAGGCGAAGGCCGCCGAAGCCGCCGCGGCGCTTGGGCTGGGCGTGATCGAGGACAAGGGCCTGGTTGCGGAGAATGCCGGCCTCACCGAATGGCCCGTGCCGCTGCTCGGTGATTTCGACCCGGCCTTCCTCGAAGTGCCGCCCGAGGTCATCCAGCTGACGCTGCGCATCAACCAGAAATATTTCGTGCTGAAGGACGCAAGCGGCAAGCTCGCGCCGGCCTTCATCTGCACCGCCAATATCGAGGCGAAGGATGGCGGCGCCGCGATCATCGCCGGCAACCGCAAGGTACTCGCCGCGCGGTTGAGCGATGCCCGCTTCTTCTGGGAACAGGACCGCAAGACGAAGCTGGAAGACCACGCCAAAAAGCTGGAACGCATCACCTTCCACGAAAAGCTCGGCACCGTCGCGGACAAGGTGGAGCGGGTTGCGAAGCTGGCGAGGTGGCTGGTGGAAGAGGGGATAATCCTCCCCACCAACACAACCGTCACC
>NZ_LSJY01000061.1 GCF_001556865.1 Sphingobium sp. CCH11-B1 | reverse complement strand
AAGGGGGTCCCTCTTCGACGCCGATCGGGGGTCCCTTTTGAACGCCGTTTGACAAGCCGGGCTGAGAAATCCCGGATCATTGCCATGCTGCCGCACATCATCACGCGGTCGGTGGCGGGATCGAGCCGACGAGGGCCGGTCACACCCTCAAACAGGCGGCCATCCTCCATCAGCGTGGCGATGCGGCCCTGGGTGCGAAACGACTCGCGTGTGACTGTGGGAAGGTAGCTCAGTTGAACCAATGCCTGATCCTGCACCAGCGGATCACCCGCCAAGTGGGAATCAAGATCGACCCGGAATGCGAGATCGCTCACCTGTCGAACACTGTGGACAACGACCACCTGCCCAAACCGATCGTAGATGTCGGGATCGCGGATCAGGCTGAGGAAGGGAGCCAGACCGGTTCCGGTGGATAGGAGGAACAGGCGGTTGCCGGGAAGAAGCGCGTCAGCGACCAGCGTCCCTGTCGGCTTGCGGCCGAGGAAGACATCGTCGCCCGGTTCGATCCGCTGCAATCGCGAGGTGAGGGGGCCATTGGGCACCTTGATCGAGAGGAACTCCAGTTCCTCAGCGTAAGACGGGCTGGCAATTGAATAGGCGCGCAGCAGTGGTCGCGATTCACCCTGCAGTCCGATCATCACAAATTCGCCTGACCGAAACCGGAAGCTGGCTGGGCGGCTGATCGAAAAGCTGAACAGATGCTCGTTCCAGTGACGGACCGAGCGAACCTGTTCGACAGTCAATATGGCGGAGGGCGCGAGGCGGGCCTTTTCCTTGATCCGGTCACTCATTGGTGCAGCCCTTCGCTTCGGGGAAGTATTCCGTTTTCCTGGGAAAAATCTCTGCGTCAGCCATGGCCCGCCCCATTGCGGCTACTGAAGCGTCCCGGGTTTCCCGGAGGCGGTTTCATTTGGGTCATGCAACCATATTGAGGTTGTCGGTGGCTGCATAGTAATTGGCTTCGGCCTCGGCGGGCGGGATGTGTCCGATTGGGCCAAACAGGCGGTGATGGTTGAACCAATCTACCCAGCGCAGGGTTGCCATTTCCACCGCTGAAGCGTTTGGCCATGATCGTTGCCGCCAGATGACTTCGGCCTTGTAGAGGCCGTTGATGGGGACTGTCAGGATTTCCGTGTGTGGGCGGGCATAATGGGCAAGAAGGAGTCCC
>NZ_LSJY01000060.1 GCF_001556865.1 Sphingobium sp. CCH11-B1 | reverse complement strand
GGCCGAACAGCTTCAGGAGCCCTCGCAGCTGGTTGGCCATGGATGTCCGCGCAGTGATGAGCTGGGCACGGATACGCAGAGCTGCCCTGTCGATATGGGTGGCCGACGCTTTCATGTGGACGCGCTTGTACCAGCCGGTGCGGGCCAGTTGGGCAAGGCCTTCCGCGTCATGGACATCGCTTTTGTTCACGCGTGCGGAAAGGACGCCCTTCGCGTGCCGCGCGCAGATACATTCTATCGCGACACCACGCTCGACCAGCCCATGATACAGGAACGTCGATAGCGTTCCCGTCTCCAGCACTACGCGCACCAGATCGGCACAATGTTTGTGGAGCCATTTGGCCAGGACATCGGGATCGCTGGCGACAACATCTCGCCGCAGAACCTTGCCCTCGACATCGACCACGCAGATATGCGTCGTCTTGTCACTCACGTCCAATCCTGCATAAATCGACATCGGTCACCCTCCTGCATTGAAGCGCCAAGGCGACTTCGTACCATGCACGAGGGTGGCTAAATCAATTACGCGGTGTCCCA
>NZ_LSJY01000059.1 GCF_001556865.1 Sphingobium sp. CCH11-B1 | reverse complement strand
AAAGGGGGTCCCTCTTCGACGCCGATCGGGGGTCCCTTTTGAACGCCGTTTGACAATCTGGGTCGCGCCCAGGGGCTGGGCACCGCATTGTTCGACATTGAGAATATCGAGGTGCTGAAGGGCCCGCAGGGTACGCTGTTCGGCCGCAACACCGAAGGCGGCGCCGTCAATATCACGACGAAGAGGCCCACCGGTGAGTTCCACTTCAACGGCACCGGTGGCTTGGGCAATTTCGGCAGCTACAAGGGCGAAGTTCATGTCGACCTGCCGTCCTTCGCCAATATCGCGCTCAAGATCGACGGCGTCGTAGCCCATCGCGACCCGCTGGTGACGAACCCGTTGTCGGGCGCTGACGGTTTCAACCAATATGACAAGCGCGGCTTTCATATCGAGGCGCTTTGGAAGCCTTCGCCCGACTTCAGCGCCGATTATTCCTTCGACATCTCCAGGGACGAATCGACCTCGCAATATCTGAACCTGATCAAGGCGGGGACAAACATCCAGGCGGCGGCCGCCACCGTCCAGCCCCGCCGGGTGCGCACCGCGAACGTGGGCGTGCCGCAGCAGCCCAGCATCGGCAAGGTCCATGGCCATCGCTTGACGTTGGAATGGCAGGCGGCGCCGGAGATCACCCTGAAATCGATCACCTCCTATCGCGAACTGAGCCAGAGCCAATTCGACAACGGTTCCGCGGCGACATCCATGTCGACCACCCCGGCCGTCCTTGCCGCCAAGGGCTTCACCGATTTCCAGTTCGCCCGCAACAGCCTCGCCATGTTCGACCAGAATCAATGGAGCCAGGAAATCCAGGCGATCGGCGACATCGGCCGGGTGAAATTCGTCGCTGGCGCACTCTATTATCGTGAGCATGTTTCGGACAACGCGCAGGCGTTCAACACCAATATGTTCACCAATGCGGCCGGTTCGACCTACACGGCCGCTTTCATCGATCCCGCGATGCGACCGATCGACCGCGCCAGCCATGTCACAACCAAGAGCATCGGCGCCTTCGGCCAGGCGACCTGGACGCCGGACATATGGAACGATGCCATCCACCTGACCGGCGGCCTGCGCTGGACCAGGGACAGCAAGCATGGCGCGCTGGAGATCGTCAACAACGCGCTGCCGGTCGATCGTAACGGCGTGTCGGGGGAGATCGGGCTCGACGCCAGATGGTCGCGTGTCGATCCGATGATCAACCTTGCCATCGACCTCAGCCGGGACGTCCTCGTCTACGGCAAATGGTCCACCGGCTATAAATCAGGCGGCGCCAACTCGCGCAGCCAGGAATATGACCCGTTCAATCCCGAATCGGTATCTATCTTCGAGATCGGCGCCAAGACCGAATTCTTCGACAACCATGCCCGTTTCAACATCGCGGCCTATGCCGGCGACTACAAGAATATCCAGGTCGATTTCAGCCGACCCTTTGAAGCCGGCGGCGTTCGCACCACGCGTACGACGACGTCGACGGTCAATTCGCCCGGCAAGGGCGGCCTGCACGGCGTTGAAGCGGAACTGACGGTCAACCCGTTGGCGGGGCTGACGCTTTCCGCCTCCTATGCCTATCAATATGTCCACATCCCGGCGGTGGTGAACCCTTATCCGAACGCGGCGGGCGTCATCAGCACCTTGGCGGTGCCGGTCTACCAGACCTATACGCCCAAGCATTCGGCAAGCGCCGCGATCGACTATGAACTGCCGCTCAACGGCTTCACCATCCGGGCGCATATCGACGGCAATTACGATGGCGGATATTACTCCAATGTCTCCGATCCGAAATATGTCGGCTCCGGCGATCCGACCAACATCTATCAGCCGAAGACTGACAAGGCCTTCGTCGTAAATAGCCGCGTCGCGATCGCCGATATCGAGATGGGCAGCACCGGCGCCAGGGTGGGCGTCGCCTTCTGGGCACGCAACCTCTTCAACGAGCAGCATCTGTTCTACAAATCGCTGAGCCCCACCTCGGGCCTCAGCGGCTTCTTCAACGAGCCGCGAACCTTCGGCGGCGAGGTCAATGTTCGCTTCTGAGGCGGCCAAGGGCGATGGAGGTCGCCCGGACCGACGCCGTCCTTTGAAGCTGATCAACACAAGGGACCTCGGCAGGTCCCGCAACGCAGGGAAGATCCTATGACTCGTCTCGCCATGTCGCCGCTGATGGCCTTGCTGTTCGCGAGCGCTGCTTATGCTGCGCCAATCGAAGCGCCATTGGTGACTCGAACCGCCCCCGATACCTTGCTGGTCACATGGACCGATCATGACCCGGTCGATATCTTTCGCTCCGGCGATCCGGCCGCAACCGTGGAAAATGCCAAGCTGGTATCGAGGCGAGATCGCGATGGCCGGGAAGCCGTAACGGTGGCAAGCGGAGAACGCGCTTATTTCCTGATAAGGGACAGCAAGACCGGCGACACGGTGCGCGTGGCCGAGCGGCTGCTGCCGCTTCAGCAGGGGTCGAACTTTCGGGACATTGGCGGTTATCCCGCAGCCGGGGGCAGGCATGTGCGCTGGGGCCTCATCTATCGTTCCGGGGGCCAGCCGCTGCTGACCGATGCGGACGTAAAGGAAATTCGTTCGCTCAAGATCGCAAATCTGGTCGATCTCCGGTCGAGCGAGGAGCGGGTTCTCGCGCCCACCCGCATCGATGGCGTTCCCTACCAGGCGGTCGGCTATTCGATGTCGGCCCTGATGGGGAGTGGCGCGCCGAAAAATGGCGAGGGTGTCTATCGCATCATGCCGACCGCGCTGGCGCCGCAACTGCGAATGGTATTTCAGGACTTGCTCGCGAAGAAGGGTCCGATCGCCTATAATTGTTCGGCTGGCCAGGACCGGACAGGTTTCGTCACGGCCATGATCCTGTCGGCGCTCGGTGTGCCGCGCGACACGATCCTGGCAGACTATCACCTGTCGACCACCTACCGCCGGCCCGAATGGGAAATGCCCAAGATCGATACCAGCGCCCAGGCCGGCAATCCGGTTGCCCTGATGTTCGCCAAATTTCAGCAGAACCCGGCCGCCGCGAAGCCGCAACCGCTCAAGGATCCCGACGGCACCGCATTTCTGAGCTATGCGTTTGACGAGATCGATAAACGGTGGGGCTCGGTCAATGCCTACCTTGAGCAGGAGATCGGCATCACCAGGGTGGACATTGCATCCCTGCGTGCGACCTATTTGGAATAACGACAATCCCTGTCCACGCGTGCGCGACGAACAGGTGAGTTGCGGCAGGCCGCGTTAGGCGACGGCCTGCGATCCCTTGCGCTGGATGATCGACAGAAGGCGCGGGGCAGGGCGCGTCCCTTGGCGCTTCTGATCGAAACAGCGGTGAGCGCCCTGACGGTATCTCCCCTTGAAGCAGGGCCGCGCTGCCATCAGGCATACCATCAAGTTGCTGGTATCCGGTGATCCGAGACCGCTCTGTGTGGGATGCCTATGCCACAAAAAACCGCAAAAATCCGCCGTTCCCGGTAGATCCTGATACTCTCTGGGGGAGGATTTTGGTGACCCCTACGGGAATCGAACCCGTGTTTCAGCCGTGAGAGGGCCGCGTCCTGACCGCTAGACGAAGGGGCCTTGGGTCGCATCGGCGACCGGCAGGGGGTGGGCTTTAGCAGGCCCTGCTCTCGCGTCAAGGGGAAGGGCGTTGCCGCGGGCGAAAGTGCCTTATCCTGAAGATCGCCGATCCATGCGCCCATAAAAAACCACCCCATGCAAGCATGGGGTGGCCAGGTTCAGGGAGGAGACGCCTCCAAAGGGGGAGGCGCCCATATGACACACCCGAAAGGGGGGCAGGTGCGCCATATGTCTGAAAGATAGGGCAGTTGGCGCGTGCTTTCAAGAGGCGCGCGCCGGCCGCGCCATCGCTTTGTCGATCTGTCCCGGTCGTCCCGTCTTATGCGTCGGCGGCTTCGGGCGTGGCGGGCAGGGCGATCGGGCCCTTGCCCTGGCCGACCTGCGCTTCGAACACGTCGCGCATCAGTTGCAGGGAGAAGAGATGCGCGTGGATCAGCGGGAGCAGGCCGTTCTGGTTGATCTTGCGCAGCTGGTCGCCGCGCATGTCGCGCAGCTTTTCCTCATTCACCATGCGGAAGCCGCGATAGACGAAGGGCTGGTCATTGAATTGCGTCTGTATGGTGACTTCGCCATCCATCAGCAGGTCCATTTCGACGAGGTCGCGCACGAATTGCCCGGTGCGGGCGGCGGCCTGCTCGAAATCCTCGCAGAATTTGAGGACGCCCTGGATCAGTTCGCTGGGCTGGCCATTCTCGAACAGCGGCTGGCCGTCGTCGAAGGCGCCGATAATGGGGCTGGTCGGATCGAAGCAGAGCGACAGCTCGTCGCCTTCGGGACGCAGCTTGGCCAGCATCCAGGGATAGCGGCGGACATAGGCCGGGACATAGGCGGGACCGCCGAGCTTGCCTTCTGCGTCGACGAACACGTTGACGCCTTCGTTCAAGCCCATCAGCAGTAGCGGAACCGCATCGTCGCCCGCCGAAAAGATGATCGGCGCAAAACGCTGCGCGGGAACGAATTCGTCGACGGTCAGCGGCACGGCATGCTGCGTTACCAGGAAAGGCGCCGAGTCGGCGGTGCGCAGGCGGTAGTCGACATGATCCACGCTGCTCAGCGGCAGGAGATCATTGTAGAAGATCGGCAGGTTATTCGCGGGCGCGCTGGCCATGTTCAGGTCCACTCTTTGACTCTGCGACGGGTTGCGTCCGGAAAGCCGGCCGCCGCTGGCTGAATATTGCGGCAAGGCGATAGTGGCCTTGGCCCCGATAGGCAATCGCTTTGTCCGAGTAACGGGAAGGCAGCCGCGCTGGCGTTCAACCCTCGCCGGGCAGGGGAATGAGCTTCCCCGGATTGAACAGCCCTTCAGGGTCGAACGCGGCCTTGATCGCACGAAGCGCGCCGATCCGGGCAGGCCCCGAAAGCCGCGCCAGTTCCGCGCGCTTCATCTGGCCGATGCCATGTTCAGCGGAAATGGAACCCCCGGCCGCCACCACCGCATCGTGGACGAAGGCGTTGATCGCGCCGCCCTGAGCCGCGATCCAGGCCGGGCCGTCCGTCGTCCCCTTGGGCGCGCGAACGTGGAAATGCACATTGCCGTCGCCCAGGTGACCGAAGGAGGAGGCGGTCGTGCCGGGGAAGGCCGCCTGCGCCGCCGCCGCGCCCTCCACCATGAAGGCGGGCATCTTCGCCACGGGCACGCTGATGTCATATTGCAGCGCCGGCCCCTGCGCTCGTTCCGCCTCCGACAAGGATTCGCGGATGCGCCAGAACGCCTCGGCCTGCGCCTCGTTCGCCGCGATCGCCGCGTCTTTGGCGATGCCCGCGTCGAAGGCGGCGGCCAGCGCCGTTTCCAGCCTCTCCGACGGGCTGGGTTCCGACAGGTCGGCATGGTCGACCTCGATCAGGACATGCCATGGCGTCCGCGTCTCGATCGGGCTGCGCGTGCCGGGGATGTGCCCCAGCACGAATCCGAGCGTTTCGTCGGCGATCACCTCGAACCCTTCGACGCTGTCGCCCAGCAGGCTTTCGGTCAGCCGAAGCAGCGCCAGCGCGTCGGCGGGGCTGTCCACGCCAACCCATCCCACCGCCCGCGCCGCGATGGCGGGGACGAGCCGCAGCGAGGCGGCCGTGACCACGCCCAGCGTCCCTTCGGCGCCGATCAGCAACTGCTTGATGTCGTATCCGCGATTGTCCTTCTTGAGCGCATCGAGGCCGTCGAAGATGCTGCCGTCGGGCAGCACTGCCTCTATCCCTTCCACCAGCGCGCGCATCGTGCCGTGGCGCAGCACCTGCGTCCCCCCGGCGTTGGTCGAAACAAGGCCCCCGATGGTGGCCGATCCCTTGGCCCCCAGGCTCAGCGGAAACCGCCGGCCCTGCGCCTCGGCCGCCTCGTGCAGCACGCTCAGGATCACGCCTGCCTCGCAAATCGCCAGATTATCGTCCGGCGAAAGGCTGCGTATCCGGTTCATCCGGCGGAGCGACAGGATCAGCGCGGATCCGTCCGCCGGGGGCGTCGCGCCGCCCACCATGGAGGTATTTCCGCCCTGCGGCACCAGCGCCACGCCCAGTTCGCGCGCGAGCGACACGGCGGCCGCCACCTCCTGGGTGGACGCTGGCGACAGGATCGCCGCGGCTGCGCCGTGGAAGCGCCCGCGCCAGTCGTGCACCCAGGGATCGATGGCGTCGGGATCGGTGATGACGCCCTTTGGACCCAGCAGGGCAAGAAAGCGGTCGATTGCGGCTTGTTCGATCATGGGACATGCTATGCGCCGGAATTCATCGACTGTTCAACCATGTGCCCATAGGGTTCTATGCCCAAAAGGGGTTCGTCTTGCTTCAATCCGTTCTGCTGCTGCTGATCGCGCCTGCCGGCGAACCCGTGCAGATTGCGCAACTCACCATCCAGCAGCGCGTCATCATCCGCGTGCCGGCGGCGAAGAGGGGCAGCGCGCCCGCCCGAATCGCGCCGGAAGCCCGCGAACGCTGGGATGAGAAGAAGGGGCCGCGCTGCGTCGCCTTGCGTTCGATTCGCGGCGCCAGCGTGGTGGTGGACGATGGCGTCGACCTGATGCTCGCCGACAATCACCGCTACCGTGCCCGGCTGGAACGGGGGTGCGACTCCGTCGGCTTCTATTCCGGCTTCTATGTCGAGCCTGCGGCGGACGGGTCGCTTTGCTCGGGCCGCGACGAACTGCAGGCGCGCAACGGGATGAGCTGCGCCATCGACAGTTTTCGCCGTCTCGTGCCCGCGGACGAGGATGATTGATCCGCCCGCCAGCCGCGATTTTCTTGACAACAGGCCGATATTTCCGCAAGGCGCGCGCGAATTCCGTCGCGGCCGCGCAGACGGACACCCTCCTGTTTCGGACGCTTGAATGACTTTTGCCGATCTCGGCCTTTCCGACGAATTGCTCAGGGCCGTAACGGAGGCGGGCTATGACACGCCGACGCCCATTCAGGCGCAGGCGATCCCTCCGGTCCTTATGATGAAGGACATTATCGGTATTGCGCAGACGGGCACCGGCAAGACCGCCAGCTTCGTCCTGCCGATGATCGACATCCTGGCCCATGGCCGTGCCCGCGCGCTCATGCCGCGCAGCCTGATCCTGGAGCCGACCCGCGAACTCGCCGCCCAGGTGGCGGAGAATTTCGAGAAATACGGCAAATATCACAAGCTTTCCATGGCGCTGCTGATCGGCGGCGTACAGATGGGCGATCAGGTCAAGGCGCTGGAAAAGGGCGTGGACGTGCTGATCGCGACGCCTGGCCGCCTGATGGACCTGTTCGAACGCGGCAAGATCCTGCTGAACGGCTGCTCGATGCTGGTCATCGACGAGGCGGACCGGATGCTCGACATGGGCTTCATTCCCGATATCGAACAGATATGCACGAAACTGCCGGCGCAGCGGCAGACGCTGCTCTTCTCCGCCACCATGCCGCCGGTCATCAAGAAGCTGGCGGACCGTTTCCTCTCCAACCCCAAGTCGATCGAGGTCGCGCGCCCCGCTACCGCCTCCACCAACATCACCCAGCATCTGGTGAAGGTTGATTCGCGCAAGAAGCGGGAAGCGCTGCGCGCCCTCATCGATGCGCAGGACGTGCAGAGCGCGGTCATCTTCTGCAACCGCAAAACGACCGTGCGCGAACTCAACAAGAGTCTTCAGCGCCACGGATACAAGTCAGGCGAAATCCACGGTGACATCGACCAGTCGTCGCGTATCGCTGAACTGGAGCGTTTCCGAGAGGGTAAGGTCAACATCCTGGTCGCGTCGGATGTCGCCGCGCGCGGGCTCGACATCAAGGGCGTAAGCCACGTCTTCAATTTCGACGCGCCCTGGCACCCGGACGATTATGTCCACCGCATCGGCCGCACCGGCCGCGCTGGGGCGAAGGGCGTCGCCTACACATTCGTCACATCCGACGATGCCGAGGCGATTGACAATATCCAGAAGCTGATCGGCACGAAAATCCCTTATGCCGATCTGCCTGCAGGGACGGATGCCGCCCCTGCGCAGGCAAAGCGCGGCGAGGGCAGGGACGATCGCGGCCGCGAGGAAGGGCGCGAGGAGAAACGCCGCGAGGACCGTCCGCGGGCAGATCGCCCCCGCGCCGAACGCCCCCGCGAAGAGCATCCCCGCGCCGAACGCCGCCCGGAACCGGCTCGCACGCCGCCGCCCCAGCGTCGCCGCGACCCGGTGGACGATGGTCCTGACGAAGGCTGGAACGGGCCCGTTCCCGAATTTCTCTCGGTCGGCTTCAACGGCTGATCCGGCCCGCAGGTTTGCCGTCACCCGGCCCGACGGCCGGGCGTAGCCACGATCAGGCGGCACCCTGCATCCCTGTCCTACACCGCCCGGCATCCGTAAAAAAATCGGCGGGATGAGCGACGCGCTCGCCACAGGAAATGTCCTACATCTGTTCGAAAATGTCGCAACGTGCGGGACATATGCGAAATTAAGCTGCGACTTTCCTATTTTCGCGACTCTAGAGCAGCCCCTTGGCCCTCAGGCTGACATGCCCCTCCGCGCCGATGATGATATGGTCGTGCACGCTGATGCCCAGCCGCTTGCCCGCCTCTATGATCTGGCGCGTCACGTCGATGTCCTGACGGCTCGGTTCGGGCGATCCGCTGGGGTGGTTGTGGACCAGGATCAGCGCGGCCGAACCCCAGTCGATCGCCCGCTTGATGACTTCGCGCGTGTAAATCGCCGCCTGGTCGATCGACCCGTCGCCCATATGATCGTCGCGGATCAGCATGTTGCGGCTGTTGAGGTGCAACACGCGCACCCGCTCGACCGTCAGATACGCCATGTCTGCCCGCAAATAGTCGAGCAGGGCCTGCCAACTGCCCAGCACCGGCTGCGCCGCGACCTCGTTGCGCAACATCCGCAGGGCGGTCGCCTGGACGACCTTGATCGCCGCCACGCTTGTGTCTCCCATGCCGGGCACCCGCGCTATCGCCTGCCAGTCCGCCGTCATCAGCCGGCCGATTCCGCCAAATTCCCGCAACAGCGCCTTCGCCAGCGGCTTGGTGTCGCGGCGGGGGATCGCCAGCGCCAGCAGATATTCGATCAGTTCATGGTCGTGGAGCGCCTCTCCGCCATTTTCCGCCAGCTTCTGCCGCAGCCGCGCGCGGTGGCCCACGCCATCATGCGCGTGCTTTCCATCGACATCGGCCAATGCGTCCATCCCCTTGAGGCCCCGGTTCAAAGGCTATGCGTTGCGGTTTTCCGTCGCAAGGATATTTAACGGGACAGGGACGTTATGCTCCCGTTACGGACGGGCACGTCCATGAAAAGCCGGGGTTGGCCAAGGGAATGGAAGAAGACAGCGGCGAAGACAGGGTTCGCCGGGCCTGGTTGCGGTGGCTGGGCGTCGGCACCGGGTCGCTGGCGCTCGTGCTGGTCGCGCTCTGGACGCAGAGGACGCCGATCGCGGAGAATTTCGTCAGTCGCGAACTCAACCGGCGCGGGGTGCAGGCCAGTTACGATCTGGTCGACGTTGGCTTTCGCACCCAGCGGATCGAAAATATCGTCCTGGGCAATCCTGCCCGGCCCGACCTGACGGCGCGCTGGGTGGAGTTGGACATCGCCTTTGCCGGCCTGACGCCGCAGGTGGCGGCGGTGAGGGCCGGGGGCGTACGGCTGCGCGGCTCTGTGCGCGATGGCGTGTTGCGGCTCGGCGAGCTTGACCGGTTCCGCGATCCGGCCTCGACCGCGCCTTTCAGCATCCCCGACATTCGGCTTACGCTCTCCGATGCCAGGGCGACGCTCGATACCGACGCCGGCCGGATCGGTATGCAGATCGACGGCAACGGCAACCTGCGGTCGGGCTTTCGCGGCCGGGTGGCGGCGGCCATGCCACGCGGCCTCGCGGCTGGCTGCGGCGTCACCGCCGCTCGGGCGATGATCGACCTAGCGATGACGCAGGGGCGGCCGCATCTGCGCGGGCCTCTGCGCCTGGATGCGCTGGCATGCCGTGGGGCGGGGCTGGCCGTGGCGCATCCGTCCGCCGACATCGACCTGACACTGGGAGAGGGTCTGGACCGCTTGACCGGCCATGTCGATCTTGCCGCCCATGCGTTCAAGGCGACTGGTCTCGTGCTTGCCGCGCCCAAGGGACGTATCAGTATTGACGGCGACGCCAGGCGCAGCACCGGCAAGGTCGATATCGCCAGCCGGTCGGCGTCGGGGCAGGGGGCGGCGTTGCGGGCTGCCCGGCTGATCGGCAACTGGACCGGTGGAACAGAGGGTGCGGCGCTGAGCGGTACCTTCACCGGTCAGGACTTTCATCTGTCCGGTCCTGATCCCCTTGCCGGGCTGCACGCGGGCGCAGCGGGTACGCCGGTCGCGCCGCTGGCGCGCCAACTGGCGGACGCGGTCGGTCGGGCAAGTCGCGGCAATCGCCTGCGCACCAGCTTCGCCCTGGCGCAGAAGGGCGCGGGCGGCAGCATCGTCGTGACCGACGCCGCTATCGATGCGCGCAGCGGCGCGCGCGTCGGCACCGCGCCGGACACCCGGCTGACTGTGACCTGGCCGGGCCCGCGGGGTGGTTTTGACTGGACGCTGGACGGCGCGGTAACCACGCAGGGCGGTGGCCTGCCTCATGCCGCGCTCCGGCTGACCCGGCGTCCTGGCGGTGGCTTCGGCGGCGACCTCTTCGTTGATCCTTACGCCGCCGGCGATGCCCGTCTGGCGCTGGATCGGGTCCGCTTCACGGCCGATGCGAAGGGGGCGACCCGTTTCCAGACGGCGCTTCGCCTGGACGGGCCACTGCCCGACGGCGCGCTGCGCGGGCTGGCCTTGCCTGTTTCTGGAACGATCGCGTCTGGCGGCAGGATCGCGATCAATCCCGAATGCGTGCCGCTGTCGCTGACGGAGGCGCGCTATGGCAGCTTCCTGCTGGGCCGCACCCGGCAGATGCTGTGCCCTGCGGCCGGCGACGCGATGCTGGCTTACGGTCCCGGCGGGCTGAGTGGCGGATTGTCGATCCGCAACCTTGCGCTCGATGGTCGCAACGGCGACAGCCCGATGCGCCTCAGCGCGGATCGTGTCGACGCCCGGCTGGGTCTAACTGGCTTCCGCCTCGTCAATCCCGCCTTCACGATCGGCCCGGCCGACGCGCCGGTTCGCCTGTCTGCGGCTGTGATGGACGGGGCGTTGGGGGCCAAGGGGATCGAGGGCCGGCTGACGGGTGCAGGCGGGCGGATCGGGTCTGTCCCCCTCATCGTCGAACAAGGCAGCGGGAACTGGCGGTTCGCCGGTGGTGCGCTGGCCCTCAAGGCCGCGATCATGGTCAGGGACGCGCAGGCGCCCGCCCGCTTCAATCCTTTGTCCGTACCCGATTTCGCGCTGACGATGAAGGATGGCCGCATCGCCGCCACGGGCACGCTCACGGTTCCGGGCAGCGGAACCAGGGTCGCGGGCGTCGATGTCGCGCATATTCTGCGCAGCGGTGCTGGCCATGCCGATATCGCCGTGACGGGGCTGACCTTCGGCCCCTCGCTTCAGCCGGAACAACTGACCGATCTCACCAAGACGGTGATCGCCAATGTCGCAGGGACAGTGAAGGGGCAGGGACGCATCGACTGGACCGGATCGACCGTCACCAGCAGCGGCACCTTCCGCACCGACGATGCCAGCCTCGCGGCCGCTTTCGGCCCGGTGGAGGGCCTGTCGGGCGAAATCCGTTTCACCGATCTTCTCAATCTCGTCACCGCGCCGGGGCAGGAGGTGCGCATCAAGTCGGTCAATCCGGGGGTTGAGGCGCGCGACGGCCTCGTCCGCTACCGGCTCGAACCGAACCTCAAGGTGCGGGTGGAAGGGGGCGGCTGGCCCTTTTCCGGCGGGCAACTGGTCCTGTTGCCCACCACCATGGATTTCAGCGCGGACGTGGACCGCTATCTGACCTTCCGCGTCGTCGGGCTGGACGCGGGCGCGTTCATCCAGGCGATGGAACTGGAGAATATTTCCGCCACCGGCACGTTCGACGGCCTCATGCCGCTGATCTTCAATGCCCAGGGCGGGCGCATATCCGGCGGCGTGCTGGTCGCGCGGCAACAGGGGCTGCCGCCGCTTATCATGCCCGAAGGCGTATTGCCGACCATCCCCGCCTGCGATCCCAACCGTCAGTCGGGCGTCCTCTCCTATGTCGGCCCGGTGTCGAACGAACAGGTCGGCGTAATGGGCAAGCTCGCCTTCGATGCGCTCAAGAATCTCCAATATAAATGCCTCACCATCCTGATGGACGGCGCGCTGGACGGGGAAATGGTCACCAATGTCGTGTTCAACGGCGTCAACCGCAACCGGATCGGCGACGCGCCCGCCGGGATCGCGCGCAGCTTCATCGGCTTGCCTTTCCTGTTCAATGTCCGCATTTCCGCGCCTTTCCGCGGCCTGCTGGACACCGCCCGCTCCTATGTCGATCCGACGCAGACGATCAGGGACGAGATCGGAAGGCAGGCGGAGGAAAAGATGCGCGCCGCGCAGGTTCAGGGGCTTGCGGTTCAGCCTCTGGAAAGCGACAAGGCGATAGATAGGGAAGCGAAATGAAGAAGCGAGCAATCATCGTCGCCGGGCTGTCCGGCATTGCGCTGGGGGGATGCATTCAGGTGAAGGCGCCCGACAAGCCGATCGAAATCAACCTGAACGTCAAGGTGCAGCAGGAAGTGGTCGTGCGCCTGCAACGCGACGCGCAGACGCTGATCCAGAATAATCCGGAGTTGTTTCCGCAATGACACGCAAGATCCTCATGATCGCCGCCGGAGCCGCGGTCGCGCTGGCAAGTGGCTTTGTCCTTACCGCGCCTGCGCGCGCCCAGTCAGGCGTGGTCGCGGCGGCGCTCAACGCCGGTACGGTGGGCGAGCAGGCGGACGGCTATCTGGGCATCGTCGGTTCGGTCGGCGCGGACGTCCGTTCGGAAGTCGATTCGATCAATATCAAGCGCCGCGCCGCCTATACCCAGCTTGCCAGCCAGCGCGGCGTGACGGTGCAGGATGTCGCGGCGGCAACCGCCTGCCAGACGCTCGGTCGCCTCAAACAGGGGCAGGCTTACCGTATCGGCGGCGGCGCGTGGCAGACGAAGGGCGCAGGGCCGATCGCGCTACCCGCCTATTGCGCCACCGCGGGCTGATCGCGCCAGGATATATAGCGGACTTTCACACGCCCTTCGTTCGCGCCGGATGGTCCTTCTCTTAGCAGGTTGACTATCCGCCATCCCCTTTCTAAACGGGCCGCGCCTTGACGGGTGCAGCCGCAAGCGCCATGCCGCCGCGATGACAGGTCGCGGAGGATCATCATGGCTGCGGATACACCCGGACAGGACCCGGCAGGGGAGGACGCGCGGATCAGTTCGCTTGAAGAGCGGATCGCACGGGCCGAACATGTCGAAAAGGTCAGGCAGGGGGCGACGGAGCAGCAGGCGGACGATGGGTCCCGCCTCGGCAACCGGGTGCTCGCTGAACTGATCGGCGGTCTTGTCGGCGGTGCGTTGATCGGCTGGGTCCTGGACAAGCTGTTCGACACATCCCCATGGCTCCTGCTCGTTTTCCTCGGTCTCGGGATCGTGGCGGCGTTCAGGAACATCATCAGATTGACGACGACGAAGCGTCCCGACCAATAGGGACGCTTTTGTCATAGTCCGAAGGCTTAGGCGTTACAGGGGTCAACGTGGCAGAATCCGGCAAGATCGATCCGATGCACCAATTCGCTATCGAACCGCTGTTCGGTACGGATCATTGGTCGGTTGGCGGCTATAATCTCGCCTTCACCAACAGCGCGCTCTACATGGTGTTGGCCGCCGTGGTGCTTTGGATCTTCGTGATCGGCGGCATGAAGCGCGAACTGGTGCCGGGCCGCTGGCAGATGGCGGTCGAATATATGACCGGCTTCATCAAGAACCTGCTGATCGCCAATATCGGCGACAAGGGCCGGAAGTATATCCCCTACGTCTTCTCGCTGTTCATGTTCATCCTGCTGGCGAACCTTCTGGGTCTGCTGCCGCTCGGCCTGTTCGGGCTGCACCCCTTTACCTTTACCAGCCACTTCACCGCCACCGGCGTGCTGGCGATCATGAGTTTCTCGATCGTCCTGATCGTGGGCTTCTACAAGCACGGCCTGCATTTCTTCTCGCTGTTCGTGCCGCACGGCACTCCGGCGCTGATGGTCGTGCCGCTCTTCTTCATTGAACTCGTGTCCTTCATGGTCCGCCCCTTCAGCCTTGGCCTGCGACTGTTCGTCGCCATGACGGCCGGCCACGTGCTGCTGAAGGTGCTGGCGGGCTTCGTCATCAACAGCGCCAACGCCTCTCCGGCGCTGGGCCTGACCGTCGGCACCGCCAGCTTCGTCTTGATGATCGGCATCAGCGCGCTGGAGATGCTGGTCGCGGTCATCCAGGCCTATGTGTTCGCGCTGCTGACCTCGGTCTATCTCAACGACGCCGAGAACCTGCACTGAGTTTCGCAATTTCATCAACGTTTTTGAATATTTAACAAGGGAGTTTACGACATGGACGCAGAAGCCGCAAAGCTGCTCGGTGCTGGCCTGGCCGCGATTGGCGCGGGCATCGCTGCCCTCGGTGTGGGCAACGTGTTCAGCAGCTTCCTGGAAGGCGCGCTGCGCAATCCGGGCGCTGCCGACGGTCAGCAGGGCCGCCTGTTCATCGGTTTCGCCGCGGCGGAACTTCTGGGTCTGCTGGCGTTCGTCATCGCCATGATCCTGGTGTTCGTGGCCTGACACGAAACTGGACGTGGGCGGGGCGGCGTGACGAGCGCCGGGTCCGCCCGCTCCGCCGAATATTGACCGCCCTCCCACCGGACGGACCCGTAACATGCCTCAAATCGCGCAAATCGCCGATACATATGCCAGTCAGATCTTCTGGTTGCTGGTGACGTTCGGCTTCGTCTTCTTCGTCATTGGCCTTGGCATGGTGCCAAAGGTTCAGGGCACGGCGGATGCGCGCGACGCGAAGATCAGCGGCGATCTGGACGCGGCAAAGGCGGCTTTCGCCCGCGCTGACGAGGCGGAAGCGGATTATCGCACCCGCGACGCCGAAAACCGCGTTGCCGCCCAGGCAGTCGTCGCAAAGGCGAAGGCGGATGCGGCCAAGGCGTCGGAAGCGCAGCTTGCGGCCGCCGATGCCGAAGTCGCGACGAAGATCGCCGCGGCGGAAGCGCGCATCCGGGCTGCGAGCGACGCAGCGCTGGCGCAGATCGAAACCGTTGCCGCCGACGCGGCGCGTGACATGGTGGTGCGCATTTCCGGCGTCGAAGCGTCGGAAGAAGCGGCCCGCAACGCAGTAAAGGCGGCACTGGCCCATGGCTGAGGCAGCAGCACAGCATCAGGGCGAAGCGCCCAATCTTGAACAGGCCATCCACGCCGAAGGGCTGGAGCCGGTCGGCACCGTCGCCCATGAAGGCGTGGCGCCGCATAGCGATCCCAAGGCGGTCGGCATGGACGCGACCGCGTGGGTCAGTCTTGCCATGGCGGTGTTCATCCTGATCCTTCTGGTCAAGAAAGTGCCCGCTGTCATCGGCAAGGCGCTGGACGGCCGTATCGCGCAGATCAGGGAGCAGCTGGCAGAAGCATCGAAGCTGCGCGCCGAAGCCGAGACGCTCAAGGCGGAATATGAAGCCAAGCTCGCCGCCGCGACCGGCGAAGCCGAAGCGATGCGCAAGGCGGCCGAGCATGAAGCCGAAGGGCTGATCGCTGACGCCCGCGCGAATGCGGAGGCGCTGGTCGTTCGCCGCCAGAAGATGGCGGAGGACAAGATCGGCGCAGCCGAACGGGCCGCCATCGCCGGCATCCGCGCCAAGGCAGTGAGCGCGGCTACCTCCGCCGCTGCGACTCTCATCGCGCAGGGCCACGACGCCAATGCCGACAAGGCGCTGGTGGATCGGGCGATCAACGGGCTCGGCACCGTCAACTGACAGGCCTGACCGACGGCATGACAGGGCCGGTGCGCACCGTCGCACCGGCCCTTTTGCTATGCGCCGATCCACTGTCCTACAGGGTGGCTTGATCGCTACATCATGAAGAGGCGGACGGGCAGGCCGCGCAATATTCGAATGCGAGACGGAAATTAAACGCTGATTTCTACGGGAAATATGCGAAGTTAAGCGAGCGGTCTCCTATTCCGACCGCAGACGTCATTCAGCGCCCGAGCGCTTCCACCAGCGCCTTGACCTTCTTCTGCCGCCATTGGGGCAGGGGCGCTATCAGCCAATAGGCGAGCAGGGCGGGGCTGGCGTCGCCCACCTGTCGTACTCGTCCGGAGTCCAGATCCGCCTGCGCCAGCAGCAGCGGCACGCTTGCCCGGCCGAAGCCGTTGGCCGCCGCCTCGATGGCCAGTCCTCCATCCGCCACGCGAATGATCGCCGGCTTGTCGCCGGCGGGGCAGCCCGGCCAGTCGATGCGGTGATCGGGGCCGCCTGTCGCCCTTTCCACGGTCACATAGGCGGCCTCGCCGATCTTCACCCCTTCATGCTCGCCCGGCCCGTCGCTCAGGCGCAGCGCGATGTCCAGATTGGCCTCGGTGAAGTCTAACGCCTCATCTGCGGCGATGAGCTGGAAGGTCAGGTCGGATTGTCCCGCCGCATAGGCGGCAAGGCGCGGCTGCAGCCATTTGGCGCTGATGTCGCGCGGTGCGGCGATGGTGAGAGCGTTGCTGGATTGCCCGGCCTGCATCGCTCGCACCGCTTCCTCGAATTCCAGGAAACCGGCGCGCAGCGCATCCAGCCCCGCTTCCGTCTCCGGCGTCAGTTCCAGCCCCTTGGGTGTACGGCGGAACAGCACCACGCCCAGCATATCCTCAAGTGCGCGGATCTGTTGGCCCACGGCCGCAGGCGTTACCGCCAGCTCGTCCGCCGCGCGGGTGAAGGACAGGTGCCGCGCCGCCGCATCCAGCACGCGCAGCCCGTTCAGCGGCAAATGAGTCCGCTTCATTCGGCCACCGCCGGCGCGATCAGGGCGAAATGGGGAATGGCGACACTGAATGTCTCGCCGCCGGCACCGATCATGCGATAACTGCCTTTCATGGAACCGGTCGGCGTATTGAGCGGACAACCCGACACATAGTCATAGCTTTTACCGGGCTGGACGACGGGCTGTTCGCCGACCACCCCGTCGCCTTCAACGCTATGCTGTCTACCGCGCCCATCGGTGATGATCCAGTGGCGGGTCAGCAGTTGCACCGGTTCGTCGCCGATATTTTCGATCCGGATATGATAGGCCCAGAACCAGCGCCCCCGGTCCGGCTCCGACTGTTCGGGCAGGAAAGTGACGGCGACGTGCACGGTGATGTCCCGCGTCGTCGCGTGAAAGGGGAAAAGCGCGTTCACCGCCATGAAATGCGCTCCAATCCCCTCGTCCGTCAACGCCCTATCGCGCGCAGGGCCTGATCGAAGTCGGCAATCACGTCGTCGGGGTCTTCCAGCCCGACATTGAGCCGCAGCATATCCTCCGTAATGCCGACTTCCAGCCGCGCTGCTTCCGCCATGCCATAATGGGTCGTGGAGGCCGGGTGCGTCATCAGCGATCGCGAATCGCCGATGTTGTTGCTGATGTCCACCAGTTCCAGCGCGTTGAGCAGGCCATGCGCCTCCGCCCGGCCGCCGCCGACATAGAGCGAGAAGATCGGCCCAGCCATCGCCATCTGCCGCATCGCCAGGTCATGCGCCGGATGGCTCTCCAGCGCCGGATACAGCACCTTGGGCAGGCGGCCTTCCAGGAAGCGCGCAACCTTCAGCGCATTCTCGCTCTGCCGGCGGATGCGCAGGTCCAGCGTCTCCAGCCCCTTCAGAACCACCCAGGCGTTGAAGGGGGAGAGCGTCGGCCCGGTGTTTCGGTGAAAGGGTAGCAGCACATTGTCGATCCAGTCGCGCGTGCCGCACACGGCCCCGGCGAGCACCCGGCCCTGGCCGTCCATCATCTTGGTCGCGCTGTAGGCGACGACATCCGCGCCCAATTCCATCGGTCGCTGGAGCGCCGGGGTGGCGAAGGCATTGTCGACGACCGTGGTGATCCCTCGCGCCTTGGCGATGGCGCACACCGCCGCGATGTCCACCACGTCCATGGTCGGGTTGGCGGGCGTCTCGAAGAAGAAGACCTTGGTATTGGGCTTTGCCGCCGCTTCCCACGCGCTGCTGTCGTGACCGTCGATGGTGGTGGTTTCGATTCCGAATTTGGGCAGCAACGTATCGACCAGCCAGCGGCACGAACCGAACGCGGCCTTCGCCGCGACCACATGGTCGCCCGCCGACAGCTGGCAGAGCAGAGCCGCCGTCATCGCCGCCATTCCGGTCGCGGTGGCGCGACAGGCTTCCGCGCCTTCCAGAAGGGCGATGCGTTGCTCCAGCATCTCGACCGTGGGGTTCTGGAGCCGGCTATAGGTCATGCCGACCTGCTCGCCGGCAAATCGCGCGGCGGCGTCCTCGGCCCGGTCGTAGCAATAGCCGCTGGTCAGGAACAGGGCTTCGGACGTCTCGCCAAATTCGCTGCGCGCCGTTCCGCCCCGGACCGCCAGCGTCGCCGGCTTCCAGTTGCGCGTCACGTCCGGGTTCTGGCCGCTCTTCCGCTTCATATCGCCTTCCGCATATCCTGATGCACACGCGGCGTTGCGCCGCCCAATATCTCTGCCATCTGGCTCCTGTCGCCATTACCGCCAGACAGAATAACCGCAACCCGCTTCCCTGCCATCGTCTGCTTTTCTTGGATGAGTGCGGCCAGCGCCACTGCGCCCGCGCCTTCGGCCAGATTATGGGTGTCTTCCCAATAAACGCGGATGGCGTGGGCGACTTCATCGTCGGTGACGGCGACGAAGCGGTCGGCGCGCGGCCCGAAATAATCGAGCGCGGCTTGCACCGGCGTGCAGACTGCCACGCCGTCGGCAAAGGTGTGGGCGGTGGGGCTGGCGATCAGCCGGCCTTCCTCGAAGCTGCGCTTGGCGGCGTCCACATGGGCGGATACCACGCCGACGACCTTGGTCTTGAGGCCAAGCGCGTCGCGCGCGGCGATCGTTCCGCAAAGGCCCGATCCGCAACCCACCGGCACATAGACGGTGTCGATGTCCGCCACCGCGTCGAACAGTTCCAGGCCATAGCTGGCGACGCCGCGCACCAGTTCCTCATGATAGGGCGGCACCATGTACAGCCCCTGTTCCTGCGACAGGCGCATGGCTTCCGCCTTGGCGCTGTCGAAGTCGTGACCATGCTCGATCAGGGTCGCGCCGAATGCGCGCATCGCGGCGTTCTTTTCCTGCGCATTGCCGTGCGGCACCAGGATGGTGATGCCAAGGCCCGCCGCAGTCGCAGCGCGCGCCTGCGCCTGCCCATGATTGCCGCGCGTGGCGGTGATGATACCCGAAACCTGCGGATGGGTGCGGCGCAGCCAGTCGATATAGGTGACGGCGCCGCGCGCCTTGAACGCGCCGGTCGGCAGGTGGTTCTCATGCTTCACCCAAAGGTCGCACCCCGTTCGGGCGGCCAGCAGCGGCCAGGCATATTGCGGTGTCGGCGGCATCCGCGCATGGACCATGGCGGCGGCGGCGCGGAGCGAGGCGAGCGAGAAGTCGGTCATCCTCCGCCCTTAGCGATCCCGCTGCGTGACGGACAGGACCGGTGCCGCGGGATTGGACCGACGCGTTCAGGACGGCTTTCGCTGCTTTGTGTTGAGCAGGGGGTGAAGATGGGATTCTTCCCATGCCATCCGTTCACGCAGTTCGTCCTGAAGCGCCAGCACCGCCAGGCGATAGGTGGACCAGTCCGCCGCAATTTGCGCCGGGTTCCAGTGCTTCACATGGTCGCTGTAGCGCAGGAATAGCGCCACGACGCCGCGACTGTGGGTGCGGACCACCTGCTCTTGCTCCGGCGGGAGGGTGGCGCGGGGCAGGGAGCGGGTCAGCGCGTCCTCCCGCGCCATATGGTCGCGGAATAGCTGGGAAAAGGCGATGCGTTTCTGCGCCAGCCTCGGCATGTTTTCCGGGCCTGCATCGTCCATTTCGCGCGCGAAATCGAGCATCAGCGTGCGCAGCTCGGCATGGCCCTGCGTCAGTTCGGTTATCATAGATTAAGCGATCCCTGTTTTCTACCTAGATCGGCCCGGGAACGTTAACCTTTAGCCCCTCCACCAAATAAAGCGGATTGAGGCGCTTCAAAGCGCCGCGAGTACCGCGTCGGCCATTTCCACGGTGGTCATGGCGCCGCCCAGATCCGCCGAGCGCGCGCCGCTCCGCAGCGCGCCTGCCACGGCCGCTTCGATACGGTCGGCGGGCTCAGGCAGGTTCAGCGAATAGCGCAACATCATCGCCGCCGACAGGATGGTCGCCAGCGGATTGGCCTTGCCGGTGCCGGCGATGTCCGGCGCGGAACCGTGGATCGGCTCGTACAGGCCCTGATTGCCCTGGTTCAGCGTGGCCGAGGCCAGCATGCCGATGGACCCGACGCACATGCTCGCCTGATCGGAGAGGATGTCGCCGAACAGGTTGCCCGTGACGATGACGTCGAACTGGCCAGGGTTGCGGACCAGCTGCATCGCGGCATTGTCGACATACATGTGGGACAGGGCGACGTCGGGATAGTCCTTCGCCACTTCGATCACCGTGTCGCGCCACAGCTGGCTCGTTTCCAGCACATTGGCCTTGTCCACCGAGCAGAGCTTGCCGCGCCGGGCGCGCGCCGCCTGGAAACCGGCATGCGCGATGCGCCGCACTTCGGCTTCGTTATAGGACATGACGTCATAACCTTCGCGCAGGCCATCGGCGGTGGTGCGAAAGCCCTTTTCGCCGAAATAGACGTCGCCATTGGTTTCCCGCACGATCAGCAGGTCGATCGCGGCCGCGACCTCCGGCTTCAGCGCGGATTCGCCGGCCAGTTCCGGAAAGACCTTCGCCGGGCGCAGGTTGGAGAAGAGGCCCAGTTCCTTGCGCAGGCCAAGGATCGCCTGTTCCGGGCGCAGGTGCCGCTCAAGCGCGTCGCAATCCGGATCGCCCACCGCCCCGAACAGGATGGCGTCGGCGCGTTTCGCCAGGTCCAGCGTTTCGGGCGGAAGCGGATGACCGACCGCCTTGTAGGCCGCGCCGCCGACCAGACCCTCTTCATAGGTCAGGCCCGGTATCGCCAACGCATCCAGCACGCGCTTCGCCTGGGCGACGATTTCGGGGCCGATGCCGTCTCCGGCGAACAGGGCGATGAGCATGCAACTATTCCTTACCAATCGTGCGGATGCCTTTTCGCGAAAGAAAAGGACCGGTCGTGCGCGCAGGCCTTTGCAGAACGAACCGGCTTTAGGCAACCGCTCTTTTCAGTCGTTCCACCAGCCGTTCGCGGGCGGCGAGCACATCGCTGCGCCTTTCGGTGAGGACCGAGCGTTCAAGGAAGAAGCCGGTCAGCCGCAGCCCGTCGAGGATCTGCGCCCAGTCGCCCGCGCCGCCCGCCAGCAGGAACGGCGGCAGGGGCAGCAGCCGGTCCTCATAGCCGCTGGCGCCCGCGCGACTTACCGCCGCCGCGCTGCGCGGACTGACGAAGGCGAGGTCGTCCGCGCCGCCCAGCGCCGCGCATCGCGTGAGGTCCAGGCCAAAGCCCAGTTCGGCAAGCAGCAGCAATTCGTATCGCACCAGCGCCGCCGCCCATCCCCGCGCCGCCGGGGCGGCCTCCACCGCATCGAGCAGGCCGGAAAAGGCCTGATGCAGGGCAGGATAGGGCGTCCCTTCGGGCAGGGCGGCCGCGGTCAGGGCACAGCTCCAGTCAATCGCGGCGGCGGGCAGGGGTTCGGCGTGGAGCGGCGCGCGGCTGTGCGCCAGTTCGACGGTCAGTCCGGCAAGCTGCTCGTCCGTCCGCGCGCGGAAGTCCGCCTTTACCACATTGCCGGGCATCAGCACCGGACGCATCGCCCGCGACCGGCCGCCGCGTACATAGCCCGGCAACAGGCCATGATCAGGCGTCAGCAGCCGCGCGATCGCGCCATGTTCGCCATGATGGCGCACGGCGCAAACGATCGCGGAGGTCGTGAGGGACGGCATCGAGTCGCCTTTTAGATGCGGTGGGCGCCGGGGTCACGCATGGGTCACGGCGCCGAAGTTCACACCGTCACTGTTCATGCAAATCCACCGATTATCGCGCGGTGCGCGTCCCCGACGCACCCTGACGCGGCAGCAACGCGCCTGTAGCGCGTCCGTGACGCGCCGCCCGGGTCACGCCGACGCGACGGTAACGCGCCAAGTTGGTCACAACTGCGCGTCATGATGGCGGGGGTAAGGGGCTGGTCCGGCGAACGGAGGAGGGTGTGGGAACGGCGCATCCGACAGGATAGACCAGAGATTATCCTACATTGATAGTGGTTTTGGAGGCAGGGGGGCAGGCGGTAGGG
>NZ_LSJY01000006.1 GCF_001556865.1 Sphingobium sp. CCH11-B1 | reverse complement strand
CTGCGCGCGCCTCCGGTCGGGCTACGCCCGCCCTCCGCCGCACGCAGCGCAAGGCCATCTTCAACAAACCAGCATCATATTATCCGAAAAGGGGGTCCCTCTTCGACGCCGATCGGGGGTCCCTTTTGAACGCCGTTTGACACGATTTTCTGGAGCAGAGCGGGTTCCGGGCCATGGCTGCAGCGTCTGTGCATGACATATTCCACGCTCTCGAAAAAACATCCGTCGATGCCGTGGTGCTGGACGCCGCTTTGCGCGGCGCGGATGGGCTGGACCTGTGCCGCGACGTGCGCGAACGGAGCGACGTGCCGATCATCCTGGTCGGGGCCAACAGCAGCGAGGTCGATCGCGTGGTCGGGCTGGAACTGGGTGCCGACGATTATATGGCAAAGCCCTATTCGTCGCGCGAACTGGCGGCCCGTCTTCGCGCCGTCATGCGCCGCGGGCGAAACGAACGGATGCTGGTGGCGAACGGTTCCGGTCAGGCGCTGTTCGACGGCTGGACCATGGATTTCGGGCGCCGGGAAGTCATCGCGCCTGACGGCGCCCTCATACCGTTCACGGCGGCGGAGTTCGCATTGCTGGCCGTGTTCGTCGACCATCCGCAAACGATCGTTGCAAGACCCCGACTGATGGAACTGGCGGGCGTCCGCGATGGCGCTTCGTCCGATCGTAGCGTCGATGTACTGGTCAGCCGCCTGCGCCGGAAACTCGCGCGGGGTGGCAATCCTGCTCCCATCGTCACCGTGCGAAGCGCGGGTTATATGTTCAGCGCCCCGGTGGAGCGGCGGTAACAGGCCCTTTTGGCCGCTGGTCAGCGCGATCCAACCATGTTCCGCCTCCAGACATGATTTTTTACAAAAGCGCTGCGCTGCAGCAAACTCATGTCCCTATCCTTTAAACTCCGCCGATCCCCCATCGGTCACGCAATTATAATGAGGATAGTCCCATGAACGAGCTTATCGGCCGCGTCTTCAGTTTCGAAAAGAACACCTATCCGACAAAAAGCAGCCTCTACAGCAAGCTCGCCAACGAAGGGCAGAGCCCCAAGGCGTTGATGATTTCCTGCGCCGACTCGCGCATCGTTCCCGAACACATCATGCAGGCGGAGCCGGGCGACCTGTTCGTCTGCCGCAACGCGGGCAACATCGTGCCGCCGCACGCCAGCCAGCTGGGCGGCGTCACCGCCACCGTCGAATATGCGGTGATGGTGCTGGGCGTGCGCGACATCATCGTGTGCGGCCATAGCGATTGCGGCGCGATGAAGGCGCTGTCGACCAACGCTGACCTGAGCGCCATGCCCAATGTCGCGGCCTGGTTGCGCCATAGCCATGCCGCGCAGAAGGTCGTCGCCGAAAACTATCCCGACGACCTCAGCGATGCGGAAAAGCTCCGCAATACCGCGCTTGAAAATGTCGTGGTCCAGCTCGCCCACCTGCGGACCCATCCGTCAGTTGCGTCGGGCATCGCCCGCGGCGAGATCGCGCTGCACGGCTGGTATGTCGATATCCATGCCGGACAGGTGCTGGGCCTCGACGGCGAGACCAACCGCTTCGTGCCGCTGCGTGAGGGCGAGCCTCTTCCCGTGGCGCTTCCCCAGGCCCGCCGTCTGGCGGGTGAAACCGCCTTTGCCGTCGCGGCGGAGTAAATCATGTTGAAATCCCTTTCCGGCGGCGCTCTGGGCCGCGACTTCACAGCGTCGATCGTTGTGTTCCTGGTGGCGATGCCACTGTGCATGGGCATTGCCGTGGCTTCCGGCGTGCCGCCGGAAAAGGGGCTTATCACCGGCATCATCGGCGGCATCATCGTCGGTCTACTGGCGGGATCGCCGCTTCAGGTCAGCGGCCCGGCGGCTGGCCTGGCGGTCATCGTCTTTGAAATCGTGCGCGAACAGGGCCTGTCGGCGCTCGGGCCGATCCTCATTCTGGCCGGCGCGATCCAGTTCGTCGCCGGTCTCATGCGTGTTGGCGGATGGTTCCGCGCTATCTCGCCCGCGGTCGTGCACGGCATGCTCGCGGGCATTGGTGTACTGATCGTCGTCGGCCAGTTCCACGTGCTATTCGACGACAAGCCGCTGTCGAGCGGCCTGCACAACCTGATCGCCATGCCCGGTCAGATACTGGGCCTGTCCAATGGCGACGCTGCCACGGCTTTCGCGGTTGGGCTCGTAACCATCTTCAGCATGCTGGGCTGGGAGAAGTTCCGCCCCGCATCGATGAAGCTGGTGCCCGGCGCGCTGGTTGGCGTGGTCGCGGCCACACTCGTTGCTTTCGCGCTCGGCCTTCCGGTCGCTCGCGTCGTCGTGCCTGAATCGATCATCGGTGCCGTCACGCTGCCCGAGCAGGGATTGCTGGCCCAGTTGCTGAACCCCACCGTCATCACCACCGCCATCGCGATTGCCTTCATCGCCAGCGCTGAAACATTGCTGTCCGCGGCGGCTGTCGATCGCATGCACAATGGCGTGCGCACCAATTACAACAAGGAATTGAGCGCCCAGGGTATCGGCAACCTGCTATGCGGTTTCGCCGGCGCGCTGCCCATGACCGGGGTTATCGTGCGGTCGTCCGCCAACGTTCAGGCGGGCGCAAAGACACGCCTGTCGACCATCCTGCACGGCGTCTGGATTCTTGGCTTCGTAGCCCTGCTGCCGTGGTTGCTGCGGGAAATCCCGATGGCGGCGCTGGCCGGTATCCTCGTTATCACCGGCGTTCGCCTCGTGAGCGTCGCGCATGTGAAGCATCTCTTCCACCTCTATGGTCCGCTTCCCGCGGTCGTATGGGCGGCGACGCTGATCTGCGTGGTGGCCACGGACCTGCTGACCGGCGTGCTTGTCGGCATCGGACTGTCGGTCATCGAACTGCTGCCCCATGCCCGTCGTCTGCGTCTCAACGTGGAGGAGGAAAACCGGGGTGAGGCGCATGAAGTCGCGCTGCATGGCACTGCGACCTTCCTCAGTCTGCCCAAGCTGTCGGCCAAGCTGGAATCGCTTCCCGCCGCCGGCCTGGTGATCCTGAATGTCGAACGGCTTGGTCATATCGATCATACTTGCGCTGAAATGCTGCGCGAATGGGTCGATCGCCGTCGCGGTTCGGGTGCGCCTGTGGAACTGTTCGGTGCGACCGGGCGGCTGCGGCACATCGTGGCATAACGACCTGATTCAGCTAAATATATGGCCCCCGCGCTGCATCCAGCGCGGCGGCTTTTTCTTTGTTTCGCCGCACGATCATTGTTGCAGTCGCGCAACAGCATTTCCGATCATTTCGCATCTGCAGGAAAAAACGGTTCCCCAAAAATGGCTTTGCATTTAGTCATACGCCATCCGCAGGCACCCGGAGCAGGATTAACAGACTCTGGGGCCGTGGAAGCAGGACGGGACATTCACTCGTAAAGGGGAATGTTTCATGAAGTATCAAATCGCCTGTGCCGCCCTGGCGCTTCTCTCCAGTGCTCCGGCCTTCGCTCAGGAAGAACCCGCAAAGCCCGTCACCGTCACCGGCACCGTCGGCCTCGTATCCGACTACCGTTTCCGCGGCGTTTCGCAGAGCGACCGCGGCATGGCCGTGCAGGGTGGCTTCACCATCGCGCATGAAAGCGGTGCCTATGTTGGCACCTGGGGATCGAACCTGGGTGGCTGGGGCCGTTTCGGCGGCGCCAACATGGAGCTTGACCTGATCGCCGGTTACGCCGCGTCGCTCGGCGAAGGCACCACCGTCGATGTGGGCCTGACCTGGTACATGTACCCCTCGGGCGCTGACGAAACCGATTTCGCCGAACCCTATGTGAAGCTGTCGCACCAGTTCGGCCCGGTCAAGGCGCTGGTTGGCGTTGCCTATGCGCCGAAGCAGCAGGCGCTGGGGGAAGTGTGCAGCGACGCCGCTTGCACCGTGTTCCGCCCGGGCAAGAAGAACGACAACTTCTATAGCTGGGCCGACGTGAGCGGCGCGATCCCGAACACCCCCGTTTCGCTGAAGGCGCATCTGGGTTGGTCGAAGGGCAATCCGGGCCTTGGCCCCAACGGCACGTCGGTCGCGCCGACCGGCAAATATCTCGATTGGCTCGTCGGTGCGGACCTGGCCATCCCTGGAACGCCGCTGACCGCCAGCATCGCCTATGTCGACACCGACATCGCGCGGGTCGAGGAAAATTACATCCGTCCGAACTTCATGGTCAATGACGGCAAGGACTTTGGCAAGTCGATCGCGCGCAGCACGGTGGTCTTCTCCATCACTGCCGCCTTCTGATGTCGTCGTGCCGGGCCGGTTCTTCCGGCCCGGCATTGTCGCGCTTCACCTGTCCGGCGCGTGACAAATTGTTGCTGCATATCCCTTGGGCAGAGGATGGCCGGTCGTCCAGTTGACCGTGCAACAGGCCGGGCTTATCCCGATGCCATGCTCATTCCGCCTCGCATGCCCTCATGACCGCACCGTCGATCATCCTGGTCGAAGATGACCCGCCGTTGCGGACGCTCACCACGCGCGCGCTACAGGAACATGGCTATCTGGTCCGTCCCGCCTCTTCGGGGCCGGAAATGTGGGTCGCTTTCGACGCTGGACCGGTCGATCTCGTCGTGCTGGACGTGATGTTGCCGGGCACCAACGGCATTGATCTCTGCCGTCAGATCCGCCGCAAGAGCGATGTTCCCATCATCTTCATCAGCGCGAAGGGCAGCGAGACCGACCGTATCGTCGGCCTGGAGCTGGGCGCTGACGACTATCTGCCCAAGCCTTTCGGCACCCGTGAACTGATCGCTCGCATCCGCGCCATCCTGCGCCGCGTGGGCGTGGAGCGCGGGCCGGACGAGCATCGTGAAAGCGAAGCCCATTTCGACGGCTGGGCGGTCAGCTTCCCGCGTCGCGAACTGCGATCGCCCACCGGCGCCGTCGTGGAATTGACCGGCGCGGAGTTCGACCTGCTCGGCTCCTTTCTCAGCCACCCGCAGCGAGTCATCGCGCGAGAACGGCTGATCGAATTGTCGCGCACCCGCATGGGCGACAGCAGCGACCGCAGCATCGACGTGCTGGTCAGCCGGCTGCGTCGCAAGCTCACCACGCAGGACAAGGCCGCGCCGATCACCACCGTCAGGGGGGTGGGTTATATGTTCAATGCAGAGGTCAGCCGCGCTTGAACTGGCATATCAGGGGACCGCTGGGGCTGCTTGGCCGCCTGTTCGCGATCCTGCTGCTGACGCTCACGCTCGAATTCGCCGTCGGCACGCTGATCTACGAACGGGCGAGCCAGCTTTCGTTGCAGGATGACGAAGCAAGGCGGCTGGCGGAGCATCTGGTCATCGCCCGCAAGCTGCTTGCCGAAAGCCCGCAGGACGACCGGCGCGCCCTGGGGTATCAGCTGACGACAGATCGCTATGACGTCCACTGGTCGCCGGTCGCCCCGCCGCCGCCGCCATTGTCGCCCGAACTGGAACGGATGCGGCGTCAGATCATCACCTGGGAACCGACGCTTGAGAAATCCGGCCTCTGGCTGCGCATCACCCCCGGCCGCCATTCCGAAATCAACGGTGGCCTGCAATTGCCCGACCGAAGCTGGCTCTATTTCGGCATGCGCCATATCGGGGGAAAATGGGCCTTCACCATTGGCCGCATGGGGCTGGCGCTCATCCCCGTGCTCGCGCTTCTGGTGGCGGGATGGCTGCTCATGCGCCGGACGCTCGCGCCGCTGCGCGACCTGACCCATGCCACGCACAGGATCGGGCGCGGGTCCGAAGTCATCGTGCCGGAAGCGGGCACCAGCGACGTCCGCAATCTCATCTCCGCCTTCAACGCCATGCAGGCACGCATCCATCGCCTGATCGACGAGCGCACCGAAACGCTGGCGGCGGTCGGACATGACCTGCGCACGCCGCTCGCCCGCCTGCAACTGCGGCTGGAGGAAGTGAAGGACGCCGACGTGCAGGACGCCATGGCCGGCGATCTGGAGGAAATGGGCGCGATGCTCGAATCGCTGCTCGCCTATCTGGGCGGCGAAAAGGATCCCGAAACGCCCGTGCGCACCGATATCGCCGTTACCATAGCCACGGTTGTCGACGCCTTTCAGGATCATGGACAGGACGTGACCTATGAAGGGCTCGACCATCTGGAACTGGAGGTGCGCGCCCTGTCGCTTCGGCGCGCGGTGCGCAACCTTATCGAAAATGCCCTTCATTATGGCCATCGTGCGCGCGTCTCGGTCGACCGGAAGGGCAATGAGGTACTGATCCGCGTCGATGATGACGGCCCCGGCATCCCCCGCGATCGTTTGGAGGAGGTCATGCTCCCCTTTTCCCGGCTGGACGACGCCCGGCAGCGCAACACCAGGGGGCTTGGCCTGGGACTCGCCATCGTCCAGAAAGCGGTCGCTGCCGAAGGCGGGCAATTGATCCTCGCCAACCGCCCGGACGGGGGCCTGCGCGCGGAAATCTGCCTCAATCTGCCGCGTCAGGGCCGGCGCGCTTAGAAAGAGAAACTTTCGGTCCCCAAGCAAAACTCGTTTATCGGCGCGCCTCGGCCCGAGCTATGCCAGCAGAAACATGGTTCAAGGGCGCATCGGATGGCGGACGACGACAATCATAGCTTGGAAGGATATTGGGATCTGGACCAATTGGTCGCGGATCTGGGCGCCGCGCGCGGCCGCTGGCGGCAGGCGCAGCAGCATCACGCGGAATATGGCGCGGAAGGATTCCCATCGCGCGCCAACCTGACGAAGATCATGCAGGCGCTGTGCGGCGCGCTCTTCCCCCTGCGGCTCGGCCCCAGTTTCGTGCGCCTCCATAATGAGGACGCCTATGTCGCTGAAACGCTGCAGACGGTGCTTAGCCGGCTTTACGGCCAGATTCGCCTGGAGCTGATCTACGCCCTGAAGGACGAGCCGGATACGGCCGTGGACGCGGAGGCTGCGCGCATCATCGGCGGCTTCGCGCAAAGCCTGCCGGGTTTGCGCGACCTGCTGGACACGGATGTGGATGCCGCCTTTGTGGGTGACCCGGCAGCGCGCAGCGTGGACGAGGTGCTGATCTGCTATCCTTCCATGCTGGCGATCATTCACCATCGTCTGGCGCACAGGCTGCATGTGCTGGGCGCCCCCCTCGTGGCGCGGATCATCTCGGAAATCGCCCACAGCGCGACCGGCATAGACATCCATCCCGGCGCGACCATCGGGCACAGCTTCTTCATCGACCATGGAACCGGCGTGGTCATCGGCGAAACCGCGATCGTCGGCAATCGGGTGCGCCTCTATCAGGGGGTAACGCTCGGCGCGCGCAGCTTCCCCTCGGATCGCAGTGGCAGGCTGGAAAAGGCGCTTCCCCGCCACCCCATCGTGGAGGATGACGTGGTGATCTACGCCGGCGCGACGGTGCTGGGCCGGGTGATTGTCGGCAGCCGGTCGGTGATCGGCGGCAATGTCTGGCTGACCGACAGCGTGCCGGCGGACAGCAACGTCCGGCAGGCCAAGGCCCAATATGAAGTCACCAGCCGGGTCGAGGTGTCCGCGCCGCACCGCGTCCATGCGATTCTGGAAAGTACGGACGGGGTCGGCGAGAATATCTGACAGGTAAGGGCGCATCATTTCCCCAGCGCTGGGCCGGGGGACGCGCCGCCGCCTATTTCCCCGCGCAGCTGTCCCCGTCGCCGGCGATCAGGTCCAGGCAACGCCCGTCGATCTGGTCTTTAGGCACCGGCAGGGCGATCAGCGCGGCAAGGCTCGGCATGATGTCGACCGTCTCCACGCCCATCGGCTGCTCGAAATGGCGCATCCCCTTGCGCCAGAACAGGATGGGTACGCGCCGGTCCGCATCCCATGGCGATCCGTGCGTGGCGACGGTGCCCATCACCGCCTGTTCGGGGATCGCCATCACCCGCGGCTTCAGCAGCAAAAGCAGGTCGCCCGACCGTTCGGGATCGAAGCTGGCGCGCGCTTCCTGAAGCAGGGTCCAGCTTTCGGGCGGCCCGGAAGGGGAGGGGGTGGCGGCGATCTGCGCCTTCGTGAATACCGTTTCGACCTGCGGATGGGCGCGCAGCAACGTCAGCGCTTCCGCCTCCACCCTGGCGCGCTGGGCAGCGGTCAGCCCCTTGTCGATATACAGGTCGCCAGAAGGCCCATCGCCCCAGATCACCTTCTTTCCTGGCAATCCGGCCTTTGCGGCCACGGAGTCCGACAGCGCCTTGGGCGTCAGCGCCATGTCGACTCGCTGTTCCATGGGGATGGCGTTCAGCCGATAGCGTTCGGGCAGGTCATGGCCGCCATGATCGGCCGTCAGCACCACGACATAGTCGATCCCATCCTTGTCCAGCCGGTCGAAGAACGCACCCAGCTCCTTGTCCAGCCGATCGACCTGGATACAGCTTTCGGTTCCCTCTGTTCCGTAGGTGTGGCCGATATAATCCGTCGCGGACAGGCCGATGGAAATGATGTCGGTCTGCGCCTGCTTGCCAAGGTCCATGGCCTCGATTGCGGCGGCGGCGAAGGCCAGCGTCATCGCATCCTGTTCGGGCGAGATGCGGAACGCCTTATAGTCGCCGGCAGCGCGGGCGAAGCGGCCCGTGCCCACGGTCCTGTCGCCGGCACGAACCGGGAAATCTTTGGCCGCGCATTGCATTGGCAGGTCAAAGCCCGCATTCGCCTGCGCCAGCCGCTGCGCCATCACGTCGTTGACCCGCGCGACCAGCGGCGGCGTCGCAACGCCCTTGTAGCTGACATAGCCTTGCGGTCCGCCCAGCCACCAGACCTGATCGGCGGTCGGCCCGCCCATCATGATCGCGGCGCGATCCTTGCCCGATACGGACACGACGCGCGTCGCGGGATTGGCCGCCTTCATCCGCCCGCCCAGCGTCGGCACGCGCAGGTGGACGGGCGATGCCACATATTTGTCGCTGCTGCTGCCCGGCTGCGTTTCATCCTCGGCGCAATAGACGGCCTTGTCCGCCCGGCCGGTCGACAGGTCGAACCATGTGTTGGCGATGATGCCGGTGCGCGAAGGGCGGCTGCCCGTCAGGATGGTCGAGTGACCGGGGCAGGTCTCGGTCGCGGCATGGCTCTGATAACCGCGCGGAAAGACAGCGCCTTCTTCCGTCAGCCGTTTCAGCCCCGCGCTGTAATATTGCCGATATTCGCTGAACAGGTCGGCTGAAAACTGATCGACGCTGATCGCGACGATCAGCTTGGGCGGCGTTGCGGGCATGGATGTCGCTGCCGATGCCGGTGCGGGCGAGGATGCCGGAGACTGAGCCGCCAGCGGCATGGCGGTGGCGAGCAACAGGGTGGCGGCGACTCGTTTCAACATTCTCGTGCCCTTCTCATGCCTTGACGGCGGTTGGGGAGCGACCTAGCCCGCTAGCATCCACTCGACCAGAGGTCCGATGCGCATTTTTCAAGTCATAATGATGACGCTGGCGATGCTGACCAGCCTGGCCGCCGCGCAACCCTGGGCCTTCGCTCAAAGTGGCGCGTTTGGCGGCGGACCCGCCCATATCGCCGCGCAGTTGGTGGCGGAAAGCAGCGCTCCAAAGTCCGGGGAAGGCACGACCATCGCCTTTGCCATGACGCCGGAAAAGGGCTGGCACGGCTATTGGCTCAATCCGGGTGACGCGGGCCTTGGCATGACTGTCCAATGGACGCTGCCCAAGGGTGTGAGCATAGGCGCGCTGCGCTACCCAGTGCCGGAAACGCTGCTGATTTCGGGCCTGATGAACCATGTCTATGAAGGTCCCTATGCGATCCTCGCTGAGCTAAAGGTCGCGACCGACGTTCGCGTCGGCACGCGCCTGCCGATCCGGGTAAAGGCCAACTGGCTCGCCTGCACGGACAAGGTTTGCGTGCCGGAAAGCGGCGAGTTGACGCTTGATCTGGTTGCGGGCGGCGGAAATGTCCCGGCGGCGCAGCAAGCTCGCTTCGACGCATGGCGGACCCATCTGCCGCGTCCCCTGGGGTCGGAAGCAACCTATGCGACGGACGGCGGTCGGCTGCGTCTGTCCGTTCCTTTCCCTGCCAGCGCGCAAGCCAGCGACATCCACCTCTTCCCTCTGGCGGAAGGCCTTGCCCGCTACGCTGCGCCGCAGACGATGTCGCGGGACGGCGACAGGCTTCTGATCGAAACGGACGCCGCGCAGGGAGGCAAGGGGGGCGTGGTGCAGGCTGTGCTGCGCACCGGCGACCATGTCGGCTTCCTTGTGACCGCGCGACCCGGCCCTGTCGCGGGCGGATCGTCTGGCGGACAATGGAGCGCGATCCTCGCGGCGTTAGGCGGGGCGCTGCTCGGTGGCCTGCTGCTCAACATCATGCCTTGCGTCTTTCCGATCCTCGGCCTCAAGGCGATGAAGCTGGCAAAGGCGGGCGGTGACGAACGAATCGTCCGACGGGAAGCGCTGGCCTACGCCGCCGGGATCATCCTCACCTGCTTGGCGCTGGGCGGGCTGCTGCTCGCATTACGCGCGGCGGGGGGAGCGGTGGGCTGGGCCTTTCAGCTGCAGGACCCGCGCATCATCCTGGCGCTTCTGCTGCTGGTGACCGCCATCGCCTTCAATCTCGCCGGCCTGTTCGATCTCAACGCCTATGGCGGCGGGGGAGGGCTGGTTGGAAAAGGCGGCCTTGCCGGCGCATTCTGGACGGGCGCGCTGGTGGCTTTCGTCGCCACGCCCTGCACCGGTCCCTTCATGGCGGCGGCGATGGGCGCGGCGCTGCTGCTGCCGCTTGCCGCTGCACTGGCGATTTTCGCAGGCCTCGGCGTCGGACTGGCGCTTCCCTTCCTGCTGCTCGCCTACATCCCCGCGCTCCGTCGTCGGCTGCCCAGGCCCGGTGCGTGGATGGGCCGGTTCCAGAAGATCCTCGCCATTCCGATGTTCCTGACCGCGCTCGGGCTTGCCTGGCTCCTGGGGCAGCAGCGCGGCGTATCCGGCATGACCATCGGCCTTGGCGCGGCGCTGATCCTCGCTCTACTGCTCTGGTGGCTGGGCGGCCGGCAAAGGACGGGCAGGTCTGGTGGCTGGATCACCCTTGTCGCGGCGTTCGCGTTGCTCGGTGCCGCCGTGTCCGCCTTGCCCTCCACTGCTCCAGCATACGCAGAAAACGCCGGGGAGGCTGTCCGTTTCGATGTCTCGAAACTGGCCAGCCTGCGCGCCGCGAACAAGCCGGTGTTCCTTTATTTCACCGCCGATTGGTGCCTGACATGCAAGGCGAACGAGGCGGCCGCGATCGACCGGGCCGAAACGCGCGACGCCTTTCGAAAGGCCGAGGTGATCGTGATGGTGGGGGACTGGACCAATGCCGATCCCGCCATCACCCGCTTCCTTGAAAGTCAGGGGCGCTCGGGCGTGCCGCTCTATCTCTGGTATGCGCCGGGCAAGGAAGTGCAGACGCTGCCGCAATTGCTGACGCCCGCCACGCTGACCGCGCTGGTGCGGTGATGGCCAAGATCCGTGCCGATCAGTTGCTCGTCGACCATGGCCTTGCCGAAAGCCGGGCGCGCGCGCAGGCGCTGATCCTCGCCGGCCTCGTCTTCCTTGGCGACCGCAAGATCGAGAAGGCGGGGCAGCAGGTGGCGGACGACGCGGAACTGGACGTGCGCGGTCGCGATCATCCCTGGGTATCGCGCGGCGGGATCAAGCTCGCCCATGCGCTGGATGCGTTCGGCATCGACGTTATGGGCTTCGTCGCCATTGATGTCGGATCGTCGACCGGGGGCTTTACCGATGTGCTGCTGACGAACGGCGCGGCGCGGGCCTATGCCATCGACAGCGGCACCAACCAGCTTGCGTGGAAATTGCGCTCTGACGACCGCGTCATCGTGCATGAACAGACCAGCGCCCGCATCCTCACCGATGCACATGTTCCCGAACCGGTCGACATCATCGTCTGCGACGCGAGCTTCATCAGCCTGGCAAAGGTGCTGGAGCGGCCGATCGGCTTCGCGCGCCCCGGCGCGCATCTCGTCGCGCTGGTGAAACCGCAGTTCGAGGCGCGGCGCGAGGAGGTGGGCAAGAATGGCGTCGTTCGCGATCCGGCGGTGCATCAACGGGTGTGCGATGAGGCCGGGCTTTGGGTGCAAAGGCAGGGCTGGACCGTCACTGGCCTGACGCAAAGTCCGATTACCGGACCCCAGGGCAATATCGAATTTCTGCTGTACGCCCGGCTTGGCGGATAACGCGTCCATATTCGTCTTCCGGCTCGATACATAATGATACACGCCGTGACCAAGGCGCGGCTTGTCCCACCCGAAAAGGCTAGTAAGCCCAATATCATGCGTCTCTTTGTGCCCATCATTATCACGACCCTTTGTCTTGCCGGTTGCAGCGGTGAAAAGGAGAGGAAGCCGCGCACGCTTCCGCTGGTCGAAGTCCGCCCGATCGCGCGTGCGTCCTTCTCCGACGATCTGGAGGCGGTTGGTACCGCGCTGGCGAACGAACAGGTCGTGCTGTCGGCACCGGTGACGGAGCGCGTGGACAGCATCCACTTTGCGGACGGCGGATATGTGCGCCAGGGTCAGGTCATTGCGACCATGGCGGTGGCGCAGGAACGCGCCGAACTCGCCGCCGCGCAGGCGCAGGCGCGCCAGGCGCAGCAGCAACTCGACCGCATCCAGAAGCTCAACAGCCGGGGCTTCGCTACTGCCGCGTCGCTGGATCAGCAGGTGGCGCTGGTCAATTCCGCCCGCGCCAATGCGGATCAGGCGCGCGCCGCCATTACCGATCGCACGATCCGCGCGCCTTTTTCCGGCTATGTCAGCCTGCGCACCATTTCTGCGGGCGCGATCATCCCTGCCGGCACGGCCATCGCGACCGTCAGTGACATCAGCCGCATCAAGCTCGACTTCACAATTCCCGAAACGCGGCTGTCGACGATCCATGAAGGCATGCCGATCAAGGCGCAGTCCGCCGCATGGCCGGACCGGCCGTTCAATGGAACCATCGCCACCATCGATCCGGTCGTCGATCCCGTCAGTCGCGCCGTGCGCGTTCGCGCCATCCTGCCCAATCCCGACCGTGCGCTCAAACCCGGCATGTTGCTGACGGTCAGCGTGCTGGCCCGTCAGCGCCAATCGCTGGCCGCGCCGGAACTCGCGATGGTCGGCGAAGCGGATGACCGCTATCTCTTCGTTCTGGAAGGCCGTACCGCAAAGCGGGTAAAGGTCGACACCGGTATTCGGCAGAACGGCATGGTCGAGATCACTGGCGGGGTGAAGGCCGGCCAGAAGATCGTCACCGAAGGCGTGGTCAAGCTGACCGACGGCGCCACGGTCCGTCTGGCCGGCGACAAGCCGGCTCAGGGGGCGGGCGGGGGCAGTCC
>NZ_LSJY01000058.1 GCF_001556865.1 Sphingobium sp. CCH11-B1 | reverse complement strand
TTGAAGAAGTGCGCGCCAAATTCGCGGACTTGTCGCCGGCGAAGCTGGAAGCCCTGATCGATGAGGCCGTTGCGGCGACGCGTCAATCCGCCGAGCGAGAAGGCGGGCGTCTCCCCCCTTCCCTATCATAGCGCGTCCGGGCTGCCTCTATCCCGCTGGCTTTGCAGCCCGGCCACGCTGTTCCGTTCGTTTATCCATCACTGAACCACTTCGATGCCCTTGCGGCGGATGACATTCAGCAGCGCGAGCGCCGGTCCCTTGGCTTGCTTGGTGCCCCGTTCGAGCTGCGAAACATAACCCGTCGTAAGGTTCAGGTATTTGGCGAGCGCGGCCTGACTCAAATGCGCCTCTTCGCGCACGCCGCGAATTTCATCGGGCGTGATCGGCGCGGCCGTAGGCGGCGCATCCGGCCCCAGGTGGCGGACGGTGATCTTCCGATAGGTGTCATCGCCCATCAGACCAACGCTGTGCATGTCGTCGGCCGTCTCGAGGAGCGCCTCGGTCAGCGTGCTAAGCGTCTTCGCCATTCTCAATCTCCTGTAGCTTGCCGATGCTCACGGCTTCATCAAGGGCGGTGTCGTCGTTCGCCAGGAACTCGGCGGCGATGTCCCGCAAGGTCTGCAATTCGTCGTCATCGATGTTCTCCCGCTCGCTCTTGGCAAAGCCGTAGAGGAAAAACGCCCGATCCTCCGTCCGATAGGCCACGATCATGCGAAACCCGCCCGATCGTCCCTGCCCTGGTCGCGCGACGCGCTGCTTGATGAGGCCGCCACCCAGATCGGCGTCGATAAGCCCACGCTCGGCTCGCTCGATCGCCTCCTTCAAATCCGCGTCACTAATTCGTTCACGTCGGACGAACCGCGCGACCCATTTGGTTTTGAAAATCCGCACGGCATCGTCCTATAATACCCAGAACTATAGCACACAGGCAGACACTTTCAACCCGCTTAAGCGATGGTGCGCCTACCGCTTCGCGGCACCGTGGCTCCTACCCGCTTCGCTCCCCGAGTCCGCGAGCGGTCTCGGCCTGTCGGTGACGATCCACTGGCGGGGTAAGTCGTGATCCCCTTTCATTCCACGCTGCATATCTGTATACAAGTATAAATCTATACCTGTAGGAGTGTAGCATGAAGGTTCTCGCCATCCTGTCGCAGAAAGGCGGCGTCGGAAAAACGACGCTGGCGACGTGCCTTGCCGTGGCGGCCGAGCAGGCAGGCAAGGAAACCGCGATCATCGACCTAGACCCGCAGGCGACAGCATCGTTCTGGAAAGATGTGCGCCAGCTTGACACGCCCGCCGTCGCCTCGATCCAGCCGGTGCGGCTCGCGGCGATGCTCAAGGCCTGTGCCGACGCCGGCACGGACCTTGTGGTGATCGATGGCGCGGCCGTCGCGCGTGATGTTGCCTATGAGGCCGCACGGCACGCCGACTTCATCCTCGTGCCGACGAAGACGGCGCTGTTCGATACAATGAGCATGACGCACACGTTGGACGTGGTGCGGCAGCTCGATCGCGCCTTCGCCGTCGTGCTGACATTCGTCCCGCCCCAAGGACAGGAGACGGGCGATGCGATGAAAGCAGTCGAGGAGCTGGGCGCGGCGGTCTGTCCGGTGACGATCGGCAACCGCAAGGCGTTCTTCCGCGCGCAGGCCACAGGCCAGGCAGTGCAGGAGTTCGAGCCGAACGGCCCGGCCGCAGCGGAAATCAACCGCCTATACGAGTATACGGTTATACGCCTATACGATAAGGCGGAGGTGGCGTGATGGCGAAGGGCAACACGCTCCAGGCGATGCCCGTTGCGCCAATCCCCGCCAGACCCGCGCAGGCCGGGCGGCAGGGGACCAAGCTGATAGGGGGACATTTCGCTCCCGAGGTCAGCACGCAGCTCCGTATTCTTGCGGCCGAGGAGGGAACGACGGTGCAGAGCCTGCTAGGTGAGGCGCTGGACGATCTTTTCGTGAAGAAGGGCAGGGGCCGCGTCGCACGTAGCGTATAGGAGTATACAAATATACTGCTATACTTGCATCATCGAAAAGTGAGTTTTGGGGCAGCGCCTCACCTTTGCGCGGCGGGCGTGCTGAAATCCACCAGCACGGGCAGCTCGGGAATCCCGCCACGCAGCTTAGCGCGTCGCACGATGCTGTGTTGGTCGATCAGGTTCTGTGCGTCGCGCTTACCGCTGGACGTTTTCGGGAACCAGTGGAGCGCCACCCGTTCGACCTTGCGCCCGTTCTTGATCGGCGTGAAATCGACATAGAAGGGGCAGAGCTTGTTGATTTCCTCGACAGCGACCTTGAGGCAGTATTTGTTCAGATCGGCGAAGCGCTCAAGTTTCCCCTCGGGGACGTTGAGCAGGCCGCGCACCTCCTCGATCGTGAACTCCTCTTTCTGCTTGTATTCCAAACCGATGCGACGCTCGATCATTTCATAGAGGCAGAGGGCGTATTTCGACTCAAAGCAATACATTACCTGCGTCTTGAGACGGGCATAGACCTGACTGTTCCGCAGTATCTCGATCAATTCTTCGGGGATGCGGTAGTGAAGGAAGCCGTCCTTTTCGAGGCTTTCATCGCTGGGGCCGAGGAGCTGGACGCGGCGCTTGTAGCTCTTGCCGTCCTTGCGGATCGTGACGATCGCGATAGTGCCCATGAGACGTAGCAGCGAGCTTTCCACGCGCTCGTTGCCCTGGTGCGTCCCTTTCAGTCCCGACTTCGCAATGCGATGGATGATCGGCTCGCCAATACGCTCCCAGGCATTGGCGATGAGCAGGTTGTAGATACGGCGATCAGCGAGGGTGAGGGGGCTTAGCTCGACGATATCGACCAGCTCGCCGGGCTTGACGATTTCCCCGTAATTGGCGGGATCAAAGGGATTTCCGCGCCCCTTTTGCGCCAGCGTGCGGAAGGACATATCGACCACGGCAGGTTGGGACATAGGCTTGACCAACGGTGAGCAAGAGGGGCTTATCGACTCACCCTAACCGCGAAAAGTGAGCCAGGCAAATGTTCCGGCTCCCCGATGGAAACGGTGAGGGGGCTACCCCAAAACTCACCGTCACCGCCGACCCGGTTGCCCGGCTACCCCGAAGCTCACCGGACCCGGCCCGAACACTCACCTTTACCGACCCTAAAACTCACCGCACGCTACCCCGAAACTCACGCGACTCGACCCCAACGCTCACCGTTGAAGTCGTTTTTCCGCAGAAATCCGGGCCTTTCAGCGCCCTGAATCTTGAATCAGAAGAATTAGAGAATCTGAACCGCGAAAGGTGAGCTTTGGGGTAGGCCAGTCTGTGGATAACCAGCGTCAGGATACAACGACGGAATCGGCCTAACGGCCGATGCGCTATTTGTTGCGTGCCGGCTACGCCGTCACCAGAGCGGCGCAGGCTAAGCGGGAAGAAGAGGGCAGGATTTAGGGCTAGAGCATGACCGGATCACGTTGAAGCGTATCCGGAGTTGACGAGATAGTTTCGGCATTCGTCGGGTGTGAAGTAGTCGAGCAGGGATCCGATCCGCCTCCAGGTTGCCTCTACGGATCGCTCATCGGCTTTGCGCAGCAGCGTTTTGAGCTTGGAGAACATCTGCTCGATCGGGGCGGTGATGCGGTCGTGCCGCAGGGCGGCGATGAAAGTCAGTGTGCGCCAGCGGCCGTGCGGCACCTTGGCCAGCAGGCGCTCCCCGCGCGGGCTTCGGCCGTGGGTCCGCGTCATGTTGGTCTTGGCCCAGGTCTCGTCGATGAAGAGGGGAGGGGACACGCCTTCGTCCAGCATCATGTCGAAAAACGCATCATCGTTCGGCGTCGGGACCATGTCCTCGATCACGAGGTTGGCGCGCGACTCCGCCATGTCCTCCCGCCACATGGCGACTTCCGCGGGCGTGCCTCGCACGAAATCCATCGCGCGGACTTCGGCGCGGATCGCCTCGATATCGAAATCGCTCATGCTTCGTCCTTCGCTTCGCCTTCCGCGTCGAACGCGCGCTTGCCGCGCCGCTTCCACAGCGCCAGCACGTCGCCGGCATCATCGCCACGCGCACGTCCCGCCAGATCGAGCAGCGCGCCGTAGAGCGTGGCGCGATCGTCGTCGGCTAGCTCGACCAGCCCGGCTTTCTGGACCAGCCCGCCCAGCTCGATCAGATGGCGCGTTCGTTCGCGGC
>NZ_LSJY01000057.1 GCF_001556865.1 Sphingobium sp. CCH11-B1 | reverse complement strand
CGACAAGGGCGGAGGGCCCCACCCCTTCCACCGGGACCAGCAGCGGGCCGGCTCCGGCCGTATCGCCCCGCCCCTCGACCGCCGGCGAAGGCGCGTCCGCCGGGACGATCCGCACGCAGAAGCGGACGAAGCCGGCACAGAGGAACAGCGCGACCGCAATGCCGCCCCACAGCCGCCATCTCATGCCTGGAATATCGCCGTCACCCCGCTCTTCACCATCTGCGCGAGCCGGGCAGCGTCCCAGTTGGTAAGGCGAATGCAGCCATGGCTTTCGGTGCGGCCGATGGTCTGCGGTTCGGGCGTGCCGTGAATGCCATAATGATCCTTGGACAGGTCGATCCAGACGATACCCACCGGCCCGTTGGGCCCGGGCTTCAGCACCGCCTTCTCGTCCTTGGACGACGCGTCCCAGAACAGGTCCGGGTTGTAATGAAAGTCGGGATTGCGGCTGATGCCCTTGATGGTCCATTCGCCCAGCGGCAGCGGGTCATGTTCGGAACCCGTCGTAACGGGGAACTGGGCGATCACCTTGTCCTGCGCGTCATAGACCTTCAACAGGCCTTCCGACTTGTCGACCACCAGATGGTCCGCCTGCGGCTGGTCCTTCGCGACTCCGAGGCTTGCGAGCGTTTCGCCCCAGCCGCGTTCATCCCCCTCGATTCGGGCGATCGGCTGGTTGGCGACGGCAGGCACGCGGATGGCCGTCCCCGCCCCCGCCTTCGTTCCCGGCGGGTTCAGCGCGACCAGCGTCTCGGGCGTGGTATGAAACCGCTCCGCCAGCTTCTCCAGCAGGTTGCGATAGGTCAGGGCCGGAAGCTTAGCCTGTTCGTTCAACCCCTTGGGGATATTGAAGAAGGGGCCACGCGCGAAATTGGCCGGTATGCGCACCATCCACGTGTCGGGCACCTGCTGCCCGGCGAGCAGGGCAGCCGCCGTCTTCTCGTCATAGGTTCCGCTTGCTGGCAGGTCGTTCGCTTCCTGAAAACCGCGCAGCGCCGCCTTGAAGCTCATGCCGTCCTTGCCGTCGATCACGCCGGGCGAAAAGCCGCGCCGGTCGAGCGCGACCTGCGCCTGCAGGATGCGGTTGATCGGGGGCGCCTCGCCCGCCGGTTCCTCCACGACCTGAAACGCATAATCGGCGTCCGACAAAGCGCCTGACTGCGCGGGACTGGGCTGTGCATCGTTGGCGGCTGCGCTGTTATTGCCGTCGCTGATCGATATGTTGCAGGCGCTGCACAGCAGGGCGGCGGTCAGGATCGATGTCTTCAAGGCTGGCTCTCCCTTTCGGTCTCAGCCCAAAAACGCATCAAACCCCGGAAAGCTGCCTTCCGGTCACACAGGATGCAGGCGGATTTTCCGCCCTGCATCGTTGTCAGGACAGGCCGTTCCGGCATGTCACCCTGTTCGCTAAGGAGTTCCGATGCTCGACCGCCGTTCCTTCCTTGGCAGCGCGGCTGCCGCCTCGATCGCAACACCGCTGGGGGCCGAGGCTTTGACCAGCCTCCCCCTTCCCGCCAGCGGCATGTTCGGCAAGGACCCGGACGGCTATTGGGCGGCGCTGCGCGCGCAGTTCCTGATCCCCGCCGACGTCGTCAACCTGAACGTCGGCACTGTCGGGTCGTCGCCCCGCCCTGTGTTGAAGGCGATCTTCGACGGGTTCATGGACACCGAACGCATGACGCAGGCGGGGTCGGAAGACTATCCGATCTGGGGCTATGGCGCGTGGGAGGCGTATCGCGCGCCCTTCGCCGCGTTCATGGGCGCGCGGACCGATCAGATGGCGATCCTGCGCAACTGCACCGAAGCCAACAGCTATGTCGCCAACGGCTTCGACATGAAGCCGGGCGACGAAGTGCTGATTTCCGACGAGGAACATGGATCGGGCGAAATGCCCTGGATGCTGCGGCAACGCCGCTATGGCGTGGTGGTCAAGACATTCGCCATGCCAAAGCCGCCGAAGAACGCCGCCGAAATCCTCAACCGCATCAACGACGCGATCACGCCCAGGACGCGGATCATCTTCGTCAGCCATATCAGCACCGCGACCGGCGTGGTCCTGCCTGCCAGGGAAATCGCCGCGCTCGCCCGGTCGAAGGGGATCGTGTCCGCGTTCGACGGCGCGCATGCGCCCGGCATGATCGGGGTCGACCTGAACGACATCGGCTGCGACATCTATACAGGGTCGATGCACAAATGGCTGTTCGCGACCAAGGGCACGGGTTTTCTCTACCTGCGCGACCGGCAGGTGATGGACCGGGTGTGGAACACCATCGCCACCGGCGGCTATGACGATCCCGCGCGGATGGCGGATCGCTATATGCAGATCGGCTCTTCCTGCATCCCGACGCTGATGGGATTGAACGCCGCCATCGCGCTGGCGAACCAGGTCGGCATGGATCGGATCGAGGCGCGCGGGCGGATGCTGGCCGATTATATCCATGCCGGGATGATGGCGCGGGGCGCGGAAAGCTGGACATCGCCCGACCCTTATCTGCGCGGCGCGATCGCGACGGTGAACGTGCCGGGCGTGCAGCGGATGGAATTGCAGGACTGGCTCTGGACCAATCACAAGGTCCGCATCCGGGGCGGCAACCCCAGCAAGCTCCGCCTCGCCACCCCCTATTTCCTGAGCAAGGCCGACATCGACCGCTTCCTTGGCCTTTACGATCAGTTCCGCAAGACAAAGGGCCTTGCCTGACGGTTTCGTTGCACCCTGTCCTACTTTGTTCTATGGGCCGCGCTGACAGCCCCGGCACCCGCTGATCTTTTCCGATTCGCGTTGCCGGGGCGCATTGTTTTTGACGAAACGGACAGGAACGCGCATGGCCCGTCGCCGCCAAATCTATGAAGGCAAGGCAAAGATCCTTTACGAAGGCCCCGAACCGGGTACGATCATCCAATATTTCAAGGATGACGCCACCGCCTTCAACGCGCAGAAAAAGGGCACGATTTCCGGCAAGGGCGTGCTGAACAACCGGATTTCCGAGCATATCTTCACCCTGCTCGGCCAGATCGGCGTGCCGACCCACTTCATCCGTCGCCTCAACATGCGCGAGCAGCTGGTGCGGCAGGTGGAGATCGTGCCGATCGAAGTGGTGGTGCGCAACGTCGCCGCCGGGTCGCTCAGCAAGAAGCTGGGGATCGAGGAAGGCACGCAGCTGCCGCGCACGCTCATCGAATATTGCTACAAGGACGATGCGCTGGGCGACCCGCTGGTGTCCGAAGAGCATATCGCCTGCTTCGGCTGGGCCACGCAGGAGGAGATGCACGACATCGCCGACATGGCGATCCGCATCAACGATTTCATGTGCGGCCTGTTCGCCGGCATCGGCATCCGCCTGATCGACTTCAAGCTGGAATTCGGCCGCCTCTACGACGGGGACTATAGCCGCATCATCCTGGCGGACGAGATCAGCCCGGACGGGTGCCGCCTGTGGGACATGAACACCGGCGAGAAGCTGGACAAGGACCGCTTCCGCCGCGATCTGGGCGGCGAAGTGGAAGCCTATCAGGAGGTCGCCCGCCGGCTGGGCTTGCTGCCCGAAGGACTGGACACCACCGTCCTCGACCTCGACACCCATCGCAAGAAGCGCGAGAAGGAATAAGCGAAAGGGCCGGCCGCAGCGCCGGCCTTTTTGTTTCAGGCCATCGCGGCGTCGACGACCAGCTTCATGCCCAGCAGGATCATGAGGACATAGATCAGCGTGTAGAAGCGGGCGGCATCCACCCGCCGCACCAGCCACACGCCGGCAAAGGTCGCCGCCACCGCCACGGGCACCAGCATCGCCGTGGACAACAGGTTCGTCCGCGTGAACTGGCCGAGCGCGGCATAGGCGGGCACTTTCATCCAGTTCATGACCGCAAAGGCGATGGCGGTCGTGCCGATCAACGTGTCGCGCGGCAGCTTGCGCGGCAGGACATACATCTGGAACGGCGGCGAACCGGCATGGGCGATTTGGCTGGTGAAACCGCTGGCGATGCCGAACAGGACGCCCACCCAGCCCGGCGCGTTGGACGGCAGCACCACCCCGTTGCCCCGTTCGACCCACAAGCGCTGAAACCCGAACAGCACGGATATGACGCCCAGCGCGCCGAGCACCACCACTTCGGAAACCTGCGCCGCGAACAGCCAGCCGAGCGCGATGCCGATGGCCGCGCCGGGCAGGATCACCTTCAGCACCGCCGCGTCCCAGCTCCTGCGGAAGGCCCAGACGCTGACCGCATCCTGCAGGATCAGAATCGGCAGCAGGATGGCCGCGCCCCGTACCGGATCGACGCCGATCGCCATGATCGGCATCGCCAGCGCGCCGACACCGGCGAACCCGCCCTTGGCCAGGCCTGACAGGATGACCGCGCCGACGGCACAGACGATGTAGAGAAGATCGGGACTCATGCGGCGCGCTTAGGCGATCCTCCGACGAATGAGAATGGCGGATGCGGGCACCAAGCGGAAGCAGCATAATGGCTTGCCTCCGCGCGGCCACGCGCCTAGGGGGTGCGGCAACACCGAGCCCCGCGCCCGACGGCCGGTTCATGTTCGATTCCAAGGAGTCTCCGCCCCATGAAAGCCCGCATCTTCGTCACCCTCAAGGGCGGTGTGCTCGATCCGCAGGGCAAGGCGATCCATCATGCCCTGGAAGGGCTGGGCTTTGGCGGGGTCAACGATGTGCGCGCCGGCAAGCTGATCGAACTGGACCTGGCCGATGGCACCAGCGACGAGGATGTCGACGCCATGTGCCGCAAGCTGCTGGCCAACACGGTGATCGAGAATTACCGCATCGAAAAGGTGGGCTGAGCCATGAAGAGCGCCGTCATCGTCTTTCCGGGCAGCAATTGCGACCGCGATCTGGCGGTGGCGTTCGAGGCTGCGACCGGCACGAAGCCCGACATGATCTGGCACCGCGACACCGACCTTCCCGACGATATCGACCTGATCGGCGTGCCCGGCGGCTTCTCCTATGGCGATTATCTGCGCTCCGGCGCGATGGCGGCCCGCTCTCCCGTGATGCAGGCGGTGGCGAAGGCGGCCGGGCGCGGCGCATATGTGCTGGGCGTGTGCAACGGGTTTCAGGTGCTGACCGAAAGCGGGCTGCTGCCCGGCGCACTGCTGCGCAATGCGGGCGGCCATTTTGTCTGCCGCGACGTGGCGCTGACCGTCGACAACGCGCAAAGCGCCTTCACCAGCCTGTATGATGCGGGCGAGCATATCCATTTCCCCGTGGCGCATCATGACGGCAATTATTTCGCCGACGATGCGACGCTCGACCGGCTGGAAGGCGAAGGGCGCGTGGCGCTGCGCTATGCCGAGCCGGTCAACGGGTCGGCCCGCAACATCGCGGGCATCCTGAACGACGGCGGCAATGTGCTGGGCATGATGCCGCATCCCGAACGGGTGATCGAGCCGGCGCATGGATCGACCGACGGCGCACGGCTGTTCAAGGGACTGGTGAAAGGGCTGCTTACCCGCGCCTGATTGCTGCCAATAAGGTCGCGCTGCGGACAGCCTGCCCTGTCCTTTACCTATCCTCCCCTGTGATAGTCATAATCCAGCGACCGGCCCTGCTGCTTGGTCAGGATCGCGCCGATCACGGCGGTGCCCGAACGCCGCAGCCTTTCCGCCGCCGTGCGCAACCCGCCATGATGGTTGCGTCCCCATTCGACGACCAGCAGGCTGGCCTCTGCCTTTTCCGCCAACAGGAGCGTATCGTTGAGGCCCAATATGGGCGGCGCGTCGATCAGCACGACATCGTAGCTGCCCGCCACTTCCGCCAGCAGCACGTCGAACGCCGGCGTCGCCAGCAATTCGGCCGGGTTTGGCGGCAGCACCGCGCAGGGCAGCAACGACACGCCTGCCGTGCCGCTCGTCAGAATGGCGTCGGTCGCCCGCGCCTGCCCGGTCAAGACTTCGGCGATGCCACGCCCGGGCGTGGCCCGGAACAGGCGATGCTGAACCGGGCGGCGCATGTCGGCGTCCAGCACCAGCACCGATTTGCCAAGGCCGGCAAGAGCTAGCGAAAGGGCGTGCAGGGTCAGCGACTTGCCCTCCCCTTCCTGCGCGCTGGTGACGAGGATCGAGCGCGGCAGGCCGCCGGTGGTCGCCAGCAGCAGCGAGGAGGCGATGGGTGTGAAGATTTCGGGCGGCTGCGGACTGTCACCTGTCACCGGCACAGCGCCAAGCAGCGGCAGGTCGACCCGTTCGGCCAGCGTGTCGGCAGAGGTGACGGCGTCGTCAAAAATGTGCCGCAACACCACCAGCACAAGGCCGAGCGCCAGCCCACCCAAGGACGCGACCAGCAATATGATGCCGATGCGCGGCGAAAAAGGTTCGTCCGGCACGGCTGCGCGATCGAGCGGCTGGATGCGCCCCGCCTGGAACCCGGCCTGCGAGGCCATGTCGCGATAGCGCTGCAGCAGGCTGTCGTGCAGCATCCTGTAGGTATCGACCGACCGCTGCATGATGCCCAGCTGGACATCGCGGCCCTGCTCCACCTTGGCCTGTTGCTCCAGATCGGCGATTTCCCGCGCAATCTGTTCCTCGCCCCTGACCGCGACCTCATATTGTTCGCGCATGGAGGCGCGGATGCTGTTCGCCATGGCATCCGCCTGATCGTCGAGCGCCGCGAGCCGGGCGCGGGCCTCCCGCATTTCGGGATGAGCATCCTTGCGGAACTGGCGTTCCTCGGCGATTGCGGCGCGGGCCTGCGCGCGTTCGGCCATGATCTGCTGCATGGCGCCGTTGCCCAGCACTTCGGGCAGGGTATCGACGCTGGCTCGCCGCGCGCTTTCCCAGCGTTTCTGCGCGGCGATCCGTTCCGCCACGGCCTGCGCGCGGAAACCGTTCAGCTGCACCAGCCTTTCGCGAACGCCGCTTGGGGGCGCATTCTCGCTGGTGCTCTCCTGCTTCTCCTGCTCTGGCGCGCCGTTCCGGGTCGCATAGACCGCCAGATCGCGCTCGGCCCGCGCCAGGTCGCTGCGCGCGCCATCCAGTTCGCCCAGCAGGAAACGGCGCGCCTGCACCCCGGAATCGAACCCGCGCTTCAGGTCGGCCCGGATCAGGCTGTCGGCATAGGCGTTGGCGACGCGGGCGGACAGGATCGGGTCGGCGCTGTCGAAGCTGATGCGCAGCACGCGCGATTTGCCCGGCAGTTCCACCTGCAGGCGGTCGCGGAGCAGCTGGATCACCCTCTCCTGCTCGACCTGGCGCTGGGACAGGCTGCCCTTGCCCTGCGTCGGCCGCGATTCGCCCATGCCGCGGAAGAAGGTCGGCGTCCCGACCAGCGCCAGCGAACGCGCCACATCCTCGGCCAGGGCGCGGCTTTTCGCATCATCCTGTTTGTCACGCTGGCGCTCTGCCTGCTGGCCGGCACGTCCTCCACTTCCACGGAGGCCGTCGCCCGATAATTGGGCGTGGACAGCAGGATGAAGAGCGCGCCGGCCAGCAGGCAGAGCGCCAGCGTGACAAACAGGATGATGCGATGGCGACGCAGCACGAATCCGGCATGGCGTACGCGGTCGGCCAGCAACCGGTTCCAGCCGTAGGAGCGCGCGGCGTCTGACAGGGTCGGGTCCATCACCGCCCCCCGTCCAGCGCGATGAAGCCGGTCGCCAGCGCCGGGATCGCCAGCAACGCCCCGCCCAGGATCGCCCTGGCGCGTGAAAGGCCGACGATCACCTGATCGCCCGGCAGGATTTCGGGGTCGGCGGCTTCGCCCTTGCGGATCGCGCCCAGATCGAACATCGCGGCCTGCCTTTGGCCATCCATGGAGCGCACGACGACCACCTGGTCCAGCCCGGCAAGCCGCGTCGGCCCCTTGGCCATGGCGACCGCCTGCGACAGCAGGATGCGGCCTTCGAACGGATACAGCCCCGGCTCCCGCACCTCCCCATCCACGGTGATCCGGCGGCTGACCGCCTTCTTCACGAACAGCGTGACCTGGGGCGAAACAAGGTAGCGCTGGCCCAGCCGCCCGGCGATGACGTCCGATGCTTCGGACGTGGTGAGCCCGGCGACCGACACGTCGCCGATCCACGGCATGCGGATCATGCCGGCGGCGCTGACCTGCGCATCCTCCAGCGAAAGTTCGGGTTCGTGATAGACCTGGATGCGCAGCACATCGTCCGGCGCGATGCGATATTCCATCCCCACCGCCGGCGCGGGCGGGATGGCGGCATAGGCGGCCTCTCCACGCGGCGCGTCCTCCACCGTGGCGCAAGCGCCCAGCAGGACGCAAGCCAGCAGAACCGCCATATTCCCTGTGATGCCGTTCCGGCGGCTCATCCGCACTCCCGCCCCGTGACAGTCCGTCCAACGCGGCGCGGTAACGACGCGGCAGGCGAATGGCAACCTGGGATAGGACAGACCGAGCCGGATCGGCGTGGCGCAGCCGCCCGCGCTTCAGACAGCGAGGCGGTCCGGCGAGGCCTGAACCGTGCGGCGCGGCTGGTCCGGCCAGATGCCGCGCGTATCATACACCGCCTTGTCGGCGCGCTCGTCGACGGGGACCGATTTGAACATGTCATGATCCACAAGAATGACGAACACGCCACATTGTTCCAGTGCCGTATCGAGATCGATCAACTCCGCCGCGGTGCCGGCAAAATCCATCGGCAGCGCACGGGCATAGGGTTCCACCAGCTTGATCCGGCGACCGTAACGGCGCGCAAGGCGCGCGGCGACCTTCACCGCCGGGCTTTCGCGGAAATCATCGATATTCGCCTTGAAGGCGAGGCCGAGGCAGGCGACGTCCTCACCGGCGAAATCGTCGATCAGGTCCGATGCCTTCGCGACGACATGGTCCGTCTTGCCATCATTCACTTCCCGCGCGGTGCGGATGATGCGGGCATTTTCGGGATCGCCATGGACGATGAACCACGGGTCGACCGCGATGCAGTGGCCGCCGACGCCGGGGCCCGGATTGAGGATGTTGACGCGCGGATGCCGGTTGGCCAGGCGGATCACCTCCCACACGTCGATGTCCATATTCTCCGCGATCACCGACAATTCGTTGGCGAAGGCGATGTTGACGTCGCGGAAGCTGTTTTCGACCAGCTTCACCATCTCGGCCGCGCGCGCGGTGGTGGTGATGCACGCGCCGCGCACGAACTGGCGATAGAAGCCCAGCGCCTTGCGCGCGCAGCGGGGCGTGATGCCACCGATGCAGCGATCATTGTCGATCAGCTCGACCAGGATGCGGCCGGGCAGCACGCGCTCGGGGCAGTAAGCGATGGCGACGTCGCCCGCCACGCCGGTACCCGGCATCTTGAGATCGGGGCGCAGTTCCGCGAACAGGTCGCGCATCGCCTCCGTCGTGCCGACGGGCGATGTGGATTCGAGGATCACGGTGTCGCCGGCCTTCAGCACCGGGGCGACCGTGCGCGCGGCTTTCAGGACATAGCTGATGTCGGGCGCGCGATCCTCCGCCACCGGAGTCGGTACGGCGATGATGAAGACGTCGCTATCCTCGACCTCCAGGCTGGCGCGCAGATTGCCGCGCGCGACGACGCCCTGGACCAGGCCGTCGAGATCGACCTCCTCGATATGGACGCGGCCCGAATTGACCGTTTCGACCACATGCGCCGACACGTCCACGCCCACCACCTGCGCCCCGCCGCGCGCGATCAGCGCAGCGGTGGGCAGGCCGATATAGCCAAGGCCGATGACGGAAACCTTCTGCTTGGTGTCGACGGGCATGGATGGTCCTTGTGGCCGCTGAAATACGACCAACCTCCTGCCCGGAAATGCTGAAGATTTCGGTAACGACTGCCTCAAGGGCGAGGCATATTACCGGTAGCGCGGCACCGGCTGGCGCGCCATGTGCATCGGCGACCGCACGACCGCGGCTGTGATGATCTTCGTTTTCATCAGGGTTCGGACCCGTTCCGCACCGTCGGGATTCAGCAGGACCACGCGTGTCCCGCCCGACGTAAGCGGCTCGATGACCGAAATCGCGATCGCATGGCGCGCGCACAGCGCTTCCACATCGGCGACGCTGGCGTTGATGTTGATCGCCCGGCTCATGCGGAAAACACCACGGCGGGGAGGAAGTAGGGGATTGGCGACATGCGACGCTCCATGCTTTGGCAAGCGGGAGCGCGGTGGTCTCTCTGTCGGAGCGAAGGCTTGCAGGCGGAAGTTCGCGGCGATGGCCGGCTGCTAGCAGGTGGGGGCCGATATGTCGCGCTTATTATGCACCCGCGATCACATTGGCGATCCGCTCCGCCGCCTTGCCATCGCCAAATGGATTATGCGCTCGCGCCATGGCGTCATAGGCGGCGCGGTCGTCCAATAGCGCAAGCACCTCGCCCACGATGAGCGCGCGGTCGGTGCCGACCAGCTTGGCCGTGCCCGCCGCCACACCCTCGGGCCGCTCCGTCGTTTCGCGCATGACCAGCACCGGCTTGCCGAGCGAGGGGGCTTCCTCCTGCACGCCGCCGCTGTCGGTGAGGACGAGATGGCACAGGTCCAGCAGGCGAACGAAATGCGGATAATCGAGCGGCTCGATCATCGCGACGTTGGGCATGTCGCCCAGCACGGCGTCCATCACCGGACGGACATTGGGATTGGGATGGACGGGGAAGATCACCGCCACGTCCGGCCGCGCGGCGATGTCGGCGATCGAACGGGCGATCGCTTCCATTCCGCCGCCGAAATTTTCGCGCCTGTGGCTGGTGACGGCGACAATGCGCTTGCCCGCAAAGCGCGCGGCGAGATCGTCGAGGCCGCGCGCCAGCGCGGGGTCCGCCACCACCCGGTCGCGCGTCGCGAGCAGAGCGTCGATCACGGTGTTTCCGGTAACGTATATGCTTGCCGGTTCGCGATTTTCCGCCCGTAACGCGTCGGCCGCCGCTTGCGTGGGGGCGAAATTCATGTCGGCGATGCAGGCGACGACGCGGCGGTTCACTTCCTCGGGCCAGGGATGATGGATGTCCCCGCTGCGCAGGCCCGCCTCGATATGGCCGACCGGAATCTTGCGGTAATAGGCGGCAAGGCTCGCCACCATCGTCGTCAACGTGTCGCCATGGACGAGTATCCGGTCGGGCCGTTCGGCGTCGAACGCCTTGCCCAGTTCGACGATCAGCTTGGCGGTGAGGCCATCGAGCGTCTGGTTGGGGACCATGACGTCAAGGTCGATGTCCGGCACGATGCCGGCGATCTCCAGCACCTGATCCAGCAGGCCGCGATGCTGCGCCGTCACGATGACGCGGACGTGGATCCCGGCACGGGCGCGCAGCGCATGGACCACGGGAAACATCTTGATCGCTTCGGGCCGCGTCCCGAACACCAGCGCTACCTTCATCGTCTTCCTTCGTCAGATGCGATCGTCCTGGTCGCAGGCTGTGACAGGAATAGGTAACTATCGCCTGAACGACGCGACGTTGCTAGGGCCGGAGCCTGGCAAGCGGAAGGACGGATGGATGATCGACTGGCCCTGGCGGACGGATGGCGCACAAGCCGGCGCGCCCCGGTGGCATCACTGGCTGAAGGCCGCGGCGATCCTGGCGGCGATGACCCTGGCGGTGCCGTTGTTCGCCGCCTTCATCTGATCCGTCAGGCCTTGATCTTCCACCCGCGCTGCAACAACATGTAGCACAGCCCCCCGAACAGCAGGTTGAGCGCGACCAGCACGCTGCTGCCTGTCACGACATTCGTATCCGCCGCTGCGACGAAGCCGTAGCGGAACCCCGAAATGATGTAGAAGAAGGGGTTGGCATGGCTGATCCCCTGAAAGAAGGGCGGCAGCCGGTCGATCGAATAGAAGGTGCCGGACAATAGCGCCAGCGGCCCGATCACGAAATTGGTGATCGCCGCGCCATGATCGAACTTTTCTGCCCAGATGGAGGTCAGCACGCCCAGAAAAGCGATGAAGCTGATCCCGAGCAGGCCGAACCAGACGACAGCCCACAGATGCGCCGGCGTTACATGCACGCCGGGCCAGGCGACCATCGCCAGCCACAGCGCGCAACCCACGAACAGCGCGCGCGTCATGGAGGAGGCGACCAGCGCGAACAGCAACTCTCCCACAGAAATTGGGGGCATGAGATAATCGATCAAAGTCCCCTGCACCTTCCCCACCATCAGCGAGAAGCTGGCATTGGCGAAGCAGGCGTTGATCATGCCCATAATGATGAGGCCGGGGGCAATGAAGTCCGCGAAGGGCACCGCCTCGCCACGCAGGCTGACGGTCCGGCCGCTTCCGCCAAGCGCGACGATGAAGATGATGAGGAACATCAGCGTGGTGATGGCCGGCGCCCATACCGTCTGAAGCTGCACCTTCATGAAACGGCGCACCTCCTTCCGGTACAGCGCCCAGGTGCCTGCCCAGTTGATGTTGCGGATCTGCGGCACGCCCGGCTCGGCAAAGGGCAGCAGCGGCGTCGCGGCGGCCGCATCGATGGCAATTTTTGGCTGGTCGTTCATGGGCGGATCGACTATCGGCTGGTCCGTTATGCTGCAAGAGGGTCAGGTCCGGCGATTTGAACCTGGGTGGCTGCTTCCCCATATAGGAAGCCAGACGAGATTTGTGAGGAGTTTTTAATTGTCCTGGACTGAGGAGCGTATCGATCAGCTCAAGGCGATGTGGGAGCGCGGCCTGACCGCCAGCCAGATTGCGGACGAACTTGGCGGGGTCAGCCGTAACGCGGTGATCGGAAAGGCGCATCGGCTGGGCCTGCAATCGCGCCCGTCGCCGGTGAAGGCGAACGAAACCCCCAAGAAGGCCGCGCCTGCCCCGCGCAAGCCCGCGCCGGTCGCGACAGAGGCCGAAACGCCCCGCGTCGCCGCGCCGGCGGCGCCCGCCGCTGCCCCCGTCCGCGCGCCGGCTGCAACGCCAGCCGCGCCCCCCGCTCCGGCGTCCGCTGCGCCTGCCGAAGACGCGCCGACACCCGCGCCGCAGCCGCGCATCATTTCGGTCGGCCCCGGCGGCTTCCTTCGCCAGGGTCCGGGCGATCAGCAGGCGCCGATTCCGCCTGCCCCGCCCCGCCGCCTGGTTCCGGCCAAGCCGAGCGCTGAGATTGCGGGCAAGACCAGCCTGCTCGATCTGACGGAACGCATCTGCAAATGGCCGATGGGGCATCCGGGCGAGCCGGACTTCCATTTCTGCGGCGAACCGGTGAACCCCGGCTTCCCCTATTGCGTGGAACATTGCGGCCGCGCCTATCAGGCGCAACTGCCGCGCGGCACGCGCCGGCCGCCCCCGCCCCTTCCCTTCGGCGGTCCGCGCGTACGCTGACCGACTGGATCAAGTGCATGGAAAAGAGGCCGGCCCCATCGGGACCGGCCTCTTTCTTTGCCTCGGGGCTTCCGACGATCAGAAGCGGAAGCTGGTGGTGACCATCAGGCTCTGCGTGTCGAACTTGTCGCCGCGATTGATGCTGGCGCCGCCCGTCAGGACGAACGGGTTGGTCGCGGGCGCGGTGCCTTGGCCGACATCGACGCGATAGTCACCGACATTGTAGCGGGTCCACAGGTAGCGCGCACCGATCGAGAAATTCGGCGCGACCTTCGCTTCCACGCCGCCGCCCATGGTCCAGCCCCAGGCATCCTCTTCCGCATCGACCGGCGTGAAGCTGTTCGCCGTGTTGCTGGTGCGGAAATAATTCTGCACCTGCGCATAGGCGAGGCCGCCGGTGATGTAGGGCATGATGCCGCCGGGCGTCGTATAACCCAGGCGCGCACGCAGGTTGGCGTTCCAGTCGATCTTCCGGCGCATGGTGTAGAAGGCCGGGGTGGTGGAATATTCGGAGACCTTGTCGTCGATGAACGCCTGGCCGCCTTCCGCTACGACGCCGGCGACGATGCTGCCGAACTGCCGATCATACCCGACATGGCCCATCCAGGCGATCGCGTTCTTGTCGGAATTACAGCCGCTGGCCGGGGTCGGCCCACGCGCCGCGCCGCCGCAGGTGCCGGGCGAGAAAGCGTTCGCGCCGGAAGCGGTGCGGATCACATCGTCATAATTGCCGTCCCGGTTCGTGTCGAAGCGGAGATGTTCATCGCCGTCATTCTTTTGCCAGGTCTTGCCGAACGACACGCCGACATAGGGGCCGGTCCAGTCGACAGGGCCGTTGTCCTGCGCCATGGCCGGCGCCGCCATTGCCAACGCCAAAGCGGCGCCGATCGGCGCGATAGCTAAGTTCTTCATTAAACACTTCTCCTCGCCTGGTGGGACATAGATCCTCCACGGTCGGCCGGCTAACGTGTCGGGCACGTCATTTGTTTCATTGGCCTTTGTGACATATCATTGCTGTCGTCGCGATTTCGGAACGCTTGCACGCAGACCCGCGCGCCTTATAGCTTGGCGATATGTCCGAAGATCTGTTTGCCCCCCATGCATCGCCAACGCCGCAATATGACGCTTCCACCATCGAGGTGCTGGAAGGGCTTGAGCCGGTTCGCCGCCGTCCCGGCATGTATATCGGTGGCACCGACGAGCGGGCGCTGCACCATCTGGCGAGTGAAGTGCTCGACAACAGCATGGACGAAGCGGTCGCCGGTCATGCTACCCGGATCGAAGTCACGCTCGAGGCCGGAAACAGGCTGACCATCATCGACAATGGCCGGGGCATGCCGATCGACGAACATCCCAAATTTCCGGGCAAGTCGGCGCTGGAGGTCATCATGACCACGCTCCATTCCGGCGGCAAGTTCGAGGGGAAGGCCTATGCCACTTCGGGCGGCCTGCACGGCGTGGGCGCCAGCGTGGTCAATGCGCTGTCGACCGAGACGGTGGTCGAGGTCGCGCGCAACAAGGAACTGTTCCGCCAGAGCTTTTCGCGCGGCCTGCCGCAAACCGACCTGCTGAAGATCGGCGCGGCACCCAATCGGCGCGGAACCCTGGTCAGCTTCGTTCCCGATACGGAGATTTTCGGCGAACAGAAGTTCAAGCCCGCGCGCCTTTATCGCCTCGCCCGGTCCAAGGCCTATCTGTTCGCGGGCGTGGAAATCCGCTGGAAATGCGCGCCCGAGCTGATCTCAGACGACACGCCCGCCGAAGCCGTCTTCCAGTTCCCCGGCGGTCTTGCCGATCATCTGAAGGAACAGGTGGGCGACCGGGAATGCGCGACCAGCGTTTTCTTTTCGGGCAATCAGGATTTTCCGGGCACGGCCGGCCGCGTCGAATGGGCGGTCGCCTGGCCGCTCTGGTCGGACGGCAGCTATAGCTGGTATTGCAACACGATCCCGACGCCCGACGGCGGCACGCACGAGGCGGGGCTGCGCGCCGCGCTGGTGAAGGGCATCCGCGCCTTCGCTGACCTTGTGGGGCAGAAAAAGGCGAAGGACATTACCGCCGACGACATCATGACCTCGTCGGAAATCATGCTGTCGGTGTTCATCCGCGATCCCCAGTTTCAGAGCCAGACCAAGGATCGCCTGACCAGCCCGGACGCCGCGCGGCTGGTCGAAAATGCCGTGCGCGACCATTTCGACCATTTCCTCACCGACCATATGGACCGGGGCAAGGCGCTGCTCGCCTATGTGATCGACCGCATGGACGAACGCCTGCGCCGCAAGCAGGAAAAGGAAGTCAAGCGCAAGACCGCGACCAACAGCCGGAAATTGCGCCTGCCCGGCAAGCTCACGGACTGTTCCAATGACGACCCGGAAGGCGCGGAAATCTTTCTGGTCGAAGGCGACAGCGCGGGCGGCTCCGCCAAGCAGGCGCGGGACCGCAAGACGCAGGCGATCCTGCCCCTGCGCGGCAAGATATTGAACGTGGCGTCGGCCAACACCGCCAAGATCCTTGCCAATCAGGAAATTGCCGACATGATCCTGGCGCTGGGCTGCGGCACGCGCAAGGACTGCAATCCCGATCATCTGCGCTATGAACGCATCGTCATCATGACCGACGCCGATGTCGATGGCGCGCATATCGCCACGCTGCTGATGACCTTCTTCTTCCAGGAAATGCCGGAACTGGTGCGGCGCGGCCATCTCTACCTGGCGCAGCCGCCGCTTTACCGGCTCGTCGCAGGGGGCAAGAACCTCTACGCCAAGGACGATGCCCATCGCGAGGAGCTGATGCGTACCGAGTTCAAGGGCAAGAAGGTCGATGTCAGCCGCTTCAAGGGGCTGGGTGAGATGAACCCGATGCAGCTGCGCGAAACCACCATGGACCCCAGGACCCGCAGCCTCATCCGCATCACCCTGCCCGACGATATCGAGGACCGGCAGCAGGTGCGCGAACTGGTCGACCGGCTGATGGGCACCAACCCCGCGCACCGCTTCGCCTTCATCCAGGAAAATGCGGCGGCAGTGGACGAGGAAGCGATCGACGCGTGAGGCATGTGGCGGTGGTCCTGATCCTGCTGGCCATGTCGCTCTTCCCGTCCCCGTCGCGCGCAGCGTCCGACCCGGCCTATCGGATGCGTGCCGATCAATTGCTGGGCATCCTGTCCGCGCCAGGGCGTGAAGAAAACTTCTTCTCCACCCTGTTTCTGGACGCAGTCCCGATCGACCGTTGGCGCGTGGTCGCCGCCGAATTGCGCGCCGCTCATGGCAGGCCCGTCGCTGTCGGGGCTGTCAGCCGGTCGAGTCCCACGGCGGGACAGGTGGAAATCCGCTACGAGCGCGCCACTATCGGCTTCTCCCTCGTGGTCGCGCCGGAGGCCCCCAATCCGGTCGTCGGACTGCATGTGGTGGGCGCGAAGGCGATGAACGACACGCCGGACAAGGTCGCGGCGGAGATCGCGGCCCTCCCCGGCGCGACGGCCTTCGCCGTGGCGAGACTGGACGACAGCGGGCCGAGCCTGATCCGGGCGCATCGCGCGAATGCGCGGATGGCGATCGCGTCCAGCTTCAAGCTGCTGATCCTCGCTGAAGCGGCCCGCGCCACGGCGGCGGGGGAAAGGCACTGGACCGATGTGATGCCGCTTGGCCCCAAGAGCTTTTCCGGCCGCCTGGCGGAATGGCCCGACCAGGCGCCGATGACCTTGCATAGCCTCGCCACCGCGATGATCGCCGAAAGCGACAACAGCGCCGCCGATACGCTGCTGCTGGCGCTCGGCCGGGCGAAGGTGGACGCCATGCTGTCCGCCACCGGCCATGCCGACCCCGCATCGGCGATGCCCGTCCTGACCACGGCCGAAACCTTCGCGCTCAAGATGCCGGCCAATCGCGATCTGCTCGCCCGATATGCTGCCGCATCGCTCGATCAGCGCCGCCTGCTGTTGAAGGACGAAGCCGCTCGCCTGACCGCCGGCCAGGTGGACGTGGGCAGCGTGGCGGAGGTTCCGACCGCGATCGGGGAGGCTGAATGGTTCGCTTCCCCGCGCGACATGATCGGGCTGCTGGACTGGCTGCGCGTCCATGGCGGCGACGCGCTGCCGATCATGGCGGTCAATCCCGGCATCCCCCCGGCGGACGCGAAGCGTTGGCGCTATCTGGGGTACAAGGGCGGCAGCGAACCGGGCGTGATGGCGATCAACCTGTTGGCGCAGGGGCAGGACGGCCGCTGGTACGCGATCAGCGCCAGCTGGAACAATCCGGCCGCGCGGCTCGACGAAGGTCGCTTCACGGCGCTGGTGACGCGCCTCATGAACCTGCTTTCGGACGGGGGCACGACCGCCGCCAGATGGTAACGCGACCGGTTCGGTCAAGATAGCAGCGCGGGAAAGTCGCCTGCCATTGCCAAACAGGTGGACGACGCTATCTCTCCGCCCATGTCCGGCCCGCAATCCCCCGACCGTTTCAACGAAGACAAGGCGACCTATACCGTCACCGGCAGCCAGCCGGACATCGATGCCGGCGTGGCGGCGATCCGCACCGTGCTCAGGACGCTTCCGATCCGCCCCGGCGTCTATCGGATGCACGACGCGCGCGGCGACGTGCTCTATGTCGGGAAAGCGCGGGCGCTGAAGAACCGCGTCGCCAACTACACGCAGGTCGACCGCTTGCCCAAACGGCTGCAGCGCATGGTCGCGCAGACCCGCAGCATGACCATCGTCACCACCAACAGCGAAGCCGAAGCGCTGCTGCTGGAGGCGCAACTCATCAAGCGCTACCGGCCACCCTATAATGTCCTGCTGCGCGACGACAAAAGCTTCCCCTTCATCCTGCTGCGGGAGGATCACGCCTTCCCCCGCGTCCAGAAGCATCGCGGCGCGCGCAAGGCCAAGGGGCGTTATTACGGCCCCTTCGCCAGCGCGGGATCGGTGACGCGCACGATCAACGCGCTGCAGAAACTGTTCCTGCTGCGAAGCTGCACCGACAGCTTCTTTGCCAATCGTTCGCGCCCCTGCCTGCTGTTCCAGATCAAGCGCTGCTCCGCCCCTTGCGTCGGCCGCATCGACGAAGCGGGTTATGCCGAACTCGTCCGCGACGCGCAGGATTTCCTGGGCGGCAAATCGACCGCCGTGCAGAAGAAGCTGGGCGCCGCGATGCAGTCGGCGTCGGACGCGATGGATTTCGAGCAGGCGGCGGTCATCCGCGATCGCCTCAAGGCCCTGACCTTCATCCAGGGGTCGCAGGCGATCAATGCGGAGGGACTGGGCGACGCCGACATCTTCGCGCTGGCGGAGAAAGGCGGCGCGATGTGCATCCAGGCCTTTTTCATCCGCGGCGGCCAGAATTGGGGCCATCGCAGCTTCTTCCCGGTCCACACCGCCGATGTGGCGACGGAGGAGGTGCTCGAAAGCTTCATGGCGCAATTTTACGAGGAAGTGCCGCCGCCCAAACTGATCCTGGCCGACCGGGAGCCGGCCGAATGCGCGCTGATGGCCGAGGCGCTGACCGAGCGCCTCGGCAGCCGCGTGCGTATCGAAGTGCCCCAGCGCGGCGATCGCACCCGCCTCATCAAACAGGCGCAGCGCAACGCGGTGGAGGCGCTCGACCGGCGGCTGGCGGAAACCACCAGCCAGGGCCGGATCATGGACGAGATGGTCGAGACCTTCGGGCTGGAGGGCGTGCCCGACCGCATCGAAATCTACGACAACAGCCATATCCAGGGTGCCCATGCACTGGGCGCGATGGTGGTCGCCGGGCCGGAGGGTTTCCGCAAGAACGCCTACCGCAAGTTCAACATGAAGAACCCCGAAACGTCGAACGACGATTTCGCGATGATGCGCGAGATGTTCGAGCGCCGCTTCGGCCGCGCGCAGAAGGAAGACCCCGATCGCGAGAGCGGCGAATGGCCCGACCTCGTCCTGATCGACGGCGGCAAGGGGCAGTTGTCCGCCGCGCGCGCGATGCTGGAGGAAATGGGGATCGAGGACGTGACCATGATCGGCGTCGCCAAGGGGCCGCATCACGGACGCGAAGGTCGCGAAATATTCCACCTGCTGGACGGGCGCGAAATCACCTTCCCCCTGAACCACCCCGTCCTCTTCTACCTTCAGCGCCTGCGCGACGAGGCGCACCGCTTCGCCATCGGCGCGCATCGGGCCAAGCGCAGCAAGGCGATTACGGTGAGTTCGCTGGACGAAGTCCCCGGCATCGGCCCCGCCCGCAAGAAGGCGCTGCTGATGCATTTCGGCACTGCCCGCGCCGTCCGCGACGCGGCGCTGGAAGACCTGCAACGCGCCCCCGGCGTGTCAAAAGCCGTCGCGCAACAGGTCTATGATTATTTCCACGGATGATGGCGTGCGCCAATCGCGGCCGCTGTGGATCAGGCCCGCGGCAGGAAATTCCACCCTATCATCGCCCAATCCTTCCCGACGTCCATCAGGGGAGCCGGCACCGGGATCGTCATCGGCTTGGGCCGCGGAGGTCGCCACGATAGCTTTGGTCATGCTGGGCAAGGTCAAGCCAGCCCATGCCGAAACCCTGGCACCCTGACGAACTATCGGCTCCTCACCACGGTCCGGATTTGCAGGAGGACGCCCGCGTTGCAGACGCGACGTGCCGCCCGCGCCCGCCGCGTGTTCGGCCCCCTACCGCCTGCCCCCCTG
>NZ_LSJY01000056.1 GCF_001556865.1 Sphingobium sp. CCH11-B1 | reverse complement strand
GGGACGGGCCGACCAGCGACCAGGCAACAAAGGCGATCGCCGCGACCGCGATCACCGTCGGCACGAACCATCCCGAAACCGTGTCGGCAAGGCGCTGGATCGGCGCGCGGCTGCGCTGCGCATCGGCGACCATCTGGACGATGCGCGCCAGCATGGTGTCGCGCCCGATCTTCTCGGCGCGCATCACAAGCCCGCCGGTCTGGTTGATGGTTCCGCCGATCAGCTTCGCGCCCGCCTCTTTGGTCACCGGCATGGACTCGCCGGTCACCATCGATTCATCGACCGTGCCGCGCCCATCGAGAACTTGGCCATCGACCGGCACCTTCTCGCCGGGACGGACGCGCAGGGTATCGCCAACCAGCACCTGGTCGAGAGCGATTTCCTCGTCGGATCCGTCGGAACGAACGCGGCGGGCGAGCTTGGGCGAGAGGTCGAGCAGAACGCGGATCGCGCCGCTGGTGGTTTCGCGTGCGCGCAGTTCGAGCAATTGGCCGAGCAGCACCAGCACGGTAATCACCGCTGCAGCCTCGAAATAGGTTGGGACAGCGCCATGTGCGGTCTGAAACGCCTTCGGGAAGACGCCGGGCGATAGTGCGGCCACCATGCTGTAGGCCCAGGCAACGCCGGTCCCCATGGCGATGAGAGTGAACATATTGAGATGACGGCTTTTTAACGAGGCCCAGCCACGCTCGAAGAATGGCCAGCCGGCCCAGAGAACCACAGGCGTCGCCAGCGCCATTTGCAGCCAGTTCGACAACCGAGGGTCGATAAATCGGTCGAGCCCCAACAGATGACCGCCCATTTCAAGCACCACAACGGGCAGCGTCAAAATGAGGCCGATGACGAAGCGCTGCTTCATGTCGGCAAATTCGGCAGACGGACCTTCGCCGAGCGTGGGGGTCATCGGCTCCAGCGCCATGCCGCAGATCGGACAACTGCCCGGACCCGGCCGCTGGATCTCGGGATGCATCGGGCAGGTCCAGATCGCGCCTTCAGGTGCAAGCTTGGCTCGGCGAGGCGCATCGCTCAAATATCGAGCCGGATCGGCATTGAACATGGCCAGGCAACCGGCGCTGCAGAAGTAGTGATGCGTGCCGTCGTGGACCGTGACATGCTCGGTAATCGCCGGATCGACGCTCATCCCGCAGACAGGATCGATTGCCATTCCCGGTGTCGCAGGCCCGGAATGGGCGCAGCAGCTGTGATTATGATGCGACTCGGCCATAGATTGTGCTCCTTCAGTCGCGAGCTTAATCGACCCTGACATCATGTCAGGGTCAAGACCCTTTCAACTTGCCGCTTCGAGCGGGTCGAGAGTGCCAAGCCATGCGACCAATGCGAGGATCGTCACTACTGCCGTGCCCTCTGCCAGCAGACTTCGTTTGAGACCGCTGAGCGTCGGCGCAGGATCACCATTGCCGATCGTGGCACCGAGCGCAGGGGTCAACCGCCAGCGATTGAGCGCGGCCAGCGCCAGCATTGCGGTAAACAGCAGCAGTTTGATGATCAGCAGCTTGCCATAAGGGGTAAGGGGCAACCCCGTGAAATGCGGGAAGCCCACAACTGCGAGGCAATTGATGATCCCGGTGGCCAAGATCAGGCCGACGACGAGCGCGCCAACCCGCGAAAATCGATCGAGCGCGCGGTGCACTACGGTCAGATGCATATTCGATCGGGCCGTTTCGGGCCGAAACAGCATCCACGCGAAGGCAGCGATTCCGCCAATCCAGGCCGAAGCCGCGAGCATATGGACGATGTCACTGAGGCGATGGACCGTCCCGATCCAGCCTTCGGTTGCACCGGCATGCCCGGTCCAGACGAGAGTGGCGATGGCAACCGCAGTTGTAGCCAGCAAGACAAAGTGTGCGGCCGTTGGCCAGCGGCGAAGCGCAATTGCTGCGGCCACGGCAGCCATCATCGCTGTCATCCGGACGATCCATGCCGTGCCGATTGCGGTCCCGCTGACGATCTCACGCATCGTTTCGCGATCGACGGACAGGAGGCTCGAACCCGTCATTGATGCGACAAGTGCAAGCATTCCAAGTCCGGTCAGAACAAGACCTGCAAGAGTTAGAGCGAGTGCGGGACGTGCCAAGGGCAGCAAGCCGAGGCTGCGCTCTTTGCGGTTCAAGGCGTAGAGCGTGAAGGCAGTCAGGCCCGCCAGCACCATCAGGACGGCATAAAGCGCGAACCGGATGACGATGACGGGCAGGTTTTCCATGATGGCTAGCGCACGGTGAAGGTGAAGTTGCCACTCATGCGGTGCGTGTCCGCGCCCGCTGCCGCCCACGTCACGCGGTAGGTGCCGACTGTGAGCCCGCGTCGTAGCTGCAGTGTCATCGACTTGCGGTCCTTGCCCATTTGCGCGGTGAAGCCGGTGATTGGCATCGGCGCGTGGCTGGCCATGCCTGGCATGCCGGTCATCGCGATCTCGGCGCGTGCTGTGGCGCCGATGACGGCTTCGTTGAAGCGAAGTTCGATCCTGGTCGGAGCGGCGACTGTGGCATTGGCGGCGGGGCTCGATGAAACGAGTTGGGTATGAGCGGCAGCGATCTGCGGGGCAGCAAGCCCCAGTGCCGCGGCGGCGAGGGCAAGACTTGGCAGGCGCATCTACAATCTCCTTGGGCTGCGTGTCGTAAGGCAATACGCAGCGCAAATCCTGGCCCCTCGAAATTTGTTGCAGGAATTTCTTTGAGGGATGAGGCGCCCGTCCGCGTATAGGAAGTGAAGACATGAGGAGATTGTCCGTGCCCGACCTTGATCAGGCGCTTCACCGCCTTGGCGCATTGCCGGTTCCGTCCAAGCTGGCCGCGATCGACGATGCCGTGTTCGTCGGCCTTGCGCAGAGCCGCCGGGAAGCAGTAGCTGCCCCTCGCCTGCTAGGGTTTGCCGCTGCGCTTGCATTGGTCCTCGGGGTGGCCGGTGGCGGGCTAGTCGGCGGAGAGCCTGCCGTCGCGCAGCCGATGTCGCCCTTCGTGCCCAACAACCCGCTGGCACCATCGACCCTGCTGGCGGTTCATCCGTGAGCTGGGGCAAGCGTCTGGCGCTGATCGCACTTGTCGCCTTTCTGGCGGCTTTGGGCGGCACTTATGCGGGTCGGGCCATCTTTGCGCCGCAACGGCAGAGCGAGACCGAACTTCATGCGCTCCTGCACAAGGAGTTGAGCCTTGATGCCACCCAGGCAGCGAAGATCGAGGCCATCGAGCAGCGGTTCGCGGTTCGCCGCAGGGCGCTTGAACTCGAGATGCGGGCGGCAAACGCCCATCTCGCCGCCGCGATGCAGGCCGAGCATGGCTATGGACCGGAAGTCACCGCGGCGATCGATCACACCCATCAAGTCATGGGCGAGATGCAGAAGGAGACGCTTCAGCATCTCTTTGCCATGCGTGCCGTCCTCAAACCCGCTCAGGCGGCGAAGTTCGACAGTACCGTGGTCAAGGCCCTTTCGCCTGAAGTTCCGGCTCCCGAAGCGCAGTGAGTCTGCCGCTGTCCGATGGCAGCGATGCGGAACTCGCGGTGCTGGCGCTTGGCGGCAGGCAGGATGCCTATCGCGAGCTGCTGGCGCGACACCGGGAATCAGTATTTCGTCTGGTCCGTGCGACAACCGGCGATCCGCACGAGGCGCTCGACATTACGCAGGACACCTTCATCGCGGCCTTTGCAGCTCTGGGGCGCTACGATCGGGAGCGGCCCTTCGCAGTCTGGCTCAAGAGAATTGCGCTCAACAAATGCCGCGACTGGGTTCGGCGGCGCAGGGTGCGGTCCTTCTTTACACGCGCTGCGCCACTGGATGACTCGTTCAATATCTCCGACGATGCTGTTCCCGCCGATGTTCAAGCTGCGGACAAGGCAGAACTGGCTCGGGTGACCGCCGCCATTTCTCGGCTGCCCGCGCGTTTGCGCGAGGCGCTCGTGTTGCGAACTGTGGATGGGCTGAGCCAGACCGAGACCGCACAAGTGCTCTCCGTCAGCGAGAAGACGGTCGAGACCAGGCTCTATCGAGCCCGCACGAAATTAAAGGCGTTGCTCGGCGAATAATGTCGTCAGGAAAATTTTGAGGGGCCGGACGCGGTGCTGCGTATGGGCTTGTGACAGTTTCACAATCTCATCCGGATTACCCATGCCTGCAATCCCGTTCGATCGTCGCACCCTGATCCGTTCCGCCGCATGGGGTTGTGGTGGTTTCGCCCTCTCGTCGGCTCTGCCCGCATGGGCGCGCAGCGGAACACCCGGTCTCGCCGGACCAATGGCGACAATTTCGGGAGAGGACATCGCCCTTTCGATCGGCCACGCGATGATCGGCATCGGCGGCCGTGAAGGCCATGCCGTCGGGATCAACGGCGCTACCCCCGGCCCCGTCATCCGGCTGAAGGAAGGCCAGAGGGTTCGCCTTGCGGTGACCAATACGCTGGCTGAGGAAAGCTCGATCCACTGGCACGGCCTGCTGGTTCCGTTCCAGATGGACGGCGTTGCGGGGGTGAGCTTCCCGGGAATCAAGGCGGGACAGGCCTTCACTTACGAGTTCCCGGTGCGCCAGTCCGGCACCTACTGGTATCACAGCCATTCGGGCATGCAGGAAGCCATGGGCATGTATGGCGCCATCGTCATCGATCCGGCCGGCCCCGATCCCGCCCGCTATGATCGTGAGCATGTGATCCTGCTCGCTGACTGGAGCTTCACCCATCCACATGAGTTGCTGCGCAAGCTGAAGGCGCAGGGCGGTTATTTCAACATGCAGAAGCAGACCCTGTCCGACCTGCTGGCAGGCAAGGAGCAATCCGCTTCCGAACGGCGCATGTGGGCGAAGATGCGGATGGACCCGACCGACATCTCGGATGTCACGGGCTCGACCTATCACTACCTGGTCAATGGCCACGACTGCACGGCCAACTGGACCGGTCTGTTCACGCCGGGTGAACGCGTGCGCCTGCGGATCATCAATGCTTCGGCGATGACCAACTTCAACGTGCGGATACCGGGCCTGCCGATGACGGTGGTCGCCGCCGACGGGCAGAACGTGCAGCCCGTCGAGACCGACGAGTTCCAGATCGGCATCGCCGAGACCTACGACGTGATCGTCCAGCCTTCGGCGGACATGGCCTATGGCTTCATTGCCGAGGCGATCGACCGTTCAGGCCAGGTCCGCGCGACTCTGGCACCGCGCCTCGGCATGGTCGCGCCGATCCCTGTCATTCGCGAACGCCCGCTGCTCACCATGAAGGACATGGGCATGGGCGAGGTGGACATGTCCGGCGGTGGCCATTCAGGACACGGCGCGGCAGCACCCGCCGCTGACCCGATGCCGGGCATGGATATGTCGGGCAGTGGCGACATGTCCGGAATGGACATGAGTGGCGGTTCCATGAACATGCGAGATCCTTCGGTCGCGCCGCAGGTCAAGCTCGGTCCGGGGGTCGCGACCCTGTCGCCGATGCCGATGGACCGGACCGGCGAGCGCCCTACAGGCCTCGAAAAAGTCGATCACCGCGTCCTGACCTACCACGACCTTAGGTCGCTGGCCCCCAATGCCGACACCCGCACGCCATCGCGCGAGATCGACCTGCATCTTACCGCCAACATGGAGCGCTACATGTGGTCCTTCGACGGCGAAAAGTTCAGCGAGAATACTGAACCGATCCCCTTCCGGCATATGGAACGGGTGCGCGTCAACCTCATCAACGACACGATGATGCCGCACCCGATCCACCTCCACGGGCATTTCTTCGAGCTTGTGACTGGCAATCCAGGCCATCACCCGATGAAGCACACGGTCAACGTGCTGCCCGGTGGCAAGGTCTCGTTCGACTTGACTGCGGACGGGCTCGGCGACTGGGCGTTCCATTGCCACATGCTGCTCCATATGATGTCCGGCATGTTTCGCGTCGTGACCGTGCGCCATGAGGAGGACGCGGCATGAGAACGATCCTGCTCAGCACTGCCGCTGCGCTGCTGACTGTGCCCGGTATCGCCGCGGCACAGTCTTCCATGCCGGGCATGGACATGAAGGGCGTTCCGCAACCGTCAGACTCCGCTCCGCCCAAGGCGCCAGCTGATGCGCACGCCGGACATTCAACGCCTGAGGCGCCTGCACCAGCGCCTAACAAGGCCGATCCGGACGCGGCGCATGATACGACCTCCAAACCCTCCAGTGTAGAGGCGATGGATCATTCGGGTCATGACATGGCCGGAATGGCAGACATGCCCGCTCATGGAACGGAAATCGGCACCGCTCCGGCCCCGGCCCCGCCAGCCGATCATGCTGCCGACGCGGTGTTCGATCCGGCCGAGATGGCCCGATCGCGCGAAGCGTTGCGCCGAGAGAATGGCGCATTCACAGGCTCGATGGTGCTGTTCGACCTTGCCGAATATCAGGCGCGCAAGGGCGGCGATGGCTATCGCTGGGAGGGCGAGGCGTGGTTCGGCGGCGACATCGATCGCCTGCTGATCAAGACCGAAGGCGAAGGCACCTTTGGCAAGCCGATCGAAGACTTCGAGGTCCAGGCGCTCTATTCGCGGGCAATCTCGCCGTTCTGGAATGCGCAGGTCGGCGTGCGCCATGACATTGTCCCCAATCCCTCGCGGACTTATGCCGTCATCGGCGTTGAAGGCATCGCGCCCTATTGGTTCCATGTGACAGGACAGGTGTTCCTGTCCAACAAGGGTGATGTCCGGGCGCGATTGGAAGGCAGCTACGATGAGCGCATTACCCAGCGGCTCATTCTCCAGCCCCGGGTCGAGTTCAATTTCTCCGCACAGGATATTCCCGCAATCGGCATGGGCTCGGGGCTTTCGGACTTAGAGCTGGGTGCCCGGTTGCGCTATGAAATCCGTAAGGAATTCGCGCCCTATGTTGGTGTCGAATGGGTGAAAAAGACCGGCAATAGCGCCCGGTTTGCGAGGGCAGTCGGCGAAGATCCCGATGTCGTCAATTTAGTGGCGGGCATCCGGTTCTGGTTCTGAGAGGCCGTAACCAGCGCCTCTACCTGCTCGCGAGCAGGACACACTGTGGCTGGCTCTCGTGATCGGCGTGCGGACGCGCGCCTGCAAGTCGCCGCGGTTCAGCGCTTTGGAGTTCTTTTTCCAAGCAAGAGCATGGAAAGCGCTGCTGCCGCGAACGCCGCACCGGTAGCAAAAGTCACGCTCATCCCGAATTGATTCCATAGCAACCCGGCCAGGACACTTGCGACGAGCATGGCAATACCCGTTGCCAGATTGAACAGGCCGAACGCCGAGCCTCTCAATTCCGGAGGCGCACGCTCGGCCACGAGCTTTGCCATCAAGCCTTGGGTCAGCGCCATATGCAGACCCCAGAGCGCGATGCCGATGAAAGCGCCCAGCAATCCCGGTACAAGGGCAAGGAGCAGATCGGCGAGGATCAGGCAAGCAAGCCCCCATCCCAGCAAAGTGCGAGCCGAAAGCCGGTCCGAAGCAATGCCGGCCGGATAGGCACCAGCAGCGTAAACGATGTTCATGACGACGAGGACTGCTGGTGCAAATGTCAGGGGAAGTCCTTCAGCTGACGCCTTGAGTATTAGGAATGCTTCGCTGAACCGGGCAAGTGTGAACACAGATCCAAGCGCAGTCACTCGCCAGAACGGGCTCTCGAGTAGCCTCAAGTCGACGAGCGTGATTGGTGGCCGGTTCGGCATAGCCTGTTCATGACCGCACCGGTCCTCAACTCCGAAAATCACAAGCAGGACGGCAAGTATGGCGGGTACCACCGCGATCCAGAAGACAAGCCGAATATCATCGCTCAATGCTGCCATCAGCCCGATGGCGAGAAGCGGACCAGCGAAGGCTCCGACAGTGTCGAGCGACTGGCGCAGGCCGAAGGCCCGCCCGTGAATGGCTTCAGGCGTGACGTCGGCAACCAGCGCATCACGCGGGGCGCCCCGCAGACCCTTGCCGATCCTGTCCGCGAAACGTGAGGCGAGAACCACTGCAGCCGACCCGGCAAGGGCAAAAAGCGGTTTGGAGAGCGCGCCCAGCCCATAGCCCAAAAGGATCAGCGGCTTTCGTCGGCCCATCCGATCCGAGATATAGCCCGAGAACACCTTGCTAATGGAGGCGGTCGCTTCGGCAATTCCATCTATCAGTCCGACCATGACGACGCTCACACCGAGTGTGGTCGTGAGGAACAGCGGCAACAATGCGTGAATGATCTCGGACGACAGGTCCATGAACAGGCTGACAAGGCCGAGCGCCCAGACTGTGCGGGGAACCTTATCCACGTGGGCGCGGCGCCAGGGTTTCGATGATCTTGCAGTCGGCTACCGTCCCGTGGCTGCATGAACCGATTACGCGCGCAAGTTCAGCGCGCAGGGCCGTCAGGTCAGCGATCTTTCGGTCGATCTCAGCCAGGTGGACACGGGCGATACGGTCGACTGCTTCGCAGGATTGATCGACGTCGTCGGCAAGCGTGAGCAACTCGCGTACTGCATCCAGCGGAAAGCCAAGAGTCCGGCTGCGACGAATGAATGCCAACCGCTGTGTATCTGCATCGCGATAGATACGCCGCCCCGAAGCGCTGCGTTCGGCCTGGGGCAACAACCCGCTCTCTTCATAGAAGCGGATCGTATTTACCTTGGTTCCCGTCAGCCGGGCCAGGTCGCCGATTGCTAGATGTGGCGCCTCTGTCACCCTCGATCTCCATGTTGCGATTGATTCGCAAAAATCGCTTGCTCCTACAGTTACTGGAGGTTGTATCGGAAGTCCATGAACCTCGCCGAATCAAGTAAATCCGGGCTAAATCGCGTGATTGCCGCGCGAGGCTTACTGCCGATCCTCTTGGCTTTCCTGACGATAGCGCTTGGCCTGACGCAACCTGCCTACGCCAAGGCAAGCGATGACGATGTGCAAACCGCGTGGCGGTTGCTCGACTATGTGGCGGTCGATTACCGGGGTGCGGTTGCCGCTGGTCAGGTCAAGAGCGCATCCGAATATGCGGAGATGACCGAGTTTTCGGTGACGGTTGAAGCCAAGATTGCGGCCCTTCCGGTTACAACCAATCGCGCCAGCCTGATCGCCGAGGTCAGGGCGTTCCGGGCAATGGTTGCCCGGAAAGCAGCGCCCGATGATGTAGCGAAAGCCGCGCGGGCGCTTGGCAGCCATTTGCTGACTGCATATCCCGTGCCGCTCGCACCGACCAAAACGCCCGATCTTGAGCGTGGCGCGGCGCTCTACGCCGACAATTGCGCGAGTTGCCACGGCCTGAATGGCGATGGCCATGGCCCCGATGCTGCCAAACTGAACCCAGCACCCGTTGCTTTCCGCAATGCAGACCGCGCCCGCGAGCGCAGCCCATTTGCCCTCTATCAGGTGATTGGTCAGGGCCTCGACGGGACAGCGATGCGCAGCTTTTCCGAACTTCCGTCGCAAGATCGCTGGGCGCTCGCCTTCTATGCTGGCCGTTTTGCTTTCGGAGAGAGCGAAAAAGGCGAGCAGCTTTGGAAATCTGATCCTGCCTTGCGTAGCCGCGTTCCAAGCCTTGCGGCTCTCGCCGGATTGACCCCTGCAACGCTTGGGCAGCAAATCGGGCAGGACAAAGCTGACGCGGTATTGGCCTACTTGCGTGCGCATCCAGAAGCGGTGACAGCGGTGAGGGCCGGATCATTGACGGTCGCGCATGAGAAATTACAGGCGAGCGTTAGGGCCTATGAGGCGGGCGACCGGGAAGCGGCCAAGAAACTGGCACTTTCGGCCTATCTCGATGGATTTGAACCTGTGGAACCCGCCCTTGCGGCCCGCGATGCGACACTGATGGGCCGGATCGAAGCCGAGATGGGCAATCTGCGCGCGATGATCGGTCGCGGCGAGCCTGTTGCCGCAGTCAAGGATCAGGTCGCTGTTCTCGATACACTGTTCAGTGATGCCGAAGAGGTGCTGTCGCCTGACGCCGCCAGCACAGCATCCACATTTATCGGTGCCTTCACCATCCTGCTGCGCGAAGGACTGGAGGCATTGCTGATCGTCGTTGCGATGATCGCTTTCTTGCGAAAGGCGGATCGCGGGGAAATGGTCCGCCATGTCCATAGCGGCTGGGTAGCGGCCCTCATTGCCGGCGGCGTCACCTGGGCGATCGCTACCTTCTTCATCGGCATCAGCGGCGCGAGCCGCGAGCTGACCGAGGGCTTCGGCTCCTTGTTCGCGGCCATCGTCCTGGTATCGGTGGGTATCTGGATGCACGGCAAATCTCAGGCAGGCGAATGGCAGCGTTATATCGATGAGACGCTGGGCAAGGCCTTGTCGCGCAGCTCGGCATGGTTTCTGTTCGGCCTCGCCTTCATTGTCGTTTACCGCGAGGTATTCGAGACGATCCTGTTTTATGCGGCCCTCACTGCGCGAGGGAGCGGTGCAGTCATTCTTACTGGTGCAGTCACCGCCATTTCCTTGCTCGGGATCATAGCGTGGGTGATGCTGCGGTTCAGCGCCAAGCTGCCGGTAAGCGAGTTCTTCAAATATAGCTCCGCCCTCATTGCCGTCCTCGCGATCGTGCTGGCGGGCAAGGGTGTGGCCGCGTTGCAGGAGGCCGGGATGATCGACATCGCGCCGCTTGCCCAAATCCCGCGCATACCGGTGCTGGGCTTGTTCCCGACGTGGGAATCCGTGGGCGCGCAGCTTTTGACGGTTGCGATCGTCGTGTTGGGTGGCTGGTACAACGAGCGGCTTGCCAGACGGTCGGGTGCTGCATGACTTGGAGAGCAAATCATGGCTGACGATTGCTGCGCCAGCGCATGCGGAAGCAAGACCACGCTCAACGATCCGCGCTGGCGCAAGATTTTGTGGATCGCGCTGGTCCTGAATGCGGCGATGTTCGCGCTTGAGATCGTGGTGGGCCTGCTCGCCCATTCGCGCTCGCTCCAAGCCGACGCCCTCGATTTTCTCGGCGATGCCGCCAACTATGCAATCAGCCTCGGCGTTGCGGGCCTGGCGCTGCAATGGCGGGCGCGAACGGCCCTGATCAAAGGGGGCACCATCCTGATCTTCGGAATTGGTGTGCTCGGCTCAGCTCTTTGGGGTCTGGTCCACGGAGCAACGCCAGATCCAATTGCGATGGGCGCGGTCGGCTCTCTTGCCCTGCTGGTCAACGCTTCGGTTGCGCTGATGCTCTACCGCTACAGGACAGGCGATGCGAATATGCGCTCGGTATGGATCTGTTCGCGAAACGACGCGATCAATAACCTGCTGGTTATCGGCGCCGGACTTGCGGTGCTTTGGTCAGGCAGCGGGCTACCCGATCTGATCGTCGCTTTCATCATGGCGACGCTCGGGATCAGTGGGGGCTGGCAGATCGTTCGGCAATCGCTGCAAGAGTTGAAAGATCGAAATGTGCCCGAAGCCGTGCGCGGCTGAAGGTGCGTCGGGAATCGTGCTGTCTGAGGCTACATTGCAGGGAGGATCCTTCTATCCTAGACGCCGCGGCGTGAATCGTCGGTTGATTGCATTTCTGGTTCAGATGGCTCACGCGCAAATCTACTGGTAGTCAGAGCAACTGCACGCAACCTCAAGGAAAGCTTCAGTGTCGGCTATACCGTGATCCAGATCCAAACCGAACCGGGGGCGAGTGCGCGCTCGAACCCGACGATGGCGTCCAGGCACCCCTATCCCGATTTTCCGAGCCATCTCCGAGTTTTTCTGCATTGGCTGAACCACCTATTTCAAGCTGATCGGCAAACCCGCCGCGATGAAGATCGCGGAATCAACCGCTCTAGCCACCTCCTGATTGATCTTGCCCGCAACATCGCGAAATCTTCTAGCAAGGGCGTTGTCGGGTACAATGCCCAGACCCACTTCGTTGGCGACCAGAATGACCGGCCCCCGCGCGCTTAAAACCGCATGCACCAGCCCTTCCGTGGCGGCAGCCGTATCGCGTTCCGCCAGCAGCAGGTTGGAAGCCCACAGCGTCAGGCAATCGACCAGCACCACCGTTTCGGGCGTACTATATGACGTGATCGCCTCCGCCAGTTCCAGCGGGGCCTCGACGGTTGACCAGCGCGGACCGCGATCAACGCGGTGCAGCGCGATCCGCTCGCGCATCTCGTCATCGAAGGCCTGAGCGGTCGCCAGATAGACCAGTTCACCTGTCAGGATTTCGGCCCGGCCTTGGGCAAAGCGGCTCTTCCCCGAACGCGCCCCGCCCAGCACCAGCAAGTGACCGATAGCCCCGCTCACGCTCTGCCTCCCGCCATGGAAAGCGCCACCAGCGCGTCAATATCGAGATGCTCCTCCAGCGCGGTTGCGATATCGTCCAGTGCCGCCTCGACAGAGGCGCCATAGTCCACGCCTCCGGCTTCTACGTCTATGCGCGACAACAGTGCCCGGCGCAGCTCCGCATCGGCCAGCAGGCCGTGGACATAGGAACCAAACACCGTTCCGCCCGCATTTATCGCGCCCTCGCGTCGGCCATCAGCGAACACGGCGAAAGGCCGCTCCGTATCCGGTCCGCCGGTTCGCCCCATGTGCATTTCATACCCCTGAAAAGGCGCGCCCATTGCCATCCCGCTGACCGGGCGCAGCGCCTTGTCTGCGTGCAAGGTTGTTTCGACATCCAGCAGGCCGAGGCCGCGGGCGACGCTGGCCGGGCCTTCCAGTCCATCAGGATCGGCGATGCTGTTGCCGAGCATCTGGTAACCACCACAAAGCCCCAGGATCAGCCCGCCACGCCGGTAATGTCCGAGAATATCGATGTCCCAGCCTTCTGCGCGCAGAGCGGCCAAATCAGCAATGGTTGCCTTCGATCCAGGCAGGATGATCAGCGCAGCCTCTGCCGGGATCGGCTGGCCGGGCGGGACCATGCGCAGTTCAAGCGCCTCTTCGAGTTTCAGCGGATCGAGGTCATCAAAATTGGATATGCGCGGCAGGATCGGACAGGCGATCAACTTGCTGCCCCCCGCACGCGCCTTGCCGCGCTCCAGTACCACGGCATCTTCGCTGGGGAGCCGCGCTGTTGCGCTCAACCATGGGACAATGCCGAAGCCGCGCCAGCCTGACAGGCTTTCGATTTGGGCGTAGCCATCGGCGAACAAGGCGGGATCGCCCCGGAACTTGTTGATGATGAAACCCTGGATCATCGCCGCGTCGGCTGGGTGGATAATCGTCTTCGTGCCGACGATGGCGGCAATGACTCCGCCGCGATCGATATCGCCGACCAGGACGACCGGAACACCAGCCGCTCGCGCAAATCCCATGTTGGCGATGTCGCCGGCGCGAAGGTTGATTTCCGCAGGAGAGCCGGCACCCTCGACCACGACGATGTCGCACGCCCGGCGAAGCCGGTCATAGCTGGCCAGAACGTCGCCCAGCAACGCGCCCCGTGCCTGCCGGAAATTGCCCGCGCCCAATGTGCCCCGCACCCGGCCATGCACGATCAGTTGCGATGTGCGGTCGGCCTGCGGTTTCAGCAGCACCGGGTTCATGTCGGTATGCGGTTCAACCTCGCACGCTATCGCCTGCAAGGCCTGCGCCCGCCCGATCTCGCCGCCGTCGCTGGTGACAGCCGCATTGTTCGACATGTTCTGCGGCTTGAACGGCAAGACCCGCAAACCCCGCTGCACCAAGGCGCGGCACAGCCCCGCCACCAGCACGGATTTGCCCACATCAGAGCCGGTGCCCTGAAGCATTATAGCGCCCACGCCATACCTCCTGCAATTCCGGCCGCCATCAACCACAGACACAGACAGGCACGTGCGTAGATGCCCAACCCGCGCCGAATATCCTGTGGCCCAGCTGGACGGTCTCCCTCCCCAATCCAGAGCTTGTCCGAAAGAATCCCGTCATAGGCGATAGGCCCCGCCAGACGCAGCCCCAACACCCCGGCCATTGCCGCATTGGGCGAGGCGTGCTTGGACGCATCGCGCCACAATATCCGCCAGCCACCCCCACCGCACAGGCAGATCAGCAATCCCGACAGGCGCGCTGGCACGAGGTTCATCGCATCGTCGGTGCGGGCCGCAGCCCCGCCATAGGCGCGCCATCGCTCCTCGCGGTGCCCAATCATGCTGTCGGCAGTGTTGATCGCCTTATAGGCCCAGATACCGGGCAAGCCCAGCACCAGCAGCCAGAACAACGGCGCGACCACCCCGTCGCAGAAACTTTCCGCCAGACTCTCGATCGCCGCGCGGGCAACACCCGCTTCATCAAGCGCCGCCGTATCACGGCCAACGATCATGCCGACTGCGGCGCGCGCGGCGGGCAGATCCTGCCGCTCCAGCGCCTCGGCTACGGGTCGGACATGGTCGTACAGGCTGCGCTGCGCCAGACCCGGCCAGGCCAGCACAGCGATCAGGGGCCAGGCCCAAGGCCCGACGATAGCCACGAGCAGACTTTGCAGCACCCAGCCAGCACCGCCCGCCACACCCAGCAGGATCAGGACGGTGACCACCCCGGCCATGCGCCGCTGTCCATCGGAACGCGAGGGGACATTCCAGCGCCGTTCCAGCGCGGCGATAATCCGCGCAAAGATGCCCACCGGATGGCCGATCCGGCGATACAGTGGCTGAGGCCAACCCACCGCTGCATCAAGCGCCAAGGCCAGCAAAGCGACCGGCTCAATCATCAGCCAGCGCCGCATCGAGGCGATCCAGCGCCTCACGGTCGGCGGGCAGGCCCAGGCGCAGCCAGCGTGGATCGTAATCGAACGGCCGCGTCAGGATGGCATGGCGCGCAAGGCGTTCGAACAGCGCGGCGGCATCGGCCGTTTCGATCAGCCGGAACAGCGGGCAATCTCCCACCGCGCTGAAGCCGCGCCGTGCCAGCACCGCGTCCAGCGCGTGCGCCTGTTCGCGCAAGGCAACCCGCATGGCGGCAATCCAGTCCGCATCCCGATAGGCCGCTGGGCCGATGGCCAGCGCCGCCGCCGATAGCGGCCAACTGCCCAGCCGCTGACGATATTGCGCGATCACCCCGCGCGGGCCCAACACAAAGCCGAGCCGTACCCCGGCCAGGCCGAAGAACTTGCCGAATGAGCGGAAGATAATCAGCCGCTGTTCGTCCTGCACATGGGCGGCAAGGCTGCTGTGCGGGGTCGCATCGGCAAAGGCTTCGTCCACGACCAGCCACGCTGCGCTGTCGCGCCGCGCCTCCAGCCACCCAATCAGGGTGGCAGGCGGCATGATCCGGCCATCGGGGTTATTGGGATTGGCAAGGATCAGGGTCGCTTCCTCTGTCCCCGCCAATTCGGTCAGGGCTACGGGGCGGCTGCGGGGAATCATTTCGCCATGGGTGCGATAGCTGGGCTGGGCGTGGATGGCAGCGCCGGACAGGATATCGCCCAGCATGCGCAAGCCGATCTCCGTGCCCGGAACAGCGCAGACATGGGCAGGGTCCGCGCCGAAACAGGCGGCGGCGGCGGCCTCCAGATCGTTCAGCGCGCCTGCATCGGGCAGCGCCTGCCAGTCCACCGCCAGATTGTCCGCGCCGGGCCAGCCATGCGGATTGATGCCGGTGGACAGGTCGATCCACGGCGCATTGGCCATGCCGAACTGCGCCATGGCATCGGCCAATCTGCCGCCGTGAAAACTGAAGCTGTTCATGCCGTGAGTATCCATAGGCCGGTGATCGTCAAGCTGAGCAGCAAGCCGGTTTCGATCAGTTCGATGCCTGCGCCATGGCCATCGCCGGAAATCCCGCCCAACGCGCGGCGCACGTGCCAGCCCCACCACAGAACGAGTAATGGCGTGATGAGCAGCGCCGGCGTGAACCACGCCGCCGCAGCCAGCGCGGCGGCCCAGATTGCAAGATCGATCGGGCCGATGGCGGAACGGAATCGTGCCGCCAGCCCCTGATGCAGCGGCATCAGCCACCACGTCCACGCCAGCGGGCCGATACGCGCGGCAAACGGCACCAGTCCCAGCGCGCCAAACGCCCGTGCATCCACCAGCATATCCAGCAGCACCAACTTGCTCAGCAGTTGCAGCACAATCGCGACCACGCCAAAACTGCCGACGTGGGGATCGGCAAGGACGGCCAGCAGCTTGTCGCGGTCCTTATGCGCCGCGCCGCAGGCATCGGCGAGGTCGGACAGACCATCAAGATGCAGCGCGCCTGTCACGCCCACCCAGACGATCAGCGCGGCCAATGCGCCCAGCCAGTGATCGACCAGCGCGCCTGCCCATGCGGCGCCCGCAACCGCTGCACCAATCACCAGACCCGCAGCGGGAAACCAGCGCATCGACCGGGCAAACGCGGCATCATCCACGACGATTGTCCGCAGTGGAGCTGGCATCGGCAGCCGTGTCAGGAATTGCAGGGCGATGATGAAGCCCCTCACGGATAAAGCCCCGCGATCTGTGCCGTGGGGGTTGCTCCGGGCCAGACGCGCAACGTCAGCAGGCAATTATAGGGCAGGTCAACGGCCCATGACTGGCGCATGTCAAACCCGCATAGCACCGCCAGGGCGGCGCGCATCGCGCCAGCGTGGGTAACGATCAGCGTCGGTCGCGCGGCCAGATCGCCAATCGCGGCGGACACACGGTCCACCAGCGCGGACAAGCGTTCTCCGCCGGGCGGGGTATGGCCATCGGGATCGTCCCAGAACCGCGCCAGCGCCGCGCCTTCGACATCGCCCGGTGCCATCCCGTCCCAAGCGCCAAAGTCCAGCTCGCGCCAGCGGGGATCGATTGACAGCGGCACGCCGGTCGCCAGCCCGATGGCCTCGCCCGCCAACCGCGCGCGGGACAGGTCGGAGGCCATCAGCACTTCGGCCGCCAGATCGCGCGCCTGATCGACGCAGGCCGCGATACCTGTGGCAGTGGGCAGCGCATCGGTGCGACCGATCAGCCGCCCCGCGCCGTCCGGTTCGCCGTGGCGCAGGAGGTAAAGTGGAAAGCTGCTCACAGGCCGTCTGCCACCCCGGCCTCGGCAAATGTCGCCATACCATTGTGCGTGGCCAGCGCTGCCCGGATTACCGACACCGCCAGCGCCGCACCGCTGCCTTCGCCCAATCGCATGCCAAGCGACAGCAGGGGATCAAGGCCCAGATGCCCGAACAAGCGGATATGCCCCGGTTCAGCCGAACAATGGCCCGCCAGGCAATGATCAGTGATCGCCGGAACGGCGGCGGCAAGCGGCGCCAGCGCGGCGCAGCTGATGAACCCGTCCAGCACCACCGGAATACGCAGGCGGCGCGCCTCCAGCACGGCCCCGGCAATCGCTGCGATTTCGCGCCCGCCCAACCGGCGCAGGATTTCAAACGGGGTGTGCGGCGCATCGGCGTGAAGGGCCAGTGCCTGTTCCACCACCGCCACCTTGCGCGCGATTCCGCCCGCATCAACCCCCGTGCCCGGCCCGACCCATAAAGCGGGCGCGCCGCCATAGCTGCGCGCGCAGAGCGCGGCGGCGGCGGTCGAATTGCCAATGCCCATTTCGCCGACGACCAGCAGGTGCAGCCCTGGCTCCACCACTGCTGCTCCGGCGGACAATGCGGCAAGGCACTCCGCCTCGTCCATTGCCGCAGCCGTGGTGAAGTCCGCCGTGGGCCGGTCGAGATCGAGCGCGATGACCTTAAGATCCAACCCGGCCGCCCCGGCCAGTGCGTTGATCGCCGCGCCCCCCGCCGCAAAATTGCCGACCATCGCGGCGGTCACGCTGGCGGGAAAGGCGCTGACCCCGTGGACGACGAAACCATGATTTCCGGCAAAGATCGCCGCGCGGCCCTGTTCGATCACCGGCTGCACCGTGCCCTGCCATCCGGCCATAAACACCGCGATGTCTTCCAGCCGCCCCAGCGATCCGGCCGGTTTGGTCAGGCTGGCCTGCCGCGCACGCGCCGCGGCGATAGCGTCCGCATCGGCCATGGGCAAGCGCCCAAGGGCCGATTCAAATGCGACCAGCGTGGCAAACCGGCTCATTCCGCGACGAAGCCTGGGTGCGGGTGATGAAATGGCCCTTCACGCCTTGCGGCCATTGCTTGAACGGCACCCGACCATGTTCACTGGCAGCATAGTGGACGGCATAGTCCAGAATGGCCGTGGCGGCGTCCTCGTCCGGCGTGAACCGGCCCAAAACGTAGCCGACCTTGCCCGGCGCGCGCAGGTGGATGGTGCAGAAATCGGTGCAGGCAAACAGGCAGGGCATTTCCTGCACGGCGACCCCGGCATAGCGCGAGTCGCTCTGCTGAACCGAGCGCAGCGCGGCAACAAGTTGCGCGCCGCCGCGCATTCCGGCGGCGTCCTCACGCGCATCGGCACTGTGGCGGCAGGTGTTGCAGGCCACGATAGCGGGGCCGTCCTCCACGGGTATCAGCATGGTTTTCTGGTCCTTTGATTGAAAATCATCGTTCGAACACCCGGTCGGCCCACGGCTCACGCTGCTGCCAGCCGCGCTGTTCCAGTTCGGGGGTATCGGACGTGTCTGCCGGGTAACCGATGCACAGCAGAGCGATCAGCGACCAGGTGGCGGGAACGTCGAGCAGGGCATGGACCGCCGGTGGATCAACGATCGACACCCAGCCAAGGCCAAGCCCGCGCAGCCGCGCCGCCAGCCACAGATTGTGGATCGCCAGCACGCACGAATAGCGCAACATTTCGGGCATGGTGGCAATGCCAAGGCCGTGCCCCGCCTCGGGCTGTTCGTCACAGAACACCGCGATCAGTTCGGGCGCCTCACGCAAGCCGTGCAGCTTGAGCGACAGGTAGTGATCGTACCGCGCCTGCCCGGCATAGCGCTCTGCCGCATGGGCGCTTTGCCCATCGGCATGCGCGGCCAGCGCCTCCCGTATGTCCGGCGTCCGCACGCGCACAAAGCGCCACGGCTGGGCATTGCCGACCGACGGCGCCATCGCGGCGCAGGCCAGCAGCGCACACATGTCTGCTTCGCCAACGGCGCGGCGGTCGAAATGCCGCACATCGCGCCGCCAGCGCAGCAATTGCGTGAATTGCTCCGCAAATTCCGCGTAGAACAGAGGCGGGGCGTCGCTCAGAACTCAATCCCCGCCTGCGCCTTCACACCTGAACGGAAGGGGTGCTTGACCATGGTCATCTCGGTGACGAGGTCGGCCACCTCGATAAGCGCGTCGGGGGCATTGCGGCCCGTGACGATAACATGCTTCATCGCGTCGCGCGCGGTCAGCACCGCTACCACTTCATCGACCGGCAGATAGTCATACCGCAGCACGATGTTCAGTTCGTCGGCCAGCACCATGTGATAGCTGGGGTCAGCGATCATGCGCTTGACCTCGTCCCAACCGGCGCGGGCGGCTGCGATGTCGCGGGTGCGGTCCTGTGTGTCCCACGTAAAACCTTCGCCCATCGGCTTGAATTCGACATTGTCGGGAAAGGCGTCGAACACGGCCTTTTCACCCGTTTTCATCGCCCCTTTGACGAACTGGACCACGCCCACTTTCATGCCGTGGCCAATGGCGCGGACCACCATGCCCAGCGCCGCGCTGGTCTTGCCCTTGCCCTTGCCGGTGTGGACGATCAGCAGGCCCTTCTCGCGGGTCTTATTGGCCATGATCTTGGCCTGCGCGGTCTGCTTCTTGCGCATCTTTTCAGCATGGCGCGCGTCTCCGTCTGCAATACCCTCTCGCGCGACCTGATTGTTATCGGCTTCCATCGGCCAGTTCCTTTCGCATCAGATAAACGTCCATGATCCAGCCGTGGCGCGCGCGAAGATCAGCGCGGCGCGCGGCGATGCCGGGCGCGGCCTGAGTCAGAGTCCCCCGTTCGAGCGCTTGTTGCGGCATGCCGAGATAGGCGCCCCACCAAATTTCGATTCCGGCGGACTCGATCGCCTCGAAGGCACAGCCGCTGTCGAGCATCACCACGACCGTGTCCGCCCCCGCAGGCCAGCCGTGCTTGCGCAGCATCCGGCCAGTGGTGATCGTGACGCTTCCCGCCAACGGGTTGAGGGGAATGGCATGGGCCGCGGTCAGTGCATGGATGCTGGTAATTCCGGGGACCACATGAACCGTCGTCTCGACGCCGGCGGCCTTGAGCCGATCAGAGATCCGCAAGCTGCTGTCATAAAGCGAGGGGTCGCCCCAGACCAGCAAGGCGAGGCTCCCGCCATTCGGCAAATGCGTTGCAATCCGTTCGCGCCACGCCGCCGCGATGGCGTCATGCCATTCGTCGACCGCCTGCATATATGGCACGCTCGCGTCCCGCACCGGCATGTCGAATTCGATGATCCGCACGGGCCGGTGCAGGACCTGCGCACAGATCGTGCGGCGCAAATCGACCAGATCGGATTTCGCGCTCCCCTTGCGCGGCAGCAGGATGAGATCGGCCTCGTTCATCACGCGAACAGCCTCGGCGGTAAGGTGATCCGGATTGCCAGTGCCGATACCGATGAGATGGAGGTCGATCATGCTTCTTCCGCCAGCGGGCCGTAGAGGACGATGGCCGGGGCAGACGGCCCCCCCTCGGCCAGCACGCGCGCCAGGCCTGTGATATTGCTTTTGGTGATGCGCTGATCCTGGTGCCCGACATTCTCGGCAAGGATGGCGGGCGTTTCGGGCGCCATCCCGCTCTCCAGCAGCCGTTCGACCAGCGCGGGAAAGGTTCGCCGCGCCATGTACACAACCGTTGTCGCGCGCGGATCGGCCAGCGCAGCCATGTTGAGGTCGTCCGGTAACTGGCCATTGACGCCGTGGCCGGTCACAAACTGTACCCGTCGTGCTTGTTCACGCCGGGTGAGCGGAATGCCGATCGCTGCCGCCGCCGCGCTTGCCGCACTGACGCCAGGAACGATTTCGAAGGCGATCCCGGCCTTGCGCAGCGCGTCTATCTCTTCCTCCAGTCGTCCGAATATGCCGGCGTCCCCCGATTTGAGCCGCACCACGTGCAAGCCGGCCTGGGCATGTTCCACCAGCAGCCGGTTGACTTCGGCCTGCGAGGGCGACGGGCGTCCTGCCCGTTTGCCGACCGGGACCAGTTTCACGTCCCGGCGCGCGCGATCGAGGATCGTCCGCGATGCCAGGTCGTCGAAAAGGATGGCATCGGCAGTATCGAGACGTGCGGCGGCTTTTATCGTCAGGAGGTCAGGATCGCCCGGCCCCGCTCCGACAAACGACACGAAACCGCTCATGCCGCACCCCGGCTATTGAGGGGTGCGATCATGTGGAAGAACGTCCCGGTCACATGCCCCCGCCGCGATCCGGTTTCGGCCACCGCATCGCCATTGGCGTCGGTGACCCGGGCCAGCGGGGCATCGCGCTGTTCGACAATGGTGGAGTAATGGAACTCGTGCCCGCACAGTCGTGTGCCAACAGGAATGCCCGATATGGGAGACAGCAATTCTGCAAGGCGATAGCCCAGATGCATCTTGCGCTCGGCATGGCTGGTGACCAGCCCCAGCAGACCGGCCATGCGGTGGGCGACGCCCGCCTTGTCAATCAGAGCCTCGCCAAGCACCATGTAGCCACCACATTCGCCATGGACTGCGCGCGTTTCGGCATGGTTGCGCAGGCCGGACAGGAAGGTGCCCGCCGCCGCAAGCTTGCCGGCATGCAGTTCGGGATAGCCGCCCGGCAGCCAGACGCAGTCGGCATGGGATGCTGGCGCTTCATTGGCCAGCGGAGAAAACGGCAGGATTTCCGCCCCGGCCCGTCGCCAGCCCTCCACCAGGTGCGGATAGATGAAGGAAAAGGCTGCGTCGCGCGCGATGGCGATGCGCTGTGCCGGGGGCACCGGAAGGCGGCTCTCGACCCGATCCGCTGGCACCGGAATCCGCCTCGCCGCGCGGCGAATGGCGTCGAGATCGGCATGGGCGCGCAAGAATGCGGCGTAGTCAGCGATCGCCCGGTCCAGGTCGGGATGCTCGACAGCCTGCACCAGCCCCAGATGGCGCTCAGGCAAGGTCAGGTCGCCGCGCCGGGGCAACGCCCCCAGGACAGGTATCCCGACCGCCTCCATCCCCTTGCGCACCAGTCGTTCATGGCGCGGACTGGCGACACGATTGAGGATCACGCCCGCGAACGGCAAATGCGGATCGAGGCTCTTGAAGCCCAGCGCAGTGGCTGCTGCTGACTGTGCCTGCCCCGAAACGTCCAGCACGAGCACCACGGGCCAGCCCATGCGGCGCGCCATTTCGGCGCTGGCGCCGTTACCTGAGGCACCGTTGCTGGCAACGCCATCGTAAAGCCCCATCGACCCTTCGGCGAGCACCATGTCCGCCCCTGCCGCCTCGGCCGCGATAGCGTCGAGCAGCTCGCCGTCCATCGCCCAACTGTCGAGGTTGAACGACGACCTGCCGCAAGCCGCCCGGTGAAACGCCGGGTCGATATAGTCCGGTCCGCTCTTGAACGGCTGCACCGTCAGTCCGTCCTCGCTCAGCGCGCGAAGCAAGCCCAGCATCACGGTAGTCTTGCCTGTCCCCGATGCCGGGGCGGCAATGATCAAGCCCGGCACGCTCATTCGGATGCCTCCGAGAAGCGCGAAGAGGCATCCTGGGGCCGGAAGCGGCGGTCATAGCCGGGCGCATAAAGGCTGCTTTCGGCAAAATTCTCAGCCGCCAGCACGCGCCCGACCAGGATCAGGGCGGTGCGCTCCATGCTTCCCGCCACGGCCTGCTCGATCGTGTCGAGCGTGGCGCGCACGATCCGTTGATCAGGCCAGCTGGCGCGCCAGACCACGGCGACGGGGCAATCCGCGCCATAGGCTGGCGTCAGGTCGGCCACCACTTGCGCCAGATTGTGGACCGACAGGTGAATGGCCAGCGTCGCGCCGGTCACGGCAAAATTGGTCAGGCTTTCGGCGGGTGGCATCGTGCTGGCGCGGCCCGGCGTGCGAGTCAGCACCAGCGATTGCGACAGCGCGGGCAGCGTCAGCTCTGCCTCCAGCGCAGCAGCGGCGGCGGCGAACGCCGGGACACCGGGCGTCACGGTAAAAGGAATGTCCAGCGCGCGCAGGCGGCGCAATTGCTCGCCCATCGCCGACCACACCGACAGGTCGCCCGAATGCAATCGCGCCACATCGTGCCCGGCGGCATGAGCAACAGCGATCTCGGCCATGATCTGGTCCAGTTCCAGCGGCGCGGTATTCACGATCCGGGCGTCCGGCGGGCAATGATCGAGCACGGCGACCGGGATCAGCGACCCGGCGTAAAGGCACACCGGGCTGCGCGCGATCAGATCGCGTCCGCGCAAGGTGAGCAGGTCGGGCGCGCCGGGACCGGCGCCGATGAAGTGGACGGTCATGTCGTAGGTTCCTGAAGGTTGACACTGGCGGCAATGGCGCATGTCGCCATGCGATCGGGAGAGATTCGGCGCGGTGCCAACAGGCACGCGCCAGCGCCAGCGGCGGCCAGTGCCGATGCCTCTGCCACGCTGCCGACGTGACGAGCATTCAGGCTGGCGATGGAGCGCGTGGGGGTGGAAACGGCGGCCAATGCATCGGAAGCGACGCCCATCAGCGGCAGGCCCAGCGCTTTGGCCAACGGAAGCAGCACCGCGAGCTTGTCGTGCGCTGTGGCCAGATGCGTCACCGGCGGTTGCCCCTGCCCTGCCAGCGCGAACGCCGCGCGCAGCGAAGGCAAGGCCGCGCCCGACCGAAAGCCGAAGCCTGCGACAATCATAGCGTCACGCTCCACTGCACCACGGGATAGCGGGCGCGCCAGCCGTGACGGTTGCCCAGTGGAGCGGCATCTGCCAGTTCGATCCGCAGCAAACTCCCGCCTTTTTGGCCATGCCAGCGCGTCAGCAGTGCTTCTGATTCCAGCGTCACCGCATTGGCCACCAGCCTTGTTCCGGCGGGCAAACCTGCCCATAGTGTGTCCAGCAAGGCTTCCGACAATCCGCCGCCGATAAACACCGCATCGGGTGCCGGACCATCCGGCAAGGCATCCGGCGCGCGTCCGATAAACACTTTCAGTTGATCAACGCCCAGCGCGACTGCATTGGCTCGCGCACGGTCCGCGCGCACCGGATCAGCTTCTATCGCACAGGCCCGGTTGGCCGGGTGGGCCAGCAGCCATTCGATCCCGATCGATCCCGATCCTGCGCCAATATCCCACAGCAATTCACCGCCGCGCGGGGCCAGCGCCGACAGCGTCAGCGCACGCACCGGGCGCTTGGTGATCTGCCCGTCGGATGCAAACCAGTGGTCCGGTCGGCCCGCCGTCAGCGGCAAGGCATCACCGTGCCCGGCACAGTCGATCCCGACCGCAACCGGATGGGCGATGTCGGTAAAGGACAGCGCCTCGGCGGTTACGCCGCGCATCCGTTCGCGTGGGCCGCCCAATGCTTCCATCACATGCAGCATCGAAGGGCCGAACCCCTGCCCGGACAGACAGTCCGCCAACGCGGTCACCGCCTCGCCATCGCGCAACAGTGCAATCACGCGCTGCCCCGGCGCCAAGTGGGGCTTAAGTCGCTCTAACGGGGCAGCGTGCAGGCCAAGGCAGGCCACATCCTCAAGCGGCCAGCCCAACCGCGCGGTGGCCAGCGTGAACGTGGAGGGCGCGGGGATCGCCACCCATTCGCCCGGTTCGAGGTGGCGGGTTACGCTAGTTCCCGCGCCGAACCAGAACGGATCGCCCGACGCCAGCATCACCACGCGCCGTCCGCGATGTTGCATCAAAAGGGCAATACCGTCGGCAAACGGCACTGGCCATTCCATCACCGGGCAGCTAATCGCGGGCAGCAGCGCAAGATGCCGGGCCGGTCCCATGACCAGTTCAGCCTGCGCCAGCGCCGCGCGGCCAGCGGCGGACAGGCCATCCGGCCCGTCCTCACCGATGCCGATGATCGTCAACCACGCTTCAGGAGAGGACTCAACCATGCCCAATGTCCTCCTGCTGGGCGGCACAACCGAGGCCAGCGCGCTTGCCCGATTGCTCGCGAAGCGCGGCATTGCGGCGACGCTCAGCTATGCCGGACGGACCGCAAACCCCCGTGCTCAGCCGGTTCCGGTGCGGGTTGGCGGGTTCGGCGGAGTTGCGGGGCTGGCCGATTATCTGCGCCACCATCGCGTGACTCATCTGGTCGATGCCACCCACCCCTTCGCCGCGACGATGAGCCGTCATGCGGTGGAGGCGGCCCGTCTGGCCGGGGTGCCTCATGTGGCGTTGACCCGTCGTGCGTGGGAGCCGGTCGCTGGTGACCGCTGGACCCACGTTACGGACATCGACGGCGCGGTCGCCGCGCTGGCCGGGCCAGCCCGCCGCGTCATGCTGGCGTTGGGACGAATGCATGTGGAAGCCTTCGCCGCCCAGCCACAGCACCACTATCTGCTGCGTTTCGTGGACGCGCCGGAACAGCCGCCGGGCTTGCCCCATCACACCCTGATCGTTGATCGCGGGCCGTTCACTGCCGCTGGAGACAGCGCATTGTTGCAGACCCACGCCATCGATCTGGTGGTTTGCAAGAATGCGGGCGGCAGCGGCGCCAATGCCAAGCTGATCGCGGCGCGCAATCTGGGCTTGCCGATCCTGATGATTGACCGTCCCGCCATTCCCAACCGGGCCGAGGTTTATGATACCCAAGATGTGCTTTCCTGGTTGGGTCATCATGCTGAAACCGTGACCGACCGGGGGGTGTAAAGGATCGGGCGCGCGGGCCCATCGATGATCCGCGTCATGCTTGATCCGACGATCACCATCGTGCGCATATCGGCCATGTCCGCGCGCGCCTCAGCCAGCGGTACGATCCGCAATTGCTCGTCAGGCGTCGAAACCGCACGGGCGAACAGGATCGGGCGATCAGGGCCGCACACCTCGCGCAGCAGTTCCAGCACGCGCTTGAACCCTTCGGGCCGGGCCTTCGACCTCGGGTTGTAAAAGGCCATGGCGAAATCTGCTTCCGCCGCCAATCGCAGCCGCTTTTCGATCAGCGGCCAGGGTTTGAGATTGTCCGACAGGTTAATGGCGCAAAAGTCATGCCCCAGCGGCGCCCCCGCCCGCGCGCTGGCGGCCAGCATGGCGGTGATGCCGGGCAGCACCCGAATGTCGAGATTGCGCCAATGGGCCGGGCCAGCCTCCAGCGCCTCGAACACGGCAGCGGCCATCGCGAACACGCCCGGATCGCCAGACGACACCACCACCACGCGCCGGCCCTGCGCCGCCAGCTCCAGCGCATGGGCCGCGCGATCCAGCTCCACCCGGTTGTCGGACGGGTGCAGCGTCAGCCCCGCGCGGGGGGCGATGCGGGCGACATAGGGAATATAGCCGATAACATCGCTCGCCCCGGCCAGAGCAGCGGTGACTTCGGGCGTAATCAGCGCCTCATCCCCCGGCCCCAGACCGGCGATGGCCAGCCAGCCGCTCATGGCCCCGGCACTCATGGCCGCCTTCCCTGTCCATGAATCAGCAGGATCGAGAAATAGGGTGTGACGCTGGTCGCCTCGATCAACCGCGTGACGCGCTGGCCGGGCATGGCGGCATGTTCGACCAGCCAGGCGGCGTCCTCGCGCCCGGCCGCCGCCACCGCGCGGCGCAATTTGGGCAGGTTGCGCCCGATCTTCATCACCACCAGCGCATCAGTATCGCGGATGCGCCGGGCCAGTTCGTCCTCGGGCAGGGTTGCCATGGCTACCGTCAGTACGTCGTCGCCCCAGGTGATGGGAATGTCAGTCGCGTTCCATGCCCCGGCCATGCCGGTGATGCCCGGCACCACCGTCACCGGGACCAAGCCTGCCAAACGGCCATGAAGATGCATGAACGAGCCGTAGAAGAACGGATCGCCCTCACACAGCACAACCACATCCTCGCCCGCCTGTGCCAGTACGAGCAGCCGCTGCGTGCATTCGGCATAGAAGGCGGAAAGACAGTCGTTGTAGCGCGGGTCGGACAGCGGAATTTCGGTGGTCACCGGATATTCCATCGGGATTTCGATCACGTCGGCGCGCAGCATGCCATCGACAATCCGCCGCGCCCGTCCCGGCCGCCCGGCCTTGCGGAAATAGGCAACGTGGCGCGCCCCGCGCACCAGACGGTCGGCGCGCACGCTCAGCAGATCGGCCGCGCCGGGACCAAGCCCGACGCCGTGGATCGTTCCGCAAGCTATGGTCACACTCATTCGGCGCGACTCGCGAGAGCGTTGATCGCGGCCACCGTGATCGCGCTGCCGCCCAGCCGCCCATCGACGATGCAGCACGGCACCGGCGGCGCGGCCCACAACGCGGCCTTGGATTCGGCTGCGCCGACAAAGCCCACCGGACAGCCGATGATCGCCGCCGGGCGCGGGCAATCGGGATCTTCCAGCATATTCAGCAGATGGAACAGCGCGGTCGGCGCGTTGCCGATGGCCACTACCGCGCCTGCCAGATGCGGTCGCCACAGTTCCAGCGCGGCGGCGGAACGGGTGTTGCCCATGGCCCGCGCCATGTCCGGCACTTGCGGCGCATTCAGCGTACAGATGATCGGATTGGCGGCGGGCAGCCGTGCGCGGGTGATCCCCTCGGACACCATCCGTGCATCGCACAGCACCGGCGCGCCAGCGGCCAGCGCTGCCCGCGCAACACTCGCAAAGCCGGATGAAAAGCGGATATGCGCGGCAAGATCCACCATCCCGGCGGCATGGATCATGCGCACCGCCACCTGTTCCTCATCGGCTGAAAAGCGCAGCAGATCGGCTTCGGCGCGAATCATTGCGAAGGACTGGCGATAGATGGCAGCGCCATCGGTTTCATAGACATGAGGCATCAGGAGGTTCCGAAATGGGCAAGAGTGTCGGCCGGGCCAAGCGCGGAGCGAATCGCAGGCCCTCCGGCGCGCGCGTTCAGGGAAAGATCGAACAGTCCATCGCGGCCCGTCAGCGTGACATCGGCTGCGCGCGGGCGGGCACAGCCCTTGGCACAGCCCGAAACATGCAGCCGTCCGGCGACATGCGGGGCAAGGCGGCGGGCAAGATCGCGGGTTTCGACCGAGGCCTGAGGGCAGCAGGGCACGCCCGGGCAGGCATCGACATGCAGCAGCGGATCGGCAGGGTCGGTGATCAGGCCATCCACCTGCATGGCAGGCGCGCCTTCCACGACCAGCACCCGCCACGGGGTGATCATCACCGCTCCGGCAGACGATGCCTCCATCACACCAGCCAGTATCGGCGCCTCAATCCGGCCGAACGGCAGGCCATAAGCCCAGCCCAGATCATGGATGCCCGGCACGACGCGGGCAGCCGACGGCGCAGGCCGAATGTCGCCACAGGCCCATTCGGGCAAGGCAACCGTGTGCCGGGCCATGCGCCCCGCATCCGCGCCGCCGGTTGCCACAAACCAATGGGCCAGCGCGATCAGGGCGTCCACTTCCTGACCCGCAGCAACCGCAACACCGCCCCGATAGCCGTAGGCGCGCAGGATCAAGCTGCCATCTCCGCCGCGTTCAATGCGGAAATCTCCAACCTCGCCACGCAGGACGCAGGCCTGACCCGCATCGATGGCAAAGCCCACCTTGTCCGGCAGATCGGGTAGTTCACCCAGCCGGTCCAGCAATTCGCCCGCAATGCGGTGGCTGTCATCGCCGGCGCGCCAATCCGGCGCGACCAGAATGTTGCGCCGCTGTTCGATGACGGGGTCGCCGTCCACCAAATCGAGCGCCAGCAACCGGTCGAGCAGCGCCTGCCAGCCGGTTTCGCGCATCCCGCGAAGCTGGAGATTGGCGCGGGCGGTGATGTCGATCAGGCCATTGCCATGCAACACGGCGGCATCGCACAGGCCCAGCACTTGCGCGCGGGTCAGCCAGCCAAGCCGGGGCTTGACCCGCACCAGCAACCCGTCGCCTGCCATCATCGGGTGCCACGCATCGGGGCACCAGCCCTTCACCGCAAAGCTGCTCATGCCCTGTCCTCAAGACCGACCGAGATGGGCAGGCTGGCGATGATGGAATTGCGCCGGGTCTGCCACAGCCCGGCGGCATGGAGCGCGGCGAAGCGGGCTTCCATCGCCGCCAGCGCGCCGGGGTTTTCGCGCTCAAGAAAGGCGCGAACATCGGCCTGGCCCAACGTCGCATCGTGATAGAGGTCGAACAGATGCGGCGGCACGCTGCCCGAAAGATGGGCAAAAGCGCCCATATGATCCAGCGTCGCGGCCAGCTCCGCGCCTCCGCGAAAACCATGCCGCATCATGCCTGCGATCCAGCCCGGATGCGCGGCACGGGCGCGGACGACGCGGGCGATTTCTTCGGTCAGGCTGCGCGCGACCGGATTCAGCGGGTCGCGATTGTCGAGATGATAGAGCGCCGACACCCCGCCCGATAGCGCCTTGGCAGCGGCAAAGCCTGCCTCGTGTGCGACATAGTCGGCGGCCAGCAACAAGTCGGTTTCGGGCAAGTCCTGAAGATGGACAAAGGCGTCTGCACCTTCAACGCGCCGACGCAGGCCGTCTGGATCAGGGACGGCCCCGGTCGCATCGCAGGTCGCGTCGAACGCATGGTCCGATGCCGCCAGCCACGCCTCTCCGGCAGCGCGCCGGGCCGCATCGGTATAGACCTCGGCCGCATCGCCGAGACCCAGTCCATAGCGGCCCGGAGCCGGGCCATAGACACGCGGGGCCGCTGCCTGCCCCGCAAACGGGTTCCAGTCCGCTGGTTCATCCCGCAAACACAGCGCGCGCACCGCCTGGCCAAACAGCATGGGCAACGCCGGGAAGGCATCACGGAACAGTCCGGAAACCCGCAGGGTCACGTCAATGCGCGGGCGATCTAGCAGCGCCAGCGGCAGGATCTCGACACCCGTTACCCGTTCGGATGTCATGTCCCACACCGGTTTTGCGCCGAGCAGGTGCAGCGCCATGACGAATTCCTCGCCCGCCGTGCGCATCGTGGCCGATCCCCACAGATCGACCACCAGCCCACGCGGATAATCGCCATGATCCTGCAAATGCCGCCGGATCAGTTCCTCTGCCAGTGTCACGCCTTGCGCATGGGCGGCGCGCGAGGGCACCACGCGCGGGTCTATCGCATAAAGGTTGCGCCCGGTTGGCAGCACATCGCTTCGCCCGCGAAAGGGGGAGCCGGAGGGACCGGGAGGAACGCGTCGTCCGTCCAGCGCCGCCAGCAATCCGGCCCGCTCGGCTGCGCCCTGATCGCCGCACCCGAACACGTGCAGGCCGTCGCCGAACTGGCTTTCCTTGACGTCGCAAACGAAGCGGTCGATCCGGGTGATCGCCTCGACCAGAGTGGCCGCGCTATCAAGGCCCAGCTCGGCCTCAAGCCCCAGCGTTCGCGCTTCCTCCCGGATGGCTGCTTGCAGGCGGTCGCGGCGGGCCGGGTCGAGCCCGTCGGCATTGGAGAATTCATCCAGCAGCGCCTCGATCCGGGCCAGCCCCGCGCCGCTTTCGGTTTGCGCCAGCGGCGGCGGAACGTGTCCGATGGTAACCGCACCGATGCGCCGCTTGGCCTGTGCCGCCTCTCCGGGATCGTTGACGATGAACGGATAAATCACCGGCATCGCGCCGGTCAGCGCCTCGGGCCAGCAAGTATCCGAAAGGGCAACAGACTTGCCCGGCAACCACTCCAGCGTGCCATGCGCGCCGATATGGACCAGTGCGTCCACAGCCCTTGCGCGGAGCCAGAGATAGAAGGCGACATAGCCATGGCGCGGACAGCGGGAGAGATCGTGATAGTCCTCGTCGCGACTGGTGCTGCCACCGCGTTCGGGCTGCAAGGCGACCAGCGCGTTGCCGACAGCCAGCGCGGCAAAACAGAACGCGCCATCGACGACTGCCACATCGGCTTCCGGCTCGCCCCACACGGCGGAAAGATCAGCGCGCAAGGCGTCGGGCAGTGCCGTCAACGCCTTGCGATACTCGGCCAGCGGCCATTGCAGATGCCCACTTTCAAGGCGCATCGCCAGATCGGTCTGGGCCGCCGTGGCATATCCCGCTTGCGCCAGGTCGGCCAGGATCGCCTCGGCTGAGGCGAGCGCATCCAGCCCTACGGCATGGGCCATCTGGTATACCTTGCCGGGATAGGTCGACAGGACCAGAGCAACGCGCCGCTCGGCAACCGGCCTTTGGGCGAGGGCGATCCAGCCCGCCACCCGCGCAGCGATCGCCTCGACCCGGTCGGGATCGGCGCGATGGACGTTGCGGGCGAATGCAAGGTCGGGATCGCGCGTCCCCGCCTCCTTGAAGCTGGCGACTCCCGCAAAGACCCGCCCGTCAATCTCCGGCAGAACGACATGCATGGCGAGGTCTGCCGGGGACAGCCCGCGCGATGTCGTCGCCCAGGCCGCGCGGCCGGACGTAGCGAGCGCCAGTTGAAACACCGGAACGCCCGCGCCATCGAGCGAGGTAGAGCCGTCCTCGCCGCGCGCGGAAAAGGCGGTGGCGTTGATGATCGCCGCCGGGCCAAGGCCGCGCACCCACTGGTCCACCTGATCGCGTACCTGCGGAGCTTTCAGCGAGGGAACGAAAATCGACAACGCGTCAAAGCCGCGCCGCTCGAATACGGCATGGAGGGCGGCAAACGGGTCCAGATCGTGCGCGGTCAGATAAGAGCGATAGAATATGATCAGGACCAGGGGCCGTCCGGGATTGTGCGCGAAGGCATCGGGATCGACCACGCCATGGTCGGGATGCCAACCTCCCGCCACAGCCAAAGGCTCGCAACCTTGGGCAGGCGTATCGGTCAGTCCTGCCAGCCGTGCCAATCCGGCAAGCGCCGCATGCGCCGCCCCTGCGCCCCCCGCATCACACAACTGCGCAAGTTCTCGCAATGCGGACACCGGGACGGTCGAAGCCGCATCCAGCCGCGCGTCTTCCCAGCCGTCGCCGGGCAGCACGGCCAGCGCGATGCCGCGCGAGCGAGCCAAAGCCTCGACCTGTTGCAGCCCGTAACTCCAATAGGGCGTACCGCCGATGAGCCGAATCAGGATCGCCTTCGCGCGGAACAGCGTCCGCTCGACATAAGTATCGACCGATAGCGGATGCATAAGCGCGGCCAGATTGGCGATCCTTAAGGACGGAAATGCCGCATCGGCCGCGCGGGCCATATGCCATGCCGCCGCAAAGGCCCCCAGGTCGCTGTCCGAAAAGGACAGGACCACCAGGTCCGCAGGCTCTTGCCCCAGATCCTGCGGGACGGCGGTTTCCTCCATCCCATGGGTTTCGCGGAAGATGACGTGCATGGCGTGCGCCTACCCCAGCAGCACCGCGCGAATGGCGTCGGCATCGATATGATCATGCTCGGCAATGGCGACGAGCGTGGTGCGCCGCGTCTCGTCAGAGCGCCACGGGCGGTCGTACTGATGACGCACCCGCGCGCCCACCGCCTGCACCAGCAACCGCATGGGCTTGCCGGCAACGGCGGCATAGCCCTTCACCCGCAGGATATTGTGATCGCTGGCCAGCGTTTCGATCCGCGCGACAAGGGCCGCCGGATCGGCGATCTCGCCCCATGCGATGACGGTGCTGTCGAAATCATCATGCTCGTGGTCGTCATTACCGTCATGGTGCGATGGGCGGGCTGCAATGTCGTCCTCGGCTGCGGCGCCAAGGCCCAGGATCACCCGCGGATCGACCACGCCTTCGGTGAGTTCGATAACCGGCACAGGGCGCGGCGCCTCAGCCGCGATGATGGCGCGCGCGGCGGCGACGCCCTTGGGTCCGGCCAGATCGACCTTGGTGAGCAGAACCATATCGGCGCAGGCGAGTTGATCTTCGAACACCTCCGACAGCGGTGTTTCATGGTCGATGCTCGGATCGGCGGCGCGCTGAATATCCAGCGCTGCCACATCGGGCGCAAACCGCCCTGCCGCAACCGCCTCGGCATCGGCCAGCGCCAGTACGCCGTCCACGGTGATCCGGCTGCGGATCGCAGGCCAGTCGAACGCCTTGAGCAACGGCTTGGGCAGCGCCAGACCCGATGTCTCGATCAGGATGTGATCGGGGCGCGGATCAAGCGCCAGCAGCTTTTCCACCGTCGGGATGAAATCGTCCGCCACGGTGCAGCAGATGCATCCATTGGCCAGTTCGACGATGTTTTCCGCCGGGCAATCGGGAATGGCGCAGGATTGCAGAATGTCGCCATCCACCCCCAGCGTGCCGAATTCGTTGACCACCACCGCCAGCCTGCGCCCACCGGCATTGCGGATCAGATGGCTGATGAGCGTGGTTTTCCCTGCGCCCAGAAAGCCCGTAATGATCGTGACCGGCACCTTTGACAGGGAGACCTTGGACAGGTCTGGCATGGCAACTTCTCCGCGCGCCAGAGCGAGACACGGCGGGGCTTGCCGGACAAGTCCGGTCGGCGCGCGGCGACGGGCGGGCGCGATGAAGCACCCGTTACCACACGGCCGTGCAGCCCCAGCCACACAGCTTCGTCGCTCAGACGGAGAGTTACCGTGCCGTGACCATCCCCTGGATCAGGCAAGAGCGACCGGTGCGCCGGCAGGTCTCCTGGCTCGCGGGTCACAGCTTGATGCACGCCTTCCCAGACTTGGCGCAATGCGCCGTCCAGTGGCTGCTCCTGACTTCAGGAGCATGTGCATCGCGCTATCCGCTTACAGTTGCAGGGACAGCCACGGATTTGGGAGCAAGCTCCCGCACCGCATTCCCGATTAAGCCCCTTGCGGGGCACCGGCGCGATCATCGAAGGATGGAATCAACCAGTCCTTCGATGATCGCCCTAGACGAAGATGGAAGCCAAGCCAATTGCTGTTGTCACACTATCTGCTTCGCGCCACCCCTGTATCTCGCCTAGGTTGGCGGCCAGCCGTTCGATCGCATCGCAGGGATAGGTCCAGAGCGATATCTCTGTTGCGCCTTTTCTGATCCGGCACGTCCCCGATCGGGGCAGGCGGCCGTCCTTGCCCCACCGTATCCGCTCGCGGGACGTGATACCGAGAATATCCTCGACCTGCCGTTGGCTGACAGGCTTGCACGCTATCCCGAAAAGCCGTTTCCGTATGGCATCGACGAGATCCTCCGCAGACTGTATCGAGTCTGGCTCAAAGACACAGCTTCGGCTGGATTTTACGAATGTTCCGGTCGAACGCGCCATCAGCATCCGGATCGCGGCGTCACGCTCACCGCGATGCACACGAAGTCCGAGCGGCATACGGACATCAAGATCGATTGAGACGGTGCAGGACTTGTCGTCGTGCCGGAGCAAGACACAACGATCGACACGGGACCGGTCAGGCAACGACCGAGACCTCGATTTCATCGAAACGCTTCCAGCGGTAGATCGCGAAACTCGCCAGCCAACAGAACACGAAAAGTCCGATGATGGCGAAGCCCAGGCCATTGAAATTTTCGCCCAGTTCAACGGCGACCCGCCATGGCGCACCCTCAAGGCCCAGCTTGTCACCGATCAGGGCCAGCGTTTCGATTCCGCCAATGACAATCGCCACGATGGCCGAGATCAGGGTGATGGTGATATTGTAATAGAGCTTGCGGATCGGCTTCACGAAGGCCCATTCATAAGCGCCCAGCATCACCACGCCGTCCACCGTATCGATCAAGGCCATGCCGACGGCGAACAGGGCGGGCAGGACCAGAATCGTGCCGATCGACAGGCCATCGGCAGCCTGACTGGCCGACATGCCCAGAATGGCGACTTCGGTTGCGGTATCGAACCCAAGCCCGAACAGAAAACCCAGCGGGGCCATATGCCAGCTCTTGTTCACCAGGCGGAACATCGGCCTGAATAGCCTGGAGAGCAGCCCGCGCCCACCCAATAGCAGATCAAGATCGTCGTCAACATAGTGGCCGCCCGCGCGAACATGGGCAAAAGTCCGCCAGACGGAGCGCAAGATAACAAGGTTCATGCCGGCGATCGTGAACAGGAAAATCGCGGAAATCACGGTTGCAACCACGCCGCCGATTTCCTTGAAGGCGCCAAACCCTGACAGTGCACTGGTCGTCACCGCAATGATGATCGATGCTATGGCAATGATTCCGGAATGCCCGATTGCAAACCAGAATCCCACGGCGATGGGCCGCTTCCCGTCCTGCATCAGCTTGCGGGTCACATTGTCGATGGCGGCAATATGATCGGCGTCGACCGCATGGCGCAGACCCAGTCCCCAGGCAAGCAAGGCGGTGCCCAGCATCAATGGCTGCGTATGGAACAGGCTGAATGCCCAGACCCAGACGGCGATATTTGCCGCGATCAAACCGGCGAACAATATGCCGATCCGGCGGCGCAACGACAGGACGGGCGGTGTTACAATCTGGGTCATGGCGATCTCGGCTGATGCTTGGGGACACAGGAAGCGCGGCGCCGGATTCAGCGCCGCGCAGAGTAAGAGCGGCTAGAAAGTTACCTTCGCGCCAATTCTTACGGTTCGCGGCTCCACCACGCGGCTGAGCCGTCCCTCCACCGGGCCGCCGAGGTCATAGGCGGGCAAGTAGGACTCGTAGAAGTAGGCAATGTCCTTTTCGCGGCTCCCCAGAAGATTCAGCATCTCACCGTAGATCTCGACCCTTTTTCCCTTCCATGCGGCCCGGGCGTTGACGACAGTGCTGCCCGGATCGCGCAGGCTATTATCCTCAACCAGCGGAGACGGTCCGAGGTGGCGCATCCGAAGGCTCGCGACCCAAGGATCGAGAATCAGCGATGCACCTGCCGATGCCGCGTTCTCGAAGGCATTGGGAATATGATCGCCATTTTCATAGCGGGCGTAGCTCGCGGTGTAATTCCCGTCGAGTGCCAGCCAGGGGAACGGTCGCCAGAATGCGACAATCTCGTAACCGCGCCGCCGACTGGCACCGGAAGGCTCGACAGCATTGGAATCCCCGACGAAGCGCAACTCACTGTCAACATCCAGCCACCAATAGGTCGTGGTCAGCGTGACACCCTTGAATTGCACGCGCGCGCCCAATTCCTTGCCCGTGCCGCGCACCAGCACCGGGACCGGCGTATCGACATTCACCGCGCCACGCACATCGTTGGAATGAAAACCGCGCCCCCAATTGGCATAGGCTTCCAGATGCGGCGTGATCTCATAAGCGAAAGACGCCTTGGGTGAGACCAGGGAGGCAGAGCCTCGGCCCTCGCCCAACCCGGCGGCAACGGCATCGCGCGCGCGAACCGAGTAGCGATAATGGTCGCCGCGCAGGCCCGTTATCACCCGCAGCCCTGCCAACGGCTTCCAACTGGCCTCGCCATAAAGCGCGGATGACAGCTCCTTGACCCGGTAGTGCCCAAGCGAGGCCAGAAATGCGCGGTTGCTCGTCCTGTCAACGCCGACATTGCCGATGGCGTCATAGCGGTTCTCGGTCCCGACGGTCAGCGTCAGCGCTGGACTGACGTCCCATTGCTTTTGGGCGTTCAGCCCCATCACCCAGCGCCGATCAAACTGATCGATCTGCGCACCTGTGCCATCCGGGTCGGTATACGTGGGGTTGGAGAACATCGACCAGTCGTAAAATTGGGCATAGGCATTGGCGTGCCAGGTGGGTTGTTTGACCGCAACATTGCCGATCAGGCGCGTTGTCTCCCCCCGTGCGGAGGGATCGGGCGAGCAAAATACATCGGCGCACAATGCAGTTCCCACGATCCGCTCAGGGATCTGCTCGGTCGGCCGCCATGTCGCCCGGTAACCGTGAAGCGACGCCTCGATCGTACCCGCGCCCATCGGCAAGTGGTATTTGGCAAAGCCCGAATAGTGGCGCAGGCGCTCTGGTTCCTGCCACGGCCCGTCGTAGGTTTTTGCCTGGGCGACCAGCGTAAGATCGCCCGCCCCCAGATCATGCAATGTCCCGCCTGCCGCAGCGCGGCGCCAGCCGTAGGAGCCGCCCTCGGCCGATACCCAGGGCCGGTCATAGCCGTCAATCGTGGTCATATAGGCCGCGCCGGCCAGCGCGAAATCGCCGCCGTCCGCGCGATATGGACCCTTGCGGAAATCCTCGCGCGCGACGATCTCAGGAATAAGACCGTTGAGATCGAGATAGCCATGGCCATGCCCATGGGTGCGAAAGTTCATCTGCACCCCATCGATATAGGTAGTGAAATCCGAGCCATGGTCGAGGTTGAAACCACGCAGGAAATATTGGTTCGCCTTACCGCTGCCCGAATGCTGGGCCGCGACCATGCCTGGAACCGCTTCCAGCAGTTCGGCCACGCGCAGCAAAGGGCGTACCAGCAGATCGGCGCCGCTAACGCTGCCCTCGCTTGCGGCCTGGGCCGTACCGATTTTGGTTTCTCCGCGCCCAAAAACTACGATTTCGCTACTGGCCTCATCGGCGATTTCACCGGCATCGGCTTCGGAAGCTGCCGTTTCGGCATAGCAAGGCATGGCGGTAAAGGTCAGCGCGAGCGCGCTGGTCATGATGGTCTTGATCACAAATAGTCCCCCGGCGTCTTGCGACGTGGCCGGGGCAAACCCGCGCGAACGGGCGACACGCGCGGCGGCCGGACGCCACGGGCTGCCGACGCACGTCTCCGATGCGGCCCCAGCCGCTCGTTCGTCGCTCAGACGGAGTTCACCGTGCCGCAGCCATCCCCTGGACCAGGCAAGAGCGACCACACGCCGGCAGGTCTCCTGGCTCACGGGTCAAAGCTTGATGCACGCCTTCCCAGGCCTCGCATGATTTAGCGTCCGGCCCAGTGGCTGCCCCTACAAAGAGGAGCGATGTGCATCGCGCTATCCGCTTACAGTTGCAGGGACAGCCGCGGATTTGGAAGCAAGCTTCCGCACCGCATTCCCGATTAAGCCCCTTTCGGGGGCACCGGCGCGATCAATGAAAGCCACAGAATCGCTTTCGCAGCTCGCATAGGGGAAAAGAGTGAAGAATCCAATTGCCGTGCAGGACATCCTGAAAACACATTGTCGCGGATGAGGCAGTCGGGATAATGATAGAGGTATAGCAGCGGATTTCGCTTGCGACAGTCGCCTCCGGCATCAGCTGGCCCAGGTTTCGGTGCCGATTTGGCAATTGTTGTCATCTGCTCCGGCTTTGGTCATAGACCTGCTGCTGGTAAATCCGGTTTCAAGCGTGGCCGGCCTACGGGCGCATCCGGGTTGGAGGAGGACTGATAGCTCACAAACTGCGAATCGGATTTCTTCCGCTGGTCGATGCAGCCTTGCCGATCCTTGCCCGCGAACTTGGTTATGCGGAGGATGAACGGCTCGATATCGAATTGGTACGGGATGTCAGTTGGGCGGCAGTTTGCGACAGGCTGGTCTATGGGCATACCGACGCAGCGCATTTGATTGCTCCCCTGGCAATTGCCGTCACCCTCGGTGTCGGGCGCCCGGCTACTCCTTTGTCGGTGCCCTTCGTGCTCGGCCTGAACGGAAATGCCGTGACAGTGCGACCTGAAATCGCTGATCGCATCACTCATCCCGGCAAGCCCGGCGATGCGGCCGCGATCGGCAAGAAGCTGGCTGAAGTCGCGCGTGAACGACGAGACCAGGGTTCGCACCTTCGCTTTGGCGTGGTGCATCGCCATTCCAGCCACAACTACATGCTCCGCTACTGGCTGCGAGGCTGCGGCATTGACCCGGACCGGGACGTTAAGATCACCGTCGTATCTCCTCCTTTCGCCGCTGACGCACTTGGGCAGGGTGAAGTAGACGGGATATGCGTCGGAGAGCCTTGGAACAGTGTTGCGGTCGATCGCGGGCACGGCACAATCGCGGTCATGACATCGCAAATCTGGCGTCGCGGCGTTGAAAAGGTGCTGGCCATGCCAACACAGCGTATGAGCGAAAATCCGCAGATCACTGACCAGCTTGTTCGCGCCCTTTATCGTGCTGGAATTGCCTTTATCGATCATGAGCGAACCGACGAAATCGTCGGCATTCTTGCCCGGGAAAATTATATCGGTGCGGCAGCCGATGCAATTCGGCGAGCCATGACCGACAGGATACTCTTCGCCAAAGGATGCGAGCCGGTTCATGTTCCGGACTTCATGTTCCAGCACCGCGAGGCGGCCAATTTCCCCTGGTCCAGCCAGGCTGCCTGGCTCTATGCGCAGATGTGTTTGGCCGGCCATGCCCAGCCAAATGCCGAAGCCTACGAAAGCGCCCAACGAGTCTTCAGGCCCGATGTCTACCGGCGGGCTTTACGCGTTGTCGATGCCGCACTTCCGGGAGCTGGTGCCAAGCTTGAAGGCGCAATCGCCGGAACCATGGCGGTTGGAACAACCCAGGGGCGGCTCATCCTTGGCGCCGACCGCTTTTTTGATGGCAGACTGTTCGATCCGAACCGGCTTCGGGACTATCTCGATTCAACCCAAGCGTCGGAAAAATGATCGAGACCAGTTGCGACAACTGAATGGCTGCCTGTAAATTGGGCAGCGACTACTGCAAGCGCCCAATAATTGTGCAATGCAATATTTCACTTGAAATCTGCGTGCAATTTGGACAGTTGCGCCAAGCTTGAGAGCAACGGCGCTCTCATTGGTTACACCCGCCGCGTCCATTCTGGCGCGAGGGACATTGCAGATTCTGGCGAGGCAACGAAGCCGCGCAGCCTGGGAACGCGATTCCCGGGCCGCGCGGATTTTTGCGTTTCGCCAGGGAAACCGGGAGTGGGCTTGAGTGCTGGAAAACGCGTCTGGACAAGAGAAGCACGAGGTTCGCGTTGCCGCGATCCTTTGGTTACCTTGCGCCGCGTTACCGCATCGCCAGGGCCGCGATCAACGCCGCCAGCAGCATCAACGAAACCATCTGCCAGAAGCGCGCGGGATTGCGCTCGATCAAGGGCACGAAATTCTGTTTGACCCTTGCCACAGCCGCGCCGCCCTCGAGAGCACGCAGCAGTTCGATAGCGTCGCCATAGCGTTCCTCCGGCTCGATAGAGACCGATCGCATCAGCACCGCGTCGAGCCAGGCCGGAAGCTGCGTGCGGTGGACGCTGGGCATATCGGGCTTGCGAAAACGCGGGCGGGTGAACGGCTCGATCTCGCCGTAGGGGTAGCGGCCCGCGAACAGGCGCCACAGCGTGACCCCCAGCGCGAACATATCTGTCTGCTGATCGCCGCGATTGCCGGTGAACATCTCGGGAGCGAGATAACTGGGCGTTCCGGGTATCTCGTTCTCTGCGAATTCGTCGATCCGGGGCAGCCGCGCGACGCCCAGATCCACCAGCTTCAGTCCGCCATCCTGGGTCAAGATGACGTTATCGGGTTTGATGTCGCGATGAATGATATCGAGCTTGTGCAGGGCCGCAACCGCGCGGGTCAGGCGGACGGCGATGGCCAGCCCCTCTTCCAGACTGACCTGGCTGCCCAGACGCTGCTCCAATGTTTGCCCTTCATAATAGGGCTGGACGCCGTAAAGCTGGCTCTGCCGGTCCTGCGGCACGGGGATCGCGCCCCCCACGAAGGGGCTGGATATCCGGCTGCCGACCAGAATTTCGCGCATGAACGCCAGTTTTGCGCCACCTTCGGACAGCAGGGCCGGCTTGGGGAACTTGACGACAACCACCTGTCCGCTCACCGAATCAACAGCACGAAACAGGCGGGTGTAGCGTCCATCGGACAGCAGCCGGTCAAGCTTGAAGCCATCCACGCTGCCCCCTGTTTCGGGCGGCGGCAGGATGGGCAGCTTGTCGATGTCTCCGGCCACGCTGTCATGGCCGACGCCCGGCAACGACACGACATCGAGAACGACAGCGCTCGCATTGTCCTGGCTTCCCCCGGCAAGCGCCGCATCGACGATGGCCATGGCATCCGCTTCGGCAGAATTGCGCGCGCCAAGCAGTTTCTCGATGCGCCTGGCGGAAAGCGTCCCATGCACGCCGTCGCTGGTCAGCAGGATGCGATCATGTTCGGCCAGGGCGATCTCGTGGTGATCGAGCCGCAGCCGCTCCTCGATACCGAGCGCGCGGTAAAGGATGTGGCGCTGGTCTGGATGCGAACGGGTGTGATCCTCGGTCAGCAGGGTCAGCCGGCCGTCGCGGAAATGCCATGCGCGGCTGTCACCGACGTGCAGGACATGCCCCTTACGTCCCTTGAGCACACAGGCGGTGAACGTGGTTGCCGCATGGGCCATCGTATCGCTGCGGCCCATGGCACAGAGCCAGCGGTTGAAGGGTGCCATCACTCGCTGGACGGCAGCGGCGACGCCGATGGTATCCGGCTGGCAATAGAACCCGTCGATCGCTTCGCGCACGGCCAGTTCGGCGGCGATCCGGCCGCCCCGATGGTCGCCGCCGATGCCGCCCCCCACGCCATCGGCCACCACGGCGATCATGCCGCGGCGCATCCGTTCCAGTTCACTGGCGGTGTAGATGCCGACAAAATCCTGATTTTCAGGCCTTGCGCCCGTCTGGGACGAATGGCCCCCGGCCACCAGCAGTCGTCCCTCCGGTATCATCAATCCCGATCCTTCCCTTGTGCGCGTACTCGCACACGCACGAGAGGACATTCGGGCAAGCCCCTTCGTCAAGCCCTAATCGCTCCTGAAAGGAACTGCGCCGCATGAGCGGGAAATCATTCTGGGAATCCGGCCATCGGCCGACGCTGATCATGGCGTTCCTCTATTTCGATATCGCCTTCATGGTGTGGAACATGCTCGGCCCCTTGGCACCGATCATCGCCAAGGAACTGATCCTGACCCCCGCCGAAAAGGGTTTCATGGTCGCGGTGCCGACACTCGCGGGCGCAGTGCTGCGCCTCGTCAACGGCTTCCTTGTCGATCGCATCGGCCAGAAGGTGACCGGCGCAATCGGGCAGGTCGTGGTAATCGCCGGGCTGTTCGCGGCATGGTTCTTCGGGGTGAACAGCCTGAATGGCACGATTGCGGTGGGCGTGGTGCTCGGTTTCGCTGGCGCAGCCTTTGCCGTCGCCTTGCCGCTCGCCTCACGCTGGTATCCGCCAGAGCATCAGGGCAAGGCCATGGGTATCGCCGGCATGGGCAATTCGGGCACGGTGTTCGCCGCGCTGTTCGCACCGCTGCTGGCCAAAGCCTTCGGCTGGAACAACGTGCTGGGCCTCGCGCTCATTCCTCTGGTCATCGTCTTCATCGCCTACATGGTGCTGGTCAAGGACAGCCCGGACCAGCCACCGGCGAAGTCGATGGGCGAATATGTCGCCAGCTATTTCGGGATGCTGCGCGAAGGCGATGCATGGTGGTTCATGCTGTTCTACGGCGTTACCTTCGGCGGTTTCGTCGGCCTTGGCGGGTCGCTGCCGCTGTGGTTCACCGGCGAACTGGCGATGAGCCCGATCCAGGCCGGTTATGCGACGGCGGCCTGCGTTTTCGCCGGATCGCTGGTGCGCCCGTTCGGCGGCGCGCTGGCGGATCGCATCGGTGGCATCCGCACGCTTTCGATTGTTTACATGGTCGCTTCCGTATTGCTGGTTGGCATCGCTTTTGCGCCAATCGCTTTTGCCGCGATGTTCCCGCTGTTCTTTGCGGTGATGGCGACGCTGGGCATCGGCAACGGCGCGGTGTTTCAGCTGGTGCCGCAGCGCTTTCGCCATCAGGTCGGCATCATGACCGGCCTCGTCGGCTTTGGCGGCGGCCTTGGCGGGTTCTACCTCGCCTCCTCGCTCGGCCTTGCCAAGCAGTGGACAGGCAGCGCCTCGTCCGGTTTCCTCATCTTTGCCGCGCTGGCGCTGATCGCGCTTGCCGGCCTCACCTCGGTCAAAAAGCGCTGGCGCACGACCTGGGGTGCCGCCATCCAGGGAGTACGCATCTGATGTCATCGAAACAGAAACTCGTCGTCATCGGCAACGGCATGGCTGGGTGCCGCGCGGTGGAGGAAATTCTCTCCCGTGCGCCCGATGCCCATGCCATCACCATCTTCGGCGCCGAACCGCGGGTGAACTACAACCGCATCATGCTGTCGCCAGTGCTGGCAGGCGAAAAGGCATTTGAAGACATCGTCATCAACGATGCCGCCTGGTATGCCGACAACGGCATCGAATTGGTCAGCGGCGATCCGGTGACTGCGATTGACCGCGCGGCCAAGGTGGTGACCGCGAAGTCGGGCAAGCAAGTCAGCTATGACAAGCTGCTGATCGCTACGGGGTCCGATCCGTTCATCATCCCCGTGCCGGGCAAGGACCTGCCCGGCGTGGTCACCTTCCGCGATCTGGATGACGTCGACCGGATGCTCGATGCCGCCAAAGCTGCTGAAAAAGCGGGCGGCGGCGATGCCGTGGTGATCGGCGGCGGCTTGCTTGGCCTCGAAGCGGCGCATGGTCTGGCCTTGCGCGGCATGAAGGTGACCGTGATCCACCTGATGCCAACACTGATGGAGCGCCAGCTGGATGAAGCGGCGGGCTACCTGCTCAAGAGCGAACTGGAGCGGCGCGGCCAGACCATCCTGACCCACGCCGATACCGGCGAAATCTATGGCAATGGCAAGGTCGAGGGTGTGCGTCTGAAGGACGGGCGCGAAATCCCTTGTTCGATCGTAGTCATGGCGGTCGGTATCCGCCCCGCGACCGCGCTGGCACGCGAGGCCGGACTTGAGGTCAATCGCGGCATTCTGGTTGACGACCACATGGTCACTTCCGATCCCGATGTGCTCTCGGTCGGCGAATGCGTCGAGCATGACGGCATGGTCTATGGCCTGGTCGCGCCGCTGTGGGACATGTGCCGCAGCCTGGCCGATGGCCTGCTGGAAACCCCCAATCCCTATCGCGGATCGGTCACTTCAACCAAGCTCAAAGTATCTGGCATCGATGTGTTCTCCGCCGGCGATTTCGCGGGCGGAGAAGGCTGCGAGGACATCGTGCTGCGCGATGCGACGCGCGGCGTCTACAAGCGGGTGATCGTCAAGGACGACAAGGTCATCGGCGCGGTGCTCTATGGCGATACCGCCGATGGTTCGTGGTATTTCGACCTGCTGAAGCGCGAGGAAGACATTGCCGGGGTCCGCGATGCGCTGATCTTCGGGCAGGCTTTCGCCTCGGGCGGAGGTGCCTCCGCAAACCCTCTTGACGCCGTTGCATCGCTTTCGGACGAAGCCGAAATCTGCGGCTGCAACGGCGTTTCCAAAGGCAAGGTCGTCGCCTGCATCAATGGTGGCGCTCAGGATCTCGACGCGGTGCGGGCGGGATGCAAGGCCTCGGCGAGCTGCGGCCAATGCACCGGTCTTGTCGAAAACCTGCTGGCGCTGACGCTGGGTGATGGTTTTTCCGGCGAACGCCAGAACAAGCCGATGTGCAAGTGCACCAGCTTCACCCACGAGGACGTGCGCCAGCACATCCGCGATATGGAGCTGAAATCGATCCCGCAGGTCATGCAGGAAATGTCGTGGTCGACGCCCGATGGCTGTTCGTCCTGCCGCCCTGCCCTCAACTACTATCTGCTGAGCCAGTGGCCGGCGGAGCACGAGGAAGACCCGCAGAGCCGCTTCGTCAACGAACGCATGCATGCCAACATCCAGAAGGACGGCACCTTCTCGGTCGTGCCGCGCATGTGGGGCGGCGTCACCACGCCCGATGAACTGCGCGCCATCGCCGATGCCGCCGACAAGTTCGGGGCAAGGATGGTCAAGGTCACCGGCGGCCAGCGGCTCGACCTGTTTGGCATAAAGGGCGAAGACTTGCCCGCGATCTGGGCGGACCTGAACGCGGCCGGGATGGTCTCGGGCCACGCCTATGGCAAGGCGCTGCGCACGGTGAAGACCTGTGTGGGATCGGAATGGTGCCGCTTTGGCACCCAGGATTCCACCGGCCTTGGCATCAAGCTGGAACAGATGACCTGGGGTTCGTGGATGCCGCACAAGTTCAAGATCGCGGTTTCGGGCTGCCCGAGGAACTGCGCAGAGGCCACGATCAAGGACTTCGGCGTAATCTGCGTCGATTCGGGCTATGAACTGCACATCGGCGGCAATGGCGGCATCCACCTGCGCGGCACAGATCTGCTGTGCAAGGTTACGACCGAGCAGGAGGCGATGGATTACTGCGCTGCCTTCATCCAGCTCTACCGCGAAGAAGCCCGCTATCTCGATCGCACCGCCCCCTGGGTGGAACGGGTCGGGCTGGACTATGTGAAGCAGCGCATTGTCGAGGACGCGGTGGGGCGCGAGGCACTGCGCTCGCGCTTCCTGTTCGCCCAGACGTTCCTGCAAGTCGATCCCTGGGCCGAGCGCGCCGAGGGCAAGGAGGCTCATTTGCACAAGCACATTGCCGAAATCCGTCCCTTCGCCGTGGTGGGAGCCTGAACCATGCCAGATGCATTGAATGGCAGGTGGCTCGACATCGGCCCGGTGGACCAGTTGCCCTCACTGGGTGCCCGCACGCTTCCGGTGCGGGGCGGCAAGGACATCGCCATTTTCCACACCGCCAACGGCGAGGTCTATGCCCTGCTCAACGAATGTCCACACAAGCAGGGACCGCTGAGCCACGGCATCGTCCATGACACGACCGTCACCTGCCCGCTGCACAACTGGCGGATCAGCCTCAAGACCGGCCAAGCGCTGGGCGAGGACGAAGGCTGCGTACCGACCATCCCGGTAAAGATCGACAATGGCCGCATCTTCATCGGCCGCAGGGAAGCCTTGCAGGGGATGGCATGATCGAGGCCGCGACAGACGGTGTCCGCACGACCTGCGCCTATTGCGGCGTGGGCTGCGGCATCGTGGCGACGCGACAAGGGGACCGGGCGGCGCGCATCCAGGGCGATGCCGCGCATCCCGCCAATCATGGCCGGCTCTGTTCCAAGGGCACCCATCTTGGCGAGACGATCGGCCTCGAAGGGCGGCTGCTCCACCCCGAAATCGGGGGCAAGCGGGCGAGCTGGAACAAGGCGATTGCCCATGTCGCGCGGAAATTCGCCGACACCATCGCCGAGCACGGACCGGACAGCGTGGCCTTCTATGTCTCGGGCCAGCTGCTGACCGAGGATTATTACGTCGCCAACAAGCTGATGAAGGGCTTCATCGGTTCGGCGAATATCGACACCAATTCGCGCCTGTGCATGTCGAGCGCGGTGGCCGGGCACATCCGTGCCTTCGGCGAAGATGTGGTGCCCGCCAGCTATGAGGATTTCGACGTAGCCCAGCTGATCGTGCTGGTCGGCTCCAATACCGCCTGGTGCCATCCGGTGGTCTATCAGCGGATCATGGCCGCACGCGCCGCGAACGGCACGAAGATCGTCGTCATCGATCCGCGCCGCACCGAAACCTGTCAGGATGCGGACCTGCATCTGCCGCTGAAGCCGGGCAGCGACGTGGCCCTGATGAACGGACTGCTCGCCCATTGCCGCGCGGCGGGGATTGTCGACGAAGCCTTCCTGTCCGCCTCTGTCTCCACGCCGGAGGGTTTCTGGGATGCGCTGGAAGGCTGCACGCCCGAAGCCACGGCCGAGGCCTGCGACCTGCCGCTGGAAAGCCTGCGCGCCTTCTTCGACCTCTTCGCCGCCAATCCGCGCACGATCACCCTGTTCAGCCAGGGCATCAACCAGTCGATCCGCGGCACCGATCAGGTCAATGCGATCATCAATGTCCATCTTGCCACCGGCCGCATCGGCAAGCCGGGGGCCGCGCCCTTCTCGATCACCGGCCAGCCCAACGCCATGGGCGGGCGCGAGGTCGGCGGGCTGGCCTCGACGCTAGCCTCTCACATGGATTTTGCCCCGGAAAACCGCGATACCGTGAAGCGTTTCTGGTCCTCCCCCGCGATCTCGCCCAAGCCGGGGCTGAAGGCGGTCGACCTGTTCCGCTCGATCCGCGAAGGCCGGGTCAAGGCGCTGTGGGTGATGGCGACCAATCCCGCCGTCTCGCTGCCCGATGCCGGTCTTGTGCGTGATGCGCTGGCCACCTGCCCCTTCGTCGCCGTGTCGGATTGCATCGCCGATACCGACACCACCCGCTTCGCTCATGTGAAGCTGCCCGCCACTGGCTGGAGCGAGAAGGACGGCACCGTCACCAACAGCGACCGCTGGATCAGCCGCCAGCGCGCCATCTTCCCGCCGGCGGGCGAGGCGCGGCACGACTGGTGGATCATCGCGCAGGTAGCGCAGGCCATGGGCTGGCGCGATGCCTTCGCCTATGACAGCGCCGCCGATGTCTATCGCGAACACGCCCGGCTTTCCGCCTATGAAAACCACGGCAAGCGCCTGTTCGATCTGAGCCACCACGCCGCGATCACCAACGCCGCCTATGATGCGATGGAGCCGGCGCGCTGGGGCGGCGCCCCCTTTGCCGATGGCCGCTTCTCCACGCCGGACCGCAAGGCGCGGCTGGTGCCGGTTACGCAGATCGCGCTGCAGAACACGCTGCCGCACTATCCGATGACGCTGAACAACGGCCGCTACCGCGATCAGTGGCATACCATGACGCGCACCGGCCTGTCGCCGCGCCTGTCGCAGCACCTGCGTGAGCCGATGGCCGAGATCCACCCGATGGACGCCCGCGCGCTGGGCATCGCGGATGGCGATCTGGTGACGGTTTCCACCCCCAGCGGCAGCAGCGTGTTTCGCGCCACGCTCAGCGACGGGCAGCGGCGCGGCGAGGTGTTCACTCCGATCCACTGGACCGACCGCCAGTCCACCGGCGGTCGCACCGGCCTGCTGCCGCGCCCGCTGGTCGATCCGCATTCCGGCCAGCCCGGCTTCAAGAACACCCCCGCACGGGTGGAAAAATTCGCCCCCGAATGGCGCGGTTTCGTTATCGCAAGCGCACTGCCCGACGCGATCCCTGCCGCCTATGCCACCAGGGTCCGCGTGCAGCAGGGCTGGCTGGTCGAGGTTGCGGGCGATGGCGATCCGGCAGCGCTGGCCAAGGCCCTGCTGCCCAGGGGTGAGCGCATCGAAAGCATGGACGCCGCGCGCGGCACGCTGCGCGTGGCGGTGCTGGACCAGGGCAAGCTGCGCGCCGCGCTCTATGTCACGCGCAGCGGCGGCCTGCCCCCGCGCGAATGGCTGGTCGCCCAGCTTTCGCTGTTCGAGGCCTCGACCATGGAACTGCTGGCGGGCCGGCCCGCCTCCCCGGCGCCCGATCGCGGGCCGATCGTCTGCGTCTGTTTTGATGTGGGCATGAACACGATCATCGAAGCGATCGCCAGCCAGTCGCTGGTAACGGTCGAACAGATCGGCGCCGCGCTCAATGCCGGGACGAACTGTGGTTCGTGCCGACCCGCGATCGCGCGACTTCTGGCGGACAGCCCCGCAACCGGCGAGCCCGTGCCCGCCTGATGCCATCCAAAAGGACAATTTGTGAGCAAGCTTCATCTCGTGATGGGCGGCCGCGTGGCCGATCCGCAGGGCCTCGATTTCGAGGATATCGATGCAATCGATGTGGTCGGCATTTATCCCAACTATGCAAGTGCCGAATCAGCGTGGAGGGGAGCGGCCCAACGCACGGTCGATGACGCGGCAATGCGCTACGTCGTCGTTCACCTGCATCGGTTGATCGAACCTGCCGCATCAGGCTAGAGGCATCCAATGAAACGTGCGGTGGTCATAAGGCATCTGGCATTCGAAGATCTCGGAGCGTTTACCGCTCCGTTAAGGGATGCCGATTATTCCGTTCACTACCAAGACGCCGGGGTTTGCACGCCTGACGCCGGACCCGAACCATGGGACTCTGCGAAAATCGATTTGCTGATCGTCCTCGGCGGTCCTATCGGCGCATATGAGGAACATCTCTACCCCTGGCTTACCGATGAGATCGACGGGATCGCCTCGCGATTGCGCAAACGGCTGCCCACAATGGGTATCTGCCTTGGCGCGCAGCTCATTGCGCGTGCGCTTGGCGCCAAGGTTTATCCGAGCGGAATCAAGGAAATCGGGATCGGCAATATCACACTGACCGACGCCGGCCTTGCCAGTTGCCTCGCTCCCTTCGCGGATGCTCCTGCAACACTTCACTGGCATGGCGACACCTTTGACCTTCCCGAAGGCGCTTCACTTCTGGCTTCGACCGACCTGTGCCGAAATCAGGCTTTCTCCGTTGGCCCCAATATCATCGGCTTCCAGTTCCATCCGGAAGCCGATGGCACGACATTCGAGCGTTGGCTAATCGGTCATGCCTGCGAACTCTCAGTCGCGGGCATCGACATCCGAGAACTTCGGGCCACGATGGCAGTCGTGTCACGCGAACTCACCGACAAGGCCAAAACACTTCTCGAATGCTGGCTGCGCGGCCTGCATGAGCAGTGACCCGATATTGAGGCGTCTGAACTCCGATGCTCGTCAACGAGCCGCAGGAATGGCATACGCCCGTTTCGACAATTGGGACCGGTCGGGGCCTGTTCATGTCGTTGCCGAGACTGACTTGCGAAGCTCAGGATTTTGCGCTCTATCGCATCGGCCATGACCGTATCCCTCGTTTCCCGAACTGATTGGACCCGCGATGAAATCGCGGCCCTCTACGAACTGCCGTTTACAGAGCTGGTTTTTCAGGCCGCCGAGATTCATCGCGCCTGTCACCCGGCGAACGAGGTCCAGCTTTCCACACTGCTTTCGATCAAGACCGGCGGGTGTCAGGAGGATTGCGGCTATTGTTCGCAGTCGGTGAAAGCAGGCAGCGGTGTCAAGGCGACCAAGCTATTGGAGGTGCAAGCCGTCCTCCAGCGCGCCGCACAAGCGGCCGACCAGGGTTCCACCCGCTTTTGCATGGGCGCTGCCTGGCGCGATCCCAAGGACCGCGACATGCCTGCCATTATCGAGATGGTTAAAGGCGTGCGCGCGCTTGGCATGGAAACCTGCATGACGCTGGGCATGCTTACACCCCGACAGGCCGACATGCTAAGCGAAGCGGGGCTCGACTACTATAATCACAACATCGACACCTCGCCTGAACGCTATGACCAGGTCATCACCACGCGCACGATGAAGGACCGGCTCGATACGCTGGCCAACGTCCGTATGGCCGGCATCAGCGTCTGCTCAGGCGGTATCGTGGGCATGGGCGAGACCCGTGAAGACCGAGTGGGCTTCATCCACACCCTCGCGACTTTGCCCGATCACCCGCAGTCAATACCGATCAACGCACTGGTCCCGGTGAAAGGCACGGTGCTGGGTGACATGCTGGCAGATACCCCACTGGCGAAAATTGACGATGTCGAATTCGTGCGAACAGTCGCTGCGGCGCGTATCACCATGCCTCACTCCATGGTGATGCCTCACTCCATGGTGCGCCTTTCCGCAGGGCGTGAATCCATGTCAGATATGACGCAGGCAATGTGCTTCCTCGCCGGAGCGAATTCAATCTTTACCGGCGACAAGCTGCTTACCGCGCCCAATGCAGGCGATGACAGGGACACAGAAATGCTATCGCGTCTGGGCTTGAAGGCAATGGCTCCCCTGAAGGGCGGCGTCGAAGAAAGAAGAACACCGGCCAGCTCGTCGTAGTTCAATCCTCTGTTGCCCGGGACCGCCCGTCCACGAGCTTGACCGCATAGAGCTCCATCTTGTGGTCGACGAGCCGGTAGCCCAACCGTTCTGCAATCAGACGCTGCAGTGCCTCGAGTTCCGGGTCCACGAATTCGACGACCTGACCTGTTTCAACGTCCACCAGATGATCATGATGAGCATCGGGCGAAGGTTCATAGCGAGCCTTTCCGTCACCGAAATCGTGCCGTTCAATGATCCCGGCCTCTTCGAACAGCCGGATTGTTCGGTAAACCGTTGCGATGGAAATACCAGGATCGATTACTGAGGCACGCCTGTGCACGGTATCGACATTCGGATGATCGACCGCATCGGACAGTACGCGCGCAATGACGCGGCGCTGCTCGGTCACCCGCAAGCCACGCTCGATGCATAGCGCCTCAAGATCAATCCTCGAGCCCATTGTGAAGCGTCCCGGGTTTCCCGGAGGCTCCTATCTGTGAGAAGGAGCTATAATGAGCAACGCAAGGAACAAGTTTTCACCTGAGGTCCGCGAACGCGCGGTTCGGATGGTTGGTGAGCACCGTGCCGATTACGGTTCGGAATGGGCGGCAATGACCTCCATCGCTGGGAAGATCGGCTGCACTGCGGAAACGCTGCGTCGGTGGTGCCGTGAGGAGGCGAGCCGACGAACGGGGCCAGCGGCGCAAGCCGCTAGCGAACGGGAACGGCTCAAGCTTCTCGAACGCGAGGTGAAGGAGCTTCGCCGTGCCAACGAGATCCTGCGCAAGGCGTCGGCATATTTTGCGCAGGCGGAGCTCGACCGCCACGGCAAATGGTGATGTCGTTCATCGACGCTCATCACGAGGAACTGGGTATCGAGCCGATCTGCCGCGAACTGCGGGTCGCCCCATCGTCCTACCACGAGCACGCCGCAAGGCTTGCCGACCCTGACAAGCGCTCGGCGCGTACCCGGCGCGATGACGAGATCAAAGAGCAGATCAAGCGGGTCCACGATGCCAGCTTCGGCCTCTACGGCACCCGCAAAGTCTGGCACCAGCTGCGCCGCGATGGGATCGACGTCGCCAAGTGCACCGTGGAGCGGCTGATGCGCGCGATGGGCTTGGCAGGGATAAGGCGCGGTAAAGCCTGCGTTACCACCGTCAGTAATCCGAAGACACCGTGCCCGCTGGACAGGGTCAACCGTGCGTTCAAGGTCAAGCGGCCCAACGCGCTGTGGGTCGTCGACTTCACCTATGTTCATACCTGGACCGGCTTTGTCTACGTGGCCTTCGTGATCGACGCCTTCGCCCGGCGGATCGTAGGCTGGAAGGTCAGCACCAGCGCCACAGCAGGGTTCGTGCTGGATGCCCTGGAGCAGGCAATCCATGCGCGCAGGCCAAATGCCGAGGATGGCCTGATCCACCATAGCGACAGGGGTGTGCAATATCTGGCCATGAGCTACACCCAGCGGCTGTCCGAAGCCGAGCTGGTGCCCTCTGTGGGCAGTGTCGGTGACTCGTATGACAACGCCCTCGCCGAGACCATCAACGGGGACTGTCAGGATTTCCGTGTGTGGGCGGGCGGTTAAACATTACGCCGCCATGG
>NZ_LSJY01000055.1 GCF_001556865.1 Sphingobium sp. CCH11-B1 | reverse complement strand
CCCTGGGGTTTTTCGCGATCGATCCCGGCTCAATCCCTACCGATGGCCTCTCGTATCTGGCCGAGCAACTCGGTGTCGAGGCTGGCGAGATAGCCGGTTATGACTTTTCCAGTCGGACAGCACGACGGCATTGTGCGGAGATCCTGATCCATCTTGGATATCACCGCATGAAGCGGGTGGATCGCGCGCAATTGACGGAATGGATTGCTGGCGAGCTGTGCCCGGGCGGCCAGTCGATCAATGCCATGCTTGAGCATGTTTTCCTGTGGTGCCGGGACCGGCGTATTTATGGGCCGTCGCGCAAGGAGCTTGAACGTGTCGTTCGCTCACAACGGCAAGATTATCTGGACACCTGGCTGATCGGAACCAGTGATCGGCTTTCGTCAGATGCGGTGGCGTTATTGGAAGCCTCGCTTGCCGATCCGGACAGCTCGACCGGATTCAACAGGATGAAGGGTGACGCCGGACAGGCAACGCTCGACAACATTCTCGACGTGACCGAGAAACTCGCCTTTATCCAGAGACTTGATCTTCCCCATGATCTCCTGACGGCTACGGGCAAGCCATGGGTCGATCAGATTGTTCGCCGCGTTGCCGGTGAAAAGGCCTCGGAGATGCGCCGGCATGCGCCGGCGCGACAGCTCGGCCTTTATGCGATTTATCTAATGTCGCGGGAGGCGCAACTCACTGACGCGATGATCGACCTGCTGATCGAAACCGTTCACAAGATCGGAACGCGCTCGAAACGCAAGGTGGTGGGCGATATCGCGAAAGACATCGAGCGGGTCTATGGAAAGGAGCGCCTGCTGGTCGAGATCGCCAGCGCCTCGATCAATGAACCATCGGGGCGCATCTGCGATGTCATTTTCCCGATCGCCGGTAAGGCCAAGCTGGCGGCGATCGTCAAGGAGAGCCATGCGAAGGGCGCTCTGGACCGGCGCATCTACAAGGTGATGCGTGGTTCCTGGGCCAATCATTACCGGCGCATGCTGCCAAGCCTGCTTTCCGTACTTGAGTTCCGGTCGAACAACGCGGTGTGGCGGCCGGTCCTGGCGGCCCTCGACTGGATCAGGAGCAAGGTGGATGGCGGATGCCGCTTCGTGCCATTGCAGGATGTTCCGATCGATGAGGTGATTCCAGCGCGATGGCGCAGTTCCGTCATTGATGACGATGGGCGGGTAAACCGGATCAGCTATGAGCTTTGCGTCCTGACGCAACTGCGCGACCGCATCCGCTCCAAAGAAATCTGGGTGGTCGGGGCGGATCGCTATCGCAATCCCGATGACGATCTTCCCAAGGACTTCGAGATCAGGCGAGATGCGTACTATTCCGGCCTCAGCCTGACGCCAGATGCGCAGGCGTTTTGCGCCTCGATCCGGGAGGAGCTTGAACGGGAACTGTTGCTCCTCAATGCCAATATTCCACAAAACGACAAGGTCCGGCTCCTGTGGCGCGGCGACAACCGGATATCGATTACACCGTTCAAGCCCTTGCCCGAACCGAAGGGTCTCGCTTCGATCAAAAGCGAGATCGGTCAGCGCTGGCCGATGACCGGACTGCTGGACGTGTTGAAAGAGGCTGCTCTGGACACGGGATTGATGGATGCTTTCGAAACGTCGGCCTCGCGGGTTACCCTGTCGAAAGCAGCCTTGGCTCAGCGTCTTTTGCTGTGTCTCTATGGCTTGGGCACGAACGCCGGGCTCAAGCGGGTCGCTGGCGCAACACCCGATGTCAGTTACGAGGAATTGCTGCATGTCCATCGCCGTTTCATCCACGCGCCAGCGCTGAGGGAGGCGTGCGCGCGGGTAGCAAACGCGACACTGGCAATCCGCAATGCCGCAGTATGGGGAGATGCGGGCACGGCATGCGCGTCCGATTCAACGAAGTTCGGCGCGTGGGACCGCAACCTGATGACGGAATGGCACGCCCGCTATGGCGGCCGTGGCGTCATGATCTACTGGCATGTGGAGAAGCGCGCGACCTGCGTTTATTCCCAGCTCAAGCGGTGCTCTTCCTCGGAGGTCGCCTCCATGATCGAAGGCGTGCTACGCCATTGCACCGACATGGAAATCCAGCGCCAGTACGTCGATAGCCACGGCCAGAGCGCAGTCGGCTTTGCGTTCTGCCGACTCCTTGGATTTGAGCTTGCCCCGCGGCTGAAAGCAGTGGCACGCCAGAAACTGGCCCTTCCCCAAGCCGGCATGCGCACGCGGCTTTCCAATTTACTGCCGATCCTCTCCAGCCCGATCGACTGGGACGAGATCGAGCAACAATATGACGAAATGGTCAAATATGCCGCTGCCATGCAATCGCGCACCGCCGATCCGGAAGCGATCCTGCTCCGGTTTGCCAGAGCCGAAGTGATGCACCCGACCTACAAGGCGCTGAGTGAACTCGGCCGCGCGGTCAAAACAATCTTCCTATGCCGGTATTTGCGTCAGGAGGCATTCCGCCGCGAGATCCACGAAGGGCTGAATGTGGTTGAGAACTGGAACGGCGCTAATGGTTTCGTGTTCTTCGGCAAGGGCGGCGAGATCGCCACCAACCGCATCCATGAGCAGGAAATCTCCGTTCTGGCGCTACACCTCCTGCAAGCGTCGCTGGTGTATGTGAACACCCGCATGCTTCAGATCGTACTGGTTGAGCCGAAGTGGGCGGGGCGGATGACGCCGGAAGATTATCGTGGT
>NZ_LSJY01000054.1 GCF_001556865.1 Sphingobium sp. CCH11-B1 | reverse complement strand
GCCCGCACCAGCCGCGCCGCCCGCACCAGCCGCGCCACCCGCGCCACCCGCGCCACCTGCGCCGCCTGCGCCGCCTGCGCCGGCCGCACCGCCTGCGCCGGCCGCACCGCCCGCACCAGCCGCACCGCCCGCACCAGCCGCGCCGCCCGCACCGCCCGCGCCGGCCGCACCGCCCGCGCCGGCCGCACCGCCCGCGCCAGCCGCACCGCCCGCGCCAGCCGCGCCGCCCGCGC
>NZ_LSJY01000053.1 GCF_001556865.1 Sphingobium sp. CCH11-B1 | reverse complement strand
GGCGTCGCCAGGAAACCGGCAGACAGCAGCCCGAACAGCAGGACATGCCCCGCCGTCGCGACGCCCAGGCCGATCTTTTCCGAACGCTCCATAGGACCGACCTAAGGCTCCTGCCCTGAACCGCCGCTGACGTCGACCTGCGCCGCATCGTCATGGCCGCCTGTGCTCACCAGCGCCACCTTGTTGAGGCCGGCGCGGTTGAGTTCGCCCATGACGCGCATCACCCGCCCATAATCCAGCGCGGTGTCGGCGCGCAGGAAGATTTGCGGCGGCTCCGCCTTGCCGGCATTGGCCGACATGATCTCGGCCAGGCGATCGGGCAGGTCGGCATCGCTGATCTGCGCATCGTCAATGAACAGACCGCCGTCCCGGTCGATCGACACCACCGTCGGTTTGACGTCTGCGTCCAGCCCCTTGGCGCGCGTTTCCGGCAGGTTCACGGGCACGCCAGTCACCAGTAACGGCGCCGTCACCATGAAGATGATCAGCAGCACCAGCATGACATCGACCAGCGGCGTCACGTTGATATCGGCCATCGGCGCGCGCCCGCGCCCCCGCCGGCCCGAAGGAGGCCCGGACATCGCCATTATCGCGTCGCTCCCGTCACGGCTGCCCCAACGCTCATCGCTGCGCCTCCAACTCGCGGCTCAGCGTCGCGTAGAAACCGTCGGCGAAGCGGGTCAGCGTGGATTCCAGCCTGTTGATGCCATGGCTGAAACGGTTGTAGGCGATGACCGCCGGGATCGCCGCGAAAAGCCCGATCGCGGTCGCGAACAGCGCTTCGGCAATGCCGGGCGCGACCACCGCAAGGCTGCTATTCTGCTCCGCCGCGATGGAGGTAAAGGCCCGCATGATGCCCCAGACGGTGCCGAACAGGCCGACGAAGGGCGCGACCGATCCGATCGTGGCCAGGATGTTGAGCCGGTCGGACAGGCGATCCACCTCTCCGCCGATCGCGCTCGACATGGCGGTGGACAGGCGGTCGCGCGTGCCGTCGCGATCGATCACGCGCTGCGCGGTAGACCGCCGCCATTCGGTGACCCCCGCCGCCATCACCTTGGCTGCCGGAAACGCCGCTTTGCCGCGCGTTTCGTAGAAGCGATCGATATCCTCGGCCTTCCAGAAATCGGCTTCGAACGATCGGCTTTCCTTGCTTGCCTTGCGCAGCATCACGGAAAAGCCGATGATGATCGCCCAGGTCCAGATGCTGGCCAGCAGCAGTCCGATCATCACGCCTTTTACGACGATGTCGGCCTGGAGGAACAGCGCGAGCGGAGACAGGGTCGCGGCGTCGGCCATCGCGCCGGCGGGCAGGTTGAGGGTCATGGGTGGATGTCTTCCCCTTGGCAAAGGCGATTGAATATGTCGGTCCACGCCTTGGGCTGGCGCTGCGGGCGGCCCTGCGGCGTCAGCCAGGCCACGCTGATGTCGGCGTGGGTCAGTTCTTCGTCGCCGCGCATGACTGACTGCTGAATGGAACAGCGCGTCGGGCGGACGTCGGTCACGCGGCTGACCACCATCAGGTCATCGTCCAGCCGAGCGGGGCGCCGGTATCGAATGTTGAGTTCCGTCACCGCATAGACGCCGCTGCCGCCCTCATGCTCGCTGCGCTGGTCGATCCCGGCGATACGCAGCATGTCGGATCGCGCCCGCTCCATATAGCGCAGATAATTGGCGTGATAGACCAGGCCGGACAGGTCCGTATCCTCGAAATAGATGCGCAGCGGGAAATGATGCACGGCGGCGACGAAGCGTCCGCTGGCTGGCGCTGGCATCGGTTCGGGCAGGAACATGGCCGGCTTTTAACCATGGCTGTGTCCTTGCGCAAAGCGGGAAATGGCTTTTGCCCACCGTCTGTCGGCGCAGGACTCTCGGCTGGCCGCGCCGGCCTTGTCGCGCTACGGGGGGCAGCAGGATGACTCGCAGGAAGAGGAACGAGCGGATATGACCGATATCAGGACGGTGGGCGTGATCGGCGCCGGTCAAATGGGCGCGGGCATCGCGCAGGTGGCGGCGCAGGCCGGCTATGATGTGATCCTCTCCGACATCGACCTTCCCCGCGCGGAAAAGGGCAAGGCCGGCATCGCAAAGCTGCTGGCGCGCGCGGTCGAAAAGGAAAAGATGACGCAGGCCGATGCCGACGCGGCGCTGGGCCGGATCGAGGCGGTGGGCGACATCGCGCCGCTGGCGCGCGCGCAGCTGGTGATCGAGGCCGCGACCGAGCGCGAGGACATCAAGCGCACCATCTTCGGCAATGTCGGGCCGCTGCTGGCGAAAGACGCCATCCTCGCCAGCAACACATCCTCCATCCCGATCACCCGCCTGGCGCAGGCCGCGCCGGACGCGGCGCGCTTCGTTGGCGTTCATTTCTTCAACCCGGTGCCAGTCATGGGCCTGATCGAGGTCATTCGCGGCCTCGGCACCAGCCCGGAAACCGTCGCGACGATCGAAGCCTTCGCGCAGCGTCTGGGCAAGGTGGTGGTCCACGCCTTCGACGCGCCCGGCTTTATCGTGAACCGCGTGCTGATGCCGATGCTCAACGAAGCGATCTTTGCCTTGGGCGAAGGCGTCGCGGGCGTGGTGGACATCGACACGGGCATCAGGCTCGGCCTCAACCATCCGATGGGCCCGCTGACCCTCGCGGATTTCGTCGGGCTCGATACCTGTCTTGAAATTTGCAAGGTGCTGCTGACCAGCACGGGCGATCCCAAATATCGGCCCGCGCCTCTTCTCGTCAAATATGTCGAGGCTGGCTGGTACGGCCGCAAGACCGGCAAGGGCTTCTACGACTATTCGGGGCCTGAACCGGTGCCGACCCGCTGAGAGGATATTGGGCGCGGGTCTTTACCCCGCGCTCAGCCCATGCTTCTTCATGCAGTGGCGCAACTGGTCATAGGTGAGGCCCAGCCCCTTGGCGGTCGCGCGTTGATTGTAGCGGAACCGCTCCAGCGCCGTGCGGATGATCGCCGCCTCATGCGCATCGACCGCGGCGCGCAGATCGCTGATATCCTCGAACGCTGCTGCCGGACTGGGTGTAGAGGCGGGGGAGGCTGCCGCCTCCTCCACCTTGGGCATCAGCGGCCTGGGCTTCCAGGGGGAGGCGAAGGGGTCGAAGGTGATGCGGCTGATGGGCTTGGCCGGTTCGTCCCAGCGATAGACCGCCCGCTCCACCACGTTACGCAGTTCGCGTACATTGCCTGGCCAGCCATGCCCCTCAAGCTCCGCTGCGCAGGCCGCGCTGAAGCCCGGCCATTGAGGCCAGTTGAGTTCGGCCGCCATGCGGCGTCCGAAATGATTGGCCAGCACGGCGACATCGCCCTCCCGCGCGCGCAGCGGGGGCAGGGTGATGACTTCGAAGCTCAGCCGATCGAGAAGGTCCGGGCGAAAGCGCCCGGCATCCGCTGCGGCCGGCAGATCCTCGTTGGTGGCCGCCACGATCCGCACATCCACCATCACTGGTCGCGATGCGCCGATCCGCGTCACTTCGCCATATTCGATCACGCGCAGCAGCCGTTCCTGCGCCGCCATCGACAGCGTGCCCAGTTCGTCGAGGAAAAGCGTGCCACCGTCCGCTTCCTCGAACCGTCCCGGCCGCGCCTTGGTCGCGCCGGTGAAGGCGCCCTGCTCGTGGCCGAAAAGCTCCGCTTCGATGAGGGTTTCAGGAAGAGCGGCGCAGTTCATGACGATCAGCGGCTCGCCCCAGCGGGGAGAAAGATGGTGGAGGCGCTCGGCGATCAGCTCCTTGCCCGTGCCGCGCTCGCCGATGACCAGCACCGGGCGGTTGAGTTCCGCCGCGCGCCCCGCCTGCTCGACCGCGTCGAGGAAGGCGAAGCTTTGACCAACAAACTGCGTATTTTTCTCCATGCGCCAACTTATGGTGAAATATCCCACTCCTTGGCAAGTGCGATGTTGGTGCGGGGCTGCTGAACCAGCCGGAAATCGTCGGATTTTTGAGCCTTTCCACGATTTGGCACGCCCTCTGCAATGCTTTGGGCAATCCGCAACGACATGCGGAACCACATGAAGGCCAAGGTTCAGGGAGCAAGACAATGGAAAAGACCACCGACAGCGTTCGCGAAATCGGCCAGTTGATGTCGGTCGCCGTTGCCGCCGTCCTGTTTGGATCGACCATGATCCTTTCGGCCGTCGGACCGGCCCGCGCCAGCGAATCCATCGCGCTCGCAAGCCACGACATGGCCGCCCCTTCGCGCTATCTTGCGTAAGGACGCGGTTCGAACAGATACGACCAGGAGTGACGTTAAAATGGGCATTTTCTCCCGCACCCGCGACATCATCGCCGCCAACGTGACCGACTTGCTGGACAAGGCGGAAGACCCGGCGAAGATGATCCGCATGATCATCCTCGAAATGGAGGAGACGCTGGTCGAGGTGCGCGCATCCGCCGCCCGCACCATTGCCGACCAGAAGGAGATGCGCCGCCATATCGCGAAGCTGACTGCGCTGCAGGACAGCTGGACGGAAAAGGCGCAGCTTGCGCTCAGCAAGGACCGCGATGATCTTGCGAAGGCGGCGCTGGTCGAAAAGCAGAAGGCCGCCGACATGGCCGAGCAACTGGGTCACGAGATCGAGACGCTTGACGAGGCGCTGGCCGCTTCGGAAGCCGACATCGCCAAGTTGCAGGCCAAGCTGCGCGAGGCGCGCGCCCGGCAGAACAGCATCGTGACGCGGATGCAGAGCGCCGAAAATCGCCTGCGCGTCCGTGAAGCCTATGCCGGCGAGAAGGTCAACGAAGCCTTTGCCCGTTTCGACATGCTGGAACGCCGCGCCGACATTGCCGAAGGGCGGGCCGACGCCATGAACCTGGGCCAGCAGCCCAAGACGCTGGAAGAGGAAATCGCCGAATTGAGGACCTCCGACAAGGTCGATGCCGAACTCGCGGCGCTCAAGGCCAGCATGAATAGGGGAGCCTGATCCATGGAGGACGTGTTCCTGCCCATCATGATCTGCGGCATGCTGTTCATCGGCATGCCCTGGCTGATCTTCCACTATGTCACCAAATGGAAGCAGGCCCCCAAGATCACCGACGAGGACGAGAAGCTGCTGGACGAACTCCACCTTCTCGCCCGGCGGCTGGAGGAAAGGCTGCAGACGGTCGAGCGGATCGTCGCTGCCGACAATCCCGATTTCCGCCCTTCGCGTCCGCAGGAGACGGACGACTATAGCTTCGACCGGAGGAACTGACATGAGCGCCCGCCGCACAAAATTCTACCTCGACAAGGCTAATGGCAAGGTCATGGGCGTGTGCTCCGGCATCGCCGACTATACCGGGATCGACGTGGTCTGGGTTCGGGTCGCGATGTTCCTGTCCTTCTTCATCATCGGCTGGACGCTGCTCGGCTATTTTGCGATCGGCGTGATCGCCGACAACAAGCCCTCAGGCCTCTATACCGACCGGGACGACCAGAAATTCTGGCAGGGCGTGCGGGCCAACCCGGCGCGCTCCACCCGTGACGTGCGGGCGAAGTTCCGCGACATCGACCGGCGCCTGGCCGACATCGAAATCTACTACACCAGCCGCAACACCCGCCTGGCTGAGGAAATCGACAGCCTGCGCTGATCGCAGGCGTCCGACAGGGAGAATGAAGATGCAATGGTCCTGGCTTCTTCCCGTGCTCGTCTGCGTCTCGGTGGCCCTTGGTTCGGTGCTCAACACCTGGATCAAAGCGAAGCACGGTTATCCGGTGACGGGCGAAAACGGGAACACCGTTCATCGAACCGATCCGGACGCCGGTCGAAAAATCGACCTTTTATCAAGCGAAAACGAAAAGCTGAATGGCCGCATCAGCCGCCTTGAGGAACGGATCGCCGTGCTGGAGAGGATCGCCACCGATCCCGCCCTTCGCACCGCCCGCGAAATCGACGCGCTGCGCTGAGCCGGTCGCGCAAGGGAGTTACGGACAATGTCTCAGTTAGGCAATTTCGCGCCGGTCGCGCTGCTGCTCGGTGCGCTGGCCATCGGCGGCTGGATATTCACCACCTGGCTGCGCATCAAACATGGCTATCCGCTGGAAAATAGCTGGGGCAAAGCGGTCTATCCCCGCAAGGACGAGGAAATGGTCGAACGGATCAAGCTGCTCAGCCAGGAAAATGCCCAGCTCCGCGCCGAGGTCGGGTCGATGAAGGATCGCCTTGCCGTGGTCGAACGCATCGTCACTGACGAAAGCCACCAGCTCAATCATGAAATCGAAAGGCTGCGCGGCCCCGCCAACTGAGCGCGCAGGTCATTAGGGGATATATGCAATGATCGACAATCCATTCACCATGGTCGTTCTCATCGTGGCCATCGTCGCGATATCGCGTGTGTTGCAGGCCAAGTTCGGCGTCGTGCGCCACGGCAAGGGCGAAACGCTGATCCAGCGTGGTCCCGACCCGGAGGCCGAACGGCTTCGCGCCGAGGTCAAGGCGCTCAAGGACCGCGTGGCCGTGCTCGAACGGCTCGCCACCGACAGCAACACCGCTCTGGAACGCGAATTCGAAAAGCTCCGGAACGGCGATTGAAGCACGCCATCCGGGCTGGGAGGCATTTATGCAGGACCCTTATGTTTATCTGATCCTGGCGACGACCAGCCTTGCCGGCGTCGCTATCATCGCCGTCGCGGCCTTGCGCGGCTGGAACGGCTGGCTCGACCTCAAGCGGGCGGAACTGGTCCGCCATGGGCAGGGCGACGTCGGCGCCCCGCCATCGGCCGCCGCCCGTATCGAGGTGGCGGACCTTAAGGAACGGATCCGCAAGCTCGAGGCGATCGCCGCCGGGGTGGACCTTTAAAGCTCCGGCGGGCGCGGTTCAGGATCGCGCCCGCCGCAGGGGGTCATCCCCGCAGGCTGGCTCCCAGTTTTTGCGCGGCCTTGACGATAGCGGCGCTGATCGCCTCCAGCTCTTCCTGGGCAAAGCTTTTTTCCCCCGGCTGCAGGGTCACTTCGACAGCCAGCGACTTGTAACCCTCCTCGACGCCCGGCCCCACGAACAGGTCGAACAGTCGGACGTCCGTAATGGCCTTCTTGTCAGCGCCGCGCACCGCACGGACCAGCGCGTCGGCCTCGACATCGGCCGGGACCAGAAAGGCGAAGTCGCGCTTCACCGCCTGCAACGCCGGTGGTGCATAAGGCGGGCGCATGAAGCCGCTCTTCCGCTTGGCGGGAATGGCGTCCAGGAAGATTTCGCCAGCGACGACCGTGCCCGTCAGGTCGAAGGTCCGCGCGAGGCTGGGATGCAGCACGCCATATTCGGCGAGCACGACCTTGGGTCCAAGCCGGAGCGTTCCGGACTGGCCAGGATGATATGCTCCCGACGCCTCTCCGAAATTCTGCAGATTGGCGACCGGAGCGCCCGCGCCCGCCAGCAGCGCGAGCAGTTCGGCCTTCGCGTCGAACGCGTCGAACGGCTGCGCCTTGCCGGAACGCCATCCGCGCGCGCTCTTCTCCCCCGCCAGCACGAAGCCGACCGTGGCCCGCTCGCCCTGCGCGAAATAACGGCGACCCAGTTCGAACAGGCGGACGGACGCCGCGCCGCGATCCATGTTGCGCGCCGCTGCCGCCAGCAGGCCGGGCAGCAGCGAGGGCCGCATCACTTTCAGCTCTTCCGAGATCGGATTGGCCAGAGTCCAGTGGCCGCCGCCAACGCTCGCTGCTTCCTTCTCCGAAATGAAGGACCAGTTGATCGCTTCGGCCAGGCCGCGCGCCGCCGCCGTGCGCCGAACCCGGCGTTCGACCAGCTGTTCGGGCGTGGCGGTGGGTCGGGCAACGCCGGGCAGGCGGGGCAGGGGCGTGGAGGGCACCTGGTCCAGGCCCACGATCCGCACCACTTCCTCGACGATGTCCGGCCAGCCGTCGACATCGCGTCGCCAACTGGGAACGGTCACCTGCCATCGCGCTGGCGTGCTCACCGGCATCCCGTCCTGATATTCGACCGACGACGTCTCTATCGCGACGCCAAAGCCGAGTTGCTCCAGAATATGCTGTTGCTCATAGGCGGGCACGTCCACGCCGGCCAGCGCGACGCAGCGCTCGGGCGCATAGTCCACGACCTTGGCGGTCAGCGGCGGTGCGCCTGCGCGGGTCGCCTCGCTCGGGCTGCCGCCGCACAGGTGCGTCACCAGGAAAGTGGCGATGGACAAGCCGTCGTCGAGGAAGGCCGGATCGACCCCGCGCTCGAACCGCCCGCGCGCGTCGGAAGTAAGGCCCAGCTTCTGCCCCGTGACGGCGATCCGTTCCGGCGTGAAATAGGCGCATTCGATCAGCACGTCGGTCGTGCTTTCCTGCGCGCCTGAATGTTCGCCGCCCATGATGCCGCCGATATCGTGTACCGCTTCATCGTCGGCGATGACGGTCATGGTCTCGTCGACAATGTAGGTCTTGCCGTTGAGCGCCAGCACCTGCTCATCCTGCCGCCCGCGCCGCGCGACCAGACCGCCCTTGAGCGTCCCCAGATCATAGACGTGTAGCGGCCGCCCCAGGTCGATCATGATATAGTTGGTGATGTCCACCAGCGCGCTGATCGGCTTTTGGCCAATGGCTTTCAGCTGCTTCGCCATCCAGTCGGGCGATGCGCCGTTCTTCACGCCGCGCACCACGCGGGCGTAAAAGGCCGGACAACCCTCCGCGTCCTCGATCCGCACCTCAGGACCGGGGCCTGTGCCGGCGATCTCCGGCACGATGATGGCGTTCAGCGTGCCAAGGCCCGCCGCGGCCAGATCGCGCGCGATGCCGCGCACGCCCATGCAGTCCTGCCGATTGGGCGTCACCGACACGTCGATCACCGGATCGTCGAGGCCCGCCCATTGCGCATAGGACTGTCCAACCGGCGCGTCGTCGGCCAGTTCGATGATCCCGTCATGATCCTCGCCCAGTTCCAGTTCGCGGTAGCTGCACATCATACCGTTGGATTCGACACCGCGGATCGCAGTCTTCCTGAGCACCATGCCGTTGACCGGCACGACCGCACCCTCGACCCCGAATACGCCGACAAGGCCAGCGCGCGCATTGGGCGCGCCGCACACGACCTGGAGCGGGTTTCCGTCGCCATGATCGACGGTCAGCACCTGCAACTTGTCCGCCTGCGGATGCCGCTGCGCGGTCAGGACCTTCGCGATCCTGAACGCGCCCAGCTTCTCCGCCGGATTCTCGACGCCCTCGACCTCCAGGCCAATGGCATTCAGCGTCTTGAGGATCGTCGGCAGGTCCGCGTCGGTGGCGAGATGCGTCTTGAGCCAGGACAGGGTGAACTTCATGCGCCCACTCCTCCGCTCAGCGTCGGCACGTCCAGCGCCGAGAAGCCGTAATGGCGCAGCCAGCGAAGGTCGCCGTCGAAGAAAGCGCGCAAGTCGTTCATCCCATATTTGAGCATGGCAAGCCGGTCGACGCCGGTGCCAAAGGCAAAGCCCTGCCACTCGTCGGGGTCGAGGCCGCATGCCTCGATCACGCGGCGGTTCACCATGCCGCTGCCCAGCACCTCCAGCCAACCGCCATCAGCCGCATCGCCGTCGCCGCCGATCACGCGCTGGCCGTTCATCAGCGTATAGCCGACATCGACCTCCACCGACGGCTCGGTGAAGGGGAAATAACTTGGCCGCAGCCGCAGGACGATATCCTCGCGCTCGAAAAACGCCTTGAGGAAGGTTTCCAGCGTCCATTTGAGGTGGCCCAATGTGATGCCTTTGTCGATCACCAGCCCTTCGATCTGGTGGAACATCGGCGTGTGGGTCGCGTCGCTGTCGCTACGATAGACGCGGCCGGGCGCGATGATGCGGATCGGCGGTTCCTGCGTCATCATCGTGCGAATCTGCACGGGCGACGTGTGGGTGCGCAGCAGCATCTTTTTCCCGTCTTCTCCATCGGGGAAATAGAAAGTGTCGTGCATCGCCCGCGCCGGGTGCGTCTCGGGAATGTTAAGCGCGGTGAAATTGTGCCAGTCGTCCTCGATCTCCGGCCCGGTGGCGACCGAAAAACCGAGGTCTGCGAAAATTTCCGCCAGCTCGTCCATCACCTGGCTGACCGGATGGACGCTGCCCTGCGGCACGGGATCGGCAGGTAGCGTCATGTCGACCTTTTCCGAAGCGAGCCGCGCATCGAGCGCCGCCTGCTCCAGCATCGCCTTCTTCTGCGCCAACGCGGCCGTCACGCTTTCGCGCAGGTCCTGGATCGGCGGTCCCTTTTCCAGCCGCTCGTCGGGCGACATGGGGCCCAGCGTCTTGAGGAGGCCGGTGACCACCCCGCTTTTCCCCAACGATCCCACCCGCAGCGCCTCCAGCGCGTCCAGCGTGTCGGCGGCGTCGATGTCGGCGATCAGGCCGGCTTTCAGTGCGCTAATTTCGGTCATCTATCTTCTCGAAGCCTGTGATGGCGGAACCATGGCGCGCCTTAACGGGCCGGGCGGCGCAAGGGAAGGGTCAGGCTCTTGCCCCCAGTAACGCGCCGCCAAAGCCGATGAACAGCAATCCCGTTCCCCGATTGAACAGCCTCTGCCGGTTTGCCGGTTCCAGCCAGCGGGCCAGCCGCGCGCCGCCCAGCGCATAGGCGCCGTACCAGAAGCTCTCGATCACCACGAAGCTGCCGATCAGGATGCCAAGCTGAAGCCAGAAGGGCCGATCGAGCACGATGAACTGGGGGAAGAGCGCCGCGGCGAAGATGATGAGCTTGGGGTTGGACAGGCCGGTGAGCAAACCCGTCGCGTAAAGCGCCCGGTCCGATCGCACGGGCCGTGTCGTCGCGCCGCCGCCAACGGGCGCACGCCACGCTTTGACGCCCAGCCAGATCAAATAGGCGACGCCCGCGTAGCGCAGCAGGTCGAACAGGCGGGGCGAAGCCTTCAGCAGCGCGCCCAGTCCCAGTGCCGACGCGACCAGACACAGCAGCACCGCGCTCATCAATCCGGCCATGGTGGACAGCGCCTTGCGCGGGCCATGGGCGATGCTCTGCGTCATGACGTGCAGCATGTTGGGGCCGGGCGTGGCCGAAATCAGGAAAACCGCCGTGACGTAAATCCACCAGAGATGCAGCGACATGGGGTGCTCCTTCCGAAGCGGTTACCTCATCCGTCCGTCCGCAACGAACGGACGTCGAGCGAAAACAAAAAGGGCGCCGAAGGCATCTGCCCCGGCGCCCCTTTGGACGATCTTGCGATCGATCCGGCTCAGGCCGCCGGCAGCGCAGCCTTCGCCTGGGCGATGATGGCGCTAAACGCCTCGCCCTCGTGCATCGCGATGTCGGCCAGAACCTTCCGGTCCAGCTCCACGCCGGCCAGCTTCAGGCCATGCATGAACTGCGAATAGGTCAGGCCCTCGGCGCGGACGCCGGCGTTGATGCGCTGAATCCACAGACCACGGAAGGTCCGCTTCTTCACCTTACGGTCGCGATAGGCGTACTGGCCGGCCTTTTCGACGGCCTGGCGCGCGATGCGGATGGTGTTCTTGCGACGGCCATAATAGCCCTTCGCCTGATCCAGAATCCGCTTATGCTTCGCCTTCGTGGTCGTACCACGCTTGACACGTGCCATGGGTCAGGCCCTCCTTACTTCAGGCCGTACGGCGCCCAGAGGCGCACGTGACCGGCATCGGCGTCCGACAGGACGGACGTGCCGCGGTTCTGACGGATATATTTCGCATTGTGGCTGATCAGCCGGTGACGCTTGCCAGCGACGCCATGCTTGACCTTGCCGGTGGCGGTGAACTTGAAGCGCTTCTTCACACCGCTCTTGGTCTTCATCTTGGGCATTTTCGTCTCCTTGTTCAGCGCGACGATTACGAACAGCCACGGCAGCCCTAGTTAGCCGGGCGGTTCTTCCGAATATCGCGAAGGGCGGCCCTTAGTGGGCTGAGCGTCAAAAGGCAAGCGATTCGGCGCTGCTCAAGAATGATGATGGTCGTGGTCTTCGGCGTGCAGCGCTTCGAGCACATCCTCCAGCCTTGCCGGATCGCCCAGCGCCAGCACATGGCCTTCGCTGTCCGCCGTCAGCGGCTCGCCGTTCCAGTCGCACATCCGCCCGCCCGCGCCTTCGACAACCGGCACCAGCGCCGCGAAATCATAGCTTTGCAGCCCCGATTCGATCACGATGTCGAGGAAGCCCGACGCCAGCAGCCCATAATTATAGCAGTCGCCGCCATAAACCGGCCCCTGCCGCGGCGATCCGCCCGACACGGCGGCGACCAGCGCCATATAATGCGCCACATCGCCGTCGGCGAACAGGTGCGGGCTGGTCGTGGCGATCCCCGCGCCCTCAAGGACGCGGCAGGTGCGGGTCCGCACCGGCTTGCCGTTGAAGGTCGTCGGCTGGCCGCTCATGCCCGCCCAGCGTTCGCGCGCGATTGGCTGGTCGATGATGCCGATGGTCGGCCAGCCCCCTTGCGTCAGCGCGATCAGCGTGCCGAAGATCGGCCGCCCGGCGATGAAGCTGCGCGTCCCGTCGATCGGATCGAGAATCCACACCCGCTCGGCATCGGTGCGCACCGATCCATATTCCTCACCCACGATGCCGTCGCCCGGCCGCTCCTTTTCCAGGATCGCACGGATCGCTGCCTCAGCGGCGCGATCGGCCTCCGTCACCGGCGACTTGTCCGCCTTCACCTCCACGTCATAGCGTGCCCGAAAAAAGGGACGGATCGCCGCGCCGGCGGCATCGGCAAGGCGGTTGGCGAGGGCCAGATCGTCACGGGTGGTCATGTCGGACGCCTAGCCGCTGAGAGGGCTTTGCGCTACCCTTGCGAACGGAACATGAGGAGAGGATCATGACAGGATCGCCCGTCATCCCTGGCTTGCGCTATACCGACGCGCCGGCCGCCATCGAATTTCTGTGCGACGCCTTTGGTTTCGACCGGCATGCCATCTATGCCGACGACGTCGATTCCACGATCATCCATCATGCCCAGTTGGTACTGGGTACGGGCATGGTCATGCTGGGAAGCGTCCGCGACGGCGAAACCGAATCGCTCTACAGCTGGTCGACGCCGCGTGCCTTGGGAGGGGCGACCACATGCATCTATGTGGTGGTGAACGACCCGGACGCCCATTGCCTGCGTGCGCGTAACGCCGGCGCGGTGGTGGTGAACGAGCCGCACGATAATGAAGGCTATCCGGGGCGCGGCTATGAAGCGCTCGATCCCGAAGGGAATATCTGGAGCTTCGGCAGCTATGATCCCTGGGCACCCCTAACGCATTAAATCTTCCGCAACCCGACCGTTCTAGCCTGCGTCTGGAAAGGGATGAACATGGCGCTGGTCGGTTGGATATTGAGTTTCGCGGCGCTTTTCGGCGGCCTCGCGCTGCGGCAGGATCTCCCCATCGGCGGATCGACCGCGCTATCCAATCTGCTGATCGGTCTCGCCGTCCTTGCCTGTCCAATGCTTTGGCACGAAAAGCCCATGGGGGTTTCGCGCGGTCAACGGATCGTCGCCGGCCTCGCCCTGATCCTCGCCGTGCCGCTCATTCTGCTCCCAGCCGCCTGACACTGTTCAGTCGAACAGGCTCGACACCGAACTCTCGTCCGCGATCCGCTTGATCGCTTCGCCGAGCAAGGGGGCGATCGGCAGGTGGCGGATATGCTTGGCGTTGTTGACCGCGTCCGTGCCCTGGATCGAATCGGTGATGACCAGTTCTAGGAGGTCCGACGCTTCCACCCGCGCCACTGCCCCGCCGGACAGCACGCCATGGCTGACATAGGCGACCACTTCCTCGGCGCCCGCGGCCTTGAGTGCACCCGCCGCGTTGCAGAGCGTGCCCGCCGAATCGACGATGTCGTCGATCAGGATGCAGAAGCGGCCCTTCACATCGCCGATGATGTTCATGACTTCCGATTCGCCCGCCCGTTCGCGGCGCTTGTCGACGATGGCGAGAGGCGCGTTATCCAGGCGCTTGGCCAACGCCCGGGCGCGCACGACGCCGCCGACGTCCGGCGACACGACCATGATGTTGCGGTCGCCGAAACGCGCCTGGATGTCGGCCGACATCACCGGCGCGCCGAACAGATTGTCGGTCGGGATGTCGAAAAAGCCCTGGATCTGCCCGGCATGCAGATCGACCGAGAGCACGCGGTCGGCGCCCGCCGTGGTGATGAGGTTTGCCACCAGCTTCGCGCTGATCGGCGTGCGCGGGCCGGGCTTCCGATCCTGCCGGGCATAGCCGAAATAGGGGACGACCGCTGTGATTCGCTTGGCCGACGCGCGCTTGAGCGCATCGATCATGATCAGCAGCTCCATAAGGTTGTCGTTGGTCGGATAGGCCGTCGACTGGATCACGAACACATCTTCGCCCCGGACATTCTCATGGATTTCCACGAAAACTTCCTCGTCGGCGAAGCGGCGGACGCTGGCGTCGGTCAGGGGGATTTCGATATAATCGGCGATTGCCGCGGCGAGCGGCTTGTTGGAATTGCCGGTCATGAGTTTCATGGCGAAAAACCCCGTGACGAAAGGATGACAGTGCGCGAGACGCGGCCCCTTTAGCGGCGCTTGGGAGCGCTGGAAAGGCGTTTTGCGCCCGCCTTCAAAATGGACTAGGGGGCCGGCATGACCGATAAACTCGTGATCGCGCTGGCGCAGATGACCCAGTCCGTGGGCGACCTTGCCGCCAATGCCGACGCCATGCTGGACTGGCGCGCACGGGCGAGCGGCGCGGATCTCATCGTCTATCCCGAACTCCAGCTGATCGGCTACCCGCCCGAGGATCTGGTGCTGAAGCCCGCGCTTGTGGATCGCGCCAATCAGGAACTGGATCGCCTGGCACGGGCCACCGCGGACGGTGGCCCGGCCATGCTGGTGGGGACGGTGGTCGCATCGCAGGGCGTCCTGTTCAACGTCGTCGCCCTGCTGGAAGGGGGCGCGGTCACCACCATCCGGCAGAAGCGGGAACTGCCCAATTATGGGACATTCGACGAAAAGCGGTTGTTCGCGCCCGGCCCGTTTCCAGCCCCGATCGACTTTCGCGGCGTCAAGATAGGCGTTCCTATTTGCGAGGATATCTGGTTCCCGTTCGTCACCGCGCACTTGAAGGCGCAGGGCGCGGAACTGCTCATCAGCCCCAATGGCAGCCCGTTCGAAGTGGACAAGGACGACCGCCGCCTGAATGCCGTTGCCGGTACTCGCGTTCGGGAAACCGGCCTGCCGCTCGTCTATCTCAATCGCGTCGGCGGGCAGGACGAACTGGTCTTCGATGGCGCATCCTTCGTGATGAATGGCGATCTTTCCATCGCGCACCAGCTGCCCGACTGGGAAGAGGCGCTGACCCTCACCCTGTGGGAGAAGCGGGAAGGCCGCTGGACCTGCCTGCCCGGCGAACGCCACGCGCTCGATGAACGGCCGGCCGACATCTACAATGCGATGCTGCTGGGCCTGCGCGACTATATCGACCGCAACCGCTTTCCCGGCGTTGTGCTGGGCCTGTCGGGCGGGATCGATTCCGCACTTTCGGCTGCGGTCGCCGTCGACGCGCTGGGGCCGGACCGGGTCTGGTGCGTGATGATGCCTTCGCGCTTTACCAGCCGCGACAGCCTCGAAGACGCGGTGGCATGCGCGCGCCTGCTCGGTGTGCGCTATGACACCATCGCGATCGAACCTGCGGTCGGCGCCTTCGACGCCATGCTCGCCCCGGCTTTCGATGGCCGCCAGCGCGACCTTGCCGAAGAAAATATCCAGTCGCGCATCCGCGGCGTGACCTTGATGGCGCTCTCCAACAAGTTCGGGCACATGCTGCTCACGACGGGCAACAAGAGCGAGATGTCGGTGGGCTATGCCACCATCTATGGAGACATGGCGGGCGGCTATTCGGTGCTGAAGGACGCCTATAAGACGACTGTGTTCGATCTGGCGCGCTGGCGCAACGGGAAAGCTTCGTCGCCGGGCCTCGGGCCCGCCGGGCCGGTCATGCCGGACCGCGTCATCACCAAGCCGCCCAGCGCCGAATTGCGCGACAACCAGCGGGATGACGACAGCCTGCCGCCTTATGAAGTGCTGGACCCGATCCTCTACGGCCTGGTCGAGGAGGAACTGTCGGTCGAGCAACTGGTCGCGCGCGGCTTTGATCGCGACACCGTCGCCCGCATCGAGCGTCTGCTTCATGTTGCCGAATATAAGCGCCGCCAGTCGCCTCCGGGCGTGAAGCTGGGCATCCGCAATTTCGGCCGCGACCGCCGCTATCCCATCACCAACGCGTTTCGCACCCTATGACCGTCATCACCCGCTTTGCCCCGTCGCCCACCGGCCATCTTCATGTCGGCAACATCCGCGCCGCGCTGCACAACTGGCTGTGGGCGCGCAAGTCCGGCGGCAAATTTCTGCTGCGTCTCGACGACACCGACCTTGAGCGTTCCCGCATCGAATATGCCGAATCGATCAAGGCCGATCTCGCCTGGCTCGGCTTGCAGTGGGACGGGGAAGAAAAACAGTCGGATCGCTTCGCCCTCTATGAGGCGCGCTTCGCGGCACTGAAGGCGGCGGGCCGCGTCTATCCTGCCTATGAAACGGCGCAGGAACTGGACCTGCGTCGCAAGATATTGCTGGGGCGGGGCTTGCCGCCGGTCTACGACCGCGCCGCCCTTTCACTGACAGCCGATCAAATCGCAGCCTTTGAGGCAGAAGGTCGGTCGCCGCATTGGCGCTTCCGGCTGGATCATAATCGCCCCATTGTGTGGACGGACCTGATCCGCGGTGAACAGCGATTCGATCCGAAGCTGCTGTCCGATCCTGTCGTCCGCCGCAGCGACGGCAGCTGGCTCTACCTGCTCCCCTCTGTGATCGACGATATCGACATGGGGATAAGCCATGTCCTGCGGGGGGAGGATCATGTGTCGAACACCGCGACGCAGATCCAGATGTTTGAAGCGCTTGGCGCGCCCATCCCGTCCTTTGCGCATGAAGCGCTCCTGACCGGTGCAGAGGGCAAGCTGTCGAAGCGGCTGGGTTCGCTCGGGGTCGCCCATTTCCGCGAGCAAGGGCTGGAGCCCATGGCCATCGCCTCGTTGCTCGCCCGCCTCGGCAGTTCGCAGCCGATCGAGCCTTTCGCGCATCTGGCCCCGCTGGTCGAGAGCTTCGACTTCGCCCATTTCGGGCGTGCGCCGGCCCGTTTCGACGAGGGCGAGCTTGCGGCCCTCAACCAGAAGATCGTGCATCTGCTGCCCTACGACGCAGTGGCGGATCGCCTGCCCGAAGGCATGGACGAGGCGGCGTGGCACGCGATCCGTCCCAATCTCGAAACGGTGGCGGGTGTCGCCGATTGGTGGCGTATCGTCACCGGCCCGATCGACGGGCCTCAATCCGACCCGGAGGACCGCGACTTTCTGAACGCAGCGCGCGATATTCTGGCGGACGCGCCATTCGACGCCGACATCTGGCGCAATCTGACCGGCGCGCTGAAGGACAGCACCGGCCGGAAGGGCAAGGCGATCTTCCTGCCGCTCCGCCGCGCGCTCACGGGGCTCGACCACGGCCCCGACATGGCGCAGCTGCTGCCACTCATCGGGAAGGCGGAAGCGATCAGGCGGCTTTCGGCCTAGGCGATTGCAGCCAATGCCCGGCCGACAGCGGCGATACCTTCGGGCGCCGCAGCGAACCCCATGTGGGTGCAATCGACTTCGATCGCCTTGTCACGCTCTCCGGCACGCCCGCGTGCGCATTCCGGCAGGATCACGCCGTCGCGTCGCGACCACAGCGCCACTGTGGGGACGGGCGGCTTTTCCTCGCGCGTGCAGGGGAAAGGGGGGCGATCGACCGGAAAACCCGATACGAGCTGATAGAGCCTCCAGGCATGGTTAGCGCGGGGATCGCCGGAAAAGGGCGTGCCCAATGTGACGACACCGGCGACCTTGTGAGGCGCGAATTTGGCATATTCCCGCGCATAGAGGCCGCCCAGGCTCCATCCCACCAGCGTGACCGGCTCGTCCCGCTCTTGGCGTATGGCATCCAAGCGGGCGTCGATCCTGGTCAGACTGTCCGGGCGGGGACCGAAATTGCGGCCCATGCCCCAGTCGTGGGCGCGATAGCCGCCGGCGCTCAGGATATGGCGCAACCATCCCATCCGCTGTTCGGATGCCATCAACCCCGGGATCAGCAGGACGGGCCGCCCATCGCCGCGCATTTGCGTCGCCAAATCATCCGCCTGCGCACGCGTGCGCGCCAGGTCGAACGGCATCGACAAGTTGCCCAGCAACTGCTGCACCGGCGGCAAGGTCGCGGCACGCGGTCCGGGTGCGAGGCGATCCTTCCAGAAACTGCTGACGGCTTGGGCGTAAGGCGGCACGACGATGAAATTCCCTGATCCCGCAACGGGCAAAGATGACATTGTCGTGACAAACGCGCCGACCGTCTACCGGTTTCAACGCATGCGCCAAACAGTTCGTCGTTTGTGACAGCGGAAAGGTCAGGGGGCGAGCGGCGACGTCTGACTGATGGCAGCGCCTTCGGTCCCGCGCAATTGACGCGGCTCCAATATCGCCGCCGTCTCGATCAGGTCCAGCGCGCGGCGCGCTTCCATGTACCGCCGTGCCGCCTGTATCCAGCGATCGGCGGCTGCCCGTCCGGGCATATGCTCCACCTCGGCCAAGGCGGCATTGACGCGGCCTGCGTCGATGTAGCGCAAGGCGCGATCCATCGCGATTTCAGGCCGGGGCGATGGCGTGCTTTCCTTGCGGATGGAAACCAGCTGGCGCGCCTCATGTTCCAGCGCCGTCCACCAATCCGCCGTCGCCGGGCTCTTTGTGACCTCGTCGGCGATCTGGTTGAGGCCGGCACGCAGATCGACCAGCGTGATCGGGTTGCGGGCTGCATTGATGATGGCCGCGACCGCGCGGGGCTGCGCCTGGCCGAAGCGCAGTCTCAATTGGCCTTCGATATATCCCAGCGGAGCCCCGCTATCGAGTGCCCTGCGGGCGGCAAAGGCGACCAGCAGGCCCTCGGCGCGCGCGGCGTTGCCGGATGCAGCCTGCGCCTCGACCGTGATGCGGTTCAGCCTTTCTTCCAGCTGCACGACGCGCCCGTCCAGCATTTGCGCGGTTCCGGCGGTCAACGGACGCGCGGCGGGCGCGGGATATGCTGCCGGAGCAGTGGCGGCGGGCGTCGTCGCGGCCGGCGGCCGCTCTCCCCATTGACGCTGGATATACGGCCAGGCCCAGACGGTCAGCGCGACGCCCAGGGCGAAGGCGAGCAGCAGCAGGATCAATACCGGCAACAGATTCCGCCGTGGTGCGGGCGGAGGCGTCGCGCCGACGCTTTCAGCCCCATCCTCCTCGCTCATGCCGACCCTTTCGCCTGTCATTGACCCGTCATTCGCATAATCGGCGCGCAAGGGCTAGCATCTCGTCATCGTCCGGCCTCGCGGCGGCATGGCCGCTTGCCCAGCCGTCGCCACTGGCGGCCAGCGCCGCGGCGCTGATCGCGACGACATGCAGGCCGTTTCGCCGGGCCGGCGGCAGCAGCATGGACAGCCTTTCTCCAGCGCGCGGAGAATGGACGAGCAGGATGGCATCTGCGCCTGCCTGTTCTGTCGGTATCCGCTCTGATATCAGGCTGGCCATGGAATAGACGGAGATGCGCCTGACGGACAGGCCGCTTATGTCCATCGGCGCGACCGTGGTGCCGGCCAGATGCAGCACGCGCCGGCGACCATCCGCGCGCACGCGTGCCGCGATGGCATTACCGTCACCTGTTCCGGCAGTCACATCGGCAAAGCCCGCGTCCCGCAAAGCCTGGGCCGTTGCCTCCCCGACGGCATAGGCCGGCAGGATGCGATATCTGTCCAAACCCGCTCCGGCCATCCGCACGCCATTCGCGCTGGTTAGCAGCAGTGCGTCGAATTCGTCGGCGGCCGGCTGGTTCCAGGGTAAGGGTTCCGGCGCGAACAGCGGCAACAGCACGGGCTCCAGCCCCAGTGCTCTTGCCTTTGCCGCCGTCCGGCTGGCACCCGGCTCCGGCCGCAGGATGACGACCTGCCTCACCCCTCGAACAAGGTGCGCAGCGTGGGGCTGGCGCGATCGAGCAGGGCCTGGCCTACCGCTTCGCCGCCGTGCAGGTCGCCTCGCGCCAGTCGCGTTTCTTCTCGCACGGTTTCGCCGCCGTCCGGGCTGATGATTTCCGCGCGGAGGAACAGCCTGTCGCCCTCGATCACGGCGAGCGCGGCGATCGGCGAGTGGCAGGTGCCGCCCAACCCTTTGAGCAACGCCCGCTCAAGCATCACGCAATCGAACGTGTCCCGGTCATTGATCGCCGCCAGAGCCTCAACCACTGTGTCATTGCCGGCCAGCGTCTCGATCCCCACGGCGCCCTGCGACGGGGCCGGCAGCATCGTCTCTACGGGCATGGCAACGCCGATCCCCTGCTGGTCCAGCCGGTCGAGGCCCGCCGCCGCCAGCAGCGTTGCATGCACTTCGCCCGCCGCAAGCTTGGCAAGGCGGGTGGCGACATTGCCGCGGAACAGGGTGATGGTCGCATCGGGACGCAGCCGCATCACCTGCGCCGCGCGGCGGGGCGAACTGGTGCCGATCAGGGGATGGGCCGGCAGATCGCCGAACGTCTCCGCACCGATCAGCCTGTCGCGCATGTCGGCGCGCGGCAACATCGCGGCGATGCGGAAGGCGTCCGGCCGGATCGTCTCCACATCCTTCATGCTGTGCACGGCAAAGTCGATCTCGCCCGCCCCCAGTGCACGATCCAGTTCCTTGGTCCACAGCGCCTTGCCGCCGATGTCCGCAAGGGCACGATCCTGGATCCTGTCGCCGCTGGTCTGCACGGGGACGATTTCGATGGCGGTGTCCGTCCATCCATGGGCGTCGACCAGGGCCTGCGCTGCCATGCGCGCCTGCGCCAGTGCCAAAGGCGATCCCCTGGTGCCCAGGCGCAACGGTCTGTGGGTGAAAAGCATATGCGGCTTGCTCTAATGTCCAGCGGCACTAGATGGAAGCGGCAATGACCATCATCCTTGGCCTGGAATCGAGCTGCGATGAAACCGCCGCTGCGCTGGTAACGGCTGATGGCCGCGTCCTCGCCCATCGTCTGGCGACCCAGGAAGAAGCGCACCGCCCCTATGGCGGCGTCGTGCCGGAAATCGCCGCTCGCGCCCATGTCGAGGCGCTCACGCCATTGGTCGAGGCTGCCCTGGCGGATGCGGAGATGACGCTGGCCGATGTGGATGTGATCGCGGCGACGGCGGGCCCCGGCCTGATCGGCGGGGTGATGGTCGGCCTGGTCACCGGAAAGGCGCTCGCCCATGCGGCCGGAAAGCCGCTGGTCGCGGTCAATCATCTGGAGGGTCACGCCCTTTCCCCCCGGCTGGCCGATCCGACCCTTCAATTCCCCTATCTGCTGCTGCTGGTGTCGGGCGGCCATTGCCAGTTGCTGCTGGTGAAAGGTCCGGGCGACTATGCCCGGTTGGCGACGACGATCGACGATGCCGCGGGCGAGGCGTTCGACAAGACGGCCAAGCTGCTCGGCCTTGGCTATCCCGGCGGACCGCAGGTGGAGAAGGCGGCAAAGGAAGGCAATCCGAAGGCGGTCCCGCTGCCGCGCCCGCTGGTCGGGACCGCCGAACCGCATTTCTCCTTCGCTGGCCTGAAGAGCGCAGTGATGCGCGCTGCCCAGTCCGGACAATATGCGATGCAGGATATCGCCGCTTCCTTTCAGCAGGCCGTGATCGACTGCCTGGTCGACCGGACCCGCCGCGCGCTGGCGCGGGCAGAAGGTGTCACCGCACTGGTCGTGGCGGGCGGAGTTGCGGCTAACGGGCCGATCCGCGCGGCGCTGGAACGGCTCGCGGCGGGTTACGACCTTCCCTTCGTCGCTCCGCCGCTCTGGCTTTGCACGGACAATGCGGCCATGATCGCCTGGGCGGGTGCGGAACGCTTTGCGGCCGGGCTGGTGGATGACCTGACCGTTCCCGCCCGGCCACGCTGGCCGCTCGACCCGGCGGCGGAAAAGGCGCGCGGAGCGGGAGTGAAAGCATGAGGGCGGGAGTCATCGGCGCGGGCGCATGGGGCACGGCTCTGGCGCAATTGATGGCCGGCGATGGGCAGGGCGTCCTGCTGTGGGCCTTGGAGCCTGAGGTGGTCGACGCCATAAACGGGACGCAGCAAAACCCGCTCTATCTGCCCGGCATCCCGCTTTCGACATCCATCCGCGCGACCGGTGCCATGGCCGATCTTGCCGCCTGCGACCTGTTGCTGGTCGTCAGCCCGGCGCAACATCTGCGTAAGGTGCTGGCGCAGGCGCCCGCCGGGGTGCCGCTCCTGCTCTGTTCGAAGGGGATAGAAGCGGGCACCGGTCTCCTGATGTCGGAGGTGGCGCAGGAGGCGCAGCCGGGTTCGCCTATTGCCGTGCTGTCCGGCCCCACCTTCGCGCATGAGGTGGCGAAGGGTCTGCCCACCGCGATCACGCTCGCCTGCGAGGATAAGGCGTTGGGTCAGCGCCTCGCCGCCCGCATCGCCCGCCCGTCCTTTCGGCCCTATCTGTCGGACGACGTCATCGGCGCGGAGATCGGCGGCGCGGTCAAGAATGTTCTGGCCATCGCATGCGGGGTCGCGGAAGGCGCGGGCCTTGGCCTCAACGCGCGCGCCGCGCTCATCAGCCGCGGTTTTGCGGAAATGACCCGATTCGGCCTGGCGCGTGGCGCGCGAGCGGAAACGTTGGGTGGCCTTTCAGGCCTTGGCGATCTCGTGCTCACCTGCTCCTCCACCAATTCGCGCAACTTCTCGCTGGGCAAGGGCCTGGGCGAGGGCGGCAGCGCAACCGCGCTGCTGGCCAACCGCCGCACCGTTGCGGAAGGGGCGCATACCGCGCCCGTGCTGCGCGATGCGGCTCGCGCCGCCGGTGTGGAAATGCCCGTGGCGGAGGCAGTATGCGCATTGCTTACCGAAGCGGCATCGCTGGCCCAGGTGATCGACGCGCTGCTTGCCCGGCCGTTGCGGCCCGAATAATCCATCGCGCGCCAAGCCGAACTTGCCTAGAACCAACCCGCAGCCATGACCCAGGCCCAGCAGCCCCTTACGGCGACGGATCGCACATTGCCCGACGATGGCGGCGATATCGCGGCGTTGGCGAAGGGCGGCCGGACCAATGTGTTCGGATTCCTGCTGCGGCTGGCGGCGCGCCTGCCCTTCCTGTTCATCGCCGGCCGCTGGTATGGCGCGGACGCGCTCGGCCGGTTCGCCTATGCGGTGCTGGTGGTCGAATTCGTCGCGCAGATCGCGACGCTGGGCCTCAAGCGCGGCCTTGCCGGGGCACTCGCGCAGACCGAAAGGCCGCACGCGCATGTCGTAACGGACGCTATGGCCGTCACCTTCCTGGCGACGCTGATCGGCGCGGGCATCCTCATTGCTTTTCCCCAAGCCATGTTCCCGAACAGCGGCATCAACGGCCTTGATCGCCTGCTGGCGCTGGTGGTGATCGCGGTCGCCGGATCGGATGTCGCGCTTGCGGCCTGCGCATACCGGTTCGACGTTGGCGCGACCGTGCGCGCGCGCTCCATCATCGAGCCATGGGCCATCAGCATCGGCGCCTTCGCCTTCGCCTTCTATTCGACGCGGGACGGTCTGATCCTCTCCTACGCCGTTTCAATGATCGCCGCGCTGGTTGCCTCGCTCATTCCCGTGGCCCGCCATTATGGGCTGCCGCGCGGATGGCGGCCGGACGCACGTCGCCTGTGGCGGTTGGCGCGGCGCAACCTGCCGCTTGCCGCCGCCGATGGCGTCGAATGGGGATCGCGGCGGCTCGACATGGCGATCCTGGGGCTGTTCGTCGGGCCGGCGGCGATCGGCATCTACTATGTCGCGCAGCAGGTCGCGTCGCTGCCGCAGAAGCTCAAAACCAGCTTCGATCCCATCCTCGGCCCGGTCATCACCCGCAACCTCGCCGAAAACAATCTGGCCGCCATCGCCCGGCAGGTGAGCCAGGTGGGGTTCTGGATCATCGCCGCGCAGGCCGGGATCGCGCTCGCGCTCGGGATACCGGGGGAGGCGGTGATGGGCCTTGTCGGACCGCATTTCGTCGGCGGCACCGGCGCGCTCGCCTTCCTGTTGCTGGCCGAAGTGGTGGCGGCGACGGCGGTGGTGAGCGAATCGGCGCTGGTCTATATCGCCCGCCATCGCAACCTGATGATCTCGCTGGTCATGATCGCCTTCCAGGCCGGGTTCAGCTTCGTCCTGATCCTGGTGGCGCGGCAGATGGAATTGCCGGTGCTGTGGATCGCCGCGGCCCCGGCTCTGGCGCTGTGCATCGCGCTGGGGTTGGGGGCATTCGTCAAGGCGCGGCTCCTGTCCCGCCTGCTGGACGCGCCGATCAATGCCTGGCGCTGGCCGCTGCTGAGCGCGGCCGGGGTCGCCTGTATCGTCGGCGCCGCCTTCGTCGCGCTGCCGCCGCGCTTCGAGTGGGTGGAACTGGCGGTCGGGATCTGGGCGATCCTAGGCGCCTATGGCGTGGTCATCTGGCGCTGGGGCTTCGGTCCGGAGGATCGCACCCTCTTCAGGCGGCAGAAGGCGGCGTAGGACAGCCGCCCTCCGTTCTTAAGCTCAGGCGAACAGGCGATCGCGGATGACGCCAAGGTCGTCTTCCGGCCGCGCGCCCCAGTGCGAGATTACTTCCGCCGCCGCCGCCGCACCGAGCGCCAGGCAGTCGCCGACGCCCCGGCCTTCGATATGCGCTGCCAGGAAGCCGGCCGCGAACAGATCGCCCGCGCCGGTGGTGTCAATGATGCGATCCACCGACGCGGCGGGCGCTTCGTAGCGGACGCCGTCCACGATCGCCACCGCGCCGCGTTCGCCGCAGGTCGATACCAGCACCGGCACCTTGTTGGCGAAGCAGGCGAGCGCGGCCTCGACATCGTCGCGCTGGGCCAGCGAACGGATTTCGCCTTCGTTGGAGAAAAGGATGTCGATCAGGCCCTGGTCGATCAGGTCGATGAAGTCGGCCCGGTGCCGGTCGATCACGAAATTGTCCGACAGGGTGAAGGCGACCTTGCGGCCCGCCTGCTTGGCAGCGTCGATCGCCGCCCGCATCGCAGCGCGGGGCTGTTCAGGGTCCCAGAGATAGCCTTCGAGATAGAGGATGCCGGCAGACCGGATCATGTCGAGGTCGAGCGCGGCTTCCGGCAGGAATTGCGACGCGCCCAGGAAGGTGTTCATCGTCCGTTGCGCATCGGGCGTGACGAGGATCAGGCAGCGGGCGGTGGGCACGTCGCCCTGCATGGCCGGCGTGTCGAAGCGGATGCCGAGCGCGCGCACGTCATGCGCGAACACCGTGCCCAACTGGTCGTCATTGACCTGGCCGATGAAGCCGCACTTCTTACCCAGCGCCGCAAGGCCAGCAAGCGTGTTCGCGGCCGATCCACCGCTGATTTCCTTCGCCTGGGGCATGTCGGCGTAAAGGGTTTCCGCCATGGTGGCGTCGATCAGCTGCATGCCGCCCTTGGTCAGCGCATGCTGTGCCAGAAAGGCGTCGTCGCTGCGGGCGAGCACGTCGACGATGGCATTGCCGATGGCGACCACGTCGAGTGTGGCGGGAACGGAAGCGGTCACGCGAAATCCTTGTACAGATGGCTGGAATAAAATTTCGCCGTTCCTACCTGTCCGCGCCGCTGCGTGCAACGGCGCTGATTGACGGGGTGCGCGGGCGGGGGGATAGTCGCGCGATGGTGTTCACCGCCGCCCTCAAAGCCTTTCCATCCATTTTCCACGGCGCGGCGCTGCGGCTGCTGGCAAAGACGCTGATCCTGACGCTTTTGCTGTTCGGGCTGCTGGCGACCGCGCTTTGGGCGGGGCTCCATGCGCTGCGCGTCTGGCTGAACATCGGCGGCGGCGCGCTGGCCGAAGGGGCGGCGACGGTGCTGGTCGTCGTGGGAGCTGGATGGCTGTTGTTCCGCGCGACGGCGATGGCGGTGATGAGCCTGTTTGCCGACGACATCGTCGAAGCGGTCGAGCGCGCCGACTATCCCCATGCCGCCGCGCGACAGATGGGATGGGCGCGCAGCCTGTGCCTTGCGCTCGCCTCGCTTGGCCGGGCCATCGGCTGGAACCTTCTCGCGCTGCCCGCCTATATCCTGCTGCTGGTGACGGGTGTGGGCACGGTCGGACTGTTCCTGGCGCTCAACGCCTATCTGCTGGGCCGGGACATGGCCGACCTGGTCGAGCCGCGTCATCCCGCCTTGCCGCCCATCGGACGTGGCAGCCGGTGGCTGATCGGCCTCGTTTCGGCGCTTCTCTTCCTCGTACCGCTGGTCAACCTGCTTGCGCCGATCTTCAGCGCGGCTATGGCCGTGCACATGCTGCTGGGACGAAAATCGCCGTCATGACCTTCCGTGCCGTCCGCCGCCTCGCGCCGGTTCTGGCGCTGCCGCTGCTTGCTGCCTGCGGATCGGCGGTGGTGCCGCCTGCCAGCTATACGCCGCCGCCCGCCGGTCCGCCCGCCAGCGCCTTCACCCGTCAGGGGCCGTTGCTCGGGTCCGACGCCAGGGAGTTGACCCGCCTGTTCGGCACGCCCCGGCTGGACATCAGGGAGACGACGGTGCGCAAGCTGCAGTTCGCCAACGGACGCTGCGTACTGGACGCCTATCTCTATGCCCCGGCCAAGGGGAAGGAGCCGGTCGTCACCCATGTCGATGCACGCACGCCGGCGGGCGCGGATGTCGACCCGGCCGGGTGCGCGGCGACATGGCAGGCGAAGTGAGTCGGCGCGGCAACCGAACCAGGTACAGTTCCTGGCGTTGTGGCCGATCTTTCCCGTAACCCCGGCTCATGGCCAAGCTGACGGGACGCCGGCACATTGCCTCACCGGTCCGTCAGCCGTTCGATCGCCCATTGCGCCGCTTCGGCCACCACCGGAGCAGGATCGTCCGCCAGCGCGCGCAGGTGGGGGAGAAGAGCCGGATCGCCGCTGTTGCCCGCGGCGATGGCGGCGTTGCGGACCATGCGGTCGCGGCCGATGCGCTTGATCGGGGAGCCGGAGAAAATCTCGCGGAACCCCGCGTCATCAAGGTCGAGCAGATCGGCGAGCGCGGGCGCGGCAAGCTCCGCCCGGCCAATGAAGGCGCGGTTGGCGGCGGCGGTTTGGGCGAACTTGTTCCAGGGGCAGACCGCCAGGCAATCGTCGCAGCCATAGATGCGGTTGCCGATGCCGGGGCGCAGATCGTGCGGGATCGGCCCCTTATGTTCGATGGTGAGGTAAGAGATGCAGCGGCGCGCATCGACCATGTAGGGCGCAGGGAAGGCGTTGGTCGGGCAGGCCGTTTGGCACGCGGTGCAGCTGCCGCAATGGTCCTGCTCCGGCGCGTCGGGGGTCAGCGCCAATTCGGTGTAGATTGCGCCCAGGAACAGCCAGCTGCCATGGTCGCGGTTGACGAGATTGCTGTGCTTGCCCTGCCAGCCCAGCCCGGCCCCCTGCGCCAGCGGTTTTTCCATGACGGGGGCGGTGTCCACGAAAACCTTGAGGCTGCCGGGCTGCTGCTCGACCAGCCAGCGGGCGAGACCCTTCAGCCCCTTCTTCACCGTATCGTGATAATCCTTGCCCTGCGCATAGACGGAGATGCGCCCCCGGTCGGGCACGTCCGCCAGCGCCAGCGGATCGCGGCCCGGCGCATAGCTCATGCCCAACATGATAACGCTGCGCACGTCGGGCCACAGGCCCTTGGGAGAGGCCCGCTGTTCGGCGCGTTCTTCCATCCACAGCATGTCGCCATGATGGCCGGCCTGAAGCCAGGCGCGCAGCCTTTCCCCCGCAAGCGGAGCGGCGTCGGCGCGCGCGATGCGGCAGGCTGCGAAGCCGAGCGCACTGGCCTGCGCCTTCAGGCGCTGCTCCAAGGTTTCTGTAGGCATGGCCATGGGTCCACATTATCAGGGCGGCATGATCGCTGACACACCGGCCCTCACGCCCGCCCCATATTCCGGCTATGCCGTGGAAGGCCATGGCCTTGTCAAGTCGTTCGGCGCTTTCCGGGCGGTGGACGGCATCGACATCGCAGTGCCGGTGGGGTCGATCTATGGCGTGCTTGGCCCCAATGGCGCGGGCAAGACGACGCTGCTGCGCACGCTGTTGGGCATCGTCGATCCGGACGAGGGGCACAGGACCCTGCTGGGGGACGCGCGGCCGCTGCGCATGGCGCGTCAGGTCGGCTATCTGCCCGAAGAGCGGGGCCTCTATCCATCCATGAAGGCATTCGAGGCGATCGCCTTCATGGGTGCGCTGCGTGGGCTGCCACTGGCGGAAGGGCGGCGCCGGGCGAAGGCTATGCTCGAAGGACATGGACTGGGCGGCGCGATCGACAAGCCGATCCGCCAGCTGTCCAAGGGCATGGCGCAGACGGTGCAGCTGTTCGGCACGCTCGTCCACGATCCCAGGCTCATCGTGCTGGACGAACCCTTTTCCGGGCTGGATGCGATCAACCAGGAAAAGCTGGAGGCGCTGATCCGCGACCGAGCACGGGCGGGGGTAACGATCCTCTTTTCCACCCATGTCATCGCTCATGCGGAGCGATTGTGCGAGCGCATCGCCATCGTCGCGGGCGGGCGCATCCGCTTCGAGGGTACGCCTGCGCAGGCACGCGACCGGCTGAGATCGCAGGTGCGGCTGCGCACCCGGGCGAGCGACGGGGCGTGGCGGCGCGCGCTGCCCGTCGACACGCTGGCGCAGGACGGCAGCTGGCATTTCGCCCTGCCCGATGGCGGGATCGAACCGCTGCTGCGCGAACTGATCGAGGGGCATGCGGGGATAGAAAGCCTGTCGATCGAACGACCGGGGCTGCACGACGCCTTCGTTGCGATCGCGGGCGCGGATGCGGCGCGGGCGATGGACGCGGCAGGGAACGAGGAGGCGGCGGCATGAGGGAATTGGCGCGCGCCGCCTTCGTCATCGCGCGGCGGGATTTCAGCGCGGTGGTACTGTCGCGCACCTTCATCCTGTTCCTTTTGGGACCGTTATTGCCCATCCTGATCGGGTTCGCTTTTGGGGGCCTGGGGGAACGGATATCGAGCACCGACCTGCGCCCTGTGTTGGGCGTCGCCCTGTCGGCGCAGGACAATGTGGCGATCGGCCGCGCTCGCGAACGGCTGGCGGAGCGGATGGGGGACAAGGCGCTGGCGCGCATCCGGCTGATGCCGCCCACCGCCGATCCGCGCGCGCAGCTTGCCCGGCCCGACGCGCAGGCGGTGGCGATCCTGACCGGCTCGCTCGCCCGGCCGGTGCTGACCGGCAAGGCGGAGGATATCGACCGGCTGCAGGGCGACGTCAGCCTGATGGCCACCGCCGCGCTTGCCGAACGGACGCTGCGATTCGTACCGGTGGAGCGGCAGGAGGTAGCGACCAGCCAGGGTGCGCAGTCGCAGGGGCGATTGCTGATCGGCCGGATCGCGCAGGTGGTGATGTTCTTCCTCACCATCTTGCTGGCGGGCATGATCCTGTCCAATTTGGTCGAAGAAAAGACCAACAAGATCATCGAGATACTTGCTGCTGCGGTGCCCATCGACGCGATCTTCCTCGGGAAGCTGATGGCGATGCTGGCGATGAGCTTCGTGGGTATCGCCTTCTGGGGCGGGACGGCCTTCGTCGTGTTCGCGGCGCTGGGAGGGCAGCCCGCCGCGCTGCCCGCGCCCGCGGTGGGCTGGCCTGCATTCCTGATCCTGGCCGTCCTCTATTTCGCAATGGCCTATACGCTGCTCGGATCGCTGTTCCTGGGGATCGGTGCGCAGGCGGCGACGGTGCGCGAGGTGCAGACGCTCAACATGCCCATCACCATGGGACAGATGCTGATCTTCTTCTTCGCGAGCTACGCCGTCGACCATATGGGATCGCCGGCGGAGGTGGCGGCGTGCATTTTCCCATGGAGTTCGCCCTTCGCCATGATCGCGCGCGCCGGCCAGGACGCCGCGCTGTGGCCACACCTGCTGGCGCTGCTGTGGCAGGCGGCTTTCGTGGCGCTCATCATCCGCGTCGGCGTGTTGCTGTTCCGCCGGCATGTGATGCAGTCGGGCGGGCGGTGGTGGAAGAACCTGTTCAGGCCGGCGACAGGCTGAAGCGCGTAGGAGACGCCGATGAACCGTAGGCATTTCCTGACGGCCCTTGGTGGCGGCGTTGCTGGCCTTGCCCTCTGGCAGATGCTGCCCGGCGAGGCGGAAGCGGCCTATCCCTACAAGCTGAGCGATGCCGAATGGCGGAAGAAGCTCAGCCCTTGGGCGTATAAGGTGCTGCGGCAGGAAGCGACGGAATATCCAGGTAGCAGCCCGCTCAACGAAGAGCATCGCAAGGGCCTGTTCCACTGCGCAGGGTGCGACCAGCCGCTGTTCAGTTCGACCACCAAGTTCGACAGCGGCACCGGATGGCCGAGCTTCTGGCAACCCCTGCCCAAGGCGGTGGGGACGAGCAGGGACTTTGCGCTGGGCTATGCCCGAACGGAAGTGCATTGCGCGCGTTGCGGCGGCCATCTGGGCCATGTGTTCGACGATGGGCCCAAGCCCACCGGTCTGCGCTACTGCATGAACGGTGTGGCGATGCGCTTCAGTCCCGCTTGACACGATAGATGTGCAGCGGGCCCTTGCCCGGAAGGGGCTGGAGCCAGGCGGGAACCTGTCCGCGGGCGAGACGAGCGGCGAGGCCGTTAGGCGCGAGCTTCACATAACCGCGATATTCCCCAAGATCGTCGCAGGTCAGCAGATAATCCGCGCCCTTCCCGCCATTGACGCTGGCCACGATCGTCCGTGCCTGCGCAGGCGGGGCGGTGAAGCCGCGAATGACGGTGGTGATACCGACAGCGTTGCGATGATGGCCGGTGGCCACGATCCGGTGGCCGGTGCGCACCAGGATCGTGGGGCCGATGTCGAGTGGCGAGAACAGCATCGACGGCGGCAGCGCCGCGACGTCGCGCATCGCCATGCCGGGCTGGCAGGCGAGAATCTTCTGCTCGGCGGCTGCTTCCTCTGGCGTTTCGAACAGTGTGACCGCGCCGACCCACAGGATGCTGAGTCCGAACGGGGTGAGCAGCGCGAGGCTGACCGATCCCAGCACGCGGGCGATGGCGGACGAGGATGCCTGCACCCGGGCGAAGAGGGTGAGGATGAGCCAGGCCGTGCCAGGAATCGCCAGCCAGTGCGCCATGGACAGCGCGCGCATCACCAGGGCCGCCACGCCGGTCGATCCGGCCAGCAGCAACGCGAGCAGCAGCCAGCGTAGAAGGGCAGGGCGATCCTGGCGGTGGGCGAAGGCGGCGGCTAGCGTCGCGGCAAGACCGAAGACGGAGGGGATGATGATGACGCCCATGCGCGACACATCCTGTTCCCAGACCGGCCGCCCTTCCATGATGGCCATGTACCAGACGCGGTAGGCAAGTGGGCCGAGGCTCTGGAACGGGTCGCCCGACAGGCAGGGGCCGCCGGACAGCGCGAGCGCCACAAGGGCGCTGCCTGCGCCAAGGCCGGCGGCGGTCAGGCGGCGGCGCCAGTCCGATGCGCCGAGGACAGCATGGGCGAGAGGGAGAGAGATCGCCAGCGCCAGCAGGGGGAAGAGATAGGGCACCGACAGCGCGTCGCATTGCACGCTGCGCAATGGCGTCACGCCGCGCGTCGCGAGCGACAACAGCAGGCTCGCAACGCCCAGCGTTGCCGCCGCGCCAACCAGCCGGCCGCTATCACGCGCAGACAGAAGGTGCTGAATGCCGAGCGCCGACAGGAACAGGGCGACATAGGGCAGCGCTTCGCTGGAAATGCAGAGCCACGCTGCGAGCGCGACGCCGATCAGCGTCCCGCCACGTCGCGGCCGGGTATCGAACAGACCGCAGGTGGCGATGGCCCCCAGCATGATTTGCCAGCCATGATGGTCGATGCGGAACGGTTGGAACTGGACCAGGATGGAAGGAGCGGTGAGCAGTAGCAGGACGCCCAGCAACGCGGTGGAACGGCTACCGCCGATGCGCCTGCCGGCGACCCAGGTTGCGATGACGAGGCCACCCAGCAGCAGTAGTGGCACCGCGATTGTCGCGAACAGTTCCGCGCCGGACGGTCCGACCAGTGGCCGTGCCAACAGGATGAACGCGGCGATCGGCAGGTCGACAATCCGCGACCAATGCATCGGCCCGCCCAGGGGCGGATTGACGCGATGTTGCGTCACGTCGAACCAGGACTGGCCGGCAAGAAGGGCGCGCACCTGTTCCAGCCGCAGTGCGTCATCCGTGTCGAAGAAGCGCAGGTCCGTGAATGGCCAGGCATAGTGCATGGTCATCGCCGCGCAGCAGATCAGCCAGGCAAGAAGGGCGAGCCGGGCCATGTTGGGGAACCGGTCCGCCGCTGCGGCTCTTTCAGGACGCAGCGAAGACGACATGCTTGCGTACCAGATAGACGAGGGTGAAGCTGGCGATCACGGCGATAGCCTTGGCCGGCGCGGCGGGAAGGCCCGTCTGGGTGGCGAGGCTGACGATGCCCACCGTGACACCGAGGCCGAGCAGCGCGCTGAGTGCGAAGCTGAGGCGCTGGGCATGGTTGGCGCGGCCCGATATCCGATCGTGGAAGACGAAGCGCACGGACAGCGCCCAATGGACCAGGATGCCGAACAGATAGCCAGCGCAGGCAGCCCCGCCGGGCGGCAGCAGCCGATCCGAAAGCGCGAGGAAGAGCAGGGTGTCCGCGCACAGCGCACAGAGGCTGACCAGCAGGTAGCGGGCCAGCATTGGCCGCGCTGCCAGGCCGGTCAGGCTACGCGCCGCGGCGATCGGCCGCGCGCCCATCGGATCAGGCGGCCTTCAATCGGGCCGGAACGGCGCGGACGCTGCCAAGCGCGGCCTGCGTATCGGCCTCTTGCCCGTCGCCGATCTGGCCTTCGTCGCCCGCCTCATGATATTCGGCGTCCTCATTGACCTGCCACACGTCATGGACGCGGTGGCCCGCCACGATGTTGCGCACGGTCAGCATCGCCGTCATCATTGCGTGATCCTGATTGTTATAGCGGTGCATGCCGTTGCGCCCGACCATATGAAGCGTGGGATAGCGCGCTTCCAGTTCGGTCCGCATCGCCTGAACATTGGCGGCATAGGCGTCGTCGTAAACTGGGTAGGCCTTTTCCTGCCGCACCACTGCGCCGCCCACGACATCGTCCGGGTTGCAGAGGCCGAGCGCCGCCATCTCCTTCGTCGCGAGCGCGACCAGATCGGCGTCGGAAGAGGCCCAGAGGCCATCCCCTTCGAAACAGAAATATTCAAGGCCGACGCAGGCGAGGCTGGGGTCCGGCACCATTTCAGGCGACCAGCTGCGGAAATTCTGGATGCGGCCGACCAGCACCTTGGGATCGTGGATGTAGATCCAGTTATCGGGAAAGATATCCTCTCCCTTCACCATCAGGGCGACGGTCAGGAAATCGCGATATTTGAGATCCATTGCCTGCGGCAGCGTCGCGGGAAGCGGATGGATGCGCGCCGCAAGTTCGCGCATCGGTGCGGACGAAATAACGTGGCCGGCGTCGATCGCCACCTCGCCTTCGGGGCCGTCCGCGATCAGCCGCCAGCGGCCGGTTGCCTGATCCTCCTCCAGGCGATTGAACCTGTGCGCCATCAGCACATGGTTGCCGCCCTCGACCACCCGGTCGCGCGCGGCTTCCCACATCATGCCGGGGCCAAGGCGCGGATAGCGGAACGTTTCCAGCAGCGTCTTGGTCGCCATGCCGTCATTGGGACGTTTGTTGAGACCGAGGCTGCGCTTGAGGCCATCCTTGACCGCGCCCCAGAGCGACAGGCCCTTGATCCGCTGCGCTGCCCAGTCGGCCGACATCTCGTCGCAGGGCATGCCCCACACTTTTTCGGTATATGTCTTGAAGAAGATAGAGAAAAGCTTGTGGCCGAAGGCGTTGACGGTCCAGTCCTGGAAGGAGCGGACGTTGCGGTTTGGGAACAGCTTCGCCTTCGCGAAGCTTGCCATGCAGAGGGTCGAGCGCCAGACGCCCAGGTTCCACAGCGCCTCGAACGCGCGCAGCGGATAGCTGTAATAGCTGCCTTCATAATAGATGCGGCTCATGCGCGGGCGCTGGATGAAATCGTCCGGCAGGATCTCGTTCCAGAGATCGACCACCTGTTGCGACTTGGAAAAGAAGCGATGCCCGCCAATGTCGAAACGGAAGCCATTGAGTTCCACGGTTCGGCTGATGCCGCCAACATAGACCGGATCCTTCTCGATCACCGTGACGCTGTAGCCCTGCTTCGTGAGGAGATAGGCGGCAGTGAGTCCGGCGGGGCCGGCGCCGATAATGGCAACGTCGACGCTGTTATAGCTATGCGGCATTTCAGGCGGATCCCCAGGCGGTCGTTCGTAATCGGGGAATGAAGGAAATCCTCTAAGGAGTGGTTAATGGCTGGTAAGCATGGAGTGCGCCTGACAAAGCAAAGGGCCGCCCCATGATCTGGAGCGGCCCCTGGCGATTGAGCGGAGTGACGGGCGGTCAGCCTAGGCGCTGCGCCAGCGTGTTGAGATCCGCGCGGGCGCCCTGGATCGCGCTGCCATAGCAGTTGCGATAGTCGTTCGTCACCGGCAGGATCGAGCCATTGACATAGCCGCACACCTGCTTCGAGGCGCGGACCAGCCGATAGTCGGCGCGGCGCAGGCCGCTGTCACTGGCAAGGTTCAGGTCAGCCACGGACACGGCGATGGAGCGGGTTTGCGCGCCGGTGTTACCGTCGACGATGACGTCCATGTCGCTGCTGCCTGCGCTGGCGAGGCCGGGGAGGGCGAGAGCCATTGAGGCAGCCAGCACCGCGAGGGTCTTCTTGGTCATCCAAATATCTCCTGTCGAACGAGAAGTGGTGCCCCACATCTGCCGTGGAAGCAGGGTCCCGACCTAAATAAGTGGACAGGGTGTCGATGAAAAGAGGCCACTTGGTAAAAAATGGCGGTTTTCTGCGGTTTTGCAGGTGCGAACAATGAATATCGTGACCGTACAATGCCTTAACGCAAAACCGGGCCGACCGTTCGTCCACGGCGGCCCGGTCGTAGCGTCAATTTCGCGCGCGGCTGATGCGATCAGTGGCGGAAATGGCGCATTCCGGTGAAGACCATCGCGAGGCCCGCCTCATCGGCGGCGGCGATCACTTCCTCGTCGCGAATCGATCCGCCGGGCTGAATCACCGCTGTTGCGCCGGCCTCCACCGCCGCGAGCAGGCCGTCAGCGAAGGGGAAGAAGGCGTCGGAGGCGACGGCGGAGCCGATAGTGCGCGGCTCCGTCCAGCCTGCCTTTTCCGCTGCATCCTTTGCCTTCCAGGCGGCGATGCGCGCGGATTCGAGGCGGTTCATCTGGCCTGCGCCCACGCCCGCCGTGCTGCCATCCCTGGCATAGACAATGGCGTTCGACTTCACATGCTTGGCGACAGTCCAGGCGAAGAGGCAGTCGCCAAGTTCCTGCTCGGTCGGTGCGCGCTTGGTCACGACTTTCAGCTGGTCGCGGGTGACGCGGCCATTGTCGCGGCTCTGCACCAGCATGCCCCCGGCGATGCTCTTGATCTGCAGGCCAGCACGGGCGGGATCGGGCAGGTCGCCGGTCAGCAGCAGGCGCAGATTCTTCTTCTTGGCAAAGATCGCCTTGGCCTCCTCGTCGGCGTCGGGCGCGGCGACGACTTCGGTGAAGATGCCGCTGATCGCTTCGGCGGTAGGGCCATCGAGCGGCCGGTTGACCGCGATGATGCCACCGAAGGCCGACACGCTGTCGCAGGCGAGCGCGGCTTCATAGGCCTCGATCAGCGTCTCGCCGGTGGCGACGCCGCACGGATTGGCGTGCTTGACGATCACCACGGTCGGCGGGCCGTCGCGGAATTCGCTGACCAGCTCCAGCGCGGCGTCGGCGTCGTTGTAATTATTGTAGCTGAGTTCCTTGCCCTGGACCTGCTGCGCCTGGGCGATACCCTTTGCTGAGGGGCCGACAGGCAAATAGAGCGCGGCCGACTGATGCGGGTTCTCGCCATAGCGCAGCGTCGCGCCCAGCTTGCTCGACACCGCCAGCGTTTCGGGGAATATCGCGCCCTGATCGGCGAAAGCGAACCAGCTGGCGATCATCGAATCATAGGCGGCCGTTGCCGCATAGGCCTTAGCTGCCAGCATCCGGCGGAAATCATAGCTGGTCGCCCCCGCCTTCTCCCCCATCTCCGCGATCAGCCGGGCATAATCGGCCGGATCGGTGACGATGGCGACGCTTTCATGGTTCTTCGCCGCCGAACGGACCATCGACGGACCGCCAATGTCGATATTCTCGATGATTTCCTCCCGCTCCGCGCCCTTGGCGACGGTGGCGGCGAAGGGGTAGAGATTGACGACGACCAGATCGATCGCGCCGATCTCATGCTCGTGCATCGAGGCGACATGCTCCGGGTTGTCGCGCACGGCGAGCAGGCCGCCATGGACCTTTGGATGCAGCGTCTTGACGCGGCCGTCCATCATCTCGGGAAAGCCGGTGAGGTCGGAAATGTCTTTCACCGAAAGACCCGCATCGCGCAGTGCTTTGGCCGTGCCGCCGGTCGACACCAATTCCACGCCATGGGTCGCAAGCGCCTGGCCCAGTTCGATGAGGCCGGCCTTGTCGGACACGGACAGGAGGGCGCGCTTGATACGGACGTCGGTCATTGAGTTGGACTTTCCTTGGGCGAGGGGCAGGACGGTGTCGCGCGGTCCCTTAGTGCCGGAGCGCGCAAAAATACAGTCCCGCCTGCGCTGACCGCGGGCGGAAGCTGGTCGCGCCGCGTTAACCTTGTTGTGGCACTGCTTCTTCATTCCCTCTGTCTAGGCAATGAGGCGGGGAAAGGGAGCACCGCATGATCCGAACAAACGCATGGGCCATCGCCACGGCGATCTTCATCTGCGCGCCCGCGCAGGCGCAGAATATCTATTATTTCGCGGCGCCCGAAGCAGCGACCGCTCCTGGCCCGCGCTATGTTCTGCCGGCGGGCACGCCGATCATGTTGCGCACGACGGCGCAAATCTCGTCCAAGGACAATCTGCCGGGCGAGCGCATTCGGTTGGAAGTGGCGGAGCCGATCGTCTTCGGTCACCAGACCATTATCCCGGCAGGGTCTCCCGCATTTGCCGAGGTCGCCATGACGCAGCGCAACGGCCATTTCGGGCGCAAGGGAAAGATCGAAATCCAGCTGGTCGAAGTCATGACACCCTATGGTCCAGCGCGCCTGACCGGCTCGGGCTATGACGAGGGAAAAAGCGGCACGGCGGCGTCCATCGGGACGATGCTGTTCCTGACCTCACTCGGCTTCCTGATCCATGGCACCAGCGGCTATATTCCCGCCGGGACGGTAGTGAACGGACAGCTCAACAGTGATTTGCGCTTCCGCTATGCCGCCGAGGGTGCGCCGGTGGCGGTCGCGAGCGCCGCCGACCGGTAGGCCCGCCGCCTTCACCCCATGCGCTTGAACAGCCAGCCGATTGACGATCCGCCGGGCAACGCCTCTGCGCTGACGACGAGTTGCCGCGTCGGATGAGGGCGGCCGTCGCCGTCGACCCAAAGGCTTTCCTCGACCGTCAACAACCCTGCGCCCGCGCGGAACTGCCAGAGCGCGCCGGTGTCGACGCGCAGTACCGCGCCCTGATTGTCGGCGGTCAGCGTCGGTTCGACGCCGGGCGCGAGGTGGAAACGGATCTGGACCGGCTGGCGCTGCGGCTTCCGGCGCCGCTCGGCCGGGGTCAGCATGTCCTCCCCCCGCACTTCCCGGCCGTCGCCACTCAGCATCAGCAGGCGGCGGTGGACATAGCCCATACGGCGGACATAGCCGTCATGGCTGATGTCGAGCCGGCTGCCATTGTCCAGCTCCTGCCGGGTCAGCTCCACTTCGGTCACGCCCTTGCCCAGCGTGCCGTCAGGCAAGAGGGCGGTGGAATTGCTGTCCGCCAGAACCAGCGTGCTGTGCGCCGCCGTGGTGCGCAGCCCCTGCGCCAGTTCGCGCGGCACCCACGCCCCCTCCAGCGCCGCGCCGCCGCAACTGACGATCAGCCGGAGCGGCCCGTCGCTGATCTCGAGTCCGCCTGTGGATGCGCAGCCGGCTTCGGCCAGGCGCGCAACGGGAGGTGGGGCGGCATCGACCTGGACGATGGTGTTGCCCGCGACCATCCGCTGATAGCCCCAGTCGCGTGCTTGCCGCAGCGGCCGGGCGCGCACGCGGCTCGCCTGCACCACCGCCTGTACCGATTGCGGATCGATTGCGCCTGCGCCTTGCCAGCTGGCAAGGCCCCCGTCGCCATGGGTGAGGCCCAGAAGCGCCGGAACGACGCGGGCCAGCGCGTCGGTCAGGCAGGCGGGCGGGCTTTCGCGCCGCACGTCGTAGACGGCGCGCAACATGGATAGCAGCATTACCGCCTCCATCTGCGCCAGCGGGGATCGCGACACGATGCCGCCATCGGCGTGGATGCCGCTGTCGATCGCGCGCTTGAGGCCCGCTTCGCCGAACAGGCGGCGCGCCTCGCCACCAGGGATCAGCAGCGCGGCGGCCAGGATCCCGCTCCATGCCGTCAGGCGCGGCAGGCCCATCGGCGCCTTGTCGGCGCTGCGGTCCAGGTGTCGGGCAGTGCGGGCGATGCAATTCAGCACCAGCGAACGATAGACAAGGTCGCTGGAGGAGAGGATGAGCGGCGCGTGCGCAGTCCAGAACAACAGCCGCCAGCCGGCATTGTCGGCGCGCCAGGCGGGCTCGCTGGGCGTTTCATGGTGCGCGTCGAGCCATTTGCGCATCACCGCTTCGGCGATCGGCGCGCCCTGTTCGCGGCTGGCGCTGGCGGCGAGGTCGCGCAGCCAGCGGAAGCCGTGCAGATAGCTTGCAAAGGCGGGGCTGACCGACAGCCTGGTAAAGTCGAGCGTCTCGATGGGCAGTTTCTGCCCGCGGAAGAGGAAATAGCCCGCCCGGATCGCCGCACCCGCGCGCGGATCGCCCGGCACCTGGTCGTCGGGCACGGCGAGCAGCTTGAGCGGATATTTCCCCTTGAGCCGGCGGCCGTGGATCGGCGTCTTCCAACTGAGCAGGTAGAATTGGTTGGCGATCCGCTGCGTCAGCGACAGACCCTTGTCATCCGCGACGCGGATGAGCCGCTTGCCCTGCTCGATGCCGTCCTCTTCCGGTTCGGCGGCAAGCGTCTGGCCCTTGCGGGCGGGGAGGCGGCGGATCTCGTTCACCCGCCCCGCAGCTTCCGGATATTGTCAGCATAGGCGGAAGGGCCGCCGCGGAAAGTGGCGGTGCCCGCGACCAGCACATCCGCGCCCGCCGCGATCGCCTTCGGCGCGGTGACGAGGTCGATGCCGCCGTCGACCTGGAGCCGGATGTCGCGGCCCGACTTGTCGATCATCTTGCGGCACGCCTCGATCTTGCGCAGTTGGTTGTCGATGAAACTCTGTCCGCCAAAGCCCGGATTGACGCTCATGATCAGGATCAGGTCGACATCGTCGATCAGATAATCCAGCATCTTGGCGGGGGTGCCGGGGTTGAGCACCACGCCCGCCTGTACGCCCAGCGACTTGATATGCTGCACGGTGCGGTGGATGTGCGGCCCGGCTTCCGGATGGACAGTGATGATGTCCGCTCCCGCAGCCGCGAAGGCATCGAGATAGAGGTCCACCGGCGAGATCATCAGATGAACGTCGAACGGCTTTTTCGTGTGGGGGCGCAGCGCCTTTACCACCATGGGGCCGATCGTGATGTTGGGCACGAAATGGCCGTCCATGACGTCGATATGGACCCAGTCGCACCCTGCCTCGTCGATGGCGCGCACTTCCTCGCCCAAGCGGGCGAAGTCGGCGGACAGGATGGACGGCGATATGAGGATGGAAGAGGTCATTAACCGTTCGCCTTAGTCGCCGCCGGGGCACAGGGCAACGGGGATTTGCAGGCGAGTCGCGCGCCGCCGGGTGACGACGCGCAAGCCGTTCAAAGCATGACGAAAATGGTGGGGTCCAGCCCGGTAGAGGCGGATGCGCCGCGGGGGAGCAACTGCTTGACGCCCTGCAGGCCGACCGCAGCGCCCTGACTGTTCAGCACGGGCGCGGCAATCAGGCGCATGGCGCAGCGGCCCGCCCCGTCGGCCTGGTCGATGTCGACGTCCAGCGTGAAGCCTCGCCGGTGCCGGATGGCATAGGCGCGCAACCTTTCCATCGCCGCACGCGAGTCTGGTGCATAGAGGGAGACGGCGAGGTCGCGGGGCACGGGGCTGTCCCGTTCCAGCCCGAACAGGTCGTAGACGCCGGCGGTCCAGCTGAGGCTGTTGTCCGCAAGGTCGCATTGCCACAGACCAAGGCCGCGTTCCGCCAGCGCCTCGTCATTGCGCGCGATGCTGGGGTCCAGCAGGACGGGCGCGAGATGTTCGCGCAATGCATAGAGCGGCCAGCTATGATGGAGAGGCAAGGGCTCGATCGGGCGCATGACCGCCTTATGCCGCGAACATAATTAAAAGTCAGTTCGCATTTTTGACGAGGCGGGCGATGAAGAAGCCGTCCGTCCCACCTGCGTCCGCCAGCGTATCGGGAAGGGTGCGAAGCCAGCCGTCCGGCGTGGGCAGGATGCCTGCGGGGAGTTCTTCTGCGGTCGTGGGGAGGAGCGCGAAATCGGGATGGGAGGCCAGGAATTGCGCGCCCTGCTCCTCGCCCTCCGCCCGTTCCAGCGAACAGGTCGCGTAGACAAGGCGGCCCCCCGGTGCGAGCCAGTCCGCCGCGCGGGCGAGCAGATCGGCCTGAAGCTCCGCCAGCTCCGCGATCTGGCGCGGCCCGATGCGGTGCAGCACGTCGGGATGGCGACGATAGATGCCGGTGGCCGTACAGGGGGCATCCAGCAGGATCGCGTGCACTGGCGCGTCTGGCCGCCAGGCCCGCAGGTCGGCCTGCACGACTTCCGCCGTCAGGCCGGTGCGGGTCAGATTGTCCGACAGCCGTTCCAGCCGCTTCTTCGACTGGTCGAGCGCGGTCACACGCCAGCCAGCCGCCGCCAGCTGCATCGTCTTGCCGCCCGGTGCGGCGCACAGATCGAGCACCGTGCGTCCCTCGCCCGCGCCCAGCAGCCGCGCCGCGCAGGAAGCGGCGACGTCCTGCACCCACCATGCGCCTTCGGCAAAGCCTGGCAGGTCGGGGATGGCGACATTCCCCTGATCGGCATGGGACGGCAGGCGGACATGGCCGGGGGCGAAAGACGTGCCGCCCAAAGTCTCCGCCCATTTCGCCGTTTGTTCGGGGTTGCGCAGGCTGATATCGATAGGAGGACGCTGCCCGTAGGCGTGGGCAGCCGCCTGCGGCATAGCGTCGCCCCATTGCGCCGCCCAGCGGTGCGCGACACCGACGGGCAGGGTCGGCGGATCGGGCAGGTCTGGCGCGCCGCGGGTCAGCGTGCCGAACACGCCATGGACCAGCTTGCGCGGGCCGCCGTCCACCAGCGGCAAGGCGGTGGCGATGGCGGCATGCGGCGGCGTATCGAGCTTCAGCGTCTGGGCGAGCGCGATGCGCAGCACCATTCGGGCCTTGGCGTCGGGCGGCAGGATCTGGCGGGTCGCGCTGTCGATCAGGGTGTCGAGATCGGGCAGGTGGCGCAGCACTTCCGCCGCGATGGCGTGGGTCAGCGCCCGGTCGGCCGGAGGCAGGCCCTGCGTCGCGCCATGCAGCGCCAGTTCGAGCGGCTCGCCCCGGCGCAGCACCGCGTCGAGCAGACGGAGCGCCGCGCGGCGGGCGGGCAGGCCGGGGACATCGTCGG
>NZ_LSJY01000052.1 GCF_001556865.1 Sphingobium sp. CCH11-B1 | reverse complement strand
AAGGGGGTCCCTCTTCGACGCCGATCGGGGGTCCCTTTTGAACGCCGTTTGACATAGAGTATCCAGCTGGTGTAGCGGCCACTCGCGCGAAAACCGGTCATCCTCGCCCCTCTCTCGCGCGCGTGAACGACCGAGCCTGATCGACAGCTGCTAGAAGAGCGAAACGTCCGCTGCTGGGGATCGAAAGTCGACTTGTATGATCCGGGCCTTGTCAAGATCGCATTGAACGGTTCCTTCTGTT
>NZ_LSJY01000051.1 GCF_001556865.1 Sphingobium sp. CCH11-B1 | reverse complement strand
AAAGGGGGTCCCTCTTCGACGCCGATCGGGGGTCCCTTTTGAACGCCGTTTGACAATCGATGGGCAAGAAGCTCATCAACGCGCCGCTCGCGAACCACAAAAGAAGCTGCGCGCCGACAATGATCGCGAGCCACTTGTGAGTGCGGCTCGCGAGAAGGTGCAGCCGAAGTTTGGTGCTTCTCAGGGTCGAATCTCCATCCTTGCGTGTCTCATTTCGTGCCTGCCAGATTCTTCATCATCCCGCGTGGCCGACAGGTGCGCCCGCGACCAGCGCTTGTACGGCTCAGCCGTCATCCCCGAGAGTTAGCGCACGAACGCCACCGTGTCCCAGACAGGGGATCCGGTGCGTCTTGCCCCCCGCCGGCTCGGCCGTCAGCTTACACCATGCTTGATAATCCAGGGCTGCTGAGCGGGCGTGAGGCGTTGCGCCACCCCTCGCCAGTTCGGGGCTTGCCGTTAAGGGCCTTGGCTCACCTCCGATTCCTCCGCGCCGGGGCGATAGATGACAGCCGCTGCACATCTCTCCGTAGAGGCCGACACCGACTGACACCCGTTGCGCCGACGCAAAATCCGGCCGCGCCCTTGGCAATCAGCCCGCTGGCACGGCGGTCGAACAGGTCAGTTGCTTGTCCGGCTTACAGATAGCGCCCGATCGCACTGCCCGGGCTCGGTCACGTCCTGAACTTCGGTGACGTTCAGGACGTGGCTGCGATCTCGATCGGTGGGCGGCCCAGCTTTTCGAGGGCGATCGCGTGACGGGCTAACCAACGACGGGATCTTTGACCCACCCCAAGGCATCGTGCAGCTCTGATATGTCGGCGTCGATGATCGCGTACAGGTCTTTATCTTCCTCGCGAAAGAACATGCGCGCCTTCGCTTCGTCTTCGGCAGGGGGAAGCATCGCTCCCAGGCGCTCCGGCCATTTCGCGTCTATGAATCTCATGAGCCGCTTCCAGGCCGCGGATCGGGTCTGATGGAGGCTCAGGACGGGAACGCCGTTTACTACAATCGCAAGGATCGTCACCTGCATGGTCACATACGCCCCCTCGATTTCGTCATGTTCGTGATGATCTTGCGGAGGAGGACAACGTCTAACCTCCTGGCAGCATGTTGTCGTGTTCTCGAGAACCCTCGCTAACCGGCCCGTCCGTCTGATGGCCTGCCATTCGAGCATTTCCTGTGAAGGCCAGTCCTGCAATCTCCCGCTTCCAACGCAAGCTGGGGAAGAAGGCGGGAACATGGGCCATGTACTGGCGGTAGCTATCGCCGTAGGTCGCGAGCGCGTATCTCTCCTCATGCTTAGCCAAACGAATGTACATCACCACCAGCACCGGAAACATGGCAAGCGTCAGAAGCGTCGGCCATTGTAGCAAGAAACCGAGCATGACGAGGATGAACCCTACGTATTGAGGGTGCCGCACCCGGGCGTAGACCCCCGTCATTGCCAATTCGTTTTTGCGCTGACTCGTGTGAAGCGCCGTCCACGCGATCGAGATTAGCCAAAAGCCTACACCAATCAGCACAAAGCTGGCGATGTGGAACGGGCCGAAATGCGGATTGATGCGCCAGCCGAACATCATTTCCAGGATGTGGCCAGCATCGTGGCTCCACCAGTCGACGCCGGGGAAATGCGACTGGAGCCACCCCGACAGCAGGAAGATGGTGAGCGGGAAGCCATACATTTCGGCGAAGAGCGCGACGATGAACGCACTGAACGCGCCGAAGCTGCGCCAGTCGCGCCGCGTTGCCGGCTTGAAGAAGCTGAACGCAAAGAGGATGAAAACGGCGGCATTGACCAGCGCGAGCCCCCACAGACCATAGCCATAGTCGGCGTGCGTCATCGCGACTCTCCTTCGATGCGGCCGTTGGGATTGGCCGGCAAGCCGGCGGGTGCCTGGCCGGGCTCATGGCCATGCTGATGCCCACCTTGGCCGTGGTGCATGAACAGGTGCATGAGCGGGCAGGCGAGCAGGATGAGATAGGGCAGCACACCCAGGAAGTGCGCGGTATGCTCGGTAATGAGGAAGAAGCTGGCGACGAGCAGGAAGCCGATCAGAACGATCTTGCCGCGCTTGCGCATGCGATGGTCATGTTCGCCCATATGCCGTTCTCTTCTAGTCAACCTCCAGCCTGCATAGGCTCGAGTCCAAGGAGCAAGGTATAAGTAGAGAGCGAAGTCCGAAGGGCATCGCGCAAGCATGGGTAAGGTGATCGATCGGATCGGCCACCGGTGTTCGCGCGACGCAACTGTCGGGAGCAGCAGTCGTGCTGCGGCTTTTGCGTATAGGCGTGCGGCGTCCGCGAATCAAAGCTGCGCTCACGAACATAATCGTGAGAGGCAGGCCCGCGTCCATGCACAAGAGAAAGAAACGGCACCATTCCCGCAACCAGTCCGGCGTGACCGTCCTCGAGCGCGAAGCAAGGATCGATCTGGCTAAGCGCCCGGCCGATGGTCTCGGCGTCGCCTTTCTCGGCGCATCGGGAACGGTCACAGGGTCGCGTTATCTGGTGGACGATGGTGAAACTCAGATCGTTGTCGATTCCGGCCTGTTTCAAGGACCCAGGGATCTGCGCCGCCTTAATTGGGCGCCAATTCCACCCGAAGTCGCCGATGTCGGCCAAGTCCTGCTGACCCACGCTCATCTCGATCACTCGGGCCCGCTACCGCGCATGGCGCGCCTGGGCTGGGACGGTACCGTCCTTGCCACCCGGGCGACCGCGGCCCTGTGCGAGCTCCTTCTTCCCGACAGCGGTCATCTGCAGGAAAAGGATGCGGAGTTCGCCAACCGGCACGGCTTCTCCAGGCACCAGCCGGCGCTGCCGCTCTACACCCAGGCTGACGCGCGTCTGGCATTGCAGCTCTTCCGGCCGATCGAGTTCGGAGCGTGGCATGCAGTCACGGACGGCATCAGGGTGCGCTATCATCGCGCCGGCCACATCCTCGGCGCGGCGTCGATCGAGATCGACTGGAAGGGGCGGACAATCCTCTTCTCAGGCGACATCGGCCGTTACGGCGATTCGGTGATGAAAGATCCCGAGCCGCCCGCGCGCGCCGACTATGTCCTGGTGGAATCGACCTATGGCGATCGGCGCCACGAGCAGGTCGATCCGACAAAGACGCTTGGAGATCATGTCGAACGATGCGTCGAGAGAGGAGGGACGGTGGTGATCCCGGCCTTCGCCGTGGGACGGGTCCAGTCGCTTCTCTATCATTTCTCGCGTCTGCGCGCGCAGGGACGCCTCCGCGACATCCCGATCTTCCTCGACAGCCCGATGGCGATCAACGCGAGCGGGCTGATGTGCGATTTCATGGACGAGCATCGCCTGGCCCGCGCCGAGTGCGAAGCGGCGTGCAGCGTCGCGCACTATGTGCGCGAAGTGGAGGAATCCAAGGAACTCACCGCCAACCCCGCCCCAAAGGTCATCATCTCGGCCAGCGGAATGGCAACGGGCGGCCGCGTGCTCCACCATCTCAAGCGCTTCGCGCCGGATGGGAAGAACCTCATCCTCTTCTCGGGCTTCCAGGCGGCGGGCACCCGCGGCGCCGCCATGATCGGCGGCGCCCGGACGATCAAGATCCACGGCGAGTATATCCCGGTCGAAGCCGAGGTCGCCAACCTGACGATGCTCTCGGCGCATGCCGACAGCGACGAGCTCATGCGCTGGCTCGGCTCGCTGCACGAGGCCCCGCGCCACGTCTATGTCACCCATGGCGAGCCGACCGGCGCCCACGTCCTGGCGAAGCGTGTCTCGGAGGAACTGGGCTGGGCATGCAGCGTACCGGCGCTGGGTAGCTGGGGCATGCTCGCGTGAAGCCCGGGATCATCGAGAACGCCGAAGCAGAGTCTGTCGCGACGACGCTGCGGGCACGCCGCATCGGCCTGTCGGGTGCCGGTAGCGATCTGATTGCGGTCATGCGCCACGACTGTCCCGTCTGCCGCTCGGAAGGTCTTGCGTCCCGCGCGCAGGTCGCGCTGCGCGCCGGCGGGCGGGAAATCGTCGTCTCGCTGCTGCACAGTTCCGCGGAGGCTCCAGCGCCCGGCGAGATCGGCCTCTCGGAATCCGCATGGCAGCGGCTCGGCGTCAGCGAGGGCGATCCGGTCGAGATCGCGCACGCCCAGCCTCTCGCCTCGCTCGCCGAAGTGCGTCGGCGTATCTATGGCAATCGTCTCAGTGACGGGGCTTTTTCAGCGATCATCACCGACATCGCCGAGCGACGCTATAGCGATGTCCATCTCTCGGCATTCGTCACGGCCTGCTCGGCGGTCCCGCTCGATACGGACGAAACGATCAGCCTGACCAGGGCGATGGTCGATGTCGGCGAGCGATTGCAGTGGCCCGGAACGGTCATCGTCGACAAGCATAGCGTCGGTGGATTGCCGGGCAATCGCACCACGCCGATCATCGTCTCGATCATGGCCGCGGAGGGCCTGATCATGCCCAAGACATCGTCGCGGGCGATCACCTCGCCGGCCGGCACGGCGGACACGATGGAGGTGCTGGCACCTGTCGACCTCGACGTTTCCGCAATCCGCAAGGTGGTCGAGCGCGAAGGCGGCTGCATCGCCTGGGGCGGCGCCGTCAATCTCAGCCCTGCCGACGACGTGATCATCGGCGTGGAGCGCGTGCTCGATATCGATGCCGTCGGGCAGATGGTCGCCTCGGTGCTGTCCAAGAAAGTCGCGGCCGGTGCGACCCATCTGGTCATCGACATCCCGGTCGGGCCGACCGCCAAGGTCCGCGGAGCCGCTGCCGCCGACACCCTCGAGCGCGCGCTGAGCTCGGTCGCCCAAGCCTTCGGGCTTCGCACGCGCGTGATGCGCGGCCCCGGCGCGGAGCCGATCGGACGGGGCATCGGTCCGGCGCTCGAGGCGCAGGATATCCTTGCCGTGCTCCAGGGGCAGCCTGGCGCCGAGGATCTCGCCCACCGGGCCTGCGAGCTGGCGGGAGGACTGCTTGAGCTCGCGGACGCGGCCCCGGCCGGCGAAGGCTATGCGCGTGCGCGGGCGTGCCTCGAAAGCGGCCGGGCCTGGGCCAAGTTCCAACGTATCTGCGAAGCGCAGGGCGGCATGCGGGCTCCACCGGTCGCCCGGTTCCAACAGGATATGATCGCTCCCTATAGCGGCCGCCTGGTGAGTATCGACAATCGCAAGCTCGCGACGGTCGCGAAGCTTGCCGGCGCGCCGATGGCCAAGGCCGCCGGCGTCGCGCTGCAGTGTCGGCTGAACCAGATGGTGGATGCCGGGGCTCCCTTGAGCACCATTCATGCCGAGAGCCCGGGCGAGCTCGATTATGCGGCGGCCTATGCGGTGAGCGACGGGCCGATCTTCGGGATTGAAGCGCTATGAACCGTCCCGTGCTGTTCGCGCTGTCTGGCAGCGAGGCCCTGGCACAGCCGCTATCCGCCGCACTCGATGCAGAGGTCGGCACGATCGAGCATCGTCAGTTTCCCGACGGGGAAACCTATCTCAGGGTCGTAAGCGACATCAGCGACCGCGACGTCATCCTGCTGTGCAGTCTCGATCATCCGGACGCCAAGCTGTTGCCGCTGCTGTTCGCAGCCGACACCGCGCGCGATCTGGGCGCTCGCAGGATCGGGCTCGTCGCCCCCTACCTCGCTTACATGCGCCAGGACATTCGCTTCCATGCCGGCGAGGCGGTGACGTCGCGAACCTTTGCCGCGATCCTGTCCCGCCATCTCGACTGGCTGGTGACGGTCGATCCGCATCTCCACCGCTATCATGCGTTGTCGGAAATCTACCGCATCCCGACCCAGGTTGTTCATGCTGCGCGGCTTCTGGCCTCGTGGATCAAGCGCAATGTCGCTCGTCCGCTGATCATCGGTCCGGACCTGGAAAGCGAACAGTGGGTCTCGCAGGTGGCGGCCGATGCCGATGCTCCGTTTCTCGTGTGCGAGAAAATCCGGTCCGGCGACCGTGACGTCACCATCTCGATTCCGAATGCCCCAGCGTTTCTCGATCGCCAGCCGGTGCTGGTCGACGATATCGCCTCATCCGGCCGGACCCTCGCCGAGGCGGCGCGCCAGCTGGTCGGCATGGGGTTCGCGCGACCGGATTGCGTGGTCGTGCATCCGCTTTTCGCCGGCGATGCAGCGCAAGTCCTGGGTGGGCTCGTCGAGAGGATCGTGAGCACGAACGCTGTTGCGCATACCTCTAATGATATCGACGTGATGCCGGCGATTGCGGAGGCCGTTCGTCACGGAATTTGAACGGTGCGCTGCGCGTCAGTTCTTCAGTACTCAATGCTCAATGCACGATGAAAACGAACGCCCGGCAAACGCCGGGCGCATTCCCATCCATTGACCCTACACGAGCCCGAACCAATCTTCCGGGAACTTCGCTTTCGGAGAAAGTCGCGGCAGGAAAGGAGATGGCATGAATGATTTGTGATCGGCCTTGGTGCTCGGCGTCGTGGCGT
>NZ_LSJY01000050.1 GCF_001556865.1 Sphingobium sp. CCH11-B1 | reverse complement strand
CTTGCTCAAATCCACCTTCTCCACCCATTCGGGGTAGAATGTCGGCTCCCGGTTGGACCATCCCGCCGCCGTCGCCGCTGCCTCGCTGATCGACTGGAGCAGCGCGCGCCGCTTGTCGGGGTGGAGGTGCGGCAGGCTCGCCGCCGCGCAGAAGGCGCCGGGCAGCCATGGCCGCGCCCCCGCGCCCAGCAACCGTTCGTAAAGGAAGCGATAGGCCGAAAAGCTCGCAAGCCTGTCCTGCCCCAGGTCGAAGGCCGACACCGTCACCAGCGGGGCCATGAACGGCTCCACCTGCTCCAGGCCGCTGTCGTCGGGCACCCGCGCCTTGATCTCGTCCAGCCGTCCGTAGATGCGCGCCTGCGCCCGGATCGATGCTTCCTCCACCATGTCGCGCGACCACAGCTTCATCGCGTCGCGGCGATGCAGCCCGATGTCGAGCGAACGTCTGATGTAACGCTGCGTGGCTGACGGGAAGCTGGCGAATTCTCGCAGTTCCGCGAGGGTGACTGCCCCGTCCGCCGGTCTTGCACTGGTGCCCATATTCTTGCCCTCCGACTTGAAGTCGCAGGATGAAACATGCGCCCGCCTTGGTTACTGAAGGCTTAAGCGCCCGTTCCACCGCTGTTCAGCAAAGGGAACAGATTTCGTTGTGCGGTGCAATATGTATCTTATGTGACTGCGACGAAAAGATTATGTCCGGGCGCATTCCGTGCCCGTCCCCCGCCCTGACAGCGCTGGTCAGGTACAATGCCGGTCAGGCAAGGGCGGGCTGCCGTTCCAGCAGCCAGGCCAGCGCCTCCGGCGCTTTCGCGAAAATGCGCATATAGGATTGGGTCATTTCCCGCCTTACCTGAAGCGTGGCGATCGCGCTCGGCGTCACGATGGCGATGCGCGACGCGCGCGGAAACTTTCCATCCCCCAGATGTTCGCGGAACGCCGCCACCGCATGCTGCGGCTGAACGGCGCTGCGGCTCATGTCCATGCGCAGCAGATAGCCGGGCGCAAAGCGCTCCTGCGCGAATCGCGCCTTCACCTCGCGGGCGTAGGACGCGACGGTCGCGGGATCGAACAGGCCATGCCAGGCGATGTCCAACAGATTGATGTCGTGGCGAAAAAGAATGTCGTACATGCGGGGCCTCCCGACACGCTCATGCCGGATCGACCTTACCGAATCCTTATCCGCACAGGATTGACGCCGCTTGGCGCTGGCGCGCCCCGGTCAGGCGCCGGCGCGCTTTTCCAGCACGGCGCCGATCATCGCGCGCCATACCGCGACATCGCCTGCCTGCGCCATGTCGGCGTCCGGCTCGCGCAGCGTGTGCAAAATCGCATAGGCATCGTCGACATGGTCGGGCCAGGCCGCGTCCACCGCGCCGGCCGCATGGGGATCGCTGCCCTCGCCATTCAGGCTCAACTGACGCCCGGCCAGCACGCGGGCGATCCGTTCGATGGCTGGGGTGGCGGATGTCGGCATGGACTGTCTTGCTCCTCTCTGTGACGCGCCTTCCGGCGCAGCCTGCGGGCCGGCGGCGGTTTCGCTCTCTCGCGGCCAGCATAGCATAGTCAAAATCGCGCCGCTATTCAGTCCTCCTCCTTGTAGCCGGACGACGGCACCGGGTCGCCATGGCTGCCCGGCTTGGTGGACGATGGCGGGTCGGACGCATCCATCGAATCCTCTATTCCCTCGTCCAGCTTCTCGTCGGCGGACAGCGCATGGTCCTGATCGTCGCTGCAACGGTCCACCCCGGCTTCTTCCCGGCTGTTGGGGCGCACGCCCCGGTCCTTGGCTTCGTCGGTCATCCGATTTTTCCTCCTGGTCGCGATACGGGTTCGTAAGGATCAACGGATGGCCCCTTGCGCCGGTTCCGCTTCGACCAACGTTGACCGCGCTTCGACCAGCAACGCGTCGCCGCTACAGACATTTCCGCCTGACATGCGTAAAACAGGGGGATGAACGATATTGCCGAAGACGGCGATCGCGGCGTCGCGCCGGCGGTCGCGCTTTATTCCATATTGGGTTTCTGGTTCTTCTACACCGTCATCGTCAGCCTGCGCGCGGCCGTGATCGGCTTCGACGCCCAGTGGGAACTCGCCGCGCGCCGCATGGTGGTCGCGACCATCGGCATCATCGTCACCTGGATCCTCTATCTCGCGCTGCGCCGCTTCGATGGCAAGCCGCTGGCGGTCCGCATCGTCGCCGCCTTCTCGCTCGCCGCGCCCTTTGCCCTCGCGATGGCGGCGGCCAACTATTACATCTTCAACGTCTATGATCCGGTCAGCCTTTTCCCCGACGCCGAAACGAAGAAGGAGATGGCGGAGAAGGGATATTTCCTCATCTCCATCGTCGAAGACGCGATCAGCCGCTACTTCTTCCTGTCCGCCTGGGCCGGCCTCTACCTCGCGCTTGCCTATGCCAGCGAAGCGCACCGCACCGAACGCCGCGCCGCCCGGCTGGAACGCGCCGCGCAGCAGGCGGAACTGCGCTCGCTGCGCTATCAGGTGAACCCCCACTTCCTCTTCAACACGCTCAACTCCCTCTCCACGCTCGTCATGCGCGACCGCCCGGACGAAGCGGAAAGGATGATCCTGTCGCTCTCCAACTTCTACCGCACCAGCCTGACCGGCGATCCGCTGGACGATGTGCCGCTGGAGGAGGAAGTGCATCTCCAGAAACTCTATCTGGATATTGAGGCCGTGCGCTTCCCCGACCGGCTGACGACGCAGATCGACGTGCCCGACAGCCTGATGGACGCCTGCGTGCCCGGCCTCATCCTCCAGCCGCTGGTGGAAAACGCGATCAAATATGGCGTGTCCCGCACTTCCAGCCCCGTCACCATCCGCATCACCGCGCGCGCGGATGGCGACCTCATGCACATCGCGGTCACGGACGATGGCGACAATCCCCCCGGACCCGGCGACGCGGGCAGCGGCATCGGCCTTGCCAATGTGCGCGACCGGCTGATCGCCCGCTTTGGCGATGAGGGCCGCATCGTCTATGGTCCGCGGGAAGGGGACGGCTTTTCCGTGCTGCTCACCCTGCCCATCATCCGCCGGGGCTGCTGACCGACCATGACCAATCCAGCGTCATCCACCATCCGCACCCTCATCGTCGATGACGAGCCGCTCGCGATCGAACGGCTCCAGATGCTCTGCGCGCGCGAACCGCGCATCGCCCTTGTCGGCACCGCCACGGACGGCGAAGCCGCGCTTCGCCTGATCGAAGGGCTGAAGCCCGATCTCGTCATGCTCGACATCGCGATGCCGCTGCTGGACGGGATCGGCGTCGCCCGCGCGGTGGGCCGCATGGGCATCCGCCCCGCCGTCATCTTCGTGACCGCGTTCGAAGGGTTCGCGGTGGAGGCGTTCGACCTCGCCGCCGTCGACTATATGCTCAAACCCGTCGCCCATGACCGGCTGACCCGCGCGGTCGACCGGGTGGCGGTGGCGCTGCGCAACCGCGCGCCGGACGATGCCGCCGCGCCCCCCGCCCCGCCGGCGCCCGAATGGGCCGAGGAATTCTGGGTGCCCCACCGCAGCGAACTCATCCGCATCGCCGCCGACCAGATCGACCGCATAGAGGCGGAACGCGACTATATGCGCCTCCACGTGGCCAGCCACAGCTACCTCCTCCACCAGACGATCAGCAGCCTGGAGGAACGGCTCGACCCGCAGCAATTCGTCCGCCTGCATCGCAGCCACATCGTCCGCCGCGACCATATCGCCCGCCTGCGCCATGACGGCAGCGGCGTCTGGTTCGCCGCGCTCGCCGACGGCAGCGAAATCCGCATCGGCCGCACCTTCCTCGCCAATGCACGAGCGATGACGGGCCGCTGACCGGTCCTCATTGTCCACCGGCCGCAGAGCGATCGTGGTCAACGACGGTCCGACCCGCACGATGATCTACGCGGAATGGGGGAGGACCGTCATCGACCATTTCTAGCCGTCCAACGGGCTTTTTCGTCCTTCCTGATAGCGGACGATGCCAATCGCCTGTATACGAGAATGATGCCTGCTTTTGAGAAACTCGATCCTGTAATCGAAAAATGGGTCTCTATCCTCGGCACAAAGTTATTCACCGAGTCGGCGCATCGTCCTGCACGATTTTTTTACACCCCCGGTGATCCACCATTTGAATGTTTTCAGATTAGTGTCGCACCACCGAAATGGGGCCGCGTGAAGGTTCATGCGCGAGCCGTCGATACGAATGATGATGTGGAACGCGAACTAGAACAAGTTTGGAAGGGTTCGGTCGTCGAGCTAGACGACATGTTGGCGGCGGCAGTTGAAACGATCAACACTTGGAAAACGCGAACTCGCCAAGTGCCCGATCCTCCATCACCATGGTAAGGCATACCAATATGGCATGCGGTTCCATGCCCCCGATAAGTCTGCTTTCCTGGAAATGTGCGCTCGAAGCCGATGGTCTCCTAACCACCCAATTCCGTCACCCCAGCGAAGGCTGGGGTCTCAGGAGATGGTGAACATTATGGCCTGAGATGCCAGCCTGCGCTGGCATGACGGGAGGGAGAGACCGTCCGCTCTCCACCCATCCACGCCATCCCCACCCATTCCCCCAAACACAGAAAGGCCCGGCGTCCTCCGCCGGGCCTTTCCGCCTTCATGCCCCGGTGGTCGCCGGGGGAACGGCATGGCTTCCGTCAGTTCCCCACCACCGGGCGCGCCTCGCGCGTGGCGGGGGTGGCGTCGGCGTAGCGCTCCTTCGTTTCGGCGCGGGCGATCGCGGCGCTGACGCGCGACTGCACCTGCGCCACCGCCAGCTTGCGGCATGCCTGCTGTTCGGCCAGCGTCCCGTTGGAACAGACCCGCCCGGCCGCCCGGCTGATCCGCGCCTGCAGGTGCTGGCGCTGGTCCGCCTTGGTCAGGTCCAGGTCGCCATGATAGACCTCGGCGGTGCGGCCGTTGGACTGGAATGCGTTGATCTCCGTCGCGCTGGCGGCGCCGGCGGTCAGGGCTAGGGCGATGGAAGCGCTGGCGATCGCAGCGATCTTGAACGAAGCGGACATGGGCGTATCTCCTCAAAAATCTTCTGTGGCCGGAGCCGCGCGATATGGGGGGGGGCCGCGAGCACCGGGTGCGAACGGGGGGCCGCCGTCAAAGGGTCTGGAGGAAGACAGCGTCCGTCCCCGTTCGCCCTTCCTCTCTAGGCTCGCCGGGCAAGCGCCGCGCGCCTGCTTCGACCCGGGTGCGACGCGCGTCGGCCAACGACGCGGCGACCGACGAAGCGCCGGCCCGAAAGGACGAACGGCACGACGAACGACATCTGCCGCCGAACGAACGACAGCCATGCCGTAGCGGAAAGCGCAGATCGCAACGATCGGGTGAAAAACGAAAACGCCCCCGGCGCAAGGGAAGGCCGGGGGCGTATCCAGGCGCTGTCGGGCACACCGGATGCAGGAAATCCGTCAGGGACGAAACGACGCCATCGGCGCTGAACCTCGGGTGAACCGCCCCTGTCCTGCGCATCCTACTCCAGCGCCACGCCGCTGCCCCACCCCTTCGACAACCCGCCCGCGCGACAAGCCAGACG
>NZ_LSJY01000049.1 GCF_001556865.1 Sphingobium sp. CCH11-B1 | reverse complement strand
CCCTTCTTCACGCGCGACGGCGACAATGTGCTGCTCGACCTGCCCATCACGCTGAACGAAGCGGTGAAGGGCGGCAAGGTCAAGGTGCCGACCGTCGATGGCCCGGTCATGCTGGGCGTGCCCGCCGGCACCTCCTCGGGCAAGACGCTGCGTCTGCGCGGCAAGGGTTTCACGGCGAAGGATGGATCGCGCGGCGACCAGCTCGTCACGCTCCACATCGACGTGCCGGCGGACGATCCCGCCATCCTCTCGCTGGTCGAAAGCTGGCAGGACAGCCGGGCCGTGCGCGCGCATCTGGGCGTATGATGTGACGGCGCAGCGGCAGCGCCAATGGCGTGATCCTGCCTTCGCAGGAGCAGCAGGCGGCCCGGAGCGTTAACCCCTCCATGCCGATGCCTTCCCCCCTTTCACCCGAACAGCGCCGCCGGATGGCGCAGGACGCGCGGTCGCGCTGGCATCGCCAGATGGACCGCGTGCGGCCCGGCTCGCATTTCTTCGAGGTTCTGAAGCGAGTCGCTGTGGGCACCTATAGCGACGGCTTCATCCACGCCGGCAACCTTGCCTATCTGTCGCTGATGACGCTTTTCCCCTTCTTCATCGTCGCCGCGGCGGTGGCGAGCATCTTCGGGCGGACGCAGGACGGGGTGCAGGCGGTGAACGCCTTCCTCCTCACCGTGCCGCGCGGCGTCGCCGATGTCATACGCCAGCCGATCAGCGACGTGCTGACCGCGCGCAGCGGGCCGCTGCTCTGGCTCGGCGGCCTGGTTGGCCTGTGGACGGTGGGCAGCCTGATCGAAACCGTCCGCGACATCCTGCGCCGCGCCTATGGCACGAAGAGCACCAAGCCCTTCTGGCGGTATCGGCTGGGCGCGATCGGCATCACGCTCGCCAGCGTGTTCGCGGTGATGTTCGCCTTCTCGCTTCAGGTCGTCATCACCGGCGTCGATCAGTTCCTGCACCAGATACTGCCCTGGGCGGACAAGGCGATCGGGTTCGTCGCCTCGGCGAAGCTGGTGCCCATGGGCATATTGTGCATTGCGCTCTGGTCGTTGTTCGTGGCGCTCACACCCACCGCCTACAAGGACGGCCGCTTCCCCAAATGGCCCGGTGCCGCCGCCACGTCGCTATGGTGGTACGGCACCACCCTGCTGCTGCCGCCCACCCTGTCCATGCTGGGCGGCTATGGGCGGACCTACGGCAGCCTGGCCGGGGTCATGATAACCCTCATTTTTTTCTTTCTCGTCGGGCTTGGCGTGGTAATTGGCGCGGAATTGAACGCGGCGCTGGCGGAATTCCCTGAAGAGGAGGATGCCGAGGCGATGGAAGATCAGGGAAACGGAACGACGGTATGACAGGCTTGATGGCAGGAAAGCGGGGCCTCATCATGGGGCTGGCCAACGACAAGTCGCTGGCCTGGGGCATTGCCAAGCAACTGCACGCACAGGGCGCGGAACTCGCCTTCTCCTATCAGGGCGAAGCGCTGGGCAAGCGGGTCAAGCCGCTGGCGGAACAGCTTGGTTCCGACTTCCTGATCGACTGCGACGTCACCGACATGGACAAGCTGGACGCCGCCTTTGCTGAAATCGAGGGCCGCTGGGGCCGGCTCGACTTCCTGGTCCACGCGATCGGTTTTTCCGACAAGAATGAACTGCGCGGCCTGTATGTCGACACCAGCCTCGACAATTTCCTGCTGACGATGAACGTGTCGGCCTACAGCTTCGTCGCGGTGACGAAGCGCGCCCGCGCGCTGATGCCCGAAGGCGGCAGCATCCTGACGCTTTCCTACTATGGCGCGGAAAAGGTCATCCCCCATTACAATGTCATGGGCGTGGCCAAGGCGGCGCTGGAAACCAGCGTCAAATATCTGGCGATGGACCTGGGGCCGGAAAATATCCGCGTCAACGCGATCTCCGCCGGCCCGATCAAGACGCTGGCGGCCAGCGGCATCGGCGATTTCCGCTATATCCTGAAATGGAACGAGCTGAATTCGCCGCTGCGCCGGAACGTCACCATCGACGATGTCGGCGGCGCGGGCCTCTATCTGCTGTCGGACCTGGCAGCCGGGGTCACGGGCGAAATCCACCATGTGGACGCGGGCTACAACGTCATCGGCATGAAGGCCGAGGACGCCCCCGACATCGCGCTGGAGAAGTAAGGTTCGGTGCCGACCGTCCTGCGCGAAGGCAATCTACGCATCGTCATCTACACCGACGACCATCCTCCGCCCCATGTCCATGTGTTTGGCGACGGCGAAACGAAGATTTCGCTCTCGGGGCCGCAGGATAGGGTAGAGGTGGTGCGGATCGTGGGAGCGGACCGGCGCGAGAGTCGACGGGCGCTGGAAATCGTGCGAGAAAAGCGCGACTATCTGCTGGAGAAGTGGAACGGCATTCATGGGTGAACTGACCCAGGCACAGTTCGAGGACGCTGTCAGGCGTGGCGCGCATGATCTGGCGATCAAGCCCCGCGCGCGGGCCGCGCGCTACGACAGGGACAGCGGCCGCATCGTCATCGACTTGGTCAACGGCGCCACCTTCTCCTTCCCCGCCAGTCTGGCGCAAGGCCTGGAACGGGCGAGCGCCGAGCAGTTGGAAGCGGTCGAGGTCGCCGGCGCGGGCTTCGGCCTGCACTGGGAGGAACTGGATGCCGATCTGACCGTCGAAGGGCTATTGGCTGGCCGTTTCGGCAGCGCGCGCTATATGGCGGATCGGTTCGGCAAAGATTGGGATAGTGAAGCAGCGGAATGAGTTTCAACAGTTTCGGCCGCGTCTTCCGCTTTTCCACCTGGGGTGAAAGCCATGGTCCCGCCATCGGCGCGGTGGTGGACGGCTGTCCCCCCGGTCTGCCCCTGAGCGAGTCGGACATCCAGCCCTGGCTCGACCTGCGCAAGCCCGGCACGTCCAAATTCACCACCCAGCGGCGCGAACCGGACGAAGTGCGTATCCTCTCGGGCGTGTTCGAGGGGAAGACGACCGGTACGCCGATCAGCCTGATGATCGAAAATACCGACCAGCGGTCGAAGGATTATTCGGAGGTCGCCAAGGCCTATCGCCCCGGCCATGCCGACTATGCCTATGACGCCAAATATGGGTTTCGCGACTATCGGGGCGGCGGGCGCTCCTCCGCGCGCGAGACGGCAAGCCGGGTGGCGGCGGGCGCAGTGGCGCGGCTCGTCATCCCCGAAGTCGATATCTTCGCCTATGTGAGCGAAATTGGCGGCGACGCCATCGATTATGCGAATTTCGATCCGTCGCAGATCGGCGAAAACCCCTTCTTCTGCCCGGACGCAGAGGCCGCAAAGCGCTGGGAGGCGCTGGTCGATGGGGCGCGGCTCGACGGATCATCGCTGGGGGCTGTGGTGAAATGCGTCGCATCGGGCGTGCCCGCCGGCTGGGGCGCGCCGCTCTACGCCAAGCTGGACAGCGAACTGGCAAGCGCGATGATGAGCATCAATGCGGTCAAGGGCGTGGAGATTGGCGACGGCTTCGCGGCGGCGCGCCTGCGCGGCGAGCAGAATGCCGATCCCATGCGCCCCAATCCCGGCCAGCCCAACGACGGCCCGGTCTTCCTCGCCAACCATGCCGGCGGCATTGCGGGCGGCATTTCGACCGGGCAGCCGGTCAAGGTGCGCGTCGCTTTCAAGCCCACCAGTTCCATCCTGATCCCGGTCGAAACGGTGACGCGGGAAGGGGACGCGTCCGACATCATCACCAAGGGGCGGCACGACCCCTGCGTCGGCATTCGCGGCGTGCCCGTGGTGGAAGCGATGATGGCGCTGGTGCTGGCCGACCAGAAGCTGCTGCACCGGGCGCAATGCGGCGAATGACGCGGCGAAAGGAGGCGGCGCCGCGCCGAATGCGCGAGACGACTCGGGCCTGTTACGCTAAGATGACGGTCATCGCCCGCGGGTGGGCGAGCGGCAGAGCGTAAGCCTGGGGAGCGTCACTGTGCATCAATGCGTTTTCTTGAAAACGCGGCGATTAAAACGCACGGACTGACGGTCAAAGCGTCCCCTGACAGCCGCGACAAGAGCCGGCCATCTTGCATGGCCGGCTCATTTCGTTTGCGCCGGTGGGAAAGAGGGGCAGGCCATTGGCTGCCACGCGGCCCTGTCGCCCGGCGGGCGGGACAGGCATCCCCGCGGCAGACGCCAACAGGATATGCCCGATGACCAGCCCGCATGCCACGCAGCTTCCCTTCACCCAGGTCGATGCCTTTGCCGACGCTCCCTTCGCTGGCAATCCTGCCGCCGTCATGCCGCTTGATGCCTGGCTGGACGATGCCACGCTTCAGGCGATCGCGGCGGAAAACAACCTGTCCGAAACCGCCTTCACCGTGCCCACCCCTGACGATGCGGAGGCGGACCATGAACTGCGCTGGTTCACCCCTGCGGTCGAGGTGAAGCTGTGCGGCCACGCCACCCTCGCCAGCGGTCATGTGCTGATGAAGGACGGTCCGGTCCGCTTCCGCACGCGCAAGGCGGGGATCCTCACCGTCACGCGCGATGGCGATGGTTACGCCCTGTCGCTGCCCGCCTGGACCATGGCGCCCAGGGCCCTGCCGGCGCTTGCGGCGGGGCTTGGCGGCCAGCCTCTCGAATCGCACTGGCGCGATGGCGGCTATGCGCTGTTCCTCTTCCCCGATGAAGCGGCCGTGCGCGCGCTATCCCCCGATTTCGCCGCGCTTCGGGCGCTGGGCGACGCCATGCTGATCGCCACCGCGCCAGGGACAGGCAGCGACATCGTCAGCCGCGTCTTCGTGCCCGGCGGCGGCGTGGACGAAGACCCGGTGACCGGCTCCGCCCACTGTCTGCTCACCCCCTTCTGGGCAGAGCGGCTCGGCCGGTCGCGGATCGACGCGGTGCAGGCGTCGGCGCGGGGCGGGCGGATCGGCTGCATGCTGGAGGAGGATCGCGTGGTGCTGACCGGGCGGTGCCGCACCGTGATCGAAGGGCGCTTCTTCCTCTAAGCATTTTCCAGGCGGATGGCATCCTCTGCCGGCCCGGACAATGCGAAAGACAAAGGCCCCTATCCGGGGAACAGCCCGACCAGCTTGGCCAGCGCCGTCCGCACCGCGCGGCGCTGATCGCGCTGCGGCGACATGCCGATCCGCACCACCGTCAGCCGCTGCGACGGGGATATCAGGATATATTGCCCGTTATGGCCGACGCAGCCGAACAGGCTTTGCGGCGCCTGCCCCGGCATCAGGGCGCTTTCCGCGCTGTCGCGGTTCAGCCAGATGTGCAGGCCATAGGCCGCGTTGCGACGCGACGGCGTCGTCATCAGGTCGATCCATTTTTCCGGCAGGATCTGGTGCCCGGTCGGCCCCTTGCCCCGGCGGCGCAGCAGTTCGCCGAACCGGCCATAGTCGCGCGCGGTCATGTGCAGGATGCTGCCGCCGATCATCGTGCCCGCCGCGTCATATTCGGGCGTCAGGCTGGGTAGCTTGCCCGGCGCCTTCAGCCGCCCGTCGATGAAGGTCTGCATCGCCCGCCGCCGCGCATCCGGGTCGGCGCTGTTGGTCAGCATCCGGGTCATGAGGTCGGACAGGATCATGGTGGTGGCGGTCGAATAGACGAACGCGCTGCCGGGTGCATGGGCCAGCGGCTTGGCCTTGGCATAGCCGGCCATGTCGAGCGCGCCGTCCATGAACAGCATTCGCACCGTGTCGCCCTCCGTCACCGGCTCGCCATCCTCCACATGGTCCAGGCCTGACGTCATCGTCAGCAACTGGCGCAGGGTGATGGCGCCGCGCGGGTCGCCGGGTTGCCGCCAGGCGTCCACCGGCACCGGCGCGTCCAGCGCCAGCCGCCCGTCCGCCACCATCAGCCCCACCAGCACCGCCGTCACGCTCTTCGCCATGGACCAGGACATCAGCTTCGTGTCGGGGCCGAAGCCCGGCGCATAGCGTTCCGCCACGATCTCCCCGTCGCGCAGCACGACCAGCGCGCGGGTCTGCCCCATGGCGTCATCTTCGAATAGCGGATCGATCGCGCCGCGCAGCACGCTCTCGCTCACCACGGCGTCGTCCGCCACGCGATAGAGCGGCGTCGCCTCCTGCTGCGCGCGCACCGCGAGCGTCCCCGCGACACCCAGCGCGGCGATGCCGGCGCCCAGGCAAAGGCGCTTTACGATTCGGCTCTCGATCTGCATAAGCCGGCGCCCATACACGCAAGCGGGATTGAGCGCCATGATGGCGAAACGGAAATGGTGGGTGGCTGCGGCGCTGGTGGGGCTGCTGCTGGTCGCGGCGCTGGCCTGGGCCGGACCGACGCTGATCGCCCGCGCGCGGCTCGGGTCCGCCTATGGCGCGCGGCTCGCCTGCTCCTGCCGCTATGTCGAAGGACGCGCCATGGGCAGTTGCGCCGACGACAAGGAACCGGGGATGGCGCTGGTGCGGCTGGAGGATGTGCCGGAGGAACGCGCCGTCCGGGCCAGCGTCCCGCTCTTTGCCAGCCGAACGGCGCGGTTCAAGCCCGGCTGGGGCTGTCTGCTCGACCCGGTCGATTGATGGTGTGATGCGTCATGCCAGCAAAGGCTGGCATCTCAGGCGGTGACGCACCAAGCGGATCTGACCCCAGCCCTCGCAGGGGCGGCAGCAGGGGCTGGCCCCGTCGCCCGCCGCCCGCTAAGGCCCCCTCCATGCCGCGCGACATCCCCACGCTTCTCCACGACATATTCGGCTTCACCCGCTTTCGCGGCGTGCAGGAACAGGTCGTCGGGCGAGTCATGGCGGGCCAGCCGACGCTTGCCATCATGCCGACCGGCGCGGGCAAGTCGCTCTGCTACCAACTGCCCGCCGTCGCGCTCGACGGCTGCTGCGTGGTCGTCTCGCCGCTCATCGCGCTGATGCACGACCAGCTGCGCGCGGCACAGGCGGTGGGCATCCGCGCGGCCAGCCTGACCAGTGTCGATGCTGACTGGCGCGAAACGCAGGACCGGCTGCGCAATGGCGACCTCGACCTTCTGTACGTCGCGCCAGAACGGGCAAGCGGGGAGGGGTTCCGCAGCCTGCTCCGGTCAGCGAAAATCGCGCTCTTCGCCATCGACGAAGCGCATTGCGTGTCCGAATGGGGGCATGATTTCCGCCCCGACTACCGCCTGCTGCGCCCGTTGCTGGACGAATTTCCGGCGGTTCCCCGGCTTGCGCTCACAGCGACCGCCGACGCGCACACACGGGCCGATATTCTGGTTCAGCTCGGCATCCCGGAAGACGGCCTCATCATCTCGGGCTTCGACCGGCCCAATATCCGCTACGCCGTGCATCCGCGCGACGGCCTCACCCGCCAGCTTGCCGACCTGCTCGCGACGGAAAAGGGGCCGGGCGTCGTCTATGCCCAGACCCGCGCGGCGACCGAGAAGCTGGCCGAGACGCTGGGCCGAAGCGGCCGCCCGGTGCGCGCTTACCATGCGGGAATGGAGCCCGCCCAGCGTGCCGCCAACCAGGTCGCCTTCATCGCCAGCGAGGATATGGTGATGGTCGCCACCGTCGCTTTCGGCATGGGGATCGACAAGCCCGACGTGCGTTTCGTGGCGCATGCGGGCCTGCCCAAGTCTATCGAGGGCTATTATCAGGAATCGGGCCGGGCGGGGCGCGACGGCGAACCGGCGGTTGCGCATCTCTTCTGGGGGGCGGAGGATTTCGCCCGCGCCCGGCTGCGCATCGCCGAACTGGAGCCGGCGCGGCAACAGGGCGAGCGGGCGCGGATCGCGGCGCTGGGCGCGCTGGTGGAAACGGCGACCTGCAGGCGGGCCATCCTGCTGCGCCATTTCGGGGAAAACCCGCCTGCGACCTGCGGCAATTGCGACAATTGCCTGTCACCCCCGGCCAGCCTGGACGCGACCGAAACCGCGCGCAAATATCTCTCCGCCGTCTATCGCACCGGCCAGAGTTTCGGCGCTGGCCATATCGAGGCGGTGCTGACCGGCGCGCCCAACGACAAGGTGCGCGAGCGCGGGCATGACAGGATTTCGGTCCATGGCATCGTCATGGGCGATGAAGCGGCGCTGCTGCGCCCGGTCCAGCGCGCGTTGCTGGTGCGCGACGCGCTGGAAACGACCGAGCATGGCGGGTTGATGCTCGGCCCCAATGCCCGCCCCATCCTGCGCGGGGAGGAGGAGGTGCGCATCCTCCTGCCCCCCAAGCGCGAGCGGCGCGGGCGGAATGCGCGCAGGGGCGCTGACGCAAACCCGGTCGGCGATCCGCTGTTCGACGCGCTGCGCGCCTGCCGTCGCGAACTGGCGCAGGAGGCCGGCATGCCGCCTTATGTGATCTTCCACGATTCGACGTTGCGCGAAATGGCCGAGCAGCGCCCGTCCTCGATCCGCGAGATGAGCCATATCAGCGGCATCGGCCAGAAGAAGCTCGACGCCTATGGCGACGCCTTCCTCGCCGCGATCCGGCCGTTTCTCTAGGCCTTGCGGCGAAGCCGCATCTTCTCCGCCCGGCGTTCCCTCCGCCTCTGCGCGAAAAACTTCAAAAACCTTGCAAGCGTCGGCCCCGGAAGGCATCGCTCTGCCGCAGAAGGAGAAGGCCTCATGTTCCGCAAGCTCACCGATCACGTCCTCGTGTCCCCGCAGATCAGTGTCGAACAGGTGGCCGAAGCAAAGGCGCAGGGCGTGACCATCATCGTCAACAACCGCCCCGATGACGAGGAGCCGGGCCAGATCAACGGCGACGCGATCGAGGCGGCGGCGAAGGCGGCCGGCATCGCCTATGTCGCCGTCCCGGTGTCGCATGGCGGCTTTGCGCCCTGGCAGCTCGACGGCATGGAAAAGGCGCTGGATCAGGCCGGGGGCGGCAAGATGCTTGCCTATTGCCGGTCGGGCACGCGCAGCACGCTGCTCTGGGCGCTCACCCGCGCGCGGGTGGGCGACAATGGCGATGTTCTGGCGGCGCAGGCAGCGGCGGCGGGATATGACATCAGCCCCGTGCGGCAGATCATGGACACGCTGAAACCGCAATAGTCCGGGCGGCACCACGCAGCCCGTCAGCCCGGACTTGTTTCGGCAGGGCGAGGCGGACAGTCTAAACCCGCCGGAACGGGAAGGGCGCGGCCGTGCGCTCATAGCTGTGCAGGTCCAGCGCGCGCGTGACGGGCGGCAGCGCGCGGTCAGGGCAGTCGCGCCGCTCGCACAAGGCGCAGGTCGGGCCGACGCCGACGGCCTCGTCCCGCTCCACATCGATGCCGTCGGCATGGACGACGCGCCCGGCATGTTTCGCCTCGCATCCCAGCGCGACGACCGATCCGGCGCGCGCGTCCCCGCGCGGCAGGCCGATGCTCAGCGTCAGGAAGCGCCGGCCGTCCAGCGTCTCGATCAGTTGCCGGCGCATCTCGCCCGGGCCATGGGGCGCATGCGCGTCCCAGCGCGGGCAGGTGCCGCCATAGCGCGCGAAGGGATAAGCCTCGCCATCGAACCGTTTCGACAGGATGCCCGCCCGGTCCAGCTTGACAAGGAAGAAGGGGATGCCCCGCGCGCCGGTGCGATGCAGGCTGGTCAGCCGGTGCGCCACCTGTTCCGCCGAAGCACCGAACCGGTCGATCAGCAGCGGGATGTCGTACCGGCTCTGCTCGGCCGCCTGTCGGAACCGGTCGTAGGGCATGATGAGCGCGGCGGCGGCATGGTTCATCAATGCGATCTGGAACAGCCGCCGACTGTCCTCATCGGGCGGCGCGGCGCGCGCGATCTGCGCGGCGATGGCGTCGGCCAGTTCCTGCGCGCACAGATGATAGGCGACCGCGAACAGCCTTCCCGAAGCGGCGAGCCGCTCGCTCAGCATCAGCCGCCGCCGGTGCATGTCATAATGGCGCAGCGATCCGGCCAGGACGTCCGCCCGCATCACCTGCACCGCCATGCCATGCCTGTCCTTCAGCCGCTGGCGCAGCGCGGCTTGCAGCATGGCAGGGTCGTCGGGCAGCTCCGCCGCGATCGCTTCGGCCGCCGCGTCGATGTCGGCGAAATGATTGCCCGCCTTGGCGATCGTTTCGCGCAGCCAGTCGAGCGGCGCGACCAGCAAGGGCTGCGTGCCTCCCGCGACCGCCTCGCCCGGAACGCGGCGCAGGTCGGTCAGCGCGCGGTAGAAGCGCGCGATGGCCTCGCCCACGCCGGGATAATTTTCCGCGACGTCCAGCACTTCGTCGCGCGCGATGCCGATGTCGCGGACCAGCGGGTCCGACAGGATTTCGCCCAGGTCGCCCGCGCTGCCATCTGCGGGACTGGCGGTGAAGTCGCGAATGTCGATGTCATAGGTGTTGGCAAGCCGCAGCAGCATCTGCGCCGTGAGCGGACGCTGGTTGCGTTCCAGATGGTTGAGATAGCTGGGCGACACGCCCAGTTCCTCCGCCATGCGCGTCTGGTTGAGGCCCAGTTCGCGCCGCAGCACGCGAAGCCTGGGGCCAAGATAGAGCTTGCGGTCCGTCACATCTGCCATACGGTCATAGTGTCATAAAATGACACTATGACCAAATCAAATCATGACCGCGCGGCACTCATCGCCCTTTCGCCATCTGCGCAAGTGTCTACATCCCTGTTTCAGCACAACGCAGGAAGGACCATGCCATGACCACCGACACGATGCAGCGCCCCGAGCCCGCCCGGTCGCGGGCTGTCTTTTCGCAGGAGGATTTCGGCCTCATCCGCACCGCCATCGCCCATTATCTGCGCGAGGTGCAGGACCAGCCCGAATCCGTCAAATATGCCAATCTCTATCATCGGCTCGGCCGCGTGGCCTGACGATCCGCTTCATGGGAGAGGGAAGGGCGCGGCGGGAAACCGACCGCGCCCTCTTTCCGTGTCAGAACAGCCGCGTCAGTCCGTAGAAGAGCGCGCCGATCGCGGCGGCGGCGGGCAGGGTGACGACCCAGGCGACGATGATGCTCGACGCGACGTTCCAGCGCACCGCCGACAGGCGGCGGGACGCGCCCACGCCCACGATCGCGCCGGTAATGGTGTGGGTGGTGGACACCGGCACGCCCAGATGGGTCGCCAGGAACAGCGTGATCGCCCCGCCGGTCTCTGCGCAGAAACCCTGCGCCGGGGTCAGCCGGGTAATCTTCGATCCCATGGTGTGGACGATTTTCCACCCGCCCAGCAACGTGCCCAGGCCCATCGCCGCCTGGCAGCTGATGACGATCCAGAAGGGCACGTGGAACTCGCCGCCCAGCATCCCCTGCGAATAGAGCAGTACGGCAATGATCCCCATCGTCTTTTGCGCGTCGTTGCCGCCATGGCCCAGTGAATAGAGCGAGGCGGAGACGAGCTGGAGCTTGCGGAACACCCGGTCCGCGCCCTGCGGCGTGAAGCGGCGGAAGATCCAGCTGATGACCAGCACCAGCATCAGCGCCAGGAAAAGGCCGACGGCGGGCGATACCACGATGGCCGCGCTGGTCATGAACACGCCGTTCCACACGACCGCCGACAGCCCGGCCTTCGATATGCCCGCGCCCAGCAGTCCGCCGACCAGCGCATGGCTGGACGAGGATGGGATGCCCAGCCCCCAGGTGATGAGGTTCCAGCTGATCGCGCCCATCAGCGCGCCGAAGATCACCTGCGGGTCGATGATCGCCGCGTCCACGATACCCTTGCCCACCGTCGTCGCGACATGCAGGCCGAAGAAGAGGAAGGCGATGAAGTTGAAGAAGGCGGCCCAGGCGACGGCATATTGGGGTTTGAGCACCCGCGTCGACACGATGGTCGCGATCGAATTGGCCGCGTCATGCAGCCCGTTCAGGAAATCGAAGGCCAGCGCGACCGCGATCAGCGCGACCAGCAGGGGAAATGCGATGGGGTCCATGAACTAACGTCTGCCCTTCAAAAATCCGTTCGTCCTGAATGTCCGCCGAGCAAGGTCGAAGCGGTGTATCGGAGGACCGAGCGATGCGCGACCCGTCGACAGGGGCTTTCGACTTCGCTCGATCCCTGCTCAGGGCGAACGGGCTGAGGATTTGGCGCGATCAGGCGTGATCGATGACCAGGCCGGAAATCTCGTTGGCGACATCCTCGAACCGGTCGGTCACCTTTTCCAGATGGCTGTAGATTTCATTGCCGACAATGAAGTCCATCGGGTTGCCGGCCCGCGCCTTGGCGTAGAGCGCCTTCAGCCCCGCCTCGTGCAGAAGGTCGGCATGGCCTTCCAGCTTGACCAGCCGCTCGGTCAGTTCATGCAGCCGCGTCGCGTTGAGGTTCAGCGATCGCAGCAGCGGCATCGCTTCTACCGTGATGCGCGCGCATTCCACGATCAGCGCGCTCATATCCTGCATCTGCGCCGGGAACTCCGTGACCTCGAACAGGGCGATCGCCTTGGCGGTCTGGTTCATCTGGTCGATGGCGTCGTCCATCACGCCGATAAGGCCGGTGATCGCGCTGCGATCGAACGGCGTCACGAAGATGCGCCGAACGTCCAGCAGGACGTCGCGGATGATGTCGTCGGCGCGATGTTCCTCGTCGGAAATCCGCTGGATGTGCGCGGCCATGTCCGGCCCGCCCTTCAGCAATTGCGCCAGCGCGTCCGCGCCTGCGACCAGCGTCGCGGCATGATCCTCGAACTGCTCGAAGAATCGCCCTTGCTTGGGCATCAGCGCATGAAACCAGCGCAGCATTCCGGTCCTTTCCCTTTGCCATTCGCGGATCGCCAATAGCGACCGGATGAGCCAGCCCGGATCAGCGGGCGGTTCGCGGAAGCCCGCGATGATGGATTGGAGATCGGGCTCGTCCACCGCTTTGGCCGCATCGGCCACGGAAAACCAGCGCAACTCCCTTTGTCCCTGTTCGGGCCATTGCGTCAGGTGGCGGGTGACTGCAAGGGGAAAAACCTCGACGGTCGCCGCGCGCGCCCCGCCGCTTCGCCGCCTCTTGTCGTACCGATAGCGGCCGACCGGCGCGGGGCAGGCGATGCCGTGGATTCCGGCTTCCTCGAACGCTTCCAGTTCGGCGGCGCGATGGCCGGACAGGCCCTTGATGCGGTTGCCCTTCGGGATCACCCAGCGCCGCGTGTCGCGCGAGGTGATGAGCAATATCTGCATCGATCCGTCGGCGGCGGTTGTATAGGGCAGGGCAGCGATCTGGCGCATGGATCGCTTGTAACCATAATGTCACAATCTGCAATGATCTGGGTTAGGGCCTGCCCGGAGGACGTGAATCCGGGGAGAATGGTCCCCGCTTTCGCGGGGACGCCGCCCAATTCCCGATCAGCGGTCGCGCCGGCCCAGCAAGCGGAGCCGCAGGGCATTGAGCTTGATAAAGCCCGCCGCATCGCGCTGGTCGTAGGCGCCGGCGTCATCCTCGAACGTCACGACCTTTTCGCTGTAGAGCGAATTGGGCGACTTGCGGCCGACGACATGGACGCCGCCCTTGTAGAGCTTCAGGCGGACGGTGCCGGTCACCTTTTCCTGGCTGTGGTCGATCGCCGCCTGCAGCATTTCGCGCTCCGGGCTGAACCAGAAGCCGTTGTAGATCAGCTCGGCATAGCGCGGCGCGAGTTCGTCCTTCAGGTGCGCCGCGCCGCGATCCAGCGTCAGTTGCTCGATGCCGCGATGGGCGAGGTGGTAGATGGTGCCGCCCGGCGTCTCGTACATGCCGCGCGACTTCATGCCGACGAAGCGGTTTTCGACGAGGTCGAGCCGGCCGATGCCATGCTTGCGGCCATAGTCGTTGAGCGTTTCGAGCAGGGTCGCGGGGCTCATGCCCACGCCGTTGATCGCGACGCCGTCGCCGCGCTCGAAATCGACGGTGATATATTCGGGCGCGTCGGGCGCGTCCTCCGGGTTCACGGTGCGCGAATAGACGAAGTCGGGGGTCTCCTCCCACGGATCTTCGAGGACCTTCCCTTCGGACGAGGTGTGCAGCATGTTCGCGTCGGTTGAGAAGGGCGCTTCGCCGCGCTTGTCGCGCGGGATCGGGATCTGGTGCTGTTCAGCGAACTCGATCAGCTTGGTGCGGCTGGTCAGATCCCATTCGCGCCACGGGGCGATCACCTTGATGTCGGGGGCAAGGCCGTAATATCCCAGCTCGAAACGGACCTGGTCATTGCCCTTGCCTGTCGCGCCATGGCTCACCGCGTCCGCGCCGACCTGCCGCGCGATCTCGATCTGGCGCTTGGCGATCAGCGGCCGGGCGATCGATGTGCCGAGAAGATAGAGGCCTTCATAGAGCGCGTTCGAGCGCATCATCGGGAAGACATAGTCGCGCACGAATTCCTCGCGCAGGTCGTCGATGAAGATATGCTCTTCCTTGACGCCCATCAGCTGCGCCTTGGCGCGGGCGGGCTCCAGTTCCTCGCCCTGCCCCAGGTCGGCGGTGAAGGTCACGACCTCGCACTGATAGGTCTGCTGCAGCCATTTCAGGATCACGCTGGTGTCGAGGCCGCCCGAAAAGGCAAGGACGATGCGGTTGATCTTGTCTGACATGGCGGGGAGCGACTCTCTTCGAAAAACGGACGCGATAGGACCGGCGCGCCGGTAACAGGCACGCGTCGAAAGCGCAACAAGCGCGTCGAGAAAGGCGTCGCATGCGAAAAGGGACGGAAGGCTGGCGCGCCTTCCGTCCCTTTCCTCTTGCAGTCAGAACAGATCAGCGGGTGCGCGGCTTGAGGAAGCCGGGCGACGAGGCGCCCTGTCCGCCGAACCGATAGACGGTCTGGCTGCGGTCCACCGATGCAGCGGCGACAGGCTCTGCATAGGGGGTCTGCGGCGCTGCCACCGGCGCGGCGGCCGCTTCGCGCTGCGCGATCAGTTGCCGCGCGCGGCGCAGGCGCTTGGCGCGGGTGAGGAAGGGATTGTCGGCGCTCGGCGGCGCGGCCACCATGGCGTCGAGATCCGCGTCACCGCGCGAAAAGGCGACAGGGGCCGGACGCAGCGGGGCTGTGG
>NZ_LSJY01000005.1 GCF_001556865.1 Sphingobium sp. CCH11-B1 | reverse complement strand
ACGCTCAGCACTTCGCTGGCGTTCCAGTGGCTGGTTTTGTCACCGCCCTGCACACCTGCGGCTGACGGGCCGCATTCGGTACATTTCAGGTCTCCTGCTCTGAGGCCAACCGCCGGAACGCGGCAAACCTTGGAGACCCCCTTCCGCCCCGACTCCTTCCGTCGGGTGGGGTGGCATCGCAGCCACCGGTCGATCGTCAGCAAGACGATCGAAAGGATTATGATGTTGATTTACATACATATATCCTTTCTGCGCCGTCACGGCGCACGCACGCAGCAATTGCGCTTGCGCCAGACGAGATAGCCCATGTCCTCGCCGGCGGCGGGATAGGCGCGGCCTGCGTCAGGCGGCATGGTGGATGCCCCGATCGCCGAGCAGGCGAAGCGGCCGCTCACCGTCGGGATCGGGTTGACCATCTGGAAGCGGTACTGCTGCTTCCGCATGATCGGCATGAGATACTTCTTGCAGAGCCCCGCCGAGCCCATCGTGCCCCAGGCCAGCGCCTCGCGGTGCATCTTGTAGGCGAAGCGCGACAGGGCGAGCCGCGAGGACTGCACATGGCCGATCGAGGACGGGACGTTGCCGTTCAGCGGATACATGCTGCCCTGGCAGCCCGCGCACCAGAACAGCGGATCGAGCGGGAGATGGACGGTACCGGCGATGCAGTCGCCGGCGCAGGCGACCTGCGCGATCGGATTGGCGAAGACGATCGCCTCCGGGTTGATCAGCGCCGTCAGCGAATCGTCCTGCCAGAGCGGATCGATCTCGGTCATATAGGCGATGTCGAAGCTCGCCTGCTCGAAGCAGACGAAGTCGGTGAGGATCTCCATCCAGTAGAGAAGCGGATAGACATACCAGTGGACGTGCCACTTCGCGGTGCTCTGGGATCGCCCGCCGACCATCGACGGGCCCGCGAGATAGCCCTGCCCGATGTCGAAGCCGGGCGCGATGCGGATGCCCCCCAGGTTCGGGAAACACCACGGCTTCATCGTGACGTCGGCGAGCCGGGCCGGCTCCCAAAAGCCGACGGCGATGCCGATCCGCGGAATGGGACTGCCGCACAGGCAAATGGGCGAGGCGGGATTGCTGGTATCCGGGCGGCCGCTCGGCCAGATATTGAGGCCGCCCACCGATAGCGGGAAGAGGCAGGACCAGCAGACGTCGGTGATCGGATTGACGAATTTGCCGTGGCAGGTCGGACCGGCCGCCTCGGCGCTCGGCGCGAGGACGAAGGCCGCGATCATCATCACGAAGAGCCGCACAGCGGATCGAACGGCGCGCATCACTGATCCTCCCCGGCAGCGTCGAGAAAAGCGGAGTCGGCGCGGTGCTTGCGCGCGAGGTAGAGCGCGGTGGTCAAAAGCACCGCGACGAGCAGCGCGGCGATCGCGCAGGGCGCCGCCCGGCCGATGAGGCGCAGCAAGGGCTGCAGGGCGAGGACGCTGACGCCCAACAGGAGGCAGAGAAGCTGCCAGATCCGTCGCAGCCGCCGAAGATCGGCCGTCTCAGGCGCCGCCATCGGCGTTCGGAGCATGTCGAGCCACAGCGGCATCAGCTCGGTCCTCCCGTCTTGAGGACGACCTCTGTGACCTTCATGACCTTGCCAGCCTGGGCAACGACCGCAGGCGTGTGCTCGATGCCGAAGCGCGAGGTGAGCTTGCCTTCCTGGTCGAAGTAGAAGCGCCGTTTCTTCGCGGTCATCTGCTCGATCGGCGAGCCATTCACGAAGATGATCTTGGCCTTGAGGTCGGAATAGCGAGCCGTCGCCCAGGAAAGCTGGTCGACGTCATCGCCGTCGATGAAGACCAGATCCTGCCGGATCGTGACGAGGTCGAGCGGGTTGATCCGCTGGCCCTTGGCGGCGATCAAATTGCCCTTCTGGTCGCGAATGTCGCGTTCCATCGTGATCGAGGGATCGAAGTCCCAGCTTCGGGCGGTGCGCGCGGGCGTGATGCCCGACACGGGATCGGGCCGCCGGACCTTGGCCTCGACGCGCTTGGCAAACATCTCGTTCGTGCGCGCGAGCTCGCCGCTCGCCTCCGCGCGCTTCAGGCGGTTCTCGATCGTCGAGAGCAGATCAGGCTCGATCACCGGGAAGGTCTGCGCCGCCTGGCCGTAATCCTTCGCTTCCGATCGCATCGGCCCGATGACGACGAGCGCTCCGACCGTCGCGGCGACGGCGAGGCCGCCTGTAACGAGCATCCTCATAGGATGGGCTCCCCGGTTCCGATGACCTGGCGCGCGCAGACAAAGCCGATCTCGGCATAGCGGCTGTCGAAGCCATCCTTGTGCGGCGTCGCCGCGAAATAGCATCCCGGTGGCACGACCCCGGTCGCGCCCGGTGTCAGCGGCTCGCCGAACCGCGTGAGCGGCTTCATTTGCGCGACCGCGCGGCCGTTCACGGCGACCTCGCGGCCGGCATGGCTGATAGTGTCGCCCGGCATGCCGTAGACGATCTTGCCGAACATCCGGGGCTTCGCGCCGAAATGGCGGCGTAGGAGCGCGCTCTGAGGCGGATCGAAGAACAGATAGTCGCCTCGCGCCGGCAGCTTGTGTCGCTGAATCAGGAAGGCCCAGTTCGGCAGCGAGTCAGTCGTATTGATCAGCAGGAGATGGTCGCTGCGCCACTCGGCGATCGCGCTCAGGACGATGCTGCCCGCGACGAAAAGGCCGAAGAGCTGCCACAGCCGCATCCGCGGCCGCCAGGCTTGAGCCGGCGCGGCAGCGGGTTTACTGGCCGCCGCTGCCATCGGGACCTCCGAAGGTGGACACCTGGGCCGCCGGCGGGGCATATTGCGGCGCAGCCTGCTGTTGCATGGGCCCGGCTTGCATGCCCTGCGCCGCCAGCATCGGATCGATCGGCACAGAAGCCCCCGGCAACTGCCCGGCGATCTGTGCCTGGGGAACGACTTGCGGCTGAGCGGCCGCCATTGCCTGCTGTTCGAGCTGCTGGAGCTCCTCGGCCGACGCCTGACGAGGCCGTGGCACGCCCGAAGCATAGACCGCATTCTTCAGGCTGTCGGTGATGTCCGGCACGTTCTTCGTCAGCACGGCCTCCCCGACGAGGACGATCTGGCCGCCGGCGCTGCGCCTTTGCAGTTCCTTGTCGAGCGACGCCATGAAGGTGCGCATCTCGGCTTCGACCTGCGCCGGTGGCGATGCCGAGCGCGCCTGGGCCTGCACATATTCGCCGACGATCGATGACAGACGGGCTGAGACGATATGATCCTGCTTCGGCGTGACGAGCGTCTTCGTCACCCACATGCCCCAGATGGCTGCAGCCAGGAGGATCAGTCCGCCAAGGATTTGCATCCGGCTATAGCCGGCAAAGTAAGTCCGTCGTGGCGCCCTTGCCGGCTCGAGAGGGGCCGCCGGCGGCGCGGGAAGATCGAGTTCGGGTTGCTCAGCCATGGCGGGGATCTCCCTGCGTCCGGGCCGGGGGCATGATCCTGCCGCGCCGCAGGACGATGAGCCCTGCAGAGAGGATGACATGGGCCACGGCGAAGACTGTCTTGAAGGACGCGACGCGGGGCGGCGTCGCGATGACGTAGCGGGTGGTCAGGTTGTTGAGCTGGTTCATCAGCCCGTCGAGCGAGAAGCCGCCGAGCGCGAGAAAGAACAGAGCGAAGAGACCCCAGGTCATCAGTAGGGTCGAGGCCAGGAATCCCGCAAAATGCAGTCCAAAGTAGAGTAGGGCGCGCGTGTCGACCGAGGGATTGCTGCGCGTCCTGACCTTAGTCTGTGGGCTCCTGGTCGCCATTGCTCACTCCGCCGCCTGCGCGAGCTCGGCATCGCCGTGCGTGGCCCATTTCTCGGGATTGTCGGGGAAGGCGATCCGCTCGATCGCCTCGTCCATGCTGAGGCCCTGCGCGACCAGGTCCTCAATCGCGGCATAGACGGCGGGACTGGACGAATAGACCGTGGCCGAGAAGGGATCGAGCACCAGACGCCCGACGGCCAGCGTCTCGGGGCCCTTGATCAGGATATCGGAATATTCACGGCCGTTGATCTTGAGCGAGCGCAGCAGCGCGTCAGTGTAATCGTCCATCTCGAAGCGGTCGTGCTTCTTGAAATCCGCGATCGTCTCCGGCTTTTGCTGGAGGATCACGAACCAGTCGGAATTCTCCAGCGCGGCAACCGAGCCGGCCGATTTGTAATAGTCGTTGAGCGACTGGGTCGCCGTCACCAGCGAGGCGCCATATTTGCGGCAGGTGCGCGCATAGGTCTCGATGAAGTCGGCCATCGCGCCGCCGCGCAGCATCTGCCACGCTTCGTCGAGCAGCAGCGCCTTGGGGATCGAACGATCGATCTTGCGCATCATCTGCTGCGACATGAACATGATCGCGGTGAGGACCACGCTCCTCAGTTCCTCGCGCGAGGACAGGTCGGACAGCTCGAACACGGTGAGCTGCGCCGACAGTTCGAACGACACCTCGCCCTGGAAGAAGCGGCCATAGGTGCCGCCCGACGAGAAGGGCCGCATGGCGATGCCGAGGTCGCTCGCCTGGTGGTTGCCCGTCGCATCGAGCGCGGCGATCACATCGTCGATCGAGCCGGCCCTGCCCTTTTCTTCCCAGACCGCGTTGACCGCGCCGTCGATCAGGCCCCGCTCGGTGTCGTTCAGCCGGTCGATGTGACGTGCCATTTGGTTCACGATGGCCTTGAGCATCGCCATGCAGTCGAGCAGATAGTCCTCGTCTTGCCTGGCCAGCTCCTCGTCGATCATGCTGAACGGGTTGAGACAGAAGCCCGACGACATGGTGAACTCGACGAAGGCGCCGCCCTGCAGTTTGGCCGAGTGCTCGAACGAGCGGCCGTCGTCGATCACGACGACACGCGCGCCGGCGCCGCACAGCGACGCGCACAGTTCCTGAAGCGTCACCGACTTGCCCGACCCGGACTTGCCGACGACGGCGACATTATGGTTCCCCGCCTTGTTCTCGAAGGGACTCCAGAAATAGGGCTGGCCGCGCCGCCCGATCAGCATCAGATGCGGAACCTGGCTTCCCAGAAACTCACCTTGGATCGGGGCGAGATTGGCGGCCGTCGTGGTGAGCAGCGTGCGCATCCGTTTCATGCGCTCAAGGTCGCGCGAAAGCCCATTCGCCATCGTCATGGGCATCGCGCACAGCAGCCCCATGATCTGCAGATATCGATCGTCGAGGAGGTCCCAGCCCGCAGCCCGGTAGACCGACTTCAGCACCCGCTCGTTGGCATCACCCCTGCCCTTGGGCGAGAAAGAGGTGACGCTGAAGAACACCCGAACAAGTTTGCGGCCCTGGCGGATTTCGTCGTTCACATAGCGCCATTCCTGGCTCTGGTCCTTGAGCTGCGGGAGGAAGCGTGACGACTTGGAATCGGCGAGGCTCGTCGTCCGCATGAACTTGAAGCTCGCCTTGTTGCTCGCAGCCATGGGATCGGGGAATTCGACGCAGAGATTGGTCGCGATCGGGCACGGCATGCGCAGCTTGTCGGTGAACATGTCGCCGATCAGGCGGGCGACATCCCAGGGCGCCCAGCGCGCCGGCAGGTTGCGGACCGAAAAGGAGCGGACGTCGAAGACGTCGGGCAGGATCTCGCCAATCTCTGGTGCTTCGTCGATCGTCTTGCCAGTGGGGCGGAAGCGCTCGGTCCGCAGCAGCATGCGGTCGGGCTCGACATGCAGCTCGACGTCGCGGCGGATGGCCTGGTCGGCGATGGGATCAAGCGGATTGTAGCTGACGACATCCTCGCCGGCCGCGGTTGTCGGCGAGGTGATGTCGTCGATCCAGGCGATCAGCGCAGGCGGGTCCATCTTGCGCGCCGAGACATTGATCGACGCCAGCGCCGAGATGAGGCCGTCCATGACCGCGACGATCTCCTCGGTCGTGACGCTCGAGGTTTCGGGCGTCGAATAGGAGATCGCGACCCGGTGGTTGCGCAGAGAAAAGGGCGCGTCGGCCGACAGTGACTTCCAGACCCCGTCGGTCAGAAAATCGACCCTGTGCTTGGCCATGCGCTCATAGACGCCGCGCGCCGAGTAGCGCGGCAGATACCATTTCGAGAGGCGCTCGCCGATCCGCGGGCTCATCCATTGGTGGAACTGCAGGCAGCCGGGCGCGGGGATCGCTTCCGACAGGAATTGCGTGAGAATCTCACCCGTCCGCTCATCAGCACCAACGAGCGGCGCCGCCTCGATCACGAAGCCCCGAGAGGCGCTGTTGTAAAAGATCCCGGTCTTGGGATCATAGCTTCGATAGGGCAGCCAGTGCGCGAGCATCGGGACACCGAGTTCCGGCCGTTCGGCGTCAGGCCGCTTGGCGTCGCCAAGTATCCCGGAAAGCAGGCTTTCGAAGACGCCCCCCGCCATCTCACTTATCCTCCTGGACGGCAGCGGGGAAGTTCGCGGCCTTCACGGTCGGAGCGATCGCGGCGGGTGCGGCCTGCACTCCCGACCGCGCGGCGGCGGCATCCCGCGCGCCCTTTGCGGCGCCGTTCGCGACGGCCTGATAGCGGGGATCGGCCTTCACACGCGCGGCCGCTTCCGTTCCGGCAACACTCGCAGCCGGCGGCGCTACCTGCGCCTTGGCTTCGGGACTGCCGCCCGTCGATGCCCCTGAGGGGGGTGGGAGCACCGACGAGGCGGCAGTCGGCGGTGAGTGGCTCAAAGCCGCCGCCGGTCCCGAGCCGGATGCCGCTTGCGCCCTGGGGGCAAGACGCGTCCTGACATCCGCTTTGATTGCTCTGATCGGATCTGGCGCCGCATCGGGCTTGCGTGCCCGCGCGGCAGCAACGGCAGCCGGATCCGGGGCATTCGGATCAGCGACGGCGAGACCCTCCAGCGGTGGATCGGCCCGGTCGACCGCGTCGGCCAGCGATTCCGGCAGAGCCGACGCGGCGGCCGCCGTGCGGCGCGGCGGCAAGGATGCCTGCATCAGCGCCTGCTGCTGCCACTCGCCGCGGGCGACGACCGCATGGACCGCGCTCGCTTCGTGGAGCCGTCCCCGCTCGTCAATGTAAGGCTGAAAGACGATCCGCAGCACTTTCTCCTGTGTGCGGCCCGCGTCAGCCACAGCGAGGCGAGCTGGCTGGATAGCCTCCGCACGGTTTGACCGGCCGCGCATGGGTTGCCGCTGATTGCCTGTGGGCAAGGTATCGGCCTCCGAAGCGTCGGCGGAGATGAGCGCCAGGGCGCGATCGTCAATCGTCGCACTCGGCGCGCAGATTCCATCCGGTGCGGCGCAAGAGAAGCTGCCGCGCACATTGCCGCCGAGGCTGGCGCAACCGCTCAGCGCGAGCAGGCTGGTGAGGCCAAACGTGCCGGCAAGCCAGAGCCGCTGGCGCGCGCCAACACGCGCCGTGGAGGACCGCCGCGTCACGACTGCCCTCCCTTGAGCCAATTTTCGAGGAATGCGCGCGGGCGATAACCTTCGATCACCGCGCCGTCACCACGGACGATGACGGGCGTACCGCTCAGACCATGGCGGTGGGCGAATGCCTCGTTCGCATCGAGCCCGGAGGTGTCGCAGGATGCGCCGCCCTTTACCTCCTCGCCCGCATAGGCCGCGTGAAGGGCGGCTTCGCGGTTCCTGGCGCAATAGACGCGATCCGCCACGTCGCGGCTCCCCAGAACCGAGATCGGCCGTTCGACCACGCGCAGGTTCATATCCTTCAGCACGCTCGTCAGCGCCCGGCAGTAGCCGCAGCGGAAGTCGGTGAAGACCGTGACCGTCTGGCCCGACGGATTGCCCCAGACGATGGCACCATCGCGCGGCAGTTCCGCCAGCGAGAGCTTTTGCGGCGTCGCAGGGCGGGCAAGCTTCTCGGCGCGCCCGGGCGTCGCTGCTGCGAGCTGGGCGCTTTCGTCGTCGCCTCCCGCATTGGCCGCGGCATTTGCCTTGGCGGCAGCCCCAACCAGCATGTCAGGGTTCATTTCGAGCAGCCGGGCGGCGGTGATGTCCTGCCGGGTCTGCATGTCATAAACACGCCCGATGACGAGGAAGCGCGCCCCGGTGTCCACGTAGAACAGGTTGGCGCCGGCGGTGACCTCGCAGAGACCACTGATCTTCCCGCAATCGATCGCGGTGACCGGCGTCTTGGGCAACCGCGTCTTCAGCAGCAGCCGGACCCGATCTTCCGGGCTGTTGGTGTCGGCCGCAAGCGCGATACCGGCAACGCTGAGCCCAAGAAGCGTGGTGAGGACCAGGCGCGACGGACGCGCCAGCGTGCGGATGCGGTCAATTGCGGACATAAACACCCTCCAGGAAAACGATTTCGACGTCGATGCCGGTCGGCATCTCGATCACCGGCTGGTACTGCTCGGCGCGCTCGATCAGATATTTGGAGACCATGTCGCCGGTCTGGGCGACGCCTTCGCCAAAGCCGCCTTCCAGGATGTCACCGGTCGAGAGCTTCTGGCGCTGGCCGTTGGTGGTGATGTTGGTGCCCTGGAAGACCGAGTTGGCGTTGGCGGAGAAGCCGCGACCGAACCCGCCGGCCAGACCTGCCAGGAAGGCCTGCGTGACGAGCGATCCTTCGCGCGAGACCACCCGGCCGCGCACGCCCGTCTTGCCGCCGAAGGCGATGAAGCCCTTGACCTCGGACACGGCATAGCGGCCCCCGGGCTGCGGGCATGTCATCTTCTGGAGCTTGACGTAGACCTTCTCGCTCGAGAGATCGCCGCGCGCTGCGCCGTTGATGAGGCAGCCCTCGATCTTCGTCGTGAGCAGGCGGCCATTCTGGTAGACCGAGCGCGCCGGGCCCGTGACGCGCAGCACCACCGGCAAGGGATCGCTCTGGCTATTGACCCCGGCGCTGGCATCGACGCCGACGATGACCTTCGCGCGCGCGAAACTGTTGGGCGGCAGATAGTTGACGCTGTCGGTATAGACCGTGTTGCCCTTGGCGACCCGCGAAGCGTTTCCGCTGTCGGCCGTGGTGAAATTGACGAGCTTCACCTCGGCGGGCGAGGCAACCGGAGCGGCCCCCTGTGCGGCGCCCTGTCCGTCGGGACGCTGATAGGCCTGCGGTCCATTGGGGCCATACATCGCTGAGGGTCCGGGCGTCGGCGCCTGCGCCGTGCGCCGGTCCGCAACTTGCCGACGCAGCTGCTCGTTCTCGGCCTGATAGGCTGACAGCACGCGCTGACCATCGGCCTGCATCGCCTGGTTCTGGCCTTTCAGGGCCTCGACCTGCGCCGTCAGCATCTCGAGCCGGTGGTTCTGCCCGTCGATCGACTTGAGCTGGTTCTCGGTGGACTGGAAGCGATTCTCGGAAAGCGCCATCCACTCCTGCTGGGAGAGATTGCGGTTGACGAGATCCTTGGTCGATACGTTGACCTCGCTGACACGATCGTCGGCGAGCTTGGACTTGTTGTCGTCACCGCCGAAGATCCAGAAAGAGGAAATGAAGAGACCCACGCCCGCTACGCCCGCCAGCAGCAGGCGTTGACGGCGGCGGACCGCATCATTGCCGCCAAGGTCTCCGGAGACCGGGGAGACCCCTTCTTCGGAGCCCCCGTCGAGCGGGCGGCGCTTGCGGTTCAGGATGTCGGAAAGAGCCATATCCTCACCTTCCCGTGAGAGTGTTTTGGCCAGCCAGCGGGCTGGGACCATTCTGCGAGACGAGATAGGCCGTGGTGACCTTGCCGGGCGCCAGCTTGCTGTCGGCGATCGACACGGCGAGCGCGCTCGATGGAGCGATCATGCTCTCGGTGAGCTCGACGCTCTGGTCGCCCTTGTTCTCGATCCGGAGAACCCTGCCGGTCAGCTCTGCCCCCCGATACTCGGCGATCATCTGGACCTTGAGGGTCCCGACATAGACCGGGCGAAGGGTGCGCTGGCGCATCTCATATCCGTCCGCGACGGCGTTCGAATACATCGCCTGGACAAGCTCGACCGCAGCATCCTGGGGGCCAAGCTGGTTCGTGGGACCGTTCTCCGCGGACCGCTCGTTGGCGATCGCCGGGTTCGACACGAACACCTGGGCGGCCTGGTCGCCGCTGATGCGGCAGACGAACTTGTAGACATAGCCGCGCTTGCTTGTCGCGAAGAAGGAGAGCGCGGGACGCCCGAAACCATCGGGCACCGACAAATAGATATCGCCGCGCACCGGCTCGTTGACGACCGAGAAGTCGTCCTGCGGATTGCCGGTCGAGATTTTCGACACCGACGCGAATTCGTCTTCGACAAGGCTGATGCGTGTTAGGTCCTTGGCCGAGGCGGTGCAATCGACCTGGGCGCTGTCGCTCGCCATGATCGTCTGGTCGGCAAAGGCCGGCTCGGCGATGAGAAAGAGTGCGACGGCAACGAGGCTTGCGCCAATGAAGCGGCTCGCATGGCAATAGACGCGTGTGAGGAAGGCAGTGCCGAGGGCGGCACTCCCGATGGCATAGACCGGCATCATTGGTCGCTCCCCTGTTGGTCCTTGGCGGCGCCGGTCTTCACCATTCCGAAGCCGACCAGCGTCAGCGACAGGCCGGAATATTCCCAGTCGTAGCGGAAGGTCCGGTTCTCGCTGGAGATGACCTTGTTGCCGACGATTGTGTGTAGCTCGCCGGTCACCTCCGAACGGAGGTTCTTGGTATCGATCTCCATCTTTTGGATGGTGAAGAACTGAGAGATCGACGAGCCGCGCTGCTCATTGACGATCTTGAGCAGGTCGGCTTTGATCTTGCCCTGCGTTCGCGGGCTCGCAATATCCAGCACCGCATTCATCCAGTATTCGAGATTTTGCGGGCTACGATCGAGCGTCAGCACGACCGTGTCGCGGGTGATCATCTCGAGATATTCGCGGCTGACACCCGCGGAGCTGATCGTCAGAGGAGAGCGCAACACCGGCTGCAGCACAACCTCCCGCTCACGCGACAGGCTGACGGTGAAGAGCAGCAGGGTGAGCGCGCCCAGAGCGGCTGCGGCAACGGCCAGGATGTTGCGCTGGCGCAGGATCCGCTGGCTGTTCGTATGGCTGTAGGAAAGTTCCATATCACCCCGCCATCAGTCGGAGATATGAGGGTGGCGTGGCCTTGAGACCGGTGAAGCCGGCCGGCAGATACCAATAGGCCAGGTGAAGCAGCCAGGACGTCGCCCGACCTGCCTTAGCTTTTCTGAGACCCCACCAGCCTGCACCCGAAAGAAGCATGCCGATGACGATGTGCTGAGACAGGATCCCCCAGACGAATGGAATGACCATCGCCAGGAACTCATCCAGCGTCCACAGCCCGATCAGCTCGGGATCGTCCAGATGAGTTGGAATGACGTACTTGTCTGCTGCCATTGCACCACCCCCTCCTTGTGCCCGGGCGGAGCTGCTACTTCGCGCCAGGCCTCGGATCGGTTCAGATCGTCGCGGTCACGGTCGAGGTGACGATCGGAATGCCGGTGCCGGCGCCCACGCCGACACCGACGGGAATCGCGATCTGGCCCATCGAAAACCGGCCCGACGCAAGCGCGACGATGCCGCCGGCAAGGCTGAGCACGGTGATGATCTTGCCGCCCGACCCTTCGAGGAAGTCGGTGAACTTGGTGAGCGCGGTGTTGAACGTCGTGTCGGCGCCGGCGAACGCGGGCCCCGCGAAGAAGAGACAAGCGAACAGGAGTGCGGCGAGGGCGAGGATCGCCAGCTCCGCGTGTCCGCTCTTTTTGAGGACAGACTGCATGTGGATTTCCTTCGGTTGGAGACGCGACGGAACCGCGCCCAAGCAAAGGGTGACCAGTCGGCTCTTGGCCGAGCAACGGGACTGCGAGCCGGCCGTTCGCGAATCGTAATTTTTTGTGTGCTTAGTTTCGGCGCGACCAACTTGGCGGGGCGCAGCGCTGCGGCTGCAGGGCGCGCTGCCCCATTTATGGGGCACCTCGTCCTCGCCTCGGGGCAACCTGCCCCAAATTGCGAAAGCCGTTAAACAGCTATAGATTCGCGGCGCGGGACTCGCGAGGTGTTAATCGATATCCTTTCGTAAACCTTCCGCAGCGCCCGACGATTACCGGGCTCCTTTCGATATGAGGCTGAGCAGGACGTGGGCAGAACCGGCGCTGAGTCCCCTGATTGTACGCTCGACATCTCCGAGCACCTTTTTTGCCTGACCACGGAAAGTCTTCGGCTTAGGTCGAACGAGACAAAGTCGTACCAAACCCTCGAATCCCTCCTGGAAGCCCGGAATGGAAGTCTTGAGCGAATCAGGGACCGCGACATGACCACGTTGAAAGAGCATCTGGTCGCAATTCCCACACAAGGAGACATCCGTATCGAACTGCATATTTCTCAGACGAGCGCCGACTGCCTGGGTGAGGTCAAAGACCTTCTCAGCAAGGAGATGGACACCGATCTCACCGTCGGCGATGCCCTTTCCGTCTTGCTCTTCGACTACATGTCGGAACTGAAGGCTGCGTGGGTTTTGGAGCGACTGGACCTCGAACGGCTGATACCTGCCAGGATCGCCATCCCGCCGAGTAGCCCGCGTCACTAGAAGAGTTATACCGCCTTTCAGTGATTTGGATGTTGCTCACTTTGGCCCCAACCGAGCTTGCAAATGAAGATTCCGTCATGTTCTCTTCATCTTCCAGAAAGGTGTGGAGGGCATCTGCATGCCGGAAGCCTCGGATTCGCAGTCGATCGGCACGGTTGATCCAGACTATATTCGTCTGATCCGCGACCTGATGGCCGCGCATGATACGCCGCATCGTTCGCTCGCTGAAAAGACCGGCATCAGCAAGTCCCGGCTCGGACGCATTCTTCATCAAAGCCCGCATAAGCGTCTGTCCATGACAGTCGATGAGCTTGAAGCAATCCTCCACGCGCTGGGAACGAATATCCTCAAAGCTTTCCTGCGCACCGAAGCGTTGCGCGACCTCGATCCTTCGGATCACGCGCGCTACGAGAGCGTGATCAATCTCGTTGGCGATATCGTGAAAGACCTCGGGCAGGAGTTGGTGAAGACGCTCGAAAATATGAACGGCATCGACGGTACCGAGCCACAACCTCATTGGGTCGGCATTCTCCGCAACGGTTGGATCGAGGATATCGCCAAAGCCGTCGCCTTTGTCATGGGACGCCGCACCGTGATCACCCAGCGCGATGAACTCTGGCGCTGACACCTCCACTGCGGGCCGTTCGCTCGCCTGCCTTGCAAGGCAGGTTCTCGCCTCCTCAGAAACTGGATATCGCGACCGTTCGGCCGAAAGTGCGCCGATCGCTCGGCACGATCGTCGCCTGCCGATAGGTCCCGCTCAGCCGCGACCAGTTGAGCAGTACATTGTCGACATAGGCCTGCGTTTCGGCGATCCGCGGCACGAGCCCGTTCCGAACCCGTCCTGGACCCGCATTATAGGCGGCCAGAGCGAGATGGTAGTGCCCGAAGCGGTCGAGTTGCTGACGCAGATATTTTGCGCCTCCGCGCAGATTCTCCTCCACGCTGTAGCGATTGACGCCGAGCGATACCGCCGTGTCGGGCATCAACTGAGTGAGACCAAAAGCACTTTTCGGGGAAGAGGCATCGGGTCGATAGCGGCTTTCCCGAATGATCATGGCGTCGAACAGCCCCACCGGGATGCCGTACTGGCAGGCGATCTTGCTCATCATGCCGTAGTAACTCGCCCGTCGCATCTCGGCATCGGAAGCGAGGAATCCGGCCGGCCGGTAGCCCGGCGTATAGCAACCTGGCACGTAGCTGTAGGCCGCAGCGGCGAACACTGGTCCTCCGCGCATCCAAAGCGGCACCGGGATCGAGGACGCCTGCGAAATGCCTATGGGAGGGGAAAGCCCGTCTGGCTGCGCCACACCGACGTGGGCGAACGGATCCTCGTCACTGTCGGATGCCTCGCTCGCCTCCTCACCAACGAAACTGTCGGCCATCTGGAACTCGACCCAGCGCCGGCTGAGATCGTGGACCTTGAAGTCCGGAGCCACAGGCCCAGATGCGCTTTCAGCGCGAACATCCCCTTGTGCGGGCTGGGGCGCTGCAGCGGCATCCGGCTTGCCCGTCGGCCCCATGGCGATGAGCTGCACACTGCGCGCAGGTGGCGCTGTTTTCGAACCAGCTTGCGCTTGGGCAGCGCAGATGAGGCTCGTCGCCACCAGGAAATACACACGCATAGAGACCTCCCCTTTTGCGAACTGAGGAAAGGGAAGATCAGCAGATGTCGGCTTGTCAATCCGCCGGCATGCGCTCCATGCGGCCTTCACGCAGCGCAGGAGGCAGGCAAATGTGGTTGATCGCACGCCACAGCGACGGCTGAGGATCAGCGTGCAATAGGCACCCCCTTCGTGGGGTGATCGGCGTGCAAAAA
>NZ_LSJY01000048.1 GCF_001556865.1 Sphingobium sp. CCH11-B1 | reverse complement strand
TGGCCCACAATCTTCTCATTGGCGCACCGTTCGCCTTGGCCGTTGATCTTGTATCGGTCGCGGGGAATCTGCTCGGGCTTTTTGCCTTTTGGAAGCGGGAACAGCGTCAAGCGGACGGGCCGCGCAGCCTCAGCTATCCGGCGCGGCTTTCCCCACGTCACGCTTTCCGCTCTGGTCACCTTTCCCTCGGCAAACTCGCGATCTCAAAGCGCGCGCGCGCGTTACAGGGAGTCCAGATCCTCACATGACACAGGTAATATACGCGCGCCCACTCCCGCCGGCGCGTTCGATAGCTCAAGTAGGCGGAAAGCAGAGCTGGAGCGAGCTACGGCCGGCGAACCTTGACGACGCTAAAGCTTTGGTACGCTTGAAGATCGCCCTCGCTCGCGAAGCGGAACATATGATCTTCGATGTCCGGGATCGAGGGGAACTCCTGCGCCGCACAACTGCCGAACTAAACGCCGCCGTAGCCGGCGAGCGAGGCATCTTCGTCCTGCAACGCATAGGCGACCTCGTCGGCTACATAGATGTACGGAGCGTGTGCATCGAAGGCGCTGCAGAATTTGCCTCTTTTGATCTGGCTATCCGGACACGGTGGCAGGGACGTGGGCTTGGAGCAAGCCTGGTGAAGTCCGCCGAGGAATGGGTACGTCGCCGTGGCTTGCTCTTCCTGATCTTCCACGTCGCTGTTCGCAACGACCGGGCGTTCGCATTTTATGAACGGCTTGGCTATACCGTGTGCGGAGATGTTGTGGCAGCCAATAAAGAATCAGGCGTTATTGGCGATTACTACGCGATGGGCCGAATGCTCGATGCTGATGCTGAGGAGGATGCGTTAGCGTGATGCATAACTATCATCCCGCCTTTCCAGACTGACTCTGATCGTACAGCGCACCGTCTCAGCGGCCTTCACCGCTGCCTTCTTGCAACCCTCGATCGCTTCGCGGTTGGCCGTTACGATCCTGTTACCGGCGATGATCGCGCTAAACGCGGTCGGGCTGGCGCTCTGCATCATGCGCTGACCCGCTTCCCAACGAGGCAAGTCGAGCGTCCGCGCCGCCATGCGCTCGGGCCATTGCCAGCTCGCCGGCGCGATCTCGCGCGCGACGAGGCCCGGCACGATCGCCCACCCGCAACGGCACCGTCGCCATCGATCGGGTTACCTATTCGGTGCCTTCCCGCCTCGTCGGACGGCGCCTCAACGCGCATCTCTTTGACGATCGCATTGAGCTCTTCCTCGGTCCGGACAGGGTAATGTCCACGCCGCGTGTGCGGATCAGCCATCCCCACCGGGGGCACAGCATCGATTTCCGGCACATGATCGGTAAGCCGCGCACCGACACCTCATCGACGCGACTGTCGATCCCGAACGCTTCCGCCGCTCAATACCGTTGCGGATGTGCTGGCTTTCGCCCGCGAGAAGATCGCCGTTCTGACCGGCATGCCCGGCGATACGATCAAGCTCGACCTCAAAATGGGGGTGTAAATCTCATTTGATGGATGTGATCGCGGTCATTCGTCAGGACGGCCAAATAGACGACCGAAAAACCCCCTCTTGGATTCCGTGGGGCCGGGTCCGGCCAGCAGTCCGATCACTCGGGCTTGAGCCTCACGCCGTTCCTCATCCGATTGATCGAGGCGACGACGAAGGTCGTCGATCGTGCCGTCCCGATCGCGCAACTGTTCCAAGGCAGCATCAAGACGAGCCTGTAATACATTGGAATCTGACCCGTTACGGGTGTCAGCATTGCCGTTGCGTAGCGTTTCAAATGGTGTTTCGGTTACTGGTGCGGCTGACTTGGGAGGATACACCCGGTGCAGTTCGACTGGCTCAATCGAGAAAGAACCGTCATCCTTCTTTGTCGCAGAAATTCGACCACTATTGATGGCTCGCGATATGGAAGCCTTGCTAATACCTGTCGCCTTTGCGGCTTCTCCGAGGGTGTAAGCCATTTTATCCGTCCCTGTTGCGGATCGTTTCAAAACGTGATCCGCTAACTGTTAGCAGAAACGGTCAGGTGGCGAAATGGTCAGACTCTGCCCCACTTGGTGGCACACCCCGTAACCCATTTCGTCCAATCTGCCTTGAGGGCATCCCCTACCAATTTACGGCGCTGTTCGGGGCGGACGCGAGCATACTGATCCGCTAGGCGCTGTACGGAGTGACCACCGCCTAGGGCCATTCCGATTGCATGAAGCTCCGGGGTCTTGAACTCGTCCACCTGATCGTCGGCCGGCCAGCGTAGGGTGTCCGAAACCGATAGCCGAGAAGCCGCCGAGGCGATGAGGCTGGCGGTGTCGACGATGGTTTCTGTCGTCCCTTCCCGGCGGGCCTTTCGGCCGCTGCTATGGCGTCCTGCCTCATCGGCCGCAGCGTCAGTGGCGTCGTCGTCTTTAGGGGTGAAGGTCAGGGTGACGTGGGTGATCTTGCCCCGCGCCCCGCGCTTTTCCGACCAGTCCATCGTGAAGGCAGCGAGCTGATCGATTTCGGCTTTGCCAGGTGTCAGCACCAGACGCCGGAAGTCGGAGAAGTTGGGCATCGAATTAGAGGGTGCGCCAAGCCGCTCCCGCAACTCATCGACCGTTCCGGACCATGTGGGGCTACGCCGTCCAGCCAGCAGGCAACCCATCTCATAGAGGGTGATCGCATACTTCGACCGGAAGGCGAGCAGAGCCGCCCGGTTGAGGCGAGCGTAGTAATCGCTCCCCTGTAGGATTGCCCTAGCCGGTGCCGTGAACTCCCACTCGACGGTGGCCCGGCCGTCTTCGGCATGTTCGTTGAGCGTCCAGGCAAGCAGGGCAGCGGTGAGCGTCGCCGCACGCCCTTGCGCCGAGGTCGAAGGCATTTGGAACTTCACATCCATCAGCTCATCGAGGGTGTCCTGGATCCGATCATTGGCGTTGTGGGTGCCTCGCAGATCGCGCTTGGCGATGACATGTGATCCCGGTCGCCACGCTTCACCGGCAGCTTTGGCGATTAGAAGGGCTAGGGTCTTGCGGGCCGCCAAAGAGGGTGACGTACCCGCGCCGAACCGTGCTTCGATGAACTCGCCAGCTTTGACGATGGCATGACCGTCACGAACCGAGATCGTGGAAGCCGCCTTCATCGTGCGGCCGATAGGAAGGTCGTCGAGCACAGCATGAGCTTAGCCAGTTACGACATAAGATCAACGTCAATGTCATAGATCGCACAGTTACCCCATTCCTCACGGGGCACCCGATCCGTCGTAACTGAGCACCCCATTTGTCGTAGGTGCTCACCCCATTTGTCGTAACTGAGCACCCCATTTGTCGTAGGTCAGGCCATTTTTCCTATATGAATCAACAGACAAGCAACCCCTGAATCATAGAATCAATAGAATCTAGAATCATCGCGCACGCGCGAGGCTGGCGTTGCATGATGACAAGCGGAATCGGCCTTCGGCCGATGCACCGATGATGCGTGCCGGCTACGCCGTCACAGGGGCGGCCTACCGGCCGCAGGCTTGGCGAGGAAGGAGTCGGGGCGAAGGCATCGTGCCATCATTCGCCGGTCGTCACGCGGCGAGGGGGTTTGCCGTCGCGCTCGTGGACAACGATCGCAGACACGCCGGAGGCGGCGATGCGATCGATCAGGCGATCGGCCTCCTCGTACTGGTCGCTGGGCCAGTCGCGGGCGACGTGGACGCGATCCCCGCCGATTTCCAGCGTCAGGTGCGAGATTGAGGGATCGAGGTCGAGCAGCCGCGCCATGTCCGCCTGGGTATCGAGCGTGACGCGCCGGAGATCATGTCCGGTCATGATGAGCTGCCAGGTGCGGGTGCGATCATCTAGGTTCATGGCAGCAGCCACCCGGTGTAGGATTTGGCATCAGGGTTCGCGCCGAAGCACCAGTATACCCCGTCGCGCTTCTCTCGCTTCCAACCGTGATCCTTGGGACAGGCGGCAATGGCGGGGATGGTCTGTTCGCTTGCCTGATCGATGCGGCGGGCGAGCTTACCGTTGACGGTGTTGGCCCAGCTCGCCGCAGCCGTTTCATCACGGGCGCGGGCATAGCCTTGCGCCTCGCCGGCCCCGTTACCCAGGTAGTAGCCGTAACCCCCGGCAATCGGCACCAGCAGGGCGAAGCCGGCGAGCGCGCCGTTCCACCACCTGTCCCACCGGCGCCGGCGCTGCTCATGGGCGCGGCGATCGGCGGCATCAGCCGCAAGACGATCGGCCAGGGCGGCGTGCGCGGCCGTGTCAGCGTCGATCCGACGTCGCAGGGCCTCTCCCGCCCCGGCAAGGCCGTCCGTGGCTCCACGACGCGCGCCAGCCTCTGCACGGGCCTCCAGGGCGGCAGGATCGACCAGGCGGGCCGCTATGACCTTGTCACGGGCTTCCTCGTCCTCGGCGCGCTGTGCGTCCCTGGCGGCGGCATCGGCAAGGCTGGCGCGCACATCGGCCACCAGATCGCGCAGGGTACCAAAGCCGGCGAGGACGCGCTGGATGTTGGTGTCGAGGTGGGAGAAGAAACTGTGCGCCTGGGCGGCGTCGGCGACATCGCGCGCGCGACCGGCGGCAGAGGGTGGCGGATCGGGGGGCGTGTCGAACTCGGCGGGATCGAACCTGCCGGCCGGGGCATCGGTTCGGCTCCCGCCACGAGCCATTCCCTTTCCGCGTTCCCGCTCGTTGAGCTGGCGGGCCTGTTCGAGCAGGCGACGGGGGTCGTCGTCGCGGTCGCGGTCCATCAGCGATCCTCCCCGGGCAGCGTCCATCCCTCGAACGGTTTGCGATCCTGATCCCGGCTGATGCGGTGGGTCAGTTCGGAGACGATGCCGGCGAACCGCTTGTCCTTGCTGGCGGCGTCGATGAGCAGTCCGCCCAGGATGATCTTGCGGCGGGTATCGAGACGACGGCCCTCGGCAGCGACACGGGCATTGAGCGCGTCGAGACGGGCCTTGGCCTGGTTGACCCGTTTGCGAGCCTGTTCGATGGCTTCGGGTGTTGGTGCCGCCATACCTTCTCCGCGTGAAAGCACGATAACAAAGCGAGCATAGCTCAAACCAACAAACGAAACCACCCGAGACGACGATAGGAGACAAGGGCGCACTTTAGCATTACTGCGTAATGCGTGCGGCAGGGATACCCTGCACCCATGTCGCGATGCGACAGCGGGGCCTCCGCCCCACACCCCGACCAGCGCAACGCCGCTGGACCACGTTGGAGAAGGCAGGCGCGACGATGGCGATCTACCATCTGGCGGTGAAATCGGTGTCGCGCTCGACCGGGCGCAGCGCGGTCGCGGCTGCGGCGTACCGGACCGGCGCTTGTCTCGAAAACGAGCGCGACGGCCTGGTGCACGACTACACGCGGCGGGGCGGCGTCGAGGACGCGTTCATCGTCGCCCCGGAAGGCGCGGAGTGGGCGCAGGACCGCTCCGCGCTGTGGAACGCGGCCGAGGCGGCGGAGAAGCGCAAGGACGCCAAGGTCGCGCGAGAATATGAGCTGGGGTTGCCGGCCGAGCTGGACGCCGGCCAGCGCCGCGACCTGGTGCGTGCTTTCGCGGAGGATATCCGCAACCGCTACGGGGTGGCAGTGGATGCCGCGATCCACGCCCCGCATGATTACGGCGACGATCGTAACCACCATGCCCACGTCATGACGACGACGCGGGTAGCGGAGGCGGACGGGCTGGGGGCGAAGACGCGCCAGCTCGACGTGCGCTCGACGGCCTCGGTGGAGGTGGAGGCGATCCGCGAGCGGTGGGCCGGGATGGTCAACAGCGCGCTGGAACACGCCCAGGTAGCCGAGCGGGTCGATCACCGCAGTTACGAGCGTCAGGGGCTGGATATCGAACCGACCGTGAAGATGGGCCATGCGTCGGCCGCGATCGAGCGGCGCGCGTCGGCCGAGCAGATCGCGGCCGGCAAGGAGCCGCACGCCGTTACCCCGCGCGGGCAGATGAACGAGGCGATCATGGAGAAGCGGGGGCTGGGCTTCTACATCGAGCGTGGTCAGGAGCGGATACGGGAGTGGTCCCACCAACTCCGCGAGCGTGCCGATCTAGCGATGCAGGGCATGTCCAGCTTGGTCCAGGGCGCAGCGCGGGCGATGCGATCGGGGCTACAGACCAGCAGCGAGGGCGGGTTCGGGGCGGTGCCGGCGCTCGACCAGTCACCCCAGCGCGACCAGGTGCCGGCGATTGAGCTGGACCAATCGGGGCAGCGTGGGCGGGATCGGCAGCGAGAGCAGGAGCTAGACCGTCAGCGTGGACGTGACGGGCCGGATATCGGGTTCGGGCGGTAGGGTCGCCGCCGAAGAATCGTTTTCGGCAGAGTGTAAGGTAATACTTGACAAATGTCAGGAAATGCCTTACAATGTGTCTATGATTAAAACATACACCAGCAAGGCGCTCGAAGCCTTCGCCACCAAGGGAGATGGCTCAAAACTTCCCGTCCAGAACCACAACCGCGTTCGCCGCATCCTGCTCACGCTAGATGCTGCCACGAAGCCCGAGGACATGAATGTTCCGGGCTTTCGCTTTCATGGGTTGAGCACCAAGCCCAAACGATATGCAGTCGATGCCAGCGGCAATTACCGGGTCACATGGGCTTGGGATGACGGCAATGCGATCGACGTGAATATCGAGGATTATCATTGAGGAGGGGCAAGCCCCTCCTAAAAATCTGTCAGCCAATGCTTGACATGTAAGGCTTTAGTTTACATATAGAGCTTATACAGAGACGCATGATGATCTGGGATCGGCCCGGACAGGAGACAGATGATGAACCAGCTCGTATCCGGCCTTGCCCCGATGCACCCCGGTGAGCTGCTGCGGGAGGACATTCTGCCCGCACTCAACAAGCCCAAGGCGGAGATCGCCAGGCTGATCGAGGTGTCGCGGCAGACCCTCTACGATATCCTCGCTGAAAAGCAGGATGTCACCCCGACTATGGCGCTTCGGATCGGCAAGCTAACCGGCACCACGCCCGAAATGTGGGTGAACATGCAGCGCAATTACGACTTGCGTGTGCAGGCAGTGAAGGACGCCGATATCATCGCGCGTATCCCTACGCTCGAAGCGGCGTGATCCCTTTATCAAAATTGCAGAAGGGCGGGGGTAGCCGCGGGCGCTCTGCCTCATTCATCGTCAGCGCCGCTTCGTCAGTCGGTAGGTCGAGTAGGGCCGAACGCTGTCGGGCGCTGAGGATATGGCGTCTCGGCATGCACGGCTTGTCCCCATTGAACAGAAGTCTGTTTTGGACAACACTGACCCCACGCAAATCAAGGCTTTTCGAGGCCTAATTCCAGAAGGGTTCAATTGGGACAGCGCGCCGCCATCTACGCCAGGGTTTCGACAGCCGACCAGTCGTGCGAACGGCAGCTCCGCGACCTGGCCGGCTTTG
>NZ_LSJY01000047.1 GCF_001556865.1 Sphingobium sp. CCH11-B1 | reverse complement strand
AAAGGGGGTCCCTCTTCGACGCCGATCGGGGGTCCCTTTTGAACGCCGTTTGACAGTTCCGAGCGCCGTCAGCAGGATGACAATGCCGGCCACAACGGAAAGCGTCGCAGCCACCCCCACACACCAGCAACACCGCGGAAATGGAAGGTCGCCATGGCAATGAAGGCAAACATTGCGAAGCTCGCCAAAGTTGCGACTATAAGGGCCTCGGCCTGCCCCATTCCGATCCGGACCAACAGCAGCGAGAGGGCCACGGTTGCAAGCGATGTCACGCCGTAGGCCCCCAGCGTTCCCGCGATTGTGCGGAGAACCGCCGGCCAGCGTGCTCTTGCCCGTTCGCTTTGGCACATCATTGCCGGACTTTCCGCAAGAAGCGCTCACGGTTGAGCTGCGCAATCATGGCGACGAAGTACGACGACACGTCCGATATCAGATTAGTAATGCCGCCGTTATAGCATTTCTGGCTCAGATCGTCTTGCTAACGCAACGTACGGCGAACTGCATCTTGCCATCCGGCAACGAGCGTTTTGCGTTCAAAATTCGCCATTTTCGGTTCAAAAATCTGTCCCTGCGTCCAGGTTTCGGCCAGAGCGTTGAGATCCGCCCAGAGCCCTGTTGCAAGGCCCGCATGAAAAGCAGCGCCAAGCGCTGTCGTCTCAAGATGAACGGGCCGCTCAACCTTCGTCTCGAGCATGTCGGCAAGGAATTGGCAAAGCCAGTCATTGGCGGCCATACCGCCATCGACGCGCAGTTTGGCAGGGGCTGCGCCGCCATCTGAGACCATCGCTTCTGCAAGATCCATAGTCTGGTAGGCGACCGCCTCAAGCGCGGCGCGAGCGAGATGGGCCTGGGTCGCGTCAAGCGTCAGGCCAAAAATCGCACCACGCGCATCAGGATCCCAGTGAGGCGCGCCAAGTCCCACAAAAGCCGGAACCATATAGACACCATGACTGGAGGGAACCCGCGTAGCCATATCGTTCGTTTCACGAGCATGCGTGATGACGCCGATCCCGTCCCGCAACCATTTCACCGCCGCGCCAGCAACGAAAATCGAACCCTCAAGAGCATAGGTCATCTGCCCGTTCAGGCGATAGGCTGGTGTCGTGAGGAGGCGGTTATTTGATTCCAATGCCTCGGTACCCGTGTTGAGGAGCATGAAGCAACCGGTGCCATAGGTCGACTTCGCCATTCCCACGCCAAAGCAAGCCTGACCGAACAGCGCGGCCTGCTGATCCCCGGCAACACCGGCAATGGGGATTGCTGCGCCCAGAAGCGCAGCGTCAGTCGTGCCGAAATGATGCGCATTATCATGCACCTCGGGAAGCACCTGCATCGGCACACGCAGCAGACGACACATTTCCTCATCCCAACGTTGCTCGCGGATGTTGTAGAGCATCGTCCGACCAGCATTGGTCACGTCCGTGGCATGAACCTTCCCACCCGTCAGGCGCCAGATCAGGAAACTATCGATGGTGCCAAACGCAAGCTCACCCCTTTCAGCGCGCTCTCTGGCGCCGCCGACATTATCAAGAATCCAGGCGAGCTTGGTGCCCGAAAAATAGGGATCGACGAGAAGGCCGGTACGCGAGCGCACTTCCGCCTCAAATCCTTCCTCTCCCTTGAGTTCGGCGCATAGTCTGGCGGTACGGCGATCCTGCCACACGATGGCGCGATGGATCACCTTCCCAGTACCGCGCTCCCAAACGACCACTGTCTCGCGCTGGTTGGTGATGCCGATGCCGGCAATGCCGCCGGTACCCACCCCGCTCTTCTCGATAGCTTCTTTGGCAAGACGGAGGGTGTCGCGCCAAATGTCCTCCGGGTCATGCTCCACCCACCCCAGGTCGGGATAATGTTGTTCGAACTCACATTGCGCGCTTGCAACGGGACGCGCGTGCCTGTCGAACACGATGGCGCGCGTCGATGTCGTGCCTTGATCGATGGCCAGAATGTGCACAGGCTGAGGCATTAGGCGGCTCTCCGGGCTTTTCTTCAAAGGTTTACTTGACAGGCATGTCCGTATCGCCCGGCGCACCTGACTTGCTTCGCGAAGGTAAATATGGCTTGACGGCAATTTGATAGAGACCAGCGCCGAGCGTTCCACCAAGTAACGGCGCGGCAATCGGGACCCACCAGTAATTCTCGGGACTTGGAAAAGCGGCCTGATCGTATCCGGCGAGCCAAGCCAGAAGCCGTGGCCCAAAATCGCGAGCGGGATTGAGTGCCCAGGCTTCCAGATATCCTGCGGACGCGCCAATGGTCGCGACCAGCAGACCGATCATGAGAGCGCTCGAATTCGCCCGTGGCGCAACATCGTTGAACTCGTCCGTGATGGCGAAGATTCCCAGCAACAGGAGGCCGGTCAGGATCACTTCATCCCAGAATGCGTGGATCGGGGTGATATGTTCGCCGGGATGAGTGAAGAATACCCCAGCGGCGCCACCTGTCGCACGCGTCAAGCCATGGGCTGCATTATAAGCGTCAATCACCGGATGATAGAGTTGCAGCACCAGGCTGGCACCGATGAACCCACCTATCACCTGCGCTATCCAATAAGGCAAAATCTTGCGTTTGGGGAAACCACGGAAAAAAGCGAGCGCCAGCGTGACCGCTGGATTGGCGTGTGTTCCGGAAACGGCACCCGTGACATAGATCGCGATTGTCACGCCCAGCCCCCAGGCGATGCAAACGCCCCAATAGGCCTGAGCGTAGGGACTCGGGTCATAAAGGGTGATCATGGCTGCCGCACCATCACCGATCAGGATTATGAGCGCGACCGCCAAGGCCTCGGAGATGAGTTCGCCGATCAGGGCGCGGCGATATTCCACCTTCAAGTCTCCCCACGTTGGAACAATTTTCATCTGAAACTGCCCCATCTGCACACGCTTTCATATTAACGTCAACTCTTTCGTTTGCATTTTCGGTTTCGGCATATTATTTTCTATCGAAAGAAACCTGGGAATGATGCCCTTCGGATCGAACCAGGACACTTCCGCCGCCTTCCTATCGAGAGAAGATCGAATGACCGCATGCCCGCCCCCCTCTCCTGCTACCGGTATGCACGTCGAAACCTATGATTTGTTGATCGTGGGGGGAGGCGTGAATGGCGCCGGGATAGCACGCGACGCCGCCGGCCGCGGACTTTCGGTCCTGCTGGTAGAGCAGGACGATCTGGCCAGTTATACCTCCTCATCATCGACAAAACTAATCCACGGCGGGCTGCGTTATCTGGAATATTACGAATTCCGCCTAGTCCGAGAGGCTTTGATCGAACGCGAGCGGTTACTGGCTATGGCGCCGCACATCATGTGGCCGCTGCGGTTCGTCCTCCCGCAATCACTTTCCCCCCGCCCCGCCTGGATGGTCCGACTTGGCCTGTTCCTTTACGATAATCTGGGTGGCCGGAAGAACTTGCCCGGAACCGAAACGATAAACCTCGACCGGAGCCCGGGCGGGATCGGGCTCAAGCCCCAGAAGGGCAAGAAACGGGGCAAGGCTTTCGTCTATTCAGACGGGTGGGTGGAAGACAGCCGGCTCGTCGTACTTAACGCAATGGATGCGGCTGCCCGCGGCGCCCGGATCGAAACACGCACACAGCTAACGCAAGCACAAAACGAAAATGGCGAGTGGATTGCAACGCTCGAAACGAAAGCCGGTACAGTCCGTCAGGTGCGCGCAAGGATGCTGGTCAATGCCGCCGGTCCATGGGTCGATAAGGTTCTTGGCCGTATCGGGCGCAGCAACAACAATCGCGGCGTGCGGCTCGTCAAGGGCAGTCATATGATATTGCCGCGCCTCTACGATGGCGACCATGCGTTCATGCTGCAGAATCCGGACCGTCGCATCGTCTTCGCGATTCCTTATGAAGGCGAATTCACACTGATTGGCACCACCGATGAGCCCTGGACGGACGAACCCGGCAAGGCTGAAATCAGCCAGGGCGAAGTCGACTATCTGTGCGCGACGGTGAATCGCTATTTCGAAAAGGAGATTACACCGTCCGATATCGTGTGGAGCTATGCCGGCATCCGCCCGCTTTATGACGATCATGCTGCCAACGCCTCTGCGGTAACGCGTGACTATGTGCTCGATTTCGAGAAACCCGAGAAAACACGGGCGCCACTACTCAGTATCTTCGGCGGAAAGATCACCACTTATCGCAAATTGGCTGAGCATGCGATGGAGCATATAGCTGAAGTGTTCCCAACTGCCGGGAAGGCCTGGACAGCAGGTGAACCGCTGCCCGGTGGAAATCTGCCGGGGCAGGACTTTGATCGGTTTGTGGCTGACCTGTCATCGCGGTGGCCAGCCATGCCCTCAAAGTTGCTTCGCCGCCTCGCTCGGGCATATGGCACAGAAGCGATCCAGATTCTTGGCGCCGCAAGCGTTCCGGCTGACCTGGGCGAGGACTTCGGGGCCGGGCTCCACGCCGCCGAGATAGAATATCTGTTCGCGGCCGAATGGGCGCGTACAGCAGAGGATATTCTTTACCGACGCTCGAAGCTGGGCTTGCATGTGCCGCCTGGGACCGAGACTGAAATCGATGCCTATCTCAGCACACTTTCCCGGTGCGTCGCTTCGCTTTAGTGATCAGCAAGATCACAAGGAAACAGGAAGCAGGAGCAATGGAGCGAGGAACCGCGGCTGAAGGCGATGTCGTCGTAGCACGTCGAGAGCATATCCTGGAGATAGCCCGCAGCGCTGGCAGCGTTGCCGTTGAAGATCTAGCCGAGCGGCTTGGCGTAACACCGCAAACGATCCGCAAGGACCTGAACGTGCTAGCCGGACAGTCGCTGCTTTCCCGCATTCATGGCGGAGCGCTGGTGACCTCCGGCGTTGACAACCTGGCCTATGACGCACGTCGGACTGTCGCATCGAATGCGAAGGCTCGTATTGGGGCAGCAGCTGCCGCGCTGATCCCCAATGGCGCTTCCCTGTTCGTGAATATCGGCACCACAACCGAGGCTGTGGCTGCAAATTTTGTGCATCATCGCAACCTCATGGTGGTCTCGAACAATCTCAACGTCGTTGACACCCTTTCAGATCATCAGGCGATGGAACTTGTCTGCGTAGGCGGCAAGGTGCGCACCGGCGATCGTGCCGTGGTGGGAGCGCTCGCAATGCGCTTCATCGAAAATTTTCGCGTCGACTATGCGCTCATCGGCATCTCGGCGATCGATATTGACGGAAGTCTGCTCGATTTCGCGATCGATGAAGTGGAAGTCTCGCAGACGATCATCCGTAACGCGCGCAAGGTGATCCTTGTAGCTGATTCCAGCAAGGTGGGGCGCTCGGCTCCAGTGCGCGTGTGTGGAATGGATGTGATCGATTTCTTCGTCACTGATCGGATCGACGATCCGAATCTCCGTTCCACATGCGAACGTCATGGCGTCAGTCTGATCGAGACCAGCATTACTTGCTGACCTTCCCAAGCGATAGCGCGGGTACACTTGGTTGCATGGCAATACGTCAAGTGGGCGAACAGCCTCCTGGGGCTGCTTTGGTGATGACCTTCAGAGGGACTGCGCTATCTTTCAGGAGCAACGGATCAGCCCCGATCTAGCCGATGACCAATGCCCTGCCCATAGTCTTTCGTGGCATGCATGCAATCGAGCGCCGCGACGCCCCCGCGCTTCAGGGTCAGGATCTGTAATTGCAGTTGCTAGGCGGTGCCGATCGTTTAAGGTTCTCATGGATCTGGCCGAACTGGAGCTTGGTCGTGCTGTATCGGGTCTCACAGAGGCGAACGTTGCATTGACTCGGTGCGGGCTTTGAAACAACTGACTGCCTTCGCAGATCGTTCGTCCCTGCGTTCCCTCTGCGGACACCGCCCTCGGATCAGCTTTGACGCTGCACCGCTGGCAAACTGGTTCTATCCTACCTCACGCCTGGAACAAAGTGCCATCGCGCAGCATGGCATGCATGATGACCGCGAGCCGACGAGCGAGCGCGACACGGGGCGCTTTGCAACCTTCATGGAGCGCGGAGGCCTCGTTGCTCCCGATCGGGGCAGGACAATTCGCATGGCGCAGCCTTGACACTGCTCGACCTTGTTTGCGTCGGATACGCAGTCGACCAGCGATTTCCCCTCCCCTTCCTGATCCAAAGCTGAGGGGAAACGGTGTGAAATCGCTGATCTTTATGACGTCAGGCGACTTTTCCTCTGTGCCGCGTCACAGGACCGAGCCGAACATAGCGCCGATCAGACGCAGCGACTTTCTCGAAGCTCCGTCAGACAAGCTGGAATACAGAAGGATATCCTGAGCAGGCAATGGTGGCAGGTGCAGCGCCGCCCCCATGTCGATCACGTCCGCTGGTGCGACCTGCCGCCCAAGGGCGGCAACAGCCAGCCCCGCGGCGACGAAGGCTTCCATCCATGGAATAGATGCATCCTCAAGCGCACGGATTGTCATCGCCCGGACGGCGCAGGGGCTAGGCTGAACGGCGATGGGTAAGGACGTCGAACGGTCCCATGTCCATCCCGGTGCTGCCATCCAGCCGAACGCCTGTTGTCCGACGACCTCTCCCCCGCGTCTCGTTTCATCGAGCGGGAGCACGAAGGCCGCACCGATCGAACCACAATCCATTGCTTCCATGATTTCACGGGTCGTACCGACTTTCATTTCCAGAACGAGGCCGGGATCCTGAGAATGCAGGCGGGAAAGCATCGCCGGGATCTGCGGACCGAAGATATGATTGCTGAAGCCAATGGAGAGCCTTCTTTGTCGGCTGCCGAAGGAGCTCAGGGCCAGATCATGGGCAGTGATCAGGTCGCGGGCAGGCTGGAGAAACATTGCACCGGCTGCCGATAGCTGCACGGAACGCGGGGTACGCTCGACCAGTTGGTGGCCGAGTTCCGTTTCCAGTTTCCGGAGCTTTGTGCTGACCGCCGACTGCGCCAGATCCATTGCCGCCGCTGCCTTGGTGAAGCTGCGCAATTCGACGATCATCAGGAAGATTTTCACCGCATCGAGATCGAGCGTGTTCATTTTGTCATCCAGATTCGAGATCGCAGATATCATAAACAATCTCGTTTGATGAATGTACAGTTCAAAGCACAACGATGGCAACCTGAAGGGAGACCAGATGACAACGCGTCTCGCCGTCATCGCGCCGGGAGCGATGGGAAGTGCTGTCGCACGCGAACTTGTCGGCAGAGGCGCGCAGGTTCTGACCGTCATCGACAGCCGCAGTGAGCGGAGCACGTTGCGCGCACGCGATGCAGGCATGATCGCCGCCGACCTGTCCGATCTGCCCGGCTGCGACCTCATCCTGTCGATCGTTCCGCCGGACGCGGCGATCGGTCTGGCGCAAATGCTGGCACCCGTGCTGCGCCAGAGCCCGACGAAACCGGCGTTCATCGATTTCAACGCGATCAATCCGGCTACCATGCAAGACGTGTCGGCGGCACTGTCCGGAACGGGCTGCGATGTGCTGGATGGAGCGATCATCGGCCTTCCTCCGCAACAGGGCCGGGACGGCCCGACATTCTACATCAGCGGCGACCCGGACGGTCGTGCCGATGTCCTCGCCAGCTTTGGCCTGAAGCTGCGCCAGATCGATGGTCCGGTGGGTGCAGCATCGGCATTGAAGATGGTCTACGCCGGGATCAACAAAGGACTTGTTGCTTTGGGGACCGCGATGTTTCTGGCTTCGGAGCGCGCCGGCTGCGCACAGGCCCTGTCGCAGCAAATGAGTGAAAGCCTCCCCAACCTCCGGGGCCAGTTGATGCATGCTATTCCGGACATGTATGGCAAAGCCTACCGATGGGTTCCGGAAATGCGCGAGATCACCGCTTTCCTGGGAGAAAACGATCCGGCCTCCGGCATTTTCGATGCAGCCTCCCAAATCTTCGCGAGCATAGCGAAGGACGCGGACAGGACGCTCATCGCTGCTCTCGACCGGGTATTGTCTCAGACTGACAGCGGAGATGGCTCTGTTGCAAAAATCGTGAAGCTTGAGCATGCTTGGCGGAGATTGGACGGAC